>JAVBKZ010000008.1:0-123906 GCA_031553755.1 Bacteroidales bacterium | reverse complement strand
ACTTGAGAGGAAAAAATCAGCCCTCTGATTTTTCTAAAATTAATCCCTTTTCTTAATGTACTTTTTTACAGCAATGTCCCGCTCGATTGCAGCTAACGGTCGGCGGCTTGGCGTTCGGGCGGGCGAAGTCCGTACGAACTGTCAAGCTACTGCTAAACCCCGCCTGACGCCAAATAAGTTTACGATTTAAGTGTGTCAAAAAAATTACTTACATTTACATCGTATAATAATCGTAAAAATACAAAAAAAATGACACAGCAACTCAAAGCAGCAGCATATTTAAGGGTATCTACCAAAGAACAAAACGAAGATACCCAATTACCCGATATTCAAATGCAGATATTAAGAGATAATGCCGAATTGATATATGAATTTAGGGATAAAGTTTCAGGACTTAAAGATAAAGACAGTAGGCGAGGATTAAATGAGCTGTTACAACTAAATAATGACGATATTGATATTGTTTATATATGGGAAGTTTCCCGATTATCAAGAGAGCCTATTTATTTTGATGAATTGGTTAATATGTTCCGAAAAAAGCATATCAACATTTGCTTTCTTAAACCAACACCCTTGTATCTTTTCAATATCCATTCAGGAGAAGAAGAATTGACAACATCATTGGCACTCTCTATCTTTTCAAAGTTTGCCTTGTTTGAGATACAGCAGAAAGCACAACGGACACAAAGAGGGCGAAATGAAGCAATATTAACAAGAAATGAAACATACGCCTATCATGCACCATTCGGCTACAAAAAAGAAAATAAGAAGTTAGTTATTGATAATGACCCTGTATCGGATATAGACGGATTTAGAACGCCTGCCGAAATCGTACAACGAATATTTGAAATGTACAACGAGGGAAAAACGTTAGTAGTTATTTCAAGGTTGTTGAACGAGTATAAAATTCAAACCAATTTCAACAAAATAGTAAAGAAAGACACTGTTACTTATCCCTCCGGTAATACGATAAGCAGAGATGAGTTAATATGGCGCAAAGGCTCAATCGTATCAATAATTGACAATACAGTATATGCAGGTTACAAAGTGATTAATACGAACACAAAGACAAACCGATTTGATAATACAGGAAAGCCTATTATAATACACAAAGAGAATACAATAGCGACACCTGCAATTATATCGGAAGCAACATTTTTAGCAGTTCAAAATCAAAAGAAACTTAATCTCAATGTTGCAAGTAAGGCAATCAAATCGGAATATTTATTGCGTGGTTTGTTAAAATGTGGTCGTTGTGGCGATTATTATTTAGGTGTTTCAAGTGCAAGGGCAACTACATATATTTGTTCGGATAATAAAAAGAAATACAAAGCCACTTACAAAGGTTGTCAAGGAAATTCGATAAATTCCTATCGGTTGGATTATATGGTTTGGAACTCTGTAAAAGAAATTTACAAGGCTTACGATTGAACTAAAAGAAAGTTGTAAAGTAATGCTACTGAATAGGGCAAACAAAGTATTAGGAGTAATGAATGTGAGCGATGGAGGAATAACAGGTACAATAGTCGATGTTAAACTCATTTTGCAAGCTGCCATATTAGGAAACGCAAGCGGATTAATCATTTCGCACAATCATCCAAGCGGTATTTTATCAGCAAGCGTACAGGACGATTTTATTACACGTCAGTTAAAGAAAGCATGTGAAGTAATGGATATTGCATTATTAGACCATGTTATTGTAACGCCTGAAAGTTATTACAGTTATGCTGATGAGGGACGGTTATAAAACTTCAAATTTGATAACGGAGAAATATTCACTTTGCTTATTAGTGAATGTTTCTCTAATTATCAGCAAGTTACATTTTATTAGTAAATAAAAACAATCACTTTTATTATTAACCCTATAAAAATGAATATTATGAGCCTAAAATATAGCAATACAACGGCTGATTATTTGAACTGGAATGAAGCAATGAATTTAATTCGCACATTAACAAAAGAAGGAGAATATAAAACAAGTTTGCTAATAGCAATCGGTTCTTTTTGGGGGTTACGAATATCCGATATATTATTGCTTCGTTGGAATCAGATTTTAAGTGTAGATGAATTTACAATTATCGAGAAAAAGACAGGTAAGAAAAGAACAATTAGGATTAATCAGCAATTAAAAAGACATATTGCAGACTGTTACAAAGAAATTAATCCAATAGGCGTAAATAGCCCTATTTTGATTAGTCAAAAAGGAACAGTTTATTCCACGCAAAGGATTAATGTAGTACTAAAAGAGATTAAGCAGAAATATAAATTATCTGTAAAGAATTTTAGTTGTCATTCATTGCGGAAAACTTTTGGACGACAGGTTTACAATAACAATTCTGAAAATGCTGAATTGGCATTGGTTAAGTTAATGGATTTGTTCAATCATTCCAGTATTTCCATAACAAAAAGGTATTTAGGATTGAAACAGGAAGAACTATTGCAAACATACGATTCTTTAACTTTTTGATTTTAACGTTTGGTATTAATAACGCATTTCGTAAATTTGCAGTAATTCCAAAATTCAAAGAGTTGAAGTTGGAAGTACATTTTTTACGGAAGCGTTTAAATATTATCCCGACTTGTCAAATCTCGCAAAGTTTTGAAAATAAAGATACAGGGATGATAGTAACAAACGCTTCACGTTCTGTGTGTATATACTTTATTGTATTACATATAAGGGCGTGAGGCTTGTTACTTATCTGTATCTTAGGTTTTGCGAGAACCTGACAAGCGATAAGTTTAACAAGTTCTCACGCTTTCTTATTTTAAATAATCTGTCTTTTGAGGGAGCGGAAAGGCAAAATAATATTTTTAGATTATGCCAAATTTAATGAGTGCCAAAAACATTTTGGAAGAAGAATTGAAAAATGTACCTCATGTAAAAGAATATTTGTGGGGACATGCTTCTACAAAGAGAAAAATCGAAAATTACATTATTGAATCAGTAAAAGCAGGTGTAGATGCAGGAGATTGTATAGATTGGTTTAAATCATTATTGTCTAATTATCAGATTACAGATGAGTATGAAAAACCTGTATCTCCTAATACTTATTCTAGTGATATGCAGCTTATGTATGACATTCTTTCACGATATAAATAAGACACATTATGAATATAAAGATAGCATTCAAATTATTGTTGATAATAACAAGTTTATTTCTACAATTTAATTTACAGGCTCAACAGTGGGAAAATGTTACTTCTAAATTTGACTCATGGCAAATAGATAATGAACTTGTGGTTTATTCTAAATCTCTAACCCAATTACAAGTAGAAAATGTAGATGCAGTAAGTGAAATCAGTAAGAAGAATAATGCTATTGATTTTTTGTCTGTTACAATGAATCTGAATTTGAAAGAAAACAACCCATTTCAAATTACATTTGATTTGACTAATGCCAATAATGACCCATATCGCTATAAGTATAAGGTATATGAAAAAGACAAAAAAGGAAAATTAAAGGAAAAATGGCATAAAGACAATATTTATTGGGGCATTTATGTTGAGCTATATGGATTGGACGGTTCTATAGTAACACATAAAAGTTGGTCATGTGCAAAAGCAGGAAATTATGGAACGGTATATTCAATGAACAAAAATAATGGAGGATGGATTGATTATTTAGGGATAATGAATTCTGTAATAATCAAAAAAGATGAAAGCAATACTTGTTATATTGGAGATGTTAGTTGGAAACATATTGCAGGTATTAAGAGCATAACCTTTATGATAGGTTGTGCAGCAAAAATTTCCGTCAATAATTTTTCAGTTAGTAGGAAAAAATCCGAGCCTAAAATAATCAATTCAAGTCAAAATATTTCTAATCGGCAAGAACAACAATCTTTCAATAATAATTCTAACATACAGCAGTTGATTGACAATTACTTAATTCAAGGCAGGTCTTATTCTAATCAAAATAATCATACTCAAGCTATTGCTTGTTGTAAGAAAGTACTAGAATTGAATCCAAATAACTATTGGGCTAACAATAATATTGGTTATGAATATTTGCTAACGGAAGAATATACACTTGGCATTCCATATTTGAAAAAAGCGATTGAAATAGAACCTGACAATCCTTTTGCTTATAGTAATATAGGAGGAATTTGTGTCTGTTTAGGAGAATATAACAAGGCTATTGATTACTGTCAAAAAGCAATAGGTATTAAGGATAAATACAATGCAAATTTACAGGGAAGAACTCCTTTCAATTTTGGAGAACCATATTATTATCTTGGACTTGCCTATGCGGGATTAAATGATTGGGAAAAGGCATTGTCACATATAGTTGAAGCTGCTCAATTAGGAGATTCTAAAGCTCAAGAATTATTAAAAGACATAGAAAAAAACACCAATAGTTCATCGCAACAGAAAACAAAGCCGTCTAACAGTGGCTTAAAAAAAGACCCTAATTTTAAAATAAAATAAATCATGAATAAATTATTGTTAGCCATTGGCGTTATATTGTTTGGACTTACTTCTTGTCAAAAAAGTTTGAAGGATATTATTAAAGAAGCAGAAGAAGCTACTTTTATCATCTATACTTATGATGAATTTGGAAGTCCTGCGGGTTCAGGGTCAGGATTCTTTATCAGTTCGGATGGAACAGGAATAACCAACTATCATGTGTTAGATGGTACAGTTAAAGCGATTATTAAAACGACTGATGAAAGAGAATACGAGATTGATTCTGTCATTGTTTCTGACAAAGATTGGGATATTGTGAAATTCTCCATCAAGAACAATGGAGATACATTCAAACCTTTGAAATTTTCAAAAAAGAAAATTGAAAAAGGCGATGTCGTCTATAATATTAGTAGTCCATTAGAATTGGAAAGAACGGTTTCTAATGGAATTGTATCATCATTGAGAGAAGACAAGCAACATGGCAATATAGTACAAGTTACTGCTCCTATTTCTCCTGGCAGCAGTGGTAGTCCTATACTAGATGAAAAAGGCGATGTTTTTGCTGTGGCTACATTTGTTAAACGAGGTGGACAAAATTTGAATTTTGGAGTATTGATTGATAAAGACAAAATAGATAATTTAACTAAATCAGATTTTACGAAGAAAAACAATAAATTCAATGCTCAATCAAACTTTATTATCCTGAATATCCCTGCTGACGATGGTTCTGATATAATCCTTAATGCTGTTGAATTTGGAAAATCTACTACTACTTTATATTTGAGTTATACACACTTGAATTTAATTGCAGGAGATAATTATTATTTGTGGTGTGAATTGAATAAAAAAGAAAATGGCTTTACCATAGAAGACTTGAATACAAAGAAAGAATATTATGTTACATCTTCTACACTTGGGGTAGATAAAGCAAATGCAACAGAGATTAACTTAGCAACTACCGTCAGATTCAAAGTTCATTTCCCTATAATTAAAGATAATATAAAGCATATTAGTATTTATGGATGTGGAAAAGATGATACCCGTTGGCAATTCAAAGACATCAATTTTGAAAAATTCACAGCAAAAGTGAATGTCAATTCTGAAGATTACAATCGTGATTATGCGCTTGCTTGTTTAAGGGAAGGATATTTAGAGGATGCACAAAATCTATTGTTGGAATTGATAGAAAATAATCCTAATGATGCAATAGCTTTAAATACATTGGGAATATTGTCTTATATTGCTGATAATAATAATGATGCAATCTATTATTTTTCAGAAGCCATAGAAAATAATCCGAATGACGAATTGGGATATGTCAATCGCTTCACTGTTTACAAATATCAAAAAAACTATTCTACTGCTCTTGAAGATATAACAAAAGCTATTAGTGTTAATCCCAATCAACCAGACAATTATAGTTATCGTGCCTTTCTGTATATGGATATGGAAAATTGGAAAGATGCAAAAGTAGATTGGGATAAAACAATAGAATCCGAAGATTTTAAGAAGGACGGAATGGCATATTATTATCGTGCATTATGCAATGGTCATCTTGAAAATTGGAAAGATGCGTGCAAAGATATTTACACCGCCTTTAATTTGACAAATAATAAAGATTTAGAAAAAGAATTACAGGATTTATGGAAAACTTGTGGTTGTCAATAAATGGGAATAAAATAACGGCATGTGCGGAACATCATTTGCCGTTGTTATCCTCATTTCAATACACACTTAAATCGTATGGGTGTTCCCAAACTGCTTGTTGTGCGTAGTTATTTTTTCTTATACCCGTCAAATTCTTCAGTTTGAGTTTTACCAATTCCTTCTCCATAAATAACTCCTTTATACTTTAGTGTGTCTATCCAAGCATAGTCAGGATTAAACTTGATAAAGTTTGATGTCAACTCATTAATTTTCATTGAACCGCTTTTAACAACAATAAATCTATTAATGTCGGTAGTTAAAAGAGGTAATGTACCACAATATATTGTTTTGTTGTCTTTTGCGTATGGAAAATCAAGCAACTTAAATGTTTTTGGATCTGCCCCAATTACAGTTTCATAGTCAAGAAATACATTACTCTTGTCTGCCGAATAACCGTTTTCTAAAACTACAAAAGAACTTGGTTCAGCGTTTTCGATTTTTTTACCTATGAAATAAACATTGTTTTTGTCAATTGCGAATTCCTCTTTTTTTAGAACCTTGAATGTTTCATTGTCAACATCCAAATAATTAACTCGTTTTCCAACAGCTTCGTCATAGGAAACATAAGCCCACTTTCCATCAATTTCTTTGTAACCTTCAGAACAGCCAATTAATGTAAGAGTTAAAGTCAATATAAAAAGTAGGTTTCTCATTTTCTGGGTCTTTATAATTACGCACAACGTCCGGCGGCTTGGCGTTCGGGCGGGAAATGTCCGCAGGACTTGTCAAGCTACGAACGACACCCGCCTGACGCCAAACTGCTTGTTATCGGCTGCCATCTGTTTTCCTGTCACTTCTATTGTATCTCTTATTCTGATATCTGTACACATTGTAATACTTCTAAAATATCTTTAGCCAAAATCCCCACAATATCATCAACTACTTTATTTAATATTTCCATTTTTAATACATCTTCTTTTCCTTTTTTTATTGCATTTAATTGAGGAAATGCTTTCAGTATTTGTTCTTCCAATGTATGTCCTTGATGATGTAAATACCATAATGGTAAATTAATCTCAATGTCATTCAGTAATTTGACATTTTGGAGTGTATTATCTGTTGGATTTACTACAGTCGATATTTTTCCAACCACAAAGTCAGCTATGAATTGAAGCCTTTTTGCTTCAAAATGTTTCAAATCTATATATGTTTCGTTCGTTTTTAGATTTAGTTCTTCTTTTGACACTATTTTTTCCCTTAATAAAAGAGCACCTACCAATAACGGATCTAAAATATAGTTTTCTATGCTATATCTATTTCCATTACCAAGTACCTTTACTTTTTCTGAACTTGTGTGAGAAGAGTCCCAATCTATTATTCCTGATACAAATTTATTTCCTGCATTTCTAAGAGTTTCTGTAATATTGATAACTTGATCACAATTGGATACTTTAATCCCATTTTTATCGGTTCTACTTTCGCCTGACGAAATAAAACTTAAAGAAATTTCAGGAATAAGAAAGTCCGATAATTGATGATACATTTTCTCATAATAAGCAACGTCATAATGACTTTCTACAAAAACTTGCCTTCTGTTCTCATAGTTCACACTAAAAGAAGGAACGCCTGATGTTAAAATTTTCAATGCTTTATCTTTGTTCGCTTTTTCAATTCTAACCCCTGTTCTATTTACAATAAATATAGATTCTTCTGGCGACAAAGCCACTGTAGATGGGGAATGTGTTGTGATTATTACTTTTACTTTTTTCTCATTTACAAAGACTTGTTGGATAACATCTAAAAACTTTTTCGACATAGAAGGATGTAGAGAAGCATCAGGTTCATCCATTAGCAAGATTTTAGGAAATTCTATATCAAAATTTGAATTATAAAGAGCTAAAGCAAGTGACATCAACACTTTTTCTCCCGAAGATAAATCTCCAAATTGAATTTCGGCTTCGTTGTAATTATTTACAAGTTTTAATTCAAAAGGAGCGTCTCTGTGGCTATTTGCAGGAGAATTTATGTGATAGTCTAAATTCGCTTCTTTTATAATTTTATTGACAAATTCCCAAGGTGCTTCTCCAAAGGTATTCTCAAATTCTTCTTTTGTAAGAAAAGATATTTCAGTATGCCCTTTTACTTGATTTCTATACTGCCTATACTCATTGTCATCAAGTTTATCTTGATAACGTTTAAAAAGGCTTGAGAAATTTTGATAAAAGACATCTGTTTGATTAAGTCCGTCCTCCAAAGGGTAATGATTAAAGAAATCATCCGAAGTTAATTCTTCTCTAATTTTATTTGCACTTTTAGCAATCTTATCAATTACTTTAATCTGTGGAGAATTATTTCCAAATATATTTGTAATAGAATATCCTGGATTATTTATTTTATTTTTCAAATAGTGATCAAATTGTTGCCACAAATTTTGAGTATTTGCATTTAGTTGCTCTCTTGTAACTATAGTACTCTCATTAGGCGATAATGTTTGTGGTGTAACATATTTTTTTGGATTTAATTCAACACCTGGTGTATCATAAACTTTTAATAGATTTTGAATAATCGCTGTCAATATTTGTGTTTTCCCAGCTCCATTAATTCCTGTCAAAATAACAAAGTCTGGCAAGTCAATTGAAAAAGGGTCTAATGACTTAAATTTTTGTTGTAATGTTAATTTCATACATTCTTTTATTATCTGTAAATACCATTAATTCCTTTATCGTTTCACTGCTCGAAGGTTGCCGATAACGTCCGGCGGCTTGGCGTTCGGGCGGGAAATATCCGCAGGATGTTTCAAGCTACGAACGACACCCGCCTGACGCCAAACCGCTTGTTGCATGCTGCCGTTTTTTTACTTTTCTCTCTATTTTTGAAATTTAATTTTTTTGCCATTACATGTAAACCCATGAGTAAAAGCTAAGTCTATCGCACACTTTGAACCTTCAAGAATGTATTGATACAAATTATCGTAGTTTTCGAATTGTGGTTCCAAAATATAAAAATTTTTATCGTTCAACGGTAAATAGTAGCTTTCTTTTACTTTAGAAAGACCATATGGCGCTTGGTCATTATTTGGAATGGGAATAGATATGGATATCTCAAATTCCTTATCTGATGGGTAGCGTCTTGAACGTTTATAAAATCCAATTCCATTAGTAGCTCTCATATTCACAAGCACTAGAAGTTTCCAATCGCCACAATCTTGAATATTAATTTGAGGAACGAGTACTTTTACATAATCATTTAACTCTCGCCAAACAGCTGTCGTATCAACATCCTTATCAAGATTCAAAATCTCAATCGGCATTAAAACCCTAACTTTTTCATCCATAATAACTATTTATCTTTTTCTCTGAATGTTACAGTCAATCGTGCGAATTGCCTGTCCTGTTGTTCACCAAGTTCTGTCAGACCTGAATTACTGTCCCCCGATAACAAAAGTTGATTAAATGTACAAAATTTTCAAGTTTCACTTTCATCTGTCAAACCGTACTCACGGGGACAGTCATTCAGTGTCTAATTTTACTCTCGTCAATGGTCGTACTGTCGGTTCACACGGTTGCATGCAACGCCCGGCAGCTTGGCGCAGTATCCCGATAGGGTATTGCGCCAAACTGACTGTTAGCTGAAGTCTCTGCAAGAGAGTTGAACAGTCTTGCGAATCAGGACATTGTCTGTAAAACATTGGGTAAATTTACATAAATCGCCGATTTATGAAGTTTAATCCAATGGAAAAGTACAAAAAAATGCTTTAATTTTATACGTTATAAGGAAAAATATTGACTTTCTCATTTTTTTATTATAACTTCGCTCAAGTTTACGTGGCGATTAGCTAGTGAAAAGACGCTTTTCAGCAAATCCCATTTGCTAAACTTGAGAGGAAAAAATCAGCCCTCTGATTTTTCTAAAATTAATCCCTTTTCTTAATGTACTTTTTTACAGCAATGTCCCGCTCGATTGCAGCTAACGTCCGGCGGCTTGCCGTTCGGGCGGGTTTGTTTCGCACAAACTTTCAATTCCCGACTTGCCCCCGCCTGACGGCAAACCGCTTGTTAGGGGCAGTTGTTTTCATCGCACAATTTCCGTTTTCACCAACATCCCATTTGCTATAAAATTATTGCTTTCGGACAGTTCGATTGTGTATGTAATTTGTCGCTCGTTAATATTTTCTATTTCAATAATTTCAGAAAAAGTGTTTTTTTCAGGATTAAAAATTTTGTCGCCAACTTTCAAACTTTCAATTTTTGTCTCTTGAAAATAATTACTATTTGCTTTTTCCGCATTAATCGCAGCCCAAACACTTCTTTCAATCCAAAACGGATGGTCAGCAGTTGCAATTATTTCATTATCAGCAAACTTTATTTTTAACAAATTCGAATGTGTTGTCGAAATCAATTTTGTAACTTTTGAATGTATAAACTTTTCATTACCAAAATCATAACTATTTACTATATCGCCCTCTTGAACTAGTTCGATATTTTTCAGCGAATTATCAGACATTAAAATTTTTGTGCCTGCACCAAAGCAATGTACATCAATTCCATCAAAATAGATTTCGGAAATTGCTACATCATCATATTTTTCACCTGGGTAAACTTCAAGGATTTCGAATTTCATAGTCCATCTCGGTAATTTGTTTAACTCCTCCCAATTAGCATTTTCAGCAGGTCTCTTTCCTATTGGCTCAAATTCAAAAATCTGCTCACGGCGACTATCTTCTAAATTCAAAATCGCAAAAGGTTTGCCATCAAGATACACTTTTAGTTTTTTTACTCGTGAGTTTTCCAACCATGCTTTTGTCGATTTTATATAACCGTTTGCAATAATAATTTTTGTAATTCTTGGTGCTGTTTGTCTGAAATAATAAGTCAAGTATTCACCTATTCCATATCCTTTTACGCCTTCTACCCAAGCGGTATTAAAAGACAAATCGTGAGCATTTTTTGGTAAATAATCAATTAGAGTACTTGTCGATTTTAAATACGAAGAAGCGGAAATACTATCAGGTCCACCAGCACAATACCAACTACAACCACCACCAACGGCTTCCCAATAAGATTCTGTAACTTCGCTAATATTATGTTTTTCAATATATTCCTTTTGTTTGTTGGTTAGTTTATCTAAATTCCATTCAACTTTTTCCAAAGCGTCCATGATTTTTTGAAATTCTGCCGCGTCTTTTTCGTTGAAATCCAGCAATTTACCAAATGTCGGGTGTTTTTCCTTTATATTTTGAGCACATACTATTCCCGAAAATGTAAGGAAAATTGCAAGGAAAAATAATTGTTGTATTTTCATATTCTAATCTTATTCGTTTTTTCTATATGACACTGCGTTGTCCGCCAATTGCCCCTAACGGTCGGCGGCTTGGCGGTCGGGCGGGACAATGTCCGCAGGACTTGTCAAGCCGAACGTCAGCCCGCCTGACGCCAAACTGCTTGTTAGCGGCAGTGTATTTTTCCTTTATTCTCTTGCAAAATTAAATACTCCACCACCTTGTTTTAATATCATTGTTTTGTCCGTTGGATTAAATTCTAAAACTACACCTGCTTGTTTAAACTCGAATTTGTCTTTTCCTGTGGCCTCCAATGGAAAAGAAGGCTGTCCTGTCCCTTGTCCGAACAGTTGATTATTCACTTTTGTTATAGTCATTTTCAGCGGAAGTTGTTGGCTCGAATAAACGCCCAAATACTTATCCAAATCTTCAGACGTCAGTTCGTATGTTGTAAATTCTGGAATTTCAAACGGCTTATTATAAACAGCACTTAGTATGGCGATTGAAATATCGTTCCCATTGAAATTCATGCCATTTGAAGTATAAGCAAATGTAATTTCGCCTGTCGGAAAATATGCAAAAACCGAGCGAAAACCATCTATTCCGCCTGTATGTCCAAAACCTGTTTTATCATAAAAGGGCATTTGAATTAGGCCCATTCCATAAAAGTCTTGCATAGATTTCATCTTCATCAAATTAGTTTCCGAAATTAGTTTTCCGCTGAAAAGTGTATGACTGAATTTTATTAAATCTGTTGGAGTAGAAGTTATTGCTCCTGCGCCAAGCACTTGTGAAACATCAAATTCAGGTGCTAATTTCCAACTTTTATCAAGAAATGAGTAAGAATTACATTCGTTGTTTCGGGTATTTATTTTTCCGTGCATATAAGTATTTTTCAGTCCAATAGGCTTCGCGATTTTTTCTTGTAATATTTCGGGAAATGGTTTTTTAAAAATTTTTTCGAGAATATAAGTGAGCAATATATAACCAGAATTACAGTAAGACATTTTCGTATCGGGCATAAAATCGTTTCCGCTTTTTGTGATTATTTCAACCATTTCCTGTTCGGTTTTCGGCTCTGTATGGCGATTTGAGTTTACCCACTCGTCTGTAAAATTATGTAGTCCGCTTCGGTGTCGAAGTAAATGTTCTATTGTGATTTTGTCCGCATTGCCAATAGTTGGAAACCATTTGTCAATTGTCTGATTTAAACTTAGTTTGTTTTCTTCAACAGCTTTGAGCACAAGTACAGCGGTAAAAGTTTTTGTTATTGAACCGATTCTGTACTTTGAATTTTCATTTGCTCGGACTCCTTGCTCAACATCGACAAACCCAACCGATTTTGAGTAAATTACTTTATCGCCTTGCGAAATGGCAACGCTTCCCATAAATCTGTCGTTCTTGAAAAGCGTATCAAAATAAGTGTCTAATTTTGCTTTGTCGATACTTTGGGAAAATCCCAAAAGGCTGATTAATGTTGCAAATATTGATAGAATCAATGTCTTTTTCATTCTCGAATTCTTTTTATTTGTTTATTGTTCTCGTTAAGCTGTTGTCCGCACATTGCCGCTAACGGTCGGCAGCTTGGCGTAGGTGGCGGTTCACTGCTGTTCGGACGGGCAATGAACTTTCAAATTTGTACAAAACTTTCTGCGAGCCAGCACCGCCACTTATGCCAAACTGCTTGTTGGGCGTAGGCGTTTTATACTACAAAAATCTGATTTGCAAGTTTAATTTAAAGTAGAACTGTCCATTTTCCGAATAAATAGTACCAAATTCATGTCTTGTACTACTTGCCGTTTCAAGTTTTGTATTAGTGAATAGATAGTCTTCAAATTCGTTTCTATTGTAGATGTGATAACAGAGAATCTCTCCATCCTCTTTCACAACCAAATAACCGCCTGTTGCATCAAGTTCTCCTGTCCAAACTTTGGATGGCATCATTCCAAGTGCAATATCTGTAAGAAAACGTTTGATTTTATAGGAATAAAAAGGATGACTGTTTTCTAAGTTGTAGTTTAGCGGGTTAGCTTTTGAAATTTTGGAAACTAATTCGGATGTTTTGGAAAAATTTGAAGTGAAGAACAGTAATAAGATTTCTGAAACAATTTTTGGTAAAGCACTGTCAATCAAAATAAGATTGTTTTCAAAAATGGAACTTTCAGGATTCTCAAATTGTAATTTACCTTTTTGTTCTTTGATGTTTTCTAAGCGGTCTTTTATCTTACTTCTTGTGTCAATAGTATTTATGGTTGAAATTTGCTCAGATGTTAGCTTAATGTTATTGATTTTGTAGATAAAATTTGTTGTTCTTCCTGCATTCAAGAGGGTAGAAGCTCCGCCAAGTTGGGATTTTATGCTAAAACCAAGTTCCGAATTTGTTCCTGTTCTTTGGTCATGAATGACAATTCTAATATCGCTTTTTACAGAGGATTTTGCTTTTAGAGAATGGCTGTTGAAAGAATTGATAAATTGCTCAATTTCTGGTATTGAAAATGTTGCGGTTGTTTCTTCTTTGAGTTTTGTGAGCAGAAAATGTGCTTGTTTTTGAAATTCATTTATAGAAACTCTGATTTCTTCGTTATTATTTTTGATAACAACCAAATCTTGCTCATAACTAAACTCAAAGGTTCCGTTTGATTCGTCACGAAGGACTTTGATAATAGGGAAAATCAAAGATTCTATTTTGTTTAAATTGCTGTCGCCTGCAAAAAGTTGTTTATCAGCAATTACTTTCAACAACGTGTAAACTTCACTCCATTCGCCTTTATTTCCTGTCATTTCTTTGTATTTTTAATTCCGATTGATTTTAATATTTCATTTGCCATTGCTTGAATAGCAGGAACGGCAACCGAATTTCCAAATTGTTTGTATGCTGATGCGTCAGCAACAGGAATTACAAAGTTATCAGGAAATCCCTGTAAACGAGCCCATTCTCTTGGTGTCATTTTGCGAATTCCTTCTCGATTGACTTCTCCCTTAATATGGGTTGTGGGTATAAAATCCGTAATTCTATTGTCTATTACCAAATTCCGTTCTCTACCCATTCCACCGACAACAATAGCATTAGCAATTCCTGTGTCGGGAATAATCTCAAAACCAAAACCATTCCCTTTGCTTTCGTGTCGGGCTTTATGATTTTCTAAAGTTTGAACGTATTGAGTTGAAAGAAAATATTTAGTTGCAGGAACTTTCTTTTCTTTAACATCAGCAAACTGTACTTTTTTGTTTGACGGCTTTGGATAAGAAAATTCAGTTATTCCTGTACTTGGATGAAAACCTGCAATATAGATTCTTTCTCTATTTTGAGGAACACCAAAGTCTTTCGCATTTATAATTTGTGGTTCTGGTACAAAATAACCTAAATCATTTCTAAGAACATTAAGGATTGTTTCAAGAGTTTTCCCTCCATTGTGATTTCGTAAACCTTTTACGTTTTCAAGAAAAATTGCTTTTGGTTGTTTTCGTTTGATGATTTCAGCAACATCAAAAAACAAAGTTCCTCTTGTATCTTCAAAACCACCTCGTTTTCCGGCAATAGAAAAGGCTTGACAAGGAAAACCGGCACATAAAACATCAAAACCGTCAGGAATAAATTTTTTAGTATCTTCTTTGGTGATGTCGCCAAATGGTGTTTCCCCAAAATTCGCTTTATATGTTCTTTTGGCTTCTTTGTCCCATTCACTTGTGAATACACATTTTCCTCCTAAGTTTTGTAAAGCCATTCTAAAACCACCAATTCCTGCAAATAAGTCAATAAATTTGAATTTAGGACTCTCTACTGGTGGAAATGGAACTTGAAAAGTATCAAATAATCCGTATTGCAGTGCCTCTTCAGCAACCATAGAAGTAATGGTTTCTTCCGGATATTTATATTCCAAAATTTCTTTAGTGAAAGCAATAGCATCTTTTTTATAAAATTTGGCGACTCCGTTCAAACTGTTGTGCAAATAATGAGTTAAAGCCGCTTCTTGATTGTTTTCAGGTTCAATCAATTTTATTCTGAATTGTTTGTCGCCAAACGTTTCTAATGATATTTTTTCTTTTAAGTCCATTTTCAAATCTTTAATCTCGCTTTCTATTTTCTGTACGCAAAATAACAAATTCTTTTCTATCTCTTTACCCCAAAACCGCAAAACTTTCCAACCTTGCTTTGTTAATTCATCATTAACTTCTTTGTCTCTCTCAATATTTCGTTCAATTTTCTTGTGCCAAAAGTCTTGGTTTGTTTTATGGTCGTGTTTTCTTTCTTCCCAATCTTTTCCGTGCCAAAATTCACTGTCCACAAATACAGCGATTTTATATTTTTTGAAAGTCAAGTCCGGTTTTCCAAAAACTGTTTTATCGTTTTTTCTGTATCTGTAACCGAGTTCCCAAAGTCGTTTTGCTAAAGCAATCTCAATTTTTGAGCCTGTTGCTTTAACGGCTTGCATATTTTTCCGTCTTTGTTCTTTAGTCAATTTATCCACATTGCAAAAATAATCAAAATATTCTGTCCGAGAAAGTCTGAAAATGTTTGTCTCTGAAAGTATTGATGTTAAATACACGACTGTCCTTAACGCTTACGCCCAACGTGCCGGGGCTTGGCGTTCGGGCGGGATTTTCCGCACAAAGTTTCATGTTACTCGCTGTCGCCCGCCTGACGCCAAACCCATGTTGTGCGTTCGGCATTTTACCTTTTACCTTTTATCAAGTTTTATTTTTACCAATTAAAAAATGAATTATTTTTTGATGACAATTTTCTTGGTTAACAATATCTCATCTATATAAATTCGGGCAAGGTAAAATCCGTTTATCAAACCTGAAACATCTAATTTTTCCGTTACATTTTTATTTGTCAAAATGCGAATCCCAGATAAGTCGTATATTTCCACTTTTTTAATTGGACGGTCGGATTGAATAAACAGGTAATATTTTACTGGATTGGGATATATAGAAACTTCTGATGCATTTATTTCTGCGATATCCGCTGATGTGTTGTATTGCATTTGTAATTCTGGGAATTTTCCAGTTCCCAAAATACACCAAGTAGCAGAAAAATCCCAAAGTAAAGTTGACTGCAACCACGATTGGTTCTGGAGATAAGCAACATTAACATCTTTGCCGTTTTTGTCGTTTTGACTTGCATTATTGATTGTTTTATTGTTGAGTACAACAAGATTATCTGCGTAACAATTTTTTACAGAACCATTAGCACCATTGCCGCTCAATCTTCCTATATTTGAATTATAATTAGTTGTTATTTGACAATTAGCGACAAAGCAATTGTCAATATAACAACTAAAGCCACAGATACCTCCACTATAAGGAGAAAAAGAGCTTGGAGAAAACGCAGAAGAAGAAATATTACCAATATTATAACAGTTACTAATTGTAGTATTAGGACTATGACCATTTTGGGAAAGTTCGGACACACCACCTCCGCAAATACCACCAGAATAAGCAATTGTACTTTTTCCAGTGACTACTGGAATTTCTGATGATGCGAAAATTTTGCCGTTGTTATAGCAATTGTTAATTACAACATTTCCTTCATTGACTCTATTTTCCATAAATCCACAAATACCACCAGAATAAGCGAAATAATGAGTGTAAGAAAGTAAATCAGTTAAGGGTGAAAACGATGAGGAAACATTGCCACTATTGTAGCAATAGTTAATCATAGAGGATAATGCTGTTGTTGATGACATATACCCACATATACCACCACTATAAAATTTATAGTAACAATTATAATTAGAATATGATGAAGAAAATGATAGAATAGTACCTGTATTAAAGCTGTTGGCGATTGTAGTTGTTTCTGTATATCCACAAATACCTCCCCCATAAAAATAACAAGATTTTCTATCTACAGATGAAGAAAATGAAATATTTGCATTATTAGTACAATTACAAATGTTCGTTTGAGTGGCATATCCACAAATACCTGCTGCATAAAAAGTATTATAATAATATAAAGCGACTTCCCATGTAATTTTGCCGCTCACTTTCAAATTTTTAATAGTTGCATTGGAACAATGACCGAAAACACCTGCATACGGATAATTCTCGTTTCCTTTGATATTTACATTTATCTCATATCCGTTACCATCAAAAACACCCATAAAAGAGGTGAGATTATCTCTTCCTACCACATCATTTATTCCAGTTAAATCGCATGTAAGCAGAAAATAAGTTCCTTTATATGATGAACCTCCATTCACATATATTGATAACTGTTCCATGTCTGCTTTAGAGGAAATAAGGTAAGGGTTACTTTCTGTACCTTTACCTCCACCGTATGTTTGGGCAAAAACACTTATTGCTGCCAAGTTGTAAAAAACTGTCGTTAATATTTTTTTCATATTTTCAAAATTATTTAGATTATTTTTTTACATTCATTTTTAACAATACAATTTTTACAGTCGGGATTTGCTGGTTTACAAAACTTTCTACCAATTTCCCAGCACGACAAATCAATAACTCCTGGAAATTCAGGATTCAATTCTCTCGCTTTATAAATTACCATTTCGGTTTTTTTTTCATGAATATAGCCCATTCGTTTCATAACACGTAATACGTGCACATCTGGAGAAATATCGATTGAATAATAATCGGAAAATTCCACCTTAAAATCACGAGCCAAAATATTAGTTGCCATTGTTGCTATTTTTACTCCACAACCCTTGAATTGCAGAAATCTATAAACGACCGTGGCACTACTGAGTTTGTTTTTCCAAATTTTAGAAGCATTGCCATCGTATTTATTTTTGATGTCTAATACTGCATTATGAAATATTACAGCCATGTCTGCATTATATCGATGTAGCTTGTTTTCTTCAAAAACTCTCACATATTCCTCCGTACTATGCTGCGACAATTTTTCAATTTCATGTGTTTTCAAAATACTAAAAATCTTTTGCGGAATCGCCCATGCTTTTTTGTAGTTTATCTGTCTTTGCATTAAGCAAGCGAGTAGAAAAATATGTGGGTTATTTTCAATATCATTCAATAAATCATTTGTTTTTTTATCATCGACAAAGTCAACAGGTTGTGCTTTTTGTTGTTTGTAACGTTCTTTCCCTATCAATACTATTTTTTCCATATTTTTTGCTTTTCTGTTTTTAGAATTTTTGTAGAGCAGCAATCCGCTGACGCACAACGCCCGGCGGCTTGGCGTTCGGGCGGGAATTTCTCGCACAAACTTTCAAGTTACGATTTGCCCCCGCCTGACGCCAAACCGCTTGTTATATGCCGCCGTTTTGATAGCATTTTTTTGATTCAATAATTTTACTCTACTGTCAAATTTTTGTCTTTTGGATAACGGACTTTGTAAAGCAAGTCAAATTCAGTTTTTTGTACGGGCGGAAGAGTAAATTTCCATTTGACTTCGCCTGTTTCTTTATTTAAAATGCCGTTGCTCAATTTTTCTGTTGTTACTTCTATTTCCGAAACAGTTGAAACAGGAATTTGGTCGAGTAAAATCATCGAAATAGGTTGATGTTTGTTGTTGCGAACAGAAATTTTCCAATCACGAGTAACTTCTGCTTTTGACGAAAGGAATTTTGTCTGCGTAAATTCTTTCGTTTTTTCTCGTTTTACAACTATGTTTTTGTCTCGGCCAAGTGAGATATTCAGTGTGTCGCTCATATAACGCACATCAAGAATTGTTTTACCCACAAACGTATTTTCGAAAAATATATTTACTTCTCCTTCAAGCAAATTATACTGTTCCCAATCAACAATATTAGCTAAAAGGAAAGCATCTTTGTCTACTTTTGGCACGCAATAATATTCATATTCAGTCGATAGTGAATAGTGTTCCATTTCTACAACAGTTGTTTTGCTTTCCGAAGCGATTGTATAAGGCGTTTTTATTTCAAATTCTACTGATGTTGTATTTTCGACCTGAGCCACAGGGACGGGAACAGATTTTGGTTTGGCTGATTCTGATTGTACTGAAACTCCTGCTACACGACCAGCCAATTCTCCTGTCAAGTTGCTCTTTTTTTGTGTCCCATAACCTACAACTACGACCTCTTCCAAAGCCTGTACATTTTCTTCTAAACGAATATTAATATTGCTGTTGTTAATTGGTAGTGTTTTGGTATTATAGCCAATATATGTAACTTGCAATTCTCCACCACCTGCTGGAATTGCAAGTGAATATTTTCCGTCTATATCTGCAATAGTCCCAATGGTTGTGCTTTTAATCGTTATTGCCGCACCAACAAGTGGTTCGCCACTCTCATCTGTAACAATGCCCGAAACCGTATTAGATAAATCGTTGTTGCCAATATCATATCGTGGCGGTTTTGTCCAATAATTCAACATGTAAGTTTTCAATTTGGGGGCAACAGAGCCAAGTCGTGGATTGGCAGAGGAAATCCGTAATTTCACATTTTTCCATTCCTCTTTCGTATTTTGCATTACGTTTGCCTTGTAAATCAAGTCAATTGGCTGCGTAATATCCTTTGCACGAATATCATACGATGGAAACCAACTTGCATTATTCACATAATATGACAACTCTACAGGTGCGGACAATGCGATTTTACAATCGGCTACAAGAATAATCTCGCCTGTTGCTTCAGGTTTTATGTTGCCCGCAGAGGCATTTTTTTTCTGAATTGTCGCTTTTTCTTCGTTCAATGTTTTGATTTTTTTGTCGGTTTCCGCTTTTTTGTTTGTCAATGCTGAAATTTGCTGATTGTAATACTCTGCGGTAAGTTTTAAGTTATTATACTCAATGCCCTTGTCTGTACCGCCAATTTTTTTATTTTCTTTCAGAAAATTAATTTCTTCGGCAATAATTTCCAAGTTTGTTTGTTCTATTTTGATTTTTTCGTCAATTGCTTCAATCTGCTTTATATATACAGCAACATCATTGTTGAGTTTGGCGGTATCGTTGTAATTAAGTGTATGGTTTACGGACATTACCATTACTGCTCCATCAACTTTTACTTGTATGCTTTTTGCATCAATGTAAGGTGAGAGATTGGTAAAGCGCAAGGTTGACTTTCCTGCTGGAAAATTCACTGACGTTTTGCGTGTAACCTGCGCACCTTTAATAAAAATAGTAACATCAGAAGCGGAAGTTTTAACTGTTATTTCTTTGTTTTCCTGCGCATTTGCAACGAAGAAATTAACTGTTAAAAATAGAATCGGAATAAGATTTTTTTTTGTCATAAGATTTTTTTCAATTATTTTTTCAAATGTACAATTTTCTTCTTTGTTATTGTTCACTGCACTGTCGGCTGGTGGCATATAACGTCCGGCGGCTTGGCGTTCGGGCGGGACAATGTCCGCAGGACTTGTCAAGCTACGAACGACACCCGCCTGACGCCAAACCGCTTGTTGGGTGCTGTGTTTTTGTTAACTAAAACTATATGAATAAAGAACAATTGTTCCGATTCCATAACTTTCTAAATTTGCTATTATTGTAGCTTTTACAAGTTGTTTCATTAAATATTTTTTTCTCAAGAAAAAACCATTACTTATTAATTCAAACACTAAAGTCAGTATAAATGCTACAACATATAATATCATCAGTCCTTGAAAAGAGTTTATATTAGTCAAATCAATTTCATGGCGACTAACCCATGGAAACCAGACAACTAGAAACCAACCTCCATTTAAAATCATAGAAATTATAATTCCGATTATGCCACTAATAATATTTGTCAGCGTTGTGATTCCGTAAATTTGCTTGTCAAACCACTTCTTCGTTAACAATCGAGATATAATCAAGCATTCAAGGATAATAACAAATGCCATAAAAAGCCATCCTTGTGGCAAAAAAGCATAAATTCCAAAACTAACATTTAGTAAATTCATCTTTCAATTTATTATTTTGTCAAGTTTGTAGATACCGTCTTCCAACATAGCACCCAACGTTCGGCAGCTTGGCGTTCGGGCGGGAAATGTCCGCAGGATGTTTCAAGTCACGAACGACACCCGCCTGATGCCAAACTGCTTGTTAGCGGCAGTATTTATCTTTATTGAAATACAGTATTAATATTTCTTTTTACAGTCTGACCGTTGGTTTTAGTGAGAGTAATTGATATTTTATCTTTTATACCTGCTTCATAAGCAACTGGTATGTCCATGTATGCTCTTCCTAATCCTTGTGGGGAATCATAATCAAGATAGCCATCTTGAGTGTATCCATCAGTACCTATTAGATGAACTTCAAGGCTCGTTCCTGCGTATATATTACAGATTTCCATCCACAAACGATAATCGCCTCCATCATTGGCTTTTGGATTTCTCGGCTCTAAATATATATTACTTATGTATGTATCATCAAGATAGATAGAAAATTGATAAATACCTTCGTCTCCACATTTAGCTTTATATTTATTTTCAGAAACAAATACTGCATTATCTAATACTGCATAAGCATACATATTTACATCTGTTTCAAATCGGTCTTTGTATTCTACTTTTTTATTCGTCAAAGTTTTTTCTATTTCCAAACTCTTTTTTGCATACTCTCTAAAAGCTTCCACTGTTTTCGTACCTTTAATAACCATGTTAGAATAGTCATCTTTCAAATCCTCCAACATATATGTTAGTTGTTCAATTTCCTTTTGAAGATCACTTTTTGATTGTTTGAACAATTGTAATATTTTATCCATCGATGATTCAGGATTTGAAAGTCCATTTGGACATAGAGGGAAAGTACTGCAAAAAGCATTTCCATTATTTGCTCGTTTCAATTTAATTTTATCAAGAATATTGTCTTTTTTGTCTTGTATTTTTACGAATACATCTCCTTCAAAATAAATAGATGATGCTTCTCCTTGATTGTAAACATTTGCAATAAGATTCACTTCGTCATTTGTAGAACCACTTTTTGTGATAGATTTAGAATGTGTATAACTTAAATCATTGTAAAGTTGATTTTTTGCTAGCATTTCTCTTTTTTTTCCAGATGATTTCATTTTAACTGAAGAATTTGAAGCTTTATTTGTTAAATCTAAATCAGTATAGATTTGCTCTGAACCGTCTGGTAAACTGATTTTTACATTTGCGTACGTATTTGTTTCCCAATTAATATTAATAGTGCTGTTGGAAGTTGATAATTGAGACATTTGTCCATTAGAATTATATCCAATACTGATATATAAATCACCATTTTCATCAATCATATTAATATTGTCGATATTAATAGGAATACCATTAAGATCTCTTTCTCCATATGCAATACAATTATATCCATCAGATGTTTTATAATTAAATATTTGAGGATCATTGATATTAGACATTACAACCATTTCACTATTTATCACAGGAACATCGTTATCATTATCATCATTATTGCAACTTGTGATAATTAATAAACATAGACTCATTGCCACACAAAATAACTTGGAATTTAATTTTACCTTTTTCATTTTATTGTTTTTTATTTGTAAATCAATTAGTTTAATACTGCCTTTTCAATATTGCCGCTAACTCTTAAATATACGCAAAAATACCAAAATATTTAACTGATGCAAGTGTTTGTTGAAAATATTTATAATGAATGAATTATGTTGTGTTTTTATATGCGTTGTTTATGTTTATTTTTGTAGTTTTGCAGAAAATTAAATAACCAAAATACGTATGTCATTTAACCTGAAAAATTACCAATTCTTAACGGGTGAACATCTTGATAAGAATGTTATTTTTGTGTATTTTCCCTACAACATAGAATTGAAAAATGAACTGAAGAAAAAATTTCCTACAGCCAAATGGAGCGCATTGAAAAGATCGTGGTATTTACCTGATAGCAACGCTATCAGGAATGAAATTGGCTTGTTGCCCAAAACGGAAATCGGTAAGTCGGTTATTTGTCAGATTCATCCTGTTAATAGAGCCGCTCTCAAGCGAATGCAAGAAATGCTTTTGCTTAAAGCTTACAGTTCGAATACTATTAAAACTTATTGTAACGAATTTGCCCAATTGCTTTATTTACTTAAAAACACACCTGTGGACACATTGACGCCGGAACGTTTGAGGTCATATTTTTTATATTGTGTAAAGAGTCTAAAATTGTCGGAAAATGTTATTCACAGTCGGATGAATGCAATAAAGTTTTACTTTGAACAAGTGTTGCACCACAAGAAACTTTTTTTTGAGGAAATCCCTCGTCCCAAAAAGAAATCATCCTTACCCAAAGTGCTTAGTAAAAACGATATTGCTAAGATTTTTGCTCAAGTAGAAAATTCCAAACATTTAATCATGTTGAAATTGTGTTATGGTATGGGGTTGCGAGTGAGTGAAATTGTAAATCTAAAAATTACCAACATTGATAGTGGGCGAATGCTTGTGCATATTGAAGCCGCTAAAGGGAAAAAAGACCGTTATGTTACCCTGCCGGCATCTATACTTGATGATTTGCGGAACTACTATCGCACGTATCATCCGAAAACATACTTATTTGAAGGGCAATATGGTGGACAATATGCTATCCGTAGTGTACAATCCGTATTCAAAAGTGCCATACAAAAAGCGAAAATCAACAAAACAGTAGGGATTCACGGACTTCGTCATAGCTATGCTACACATTTGCTGGAATGTGGAACCGATATGCTTTTTATCCAAAAATTACTGGGACATAAGGATATCAAAACGACCGAAATTTATGCCAAAGTAAGTAACCGTCAGTTGGGAAATATCAAAAGTCCGTTGGATGATTTATGAATTAAATTTCTAACTGAAAAATTCTTTAATAAATTCATCTCCTTTCAAAAGTCCATAACTTCCTTTGATGGGAGCAAATTCATCATAAGCGACCACATCATCGGGTTGTTTGCCCGGTTTATAAATAATAAACGGAATAGGTTTGTTGGTATGTGTCCGGATACTGCAAGGTGTCGGGTGGTCGGGAAGGAGGGCGATTGTTGCGGGTTCATCCCATTTTGAAATTTCCTCCATAATTGGTTTTACTACACGTTGATCTAAATATTCTATGGTTTTTATTTTTAAGTCAACATCACCTTCGTGTCCAGCTTCATCGCTGGCTTCTATATGGAGGTATACAAAATCCATTTCTTTCAAGGCGTCTAAAGCAGCTTGGGTTTTTCCTTCGTAGTTTGTATTGTATAATCCGGTAGCTCCTTCTACTTCTATCGGCTTCAATCCGGCATATACACCAATTCCTTTTATTAAATCGACGGCCGAAATAACGGCTCCCGACCGTATCGGATATAATTCGGATAGAGGTTTCATTTGGGGTTTATATCCCGGAGACCATGGCCAAATGCTGTTGGCCGGATCTTTTCCTTCCGCTTTGCGCTTGATGTTTACAGGATGATTTTCAAGTAATTCCTGCGAACGGAGAATTAAATTATTCAGATAATCCGAAGTTGCTCGCGCTTCGGGAGCCAATGGTTGAGTCATTACTTCATTGAACAGGGTTCCGGGTACATCATGCGGAGCGGTACATTGTATTTTTTTATTCCCATTTTTCAATTTCAATAAGTGACGGTAAGAAACTCCTGGAAAAAAACGGACGTTTTTATCCGATAAATTTTCGTTTAAGAAAGATATGAGTTTTTCCGCTTCTTTGTTAGAAATATGCCCCGCTGAATGGTTTTTAATTTTTCCATTTTCAATACAAATTAAATTACAGCGCATAGCCATTTCACCAGGATAGATTTCTATACCCATGCTTGCTGCTTCAAGGGAACCTCTTCCTTCAAATATTTCAGCAACATTATATCCTAAAACGGATAAATTAGCGATTTCACTTCCCGGTTGAAATCCTTCGGGTACGGTTTGAAGCATTCCGGTTCTTCCTATTTGAGCTAATCGGGTGATATTGGGAATATGGGCAGCTTGTAAAGGAGTTTTGTTTTGTAAAAATTCAATAGGCTCATCGGCCATTCCATCTCCGAGTATGATGATGTATTTCATAAGTAAATAACTTGTAAATTAGTTAATTGGCATATTAGCACATTAACGAACCTACTAATTTGCAAATAAACCAACTGATTACAAAGATAATTCTTTTAAATAGATTCTACGTATAGTTGCGCGTTTTCGACTTTCGAAACACGTATTTTCGTTCCTTTTTCGATGAATCCGGTTTCAGAAATCGCGTCATAAATTTCTCCGTTAATAGAAATTTTTCCTGAGGGGCGCAATATAGTTACCGTTTCTCCTTCTAAACCGGTTAAAGATTTATTTTTTATTTCTGTCGATACAGAATCCTCTAAATCGGCGGTAAGCGCGATTTTTCGCAATACACCTTTTTCTCCTATTTTGGATGATAAATAAAGCATAGCCGCGAATCCTAAAATAACTCCGGATAACACGGTTAATACAGAGCGGGAAGCATCAGGCATTTCAACATTTTTAAAAGTAAAATTGTCGTTATTCAATAATGCGAGAGATAATCCCAATACGATTAACGCGATTCCTGAAATTCCGGCCATTCCAAAACCAGGTATGACAAAAATTTCAATTCCGATCAATATGATTCCGATTATAAAAATAATAATTTCCCAATTTTCGGCCATGCCGTCTATATAAAGAGGTGCAAAATATAAAATGGCGGCGGTGATGGCAGCAATGCTTGGAAATCCAAATCCCGGCGTTTGTAATTCGAAATATATTCCGGCAATGATAATCATAATTAATATTGCCTGAAAAGCGGGATTCATTAAAAATCCTTTGAGATTATCGTATGTTGTCGGTTTGTATTCTTTGAGTTCATATTGGTTATATCCCATGTGTTTTGTGATAACTTCATCTACAGATTCGGCTATTCCATCACAAAAACCGTTTTTCATTGCTTCTGTAGCCGTAAATGTCAATACTTTTCCACTATCTATTACATTAGGGATGTAAATGGAACCATCGACCATCGCTTCGGCGACATGAGGGTCGCGTTTCCACTTGTATATAGTATCTTTATCTGTAATAATCGTATCTTTTCCATGTGATTCGGCAGTCGCGCGAATAATAGACCTCATGTATGACTGATATTTGTCAGGCATTTGTTCGCCGGTTTCATTAACAACAGTAGCAGCTCCGATATTCGCTCCTTTTCTCATGTATATTTTTTTACAGGCTATGGCAATTAAAGCTCCTGCCGAAGCCGCGTTGTTATCTACAAAAACAGAAACCGGAATTTGACTGTATAAAATGGCCGATCTCATAGAATCCGCGTCTACGACTGTTCCTCCGTATGTATTCAGATGTAATAAAATCTCATCAGAGTTTAACTTTTTGGCTTCTTTCATCCCATTTGAGAGATAAATTCGGCTCGTACTTCCGATTTCCCGGTTAATTTCTATTTTATAGACGAGAGGTTTTTTATTTTTTGCCTGAATTTTTTCTGTAAAAACAAAAACAAAAATGAAAGCAATTACGTTATATATCAAATAAGTTCTCATAAAAAGTTAGATTTAGTATTGATGTTTGAAGCCATTTTTAATATATTTTCACTCTTAAATTGTTAAAATTAAGACAAATATATTAAATTAGAATTAAAAATGAGCATTTTAGTTTTTATTAACTATATTAAAGGCTATATTAACTTGTCCGCTCATAAGTTTACTTAACTTTGTCATGTAATTCTAAAAATAAGAATTCAAACATGCAACTTAACGTAAGATAATTTAAAATTTTTTAGTCATGAATGCTTCGCAATTCCAAAAGAAAATATTGGGCATACAAGGTAACATGTTTAACTTTGCCATGATGTTGACAGCCAATAAAGATGATGCGCAAGATTTATTGCAGGACACCACGCTTAAAGCGTTAGACAATCAGGATAAATACGTAGACAATGTCAATTTCAAAGGTTGGGTATTGACAATTATGCGAAATATTTTTATTAATAATTATAGAAAAATTGTGCGTAGTCAAACAATTATAGACCAAACAGAAGATTTATATCACTTGAATTTATCTCAGGATTCAGGATTTGATACTCCGGAGGGAGCCTTTTCAATTAAAGAAATTAATCAAGTTATAAACAACTTGAATAATGATTTGAAAATGCCTTTCTCTATGTTTTTAGCAGGATATAAATATAACGAAATAGCAGAAAATCTTGAACTGCCTTTAGGTACGGTAAAGAGCCGGATATTTTTCGCGCGTCAGGAATTACAGGCCGCGTTGAAAGATATGAGGTGAGTTTTATACAAATGCAACGCAAGTAGTAATAATAAGAAAAAGGGTGTCCGAAAGGCACCCTTTTTTATTACTGATGTTATGTATACGCAGCCTAAAAACATTCTTTCAAGGTATTGAATTCTGAAAAAGTGTTGATTTTTAAGGTTTTAAAAAAATAATTTCTTAACGGGTGGAAAATATCTAATTTAACAACCAAAATGGAGAATTTTTTAATACATAATCACATTTTGATTAATCAATGCCTTATGAAAAATCGCTATTGTGTTTTCTCTATTGGTTTTAATCTTTCTTTAATTAGCCCTGTGGCAATCAGGCCCGGAATAACACAAATCATCACCCAAAGAAAAAAATGTTGATAACCTATATGTTCTTGGATGTAACCGGAAATCATTCCGGGGAACATCATTCCAGCAGCCATTAAACCGGTACAAAAAGCAAAATGAGATGTTTTATATTTTCCTTCCGAAAATAACATCAAATACATTGTAAAAGCGGTGAATCCGAATCCATATCCGAATTGTTCCAATGAAACACAAACACTTGTAATGTAAATGTTTTCAGGCAAAAAATAGGCTAAATACAAATAGGCTAAATTGGGTAACGACAATGCTAATGCCATAGGCCATAACCATTTTTTCAATCCTCCTTTGGAAATCGCGATTCCTCCTAAAATGCCTCCGAGTAATAACGCGCCAAGCCCGATTCCTCCATATATCAGGCCAACGGTTTCGGTATCTAATCCTAATCCTCCAACGGATCTTTTATCCAATAAAAAAGGAGACGCCAATTTGATTAATTGAGATTCGGCTAACCTGTAACTTAAAACGAAAAAAACAGTAACTCCAATTCCTTTTTTTGAACAAAAAGAAACAATAGTTTCAAAAAATCCATTCACGATTTGCCTGAATGATTGTTTCGTTTGCATGATATCGTTTTGAGGTTTTGGTAATATACATTTATGATATATTCCTCCTAAAATCAAAATAAAAGCGGATATAAAAAACGCGATAGACCACGCGAATGGAATATTTTGAGTTCGTTTTTCGATATATCCGGCTAAAATTACCAAGGCGCCCTGTCCGAATATCATGGATAACCGGTAAGCCGTATTCCTGATACCTATATAAAACGCTTGTTGTTCTTTGTTTAATCCGAGCATGTAAAATCCATCGGCGGCAATATCGTGTGTAGCGGAACTGAAAGCCAATAGCCAAAAGAACGCGAGAGTTGACTGAAAAAAAAATGAAGTAGGAATTGTAAACGCGACTCCGGCCATACATACTCCCATCAAGAGTTGCGTAAGTACAATCCACCATCTTTTACTTTTTATGATGTCGATAAACGGACTCCAAAAAGGTTTGATAACCCATGGTAAATACAGCCAACTTGTGTATAAAGCAATATCTGTATTTGAAATGCCGAGTTTTTTATACAAAATAACCGAAATACTTATGACTAAAGTATAAGGTAATCCTTCAATAAAATAAAGGCTGGGAACCCATGACCACGCGTTTCTTTTCATTCAATTAATCACAGATTATAAACTTGTCGGCATCTTTCCAAACCGGAAATTTTTTTCTTAATTCTTCCAATGAATTTTTATTGATCGTATAAGTCTTCAAGATGGTTTCATTTGCCGGACATTCCAAAAGTATTTCTCCTTTAGGACAGAGTAGCAGGGAACTTCCTTTGTGTGATAATCCGTTTCCGTCTTTTCCCACCCGGTTTACACCGCATACATACGACATGTTTTCGATGGCTCTGGCTTTAAGCAAAATTTCCCACACCGAATTTCTTGATTCCGGCCAGTTAGCCGGACAAATCATCAGGTCGTAACTGTTGTTTACATTTCTGCTCCAAACCGGAAATCTTAAATCATAACATATAATTAAATTGATATTCCAACCTTTATACGAAACGATTAATTGTTTCTCTCCATTTTTAAAAGGTTTTTTTTCATTTCCCGGACGAAATAAATGCCGTTTGTCATAAAAAAAAGATTCTCCTTCGGGAGTAATGAAAAAGCCGCGATTGTATAAATTATGTTGTTCGTCTTTAGCTAAAAAACTTCCGGCAATGGCAAATTCGTAATCAACAGACCACCGTTTGAGTGTGTTGACAGTTTCTTCTTCATTTGTTTCGGCTAAATCGAAACTATCCATCGAAAATCCGGTTGAAAACATTTCAGGTAAAACAACAATATCAGTGAAACCTTTTACTGTTTCTAATAATTGTTGAAAATTTCTCAAATTATTGGATTTATTTTTCCAAATAATATCTGATTGTACTAATGTCAGGCGTAGATTATCCATGTATTAAATACCGAAATTTTCAGGAAATTTCCCTTTGAAGTTTTTATAAAATTCTTTGATTTCGGATATATCTTCCTGTTCATTGCCTGTAGGGTAGAAGATTCGTGTAATTCCAACTTCCTTAACCCGATAGTCGATATGGGCAAGCGCTATTGGAACGCCTGTTTTTAAAGCGATATAATAAAAACCGGTTTTCCAGTTTGTATTTTTCTGCCGGGTTCCTTCCGGAGAAATCGCCAACTGAAATTTATCTGTTTGATTAAATAAAGTTGTCATTTGTTCTGTTAAAGATCCATGCTTTGAACGATTTACAGGAATACCTCCTATTGCTTTCAGAACAATTCCGAATGGAAAAAAAAACCATTCTTTTTTCATTAAAAAATGAGGTTTTCCACCAATGGAAGAATAATAAATCTTTCCGATAAAAAAATCCATGTTACTTGTATGCGGAGCAACACAAATAACACATTTTTTAGGTAAATCAACCGTTAATAAAGGCTTCCAACCTAAAAATTTGAGCAATAATTTATAAAAAAAAGCCATAAATCAAAGAGAATAACATATATCTGAAAAATTAGAAATATTTTTTAAATAACGTTTTAGACATTCTCTTTACTTATTGATTCTAGTTCTTTTATGATTTGTTCTGTTTTTTGTAGAAAATCGCTTCTCAATTTGCTGTAGTGAGATTTTACTAACTTTTTGTTGTGTTTTCCGTCCGGACAATTTGCTCTTTTTATAAAATCGGTCTGCATCTTTAATAATTCAACAATAATTTCATCGGCTTTTCCCGGTTTTACTCCCGGAATATAAAATCTGCAAAATAAACATTCCGAAAATAATTCACTACAAATATTATTAATCCCTTTTTTTAACCGTTTTATTGATGCCATGTGAAGTATTTTATTTAAAATTTATACAAAGTTATGAAACAAATTCAATAAAGTCTGTTTTTTAAGTTTTTAAATTTAGCTTAATTTTCGTACCTTTGCGGCTCGTTTGTAAAAAGAACAATTTTTATGGTGAATAAAATAGCACACAATCCCGATTATATTTTTGAAACAAGCTGGGAAGTTTGTAATAAGATAGGTGGAATTTACACCGTATTATCAACAAGAGCTAAAACGCTTCAGGATGAATTTCCTGACAGGATAATATTTATCGGGCCTGAATTTACTAATAATTCTGACTTTATTGAAGATGTCCGTTTGTTAAAGGACTGGAAGAAACAAGCCTGTGAATCAGAAGGCCTTCGGATACGTGTTGGACGTTGGAATGTGCCGGGAAAACCATTGGCTATCTTGGTCGACTTTTCTTCTTATTTTTCATTCAAAGATGAAATTTATTACAAAATGTGGGAAGAGTTTGGAGTAAAATCTATGAATGCTTACGGCGATTATGACGAATCATGCATGTTTGCTTATGCATCAGGCGTTGTTGTTGAAAGTTTTGTAAAATTCAACCAATTAGAAAAATCGAAAGTGATTGCTCATTTTAATGAATGGACAGTTGGGATGGGAGCTTTATATCTTCAGGAAAATTGCCCGTCTGTAGCCACCGCGTTTACCACTCACGCGACATCTATCGGAAGGTCGATTGCCGGAAATAACAAACCTCTTTATGCCTATTTCACTTCATATAATGGCGACCAAATGGCCGAAGAATTATGTATGGAGGCCAAACATTCGATAGAAAAACAAACAGCTCATCATGTTGACGTATTTACAACAGTAAGTGATATAACGGCTTGCGAATGTTCGCAATTATTAGAAAGAATTCCGGATTTGGTTACTCCCAACGGGTTTGAAAATAATTTTGTTCCCCAAGGAAGAACTTATACGGCAAAAAGGAACACGGCCCGCAAAAGGATGTTGGAAGTCGTTTCTAAATTAACCGGAGAAAAGATCAAAAAAGACGCGGTATTGATTGCTACCAGCGGACGGTATGAATATAAAAACAAAGGTATTGATATTTTTATAGAAGCGATGAACCGGATCCGTTTATCAGGTAAAATAAACAAGCCTGTAATCGCCTTTATTTTAGTACCTGGTTGGATAAAAGGATTCCGCACAGACTTACAAGAACGTTTGGAGAGTTCTGATTCTTTTGAAACTCCACTTATCGACTCTTTTTTATCCCACGAATTGTATGAACCATCATCGGATAAAGTTTGTGGTTATTTACGACACCTCGATTTCTTGAATCACAAACAAGATGATGTGAAAATTATTTTTGTTCCGTCTTATCTGACAGGTAACGATGGAATATTCAATCTTTCGTATTACGACCTTTTACCCGGATTGGATTTGACTGTATTTCCCTCATATTACGAACCGTGGGGATATACTCCTTTGGAAAGTATCGCTTTCGGAGTGCCTACTATCACTACTAATTTAGCGGGATTTGGACTTTGGGCTTTAAAAGAAGGCGCGGAGAAAAATCTGTCACATGGAGTAGAAGTTTTATCAAGAAACGATGAAAATTATTTTGAAGTAGCGGAAAATATCAAAAATACTGTTCTGAATTTCTTGAACCTGAAAGAAAGTGAAATTTCCTCAATAAGAAAATCTGCGTCAACTTTGGCTGAAAAAGCTTCATGGGCACGTTTTATATCATATTATTACCAAGCTTATGATATAGCGTTGAAAAATGCAAAACAAAGAATTAAAAATATAAAAACAAAAAAAACATAATGAAGTTATAATGAAATGGAAGAACGAAAGATTTATAATAAAACGTTTCCGGAAGTCTTCTTTATCCCTTATAACCCTAAAAAAACTACTTTTGTATGAAAATTAAAGCTAATTATTCAAACGAACCTATTTGGAGAGATGTTAACGTACATTCCAGGTTACCTCAGGAATTGAGAATTTTAGATGAAATAGCTCATAATATGTGGTGGGCTTGGAACTACGAAGCAACAGAGTTATTCTCTTCCATTGATAAAGAACTTTGGGCGAAAACCGAAGCCAATCCCGTATTGTTTCTTCAACGTCTTCATTTTAAAAGATTTGACGAAATAACAAAAAACGCGGTATTAATGTCGCAAATTAATGCTGTTTACGCGAAATTCAGACAATATATGGATGTTAAACCCGACGCGGCTAAACCCTCTGTCGCTTATTTCAGTATGGAATACGGATTAAGCCATGTATTGAAAATTTATTCAGGTGGATTAGGAATACTTGCCGGAGATTATATCAAAGAGGCGAGCGATATGAATGTCGATTTATGCGCGGTAGGATTCCTTTACAGGTATGGATATTTCACTCAATCTTTGGCGATGGACGGCCAACAGATAGCCAATTATGAATCTCAAAATTTTGATACGCTACCCGTCGAGCAATTGTTTGAAGAGGATGGAAAACCAATGATTCTTGAAATTCCGTTTGCTTCTCATACAGTATATTCTCATATATGGCAGGTAAATGTAGGCCGCATTAAGTTATATTTAATGGATACGGATTTCGAAATGAACAGCGAATGGGACCGTTCCATTACTCATCAACTTTATGGTGGAGATTGGGAAAACCGTATCAAGCAAGAATTTTTATTAGGTATTGGAGGTATCTTGTTATTGAATAAATTAGGAATCAAAAAACAAGTATATCATTGTAACGAAGGACATGCCGCGTTGATTAACGCGCAACGTTTGTCTGATTATATTCAAAATGAAAAACTGACGTTCAATGAAGCGATGGAAGTGGTAAGAGCTTCTTCTCTTTATACTTGCCATACTCCTGTTCCCGCGGGACACGACTATTTTGAAGAAGGTTTATTCAGTAAATATATGAATAAATATCCTGAAAAATTAGGTATCAGCTGGCAGGAATTAATGGATATGGGACGTGAAAATCCGGGTTCACACGAAAAATTCTCTATGAGTGTATTTGCGTTGAATACATGTCAGGAAGCTAATGGTGTGAGTTTATTGCACGGATTGGTTTCTCAAAAAATGTTTGCTCCGGTATGGAAAGGTTACTTCCCTGAAGAATTACACGTAGGTTATGTTACAAACGGAGTTCACATGCCAACATGGGCAACTTCGGAATGGCGTAAATTCTACGAACAACATTTCGATAAAAACTTCTACAACGACCAGTCAAATCAGGATATCTGGGAAAGAATATACAATGTTCCGGATGAAGATATTTGGAACGTTCGCATGGCATTGAAAAAACGTTTGGTCAGCTATATCCGCGAGCAATTCAAAGATAGTTGGTTGAAAAACCAAGGAGACCCTACCAAAGTGATGGCTATTTTGGAAAAAATTAACCCCAATGCATTGTTGATAGGTTTTGGCCGTCGTTTTGCCACATACAAACGCGCTCACTTATTGTTTACCGACTTAGACAGATTATCTAAACTTGTGAACAATCCGAATTATCCTGTTCAATTTATTTATACAGGAAAAGCGCATCCTGCAGATGGAGGAGGGCAAGATTTGATTAAAAAAATCGCCGAAATATCCCGTCGTCCCGAATTTTTGGGAAAAATTATTTTCCTTGAAAATTATGATATGCGTTTGGCAAAACGCCTTATTTCGGGCGTGGATGTATGGTTAAATACACCAACACGTCCGCTTGAAGCTTCAGGAACATCGGGAGAAAAAGCCGAAATGAACGGTGTCTTAAACTTCTCCGTACTTGACGGATGGTGGTATGAAGGTTATCGCGAGGGAGCCGGTTGGGCTTTGACAGACAAAAGGACTTACGATAATCAGGAATATCAAGACCAATTGGATGCCGCGACTATCTATTCAATGCTTGAAAATGAAGTAATTCCTTTATATTACGCTAAAAATAGCAAAGGATATTCTCCTGAATGGTTGCAATATATCAAAAATTCTATCGCGCAAATTGCTCCTCATTACACAACCAAGAGAATGTTTGACGATTATATCGATAGATTTTATTCCAAATTAGCATCTCGTTCAACAACTCTTGTCGCCAATCAATACGCGAAAGCAAAAGAGTTGGCAGGATGGAAAGAAGAAGTCGCTTCTCATTGGGACGAATTGGAAGTCGTATCCTCCAGTATTGACGAAGGAGTAATCAATAAAGGATTAACAATTGGAGATGTACATCATGTAGAAATAGTGATAGACAGAAAGAATATGCAAGGATTTGTCGGAGTAGAAATTGTTTCTCTCAATCCCAATTCTACGAAACAAACCGTAAGCGTAAAACCAATGAACTTCATCAAGCAAGAAGGTACAAAAGTATATTTCAGTTTAGATGTTACGGCTACAGAAACCGGTAGTACTAAATTTGGATTCAGAATTTATCCATACAACAAAGATATTCCTCACAGAATGGACTTCGCTTTTGTAAAGTGGGTAAAATGAAATAAAACATTTCAATGATAATTATGAGGGTGTGTTTGATTTATTCGGCACACCCTTTGTCTTTTTAAGTATTTGTTACTTTTATGTTGAATGATGGAGTTTGATAATTACCGGGAAGATAATTTTCCGGAATAGTTGTTTGATTACCATCCCTGTGAGCATTGTAATGAGGCGACATGATTTCTACGCCTCCTTCATTAAAAGTATCTTGAATGTGTTGATTCAATTCCGAATAGATAAACGCGGTTTTATCAGCGTCTTCGATATAAATATTTATTTGATACTCGACATAAAAATCGTTCAATGCAGTTTGTAAAACAAATGGTTTAGGTTCTTTCATTACATCGGATGTACGTGCCGCTGCTTCCGTCAATAGCTGATGAACTTGTCGCCATGGAGCATCATAACCGATGGTTACTTCAGTATGTAAAATCAATCCGTGAACCCTTGCCGAATGTGAATAGTTGAAAGTTTCGGCCGACATGATGTTGGAATTAGGAACTGTTACTTCTTCGTTTTTCGGAGTCCGGACACGTGTAACAAAAGGTGTTTTTTCAATAACGTTTCCTACAAGATCTCCAATCTTGATCCTATCGCCAACCCTGAAAGGACGCATGTATGTAAGCACTAATCCCGATACTATATTGCTGATAATCGATGTTGAACCGAGTGAAAAAATAATTCCTAAAAATACAGATACGCCTTTGAAAACATCGGAATCTGATCCCGGTAAATATGGAAAAATTATTATAAACATGAATGCATACAACAATGTTTTGATAATGTTGAACGAAGGAAATGCCCAGTCGGGATAAAATCCTTTGATAGTAAGATGTTCTTTATCAATTTCTTCGGCAAGATAACGCAAACCCTTAATAAGATAATGAAATGCGAAAATGATGACAATGATGGTAATTAGATTGGGAATATATCCGATAATACCCTTTAAAATTTTTTGTACAGGATTTAATATGTATCCGAATAATTTGTCAGCAAAATCTCTCGTATATGGAAAAATACTGAATATGATAGGAATCGCCAGATACAATAAAATACCGATTGCCAAATAACGAATTATTTTAAAAACAAATAATATTACTTTGGTCGATTTTTCTTCATCCAGCAAATTGTAAGATTTTAATTTGATCGGTTTAATCTTTTTGCCTTTTTGTTCTTCTATTTTTGTCGAAATTTTTTTAAACTGAATATTGAGCAACTTTATAAGGAAAAACATAATTAAAATAACTAAAACGACTAAAGCGACCTGAATCAGAATATACATCCAATCGGTACTTTTTTCGTGTTCAACGATTGCTTTTCCTATGATTTTTTTGTAATTGTTGGCTAATCCAAGTTGGCTTTCCCCTTTAGCGTAAGCATCGGCCGGAGTAATACTCATGATGACAATATTTCGGAAAACGATTTCCATTATATTCCCTGAAACGACAACTAAAACGGAATCATGGTGAAAGCTGTTTTCTTCGGATACTTTACGTATCTTATTAGAAATGGATGTTGCCCGTTCTTCGGCGGAAAAAGAACCCATATTCGTGTTGATATAAAACAAAGTGTCTTGGAAGGGGATTACAGGAGCGTTTTTGAGAGAGTTTTGAACAGCAATTTTTTCGATTGAAATCGTATCTGTTTGACTAAAAATAGCTTGAATATTTATAAAACAAGCAACAATCAATAATATATGAAAAACAAAACAACGATACATAACAAAAACTTTATTTTATTATAAACTAAGGTACAGGTTTTGCAAATGTAGTTAAATTTTTATTAAATAATTGAATTGTAGCCGGGAAGAAAACCGTCAAATTATCATTTAGTTAAAATCAATATTTGCGAGACTAAACAAATTCTATAACTTTGCAAAAATCTAATAAACTTTCAGCAATCAAATTATATGCGAAAACGAAATTATTTACCCACATTACTATCAGGAATACCATTAGTCGTCTTTTCAGGAACTCCTCAAAAACAATCCCAGGAACGTCCGAATGTTGTCGTAATTATGGCTGATGATTTAGGAACTTGCGAATTAAGTTGTTACGGAGGTAAAAACCTGAAAACAAAAAATATAGACAGACTTGCTGATGAAGGTGTGCGTTTGACTAACAATTACGCGTCCGCCACTATGAGTGTACCTATCCGCGCGTCATTATATACCGGTTTATATCCGGCCAAACATGGTTCTTATCAAAATCACAAAGACTCTTATTCTAATATTAAAAGTGTAACAACTTATTTGCCGGAAGTTGGATATCGGGTTGGAAGAACAGGAAAACAACATACACAACCGCTGTCGGTATATCAGTTTGAAGAAATTCCCGGTTTCGAAACCAATTGTGTGTCGGATAAAGCTAATTATACGACAGATGGAATTGAAGAATTTATAACAAGAAACAATCGACCGTTTTGCTTGTATGTATGCAGCATTCATCCGCATGTTCCATGGACATGGGGAAATGCTAGAAATTTTGATCCGGATAAAATTATTTTACCTCCAAATTGTGTTGATAATAAGGAAACAAGGGAATTATTCTGTAAATATTTGGCTGAAATCCAATCATTGGACAACGAAGTTGGTTCTGTATTAGATGTATTGGAAAAAACAGGAAAATTAGACAATACACTTGTTATATTTTTAGGAGAACAAGGTCCCCAGATGCCTTTTGGAAAATGGACAAGTTATCGTTATGGACAAAACAGCGCGTTTATCGCTCGTTATCCGGATAAAATTAAGGCAGGTACAACCAACGATGCATTAGTGCAATATGAAGATATTTTACCTACGATGATTGAATTCGCCGGAGGTAATCCTATCAAAGAAATAGACGGAAAAAGTTGTTTACAAGTGCTTTATGGAAATAAAAAGGAAATTCGTAAGTGGTCGTATGGCATTCACAATAACATACCTGAAGGAAACGCGTATCCGATAAGAAGCATTCAGGATAAACAATATAAACTAATTGTTAATCTCACCCCTGATGCCCAATATTTTGAAAAACACATGATGGACATAAAGAACCGTAAACAAGTGTGGGCGAATTGGTTGGAAAGCGCGAATGAAAACGAACAAGCCAAATTTTTAGTCAATCGTTTTGTCAATCGTCCCGCGATTGAATTTTATGATTTGAAAAACGATCCATGGGAACTCAACAACCTGGCAGAACAAAAACAATATGCCAAAAGGATATCCGAAATGAAAAAAGAACTTGAAAAATGGATGGTTAAACAAGGAGACAAAGGAACCGAGATGGATGTGGAGTTTAAGAATTAAATAGAAAACGTAAAAATATAAGTTAATTAAATTTTATAATCCTAATTATTTTATTTCATGAAAAAAATTTCAATGCTTTTATTGGCTGTATGCCTTTTATTTGCGTGCGCACCGAAAAAAGAAAGTCCGGTGTTGCTGGATGCTAAAAATTTTTCCACAACAATTGATGGAAAAGATGTCGCGTTATATACCCTTGAATCGGGTAAGGGTGTTTATATGCAAGTAACTAATTATGGAGGTAGGGTTATTACTCTATTCACTCCTGATAAAAATGGAAAATACGAAGACATTGTATTAGGTTTTGAAAACATTCAACGCTATGTAGACAACGCGGGAGAACGTTTCCTTGGTCCGGTAGTCGGTCGTTATGCCAACCGCATCGCTAAAGGACAATTTACATTGGATAGTGTAACATATCAATTGCCTATAAATAACAATGGACAAACGCTTCATGGCGGATTAAAAGGCTTGGATAGGGTAGTGTGGACTGTTGATAATGTTACAAAAAATGAAATCAAGATGTCTTATGTGTCTCCCGATGGAGAAGAAGGATTTCCGGGTACAGTAACTTTCAATATGACTTATACTTTGACTCCCGAAAATGAATTTAAAATAACTTATGACGCGACGACAGATAAACCTACGGTTATAAATTTGTCGCATCACGGTTTATTTAATTTGAAAGGAGAAGGAAACGGTACGATATTGGATCATGTCTTAACATTGAATGCAAGTGGAATTACTCCGGTTGATAGCGTATTGATTCCGACAGGAGAAATCCTTCCTGTAGAAAATACACCTTTTGATTTCAGAAATCCAACGGTAATCGGGGATAGAATCAATGTCGAAGATCCTCAGTTAAAAAACGGAGCCGGATACGACCACAATTGGGTTGTTGATAAAAAAACACCCGACCAGACAGAACTTATCGCGACATTATACGAACCTGTATGCGGACGTGTGATGGAAGTATATTCCGATCAACCTGGAATTCAGTTCTACAGTGGAAATTTTTTCAATGGAAAAACGGTAGGAAAATATGGTAAAATGCAAAATTACAGGGAAGCTTTGGCGTTGGAAACACAAAAATTTCCGGACAGTCCAAACCATCCTAATTTTCCTTCAACCCGTTTGAATCCGGGAGAAACATATACGCAAACTTGTATATATAAATTTTATACGAAGTAAGAATTTCGATAGTGAATAATGAAAAAGCCAACTAATTCGCAATAATTAGTTGGCTTTTCTATTGGCAATTTAATTATTATCAAGCTTTTTTAGCTCTCATACTATCCCAAATGAGATATCCAATCAATAAAATATAAACAGGAAGGGCAACTACTTCCGACAGGGAATTTGAAAGCCATCTTTCGTTGATGAAATTAAATCCGCCAAAGCGTATAGCTGCCGAAACAACTCCCATCAACGCACCTCCGGCGATAAATCCGGATGCCAATAAAGTACCTTTTTCCAATCGGGCAGTATTTAAATCTTTGTCTTTCGAACGTGTGCTCACATACCAAGCGATAGCTCCTCCAATCATCAAAGGTGTATTTAATTCCAATGGAATAAACATTCCTAAAGCAAAAGCTAATGCCGGAATTTTTAAAAATGTTAATATCAAAGCAAGTATAGCTCCTATCCCATAAAGTAACCAGGGCGCGCTTGTTCCCGACATCAAAGGTTCGATTACGGCAGCCATCGCGTTAGCTTGAGGAGCCGCTAATTCGTTGCTTGTAAATCCGTAAGTTTTGTTTAATATCATGATAACTCCGCCCACAGTAGCCGCGGAGACAATTGTTCCTAAAAATTTCCACGCTTCTTGTTTCGCTGGTGTAGTTCCTAACCAATAACCGATTTTCAGGTCGGTAATAAATCCTCCGGCCATTGAAAGCGCGGTACAAACAACTCCTCCCATTATCAAAGCGGCAAGCATTCCCGGAGTACCTTTCAAACCAACAGCAACCAAAACAACCGAAGCCAAAATCAAAGTCATCAAAGTCATTCCCGAAACCGGATTTGTTCCTACTATAGCGATAGCGTTGGCGGCGACAGTCGTAAACAAAAACGCGATAAACGTTACAAGAAATAATCCGATGAGAGCGTAAAACAAATTGTGTACCACTCCAAAATAGAAAAATATAAGAATTAAAAACAAAGTGGTTATACTTGCTATAGTGATGAATTTCATCGGTAAATCGCGTTGTGTCCTAAGGATAGATTCATTTTTACCGGTTCCTTTGTTCTTGAATTCTTTCGATGCCAATCCAATAGCGCCTTTGATAATTCCCCACGATTTTATTATACCAATAATTCCCGCCATAGCGATACCTCCGATACCGATAGATCGGGCATATTCTTTAAAAATCATTTCAGCCGGCATATCTCCTACAGCCATCAAAATAGACGGATTCCATTGGTTAAGTACCTGATCTCCAAAAAGTCCGGACATTAATGGTATGATAATCAGCCATACAAGGAAAGACCCCGCACATATAATAGTGGAATATTTTAATCCTACAATATATCCTAATCCGAGTACCGCGGCTCCTGTGTTGATTTTGAAAACAACTTTGAACTTCTCGGCTAAAGTAGCTCCCGCGTCAGCCATACGGGTAGTTATAGTTTCGTTCCACCAACCGAAAGTCGCGGCGCAAAAGTCGTATAATCCTCCGATTAATCCGGCTAATATCAGTGGTTTGGCTTGATTTCCGCCCTTTTCTCCCGAAACAAGTACTTGAGTTGTTGCCGTAGCTTCCGGAAAAGGAAATTTTCCGTGCATATCTGCAACAAAGTATTTACGGAAAGGTATCAAAAATAAAATTCCCAATATTCCTCCTAATAAAGAACTTAAAAATACCTGCCAAAAATTAACTGTTAATTCCGGATATTTAGCTTGTAATATATACAAAGCCGGAAGTGTAAAAATGGCTCCGGCTACAATAACTCCGGAACTCGCGCCGATGGATTGGATAATAATATTTTCTCCCAAAGCGTTTTTACGTTTGAAAGACGCCGACAGTCCCACGGCAATAATAGCGATGGGGATAGCTGCTTCAAAAACCTGACCGACTTTCAAGCCTAAATAAGCGGCGGCGGCGGAAAATAATACAGCCATTAATAAGCCCCAAATGACAGACCAAGCGGTCACTTCCGGATATTTTTTGAAAGGAGACATCAACGGAATATATTCTTCTCCGGGTTTTAATTCTCGATAAGCATTTTCGGGTAATCCTTTTACTTCTTCTTTGTTTTCCATGTTGTATTATTGTTTTTATGAAATCTAACTTGTCAATTAACTTTAACCCGACAAAAGTAAATGATTTTCTTGATTTTCTCAATACTATAAAATCAGAAAATAATTTCAATAACAATCAGGGCCGTACCTATTGTTATTGTACAGCCCTTTGAAAAAATATTGAAGATAAAGTCAAAATGACGTTATTTCACCGGAATACAAATATCTACAATCCAAGCAGCATTGGGGTCTTGGGTGTCGCCCGCACAACTTACGTATAATTCATAATGGTCGCGTTCGTCATATTCATATCCCTTTTCGTTAATAGCAGCATCTGCTTTTTGCCATGCTTCGCCATATTCAGACATGGTAACTTCTACCTGCATCACAAAATATTTACCGCCGCTTATGGTGTAATGCTGCATTCCTTCGCCGGGTTCGATTCCCGATAGGTTTTCCAAACATGCGTCCGAGCGTAGTTTTTCGGTCGGTACTTGTATCGGGTCGTCGTGGTAAACGCCAGCCATTTTGGGAGAAGCTGCCCAAAGGTTATTCATTCCTGCCCATGCGGCTAATTTTTCAAATGCGGATCCAATGCCTGAATAATCTCCGATGTGTGAGATAGCAACTGTTTTAATTGGTTCGAGATTCTTAATCTCAGTACTGATAATTTTCATAAGTCTATTTTTTTTAATTACAATGTAAAGATACTGTACGTATTTGACAACAGCATGTCAGTAACTTTTTAAAGTTACAAAAAATAATACAACCAGTTAAATAAGTTCATTAAACAGGACATGAGTTGCTATGGATAAACAACCAGATAAATAAATGCCATTAAGTTTATAAGTAATATGGTTCCATACACAACATTACTTCGTCCACTATTAAGTGATAACATGACAGTTAAGACAGAAAGCATCAATAATATGATCGAAAGATAATCAAGTCCAAGAATAATTTGGATATTATAAATATGGCAAACAATTGAAACAGTTGGAATTGTCAGCCCGATGCTTGCCAATGCGGAACCTAAAGCCAAATTAAGACTTGTTTGTAACTTATTGTTTTTTGCTGCAATTATGGCAGCAGTTCCTTCCGGAAGCAATATGATAGAAGCTATTATAATTCCAACCAAAGTTTTTGGGAGATTATAGCTGACAATTATTTTTTCGATACCGGGAGACAAGGTTTTAGCAAGTAAAACTACAATTGTCAAACTTACTAAAAGAAAAATTATACTCGTGATAAGAGAACGGTTCGTTACAAGAGGGGTAGTTAGATCTTTTATGTCTTGATCTTTTGCAAGGAAGTACTCTCGGTGTCGAATCGTTTGAGCAAAAATAAATGCAGTATAAATTAGAAGACAAGCAATAGAAACAAAAAACAGCTGTGCTGGGGAATAATAGGGTCCGGCGATGCTTTTGGTAAATGTAGGAAGTATTAACGTAAATGATATGATAGAGACTAGTGATACTAAGGCTATTGTCACTGAATGCTTTGAAAATGTTTGTTCGTGATGTTTAATTCCACCAATGAAAAGGCACAAACCGACAATCCCATTTAAGATAAGCATTGTAGCGGCATAAACGGTATCTCGAGCCAAAGATATTGCTTCATTACCACCTGAAATCATCAGAGAAACAATGACAGACACCTCAATAACTGTGATGGCTACAGCCAAAATTATGGTTCCATAAGGTTCTCCAACTCTATGAGCAATAATTTCTGAATGATGAACAGCAGACATCACCGAGCCAATGAGGAGAATACCTGCTAAGACTTGAAAAAAAACACTATCGTAAATCCAACCTGAAAAGAAAAGTAAGCATGCCAACAAAGGCAAAGAGATAGTCCATTTATGTAATAATTTCATTGTCTAAAAATATAATGGTTCTGTTTATATAATAACATAACTGTATGATTGAAAGTTATATTCATAAAACATACAATGTACATATTTATATAAAACCTACAAATTTAGCAAATATTTCATAAACAATTTGGTTGAAGATTTTGAATCTCTAGATTGTTAATCTTTATAAATCTAATTCATTTTAATTTAATTCTAATCCCGTCTTAATTCCCTTCTAATTTCGGCATTCTATTTTTGCAGCTTGAAAAATAAAACAAACCATGGTGCAAAAAATCCGTTTATTGATTGTATGTTTTTTAGCAAATATATCCTTCACATTTGCTCAAACCGTATCGATAACCTTACAAGATGCCGAAACACGTTTTCTCAACAAGAATCTGCTACTTTTGGCAGAACGATACAATATCGATGCAGCGAAGGCACAGGTAATGCAAGCCCGATTATTTGATAATCCGAACATTAGTTTTGAGCAAAACATTTACAACAGCCGGAACGGAAAGTATTTCGACTTATCTTCGGAAGGCGAAACGGCGATAGAAATCGAACAAGTGATTTATTTGGCCGGAAAACGTGGAAAACGGATTGACCTGGAAAAAAGAAACGCCGAAATGGCCGCGTATCAACTGGAAGAAACCTTGAGGGAATTAAGAAACGCCCTGCGGACTAATTTTGTCGAACTGTTCTATTTTCAAAAATCAATATCCATTTACGACAAAGAAATCAGCAATTTGCAGCATTTGGTTGATGTGTATGAAAAACAATACGAAAAGGGCAATATCTCGCATATCGAAAAGTCGCGGTTGAAAGCGTTGCTGTTTTCCCTCCAAAACGAAAAAACAAATCTGCTGAAAGAACAAACAACCGTTCAAAAAGAGTTGAATCTTTTGCTCAATCATCCGGCAGAAACCACCATCCGTCCGGTGTTGGATATTCCAACCCTGCAACATTTTTCGTTTCAGGAAATGCCTTTTTCAACGCTGTTGAACGAAATTCAAAATCGTCCTGACCTTAAAATAGTTGAAACTGGAGTCCGTTCTGCCGATGCTAACCTACGTTTGCAAAAGTCCATGCGTGTTCCTAATTTGAATGTAAAAGGGATATGGGACAAGGACGGTAATTTCATCCACAATTATTTTGCTATCGGACTGTCTATTGATTTACCTGTATTTAACCGCAATCAAGGCAATATAAAAACGGCTCAGGCTCAGTTGAATCAAAGTAAAAGCCTTTATGAAAACCATCAAAATAAAGCGACAAATGAACTTCATGCGATTTACAAACAAGTGGAAGAATCGCTGTTGTTGTATCAAAAATTCGACGATTCGATAGAAAAAGACTTTAATCAGTTGATAATTGGCGTTACCGAGAATTTTGAACGTCGCAATATCAGTATGCTCGAATTTATCGACTACTACGAAACATACAAAGAGACTTGCATACAACTTTACGAAGTAGAAAAAAATGTACTGTTAAGCATTGAAAATCTAAATTATATAATCGGAAAAAATATATTTCATGTCATCCAATAGATTGAAAAGAATGAGTAAAATACCCTTTATTTTATTGACTGTTTCGGCAATGAGTTTGTTTTCGTGCCGCCAAGTGCAACAAACAGATTCCAAAGACGATAGAATGCTGCTTACAGACAGCTTGGCGCGCAAAGTTTCTGTTGATACCGTAAAAATGGAAAATGTGTCGAGTCTATTGAATCTGAGCGGAAAAGTAACTTTTGACCAGGAAAATGTAGTGGAAATCTTCCCAATGTTCGGCGGCAATGTGACCGATGTGTATGTTGAACTCGGCGATTTTGTCAGGAAAGGCGAATTGTTAGCCGCTATTAAAAGCAGCGAGGTGGCCGACTACGAAAAACAACAAAAAGAAGCCGAATCGAAGCTTTTTATAGCCCAAAAAAACTTGGATGTGGCAAACGATATGAATCAATCGGGCTTGATGTCGCAACGTGATATTCTGGTAGCCGAACAGGAACTGAAAAATGCGAAAGCCGAAAGCAAAAAAATCAACGAAGTTTTTTCTATCTACAATATTGGAAATAATTCGCAATATACCATTAAGTCGCCTGTTTCGGGCTTTGTGGTGCAAAAAAACATCAATCGCGAGATGCAATTACGTTCCGACAACAGCACCGAAATATTTATTATCTCAGGTTTAAGCGACGTCTGGATATTGGCCAATGTATATGAAAGCGACATCAGCAAAGTAAAGGCAGGAAATCAGGTTTACATTACTACACCGGCCTACCCCGACCGGACATTTAATGGAAGCATCGACAAAGTATATAACATACTCGACGAAGAAAGCAAAACCATGAGTGTACGCATCAAACTTAAAAACGACGATTATTTGCTCAAACCTGGCATGTTTGCCCGCGTAAAAGTGACATGCGGTTCCGAAACAAGTTTAGCACCCTGCGTCAGCCAACACGCATTGATTTTCGACAGCGGGAAAAATTATGTGGTAGTTGTCGGTAAAGACAAGGAACTTGCGATACGAGAAGTAAGCATAAAAGAGCAATTTGACAACCGGATTGCCATTGCCGAAGGTTTACAGCCGGGCGAACGAGTTATCGGGAACAATTCTTTACTTATTTATTCGGCATTAAAACAAAGATAAAAACAATGCAACGTTTCATAGATAACATCATCGCTTTTTCCCTCAAGAATAAATTTTTCACCTTTTTCTGCACGGCATTGATTGTTGTGGTAGGTGTCTATTGTTTTAAAAACACACCTGTCGATGCATTTCCCGACATTACCAATACCAAGGTAACCATCATCACGCAATGGCCCGGAAGAAGCGCTGAAGAAATCGAAAAGTTTATCTCCATTCCTATCGAAATTGCAATGAATTCGGTGCAAAAGAAAACCGACATTCGTTCTACCACGTTATTCGGTTTGTCGGTTATCAATATTTTGTTTGAAGACAATGTGGATGATAATTTCGCTCGTCAGCAAGTGTATAACCTGATAAACGATGTAGAACTGCCCGAAGGCGTAACCCCCGAAGTACAACCGCTTTATGGCCCTACGGGCGAAATTTTCAGATATACCTTGCAAAGCGAAAAGCGTTCGGTATGCGACCTGAAAACCATACAGGACTGGGTAATCGACCGCAATTTGCGAAGTGTTTCGGGCATCGCCGACATCGTCAGCTTTGGCGGCGAACTGCGCTCATTCGAAGTAAGTGTAAATCCCAATCAGCTGACGAACTACAATATTACCAGTCTGGAATTGTTCGAAGCCATTGCCGGAAGCAATGTCAATGTAGGTGGCGATGTGATTACTAAAAATTCGCAGGCGTATGTGGTTCGTGGAATCGGATTGATAAACGATGTGGAAGAATTGAAAAATGTGGTGATTAAAAACATCAACGGTGTTCCCATTTTGGTCAAACATGTGGCCGATGTACATCCGTCGCATTTGCCTCGCCTCGGACAGGTAGGACGTATGGACGAAGACGATGTGGTTCAGGGAATTGTGGTGATGCGGAAAAACGAAAATCCGAGCGAAGTAATTACGGCTCTCAAAAGTAAAATAGAAGAACTTAACAACGGAATTTTGCCTTCGGATGTAAAAATAGTTCCCTTTTACGACCGTGAAAATCTGGTCAACCTTTCGGTAAATACCGTAAGCCGAAACCTGATTGAAGGCATTTTGTTCGTTACCTTTATCGTATTAATTTTTATGGCCGATTGGCGTACTACGGTTACGGTGGCCGTTGTCATTCCATTGGCATTGCTGTTTGCCTTTATATGCCTGCGAATAAAAGGAATGTCTGCCAATCTGCTGTCGATGGGCGCTATCGATTTTGGAATTATCATTGACGGCGCGGTGGTCATGGTCGAAGGTATTTTTGTTGCCTTGGATAAGTGTGCCCACCGGGTAGGCATGCAAAAATTTAACGCCATGAGCAAACTCGGCATCATTCGCCGTACCGGAAAAGAAATGGGGAAACCGATCCTCTTTTCCAAACTCATCATCATCACTGCTCTGATTCCCATTTTTGCATTCCAGAAAGTGGAAGGAAAAATGTTCTCACCTTTGGCATATACGCTTGGTTTCGCTTTGTTGGGCGCTTTGATTTTCACCTTGACGCTGGTTCCTGTTCTATCGAGTTATTTATTGAAGAAAAATGTCAGGGAACGGAACAACTTCTTTGTCAATTTCATTCGGAATAAAACGGTTGGCTTTTTCGGCTTTTGCTATCGATTCAAGAATATTACACTTATCATTGCTACAACTATCGTAAGTATCGGATTGTGGGCATTCACACTCTTGGGAAATGAATTTCTACCGCAACTGAACGAAGGTTCTATCTACATCCGGGCAACGCTTCCGCAAAGTATTGCATTAGATAAATCGGTCGGGCTTGCCAACCAAATGCGCCGTATTTTAACGGACTTTCCCGAAGTAAAACAAGTGCTTTCGCAAACCGGACGTCCCAACGATGGAACCGATGCCACAGGTTTTTACAACATCGAATTTCATGTGGACATTTATCCGCAAAAAGAATGGAAAAGCAAGCTTTCCAAAGCTGAATTAATAGAACAGATGCAGAATAAGTTGTCGATTTATCCGGGTATTGATTTCAATTTTTCGCAACCGATTATGGACAATGTAGAGGAAGCAGCTTCGGGCGTAAAAGGCTCTATTGCAGTCAAAATATTCGGAAATGATTTGTTTTTGACAGAAAAGAAAGCTGACGAAGTGTACAAAATACTCAAAACTGTGGACGGTATCGAAGATTTAGGCGTTATCCGCAACATTGGCCAACCCGAACTGCGCATCGAACTGAATGAAGAAAAACTGGCTGCTTACGGAGTGTCCAAAGCCGATGTCCAATCCATAATCGAGATGGCTATCGGTGGAAAATCGGCATCCATGTTGTATGAGGACGAACGCAAGTTTAATATCATTGTCCGTTACCGCGAAGAATTCCGCGAAAATGAAGAAGAAATCGGAAAAATCCTGGTACCGACCCGGAATGGCTCTATGATTCCTATCAAAGAATTGGCCGAAATTCACACCATAACAGGCCCTTTATTGATTTTCAGGGATAATCACAATCGCTTTTGTGCCGTCAAATTTTCCATCCGTGGCCGAGATATGGGCAGCGCCATTGCCGAAGCACAGCAAAAAGTACAGGCAAGTGTAACGCTTCCAGATGGTTACAGCATGAAGTGGACGGGCGATTTTGAAAATCAGCAGCGAGCATCCAAACGGCTTTCGCAAGTGGTTCCGATCAGTATTCTCTTAATCTTTTTCATCCTTTTCATTCTTTTTGGAAACACCCGCGATGCAGGGTTAGTGCTGTTTAACGTGCCTTTTGCCTGCATCGGCGGAATTGCGGCATTACTTATTACGGGTGTTAATTTCAGCATTTCGGCGGGAATCGGATTCATTGCCTTATTTGGGATCTGTATCCAGAATGGCGTCATCATGCTATCGGTGATTAAACAGAATCTGAAACACGGCGCAACACTTGCCGAAGCGTTGAGAGAAGGTGTGAAATCGCGCGTCCGCCCCATTGTGATGACAGCCATGATGGCCGCTATCGGATTGCTGCCTGCCGCACTATCGACCGGAATCGGTTCCGAAGCTCAAAAACCATTGGCGATTGTCATCATTGGCGGACTTATTTCTGCTACAGCCTTGATTTTGTTTGTATTTCCGTTGGTTGTGGAAATTTTTTATTCACGTATGTTATTCAAAGACGGTAAACTCAATGGGAGAAAGTTGGGAAGGTAAGTGCTAATGTCAATGTAATAAGGATAAATGATTGCTCAAATTTTAGGGATTGGATTGTGCAACAAGTTATGCGTATCAAACACTGATGGAGCTTAATATAACATTCCAAATAACCAAAGAGGAATCTTGTTTTTGTGTCCGATTTCAATATCATCGGCTACAACAAAACTGTCGGGAACGTCTTTAATTTGGTCAAATTTTTTCTTTTTGCCACCCACTTCAAAGGTATATTTATCTACAATAAAATCACCTTGCGGCGCAAGTACAACATTTGAAACCGTGTTTAGCTGGTTCACAAAAAATGTTTCTCTCGCACTGCCAATATTTGCATTATCACCATATATATATGACAAATTGGTGTTGTTTAGCAAAACTTTGTCGGGCTTTGTTAAATCGCCAATCGTTTTATTTTTGTACGAAACCAAGTTCAATAACTTTGCATTTGCCAGCAATGATAAATATCTGACTGTGTTGTTCCTGTTAGTATCTATGGCGGCGGCTAAATCGGTGATTTTGGGTGTATAAGGAACTAATGTTGAAAGAATTGCCAATAATTTTTTCAATTTATAACGAGATTCGAACTCAATATTTTCAACAGCAGGAATATCGACATCAATAACATTGTTGACCGCTTCCAGCAATTTAATATCATATTTTTTCAATCCCTCTTTGTAAAACAAGTAATAGCCGTTTTTTAAATACTTCTTGAACAGAGGCATTATCTTCACGTTTTCTGTAATTTGAAAGGCGATATTTTGGTGATTCTCTATAATTTCATTTAACGAGAACACCGGAAAATCTCCGATTTTTTCGAATTTTAAAAATTCTCTGAAAGATAAACCTTCCAATTTTTCATAAACAACACGTCTTGATAGGTCTGCTGTTGATTTATGAATTTGCAAGAGTGAAGAACCTGTGAAAACGATTTTGAGTTTTGGAAAACTGTCGTAAATATTTTTAATTTCGGTAGTCCAATTCGGATAATGGTGGATTTCGTCTAAAAACAAGTGAGTTCCGCCATTCATATAAAACTCGTCGGCCAAATTAAAGATACTGTGATTCGCAAACCAAGCATTGTCTAAACTTGCAAAAAGCGCTTCGCCTTTATTTGTGAAAGTCTGTTTGATGTGTTGGAGCAGCATGGTGGTTTTTCCAATACCTTTTGCACCCGTAATGGCAACACAACGCTCATTCCAATCAATATTCGGATAGAGATACCTAAAATCTCTCGAATCTGTTTCCTGCAATAACCGCAGATAGATTTTGACCAAACTGTCCATAAAAATATTTTTCACAAAGATACAAAAATGTTTTTTATAAACATCAAATGTCTATCAATAATGTTTCTTTTAGATAGCAAAAAATATTAAATATGATTCTTTTAAATAGCAAAAAACAAATCGAAAATGAGTTTTATGATAGACTCATAGCCGTTTAATCCATTTGTAACAAAATATTTATTCTATTTGAGATGAAATATCATTATCTTTGCTGTACATTAAAAGCAATAGAACAATCAGAGAGGAAATAGAACCAACTTATCTTAAACAAAAAACGATATGCCATTATCACGCATTCTATTAGTCGAAGACGAGCCGAATATTTCGTCCTTTATCAAACGAGGACTGGAAATAAAAGGTTACGACATAAGTATTTGTGCCAATGGCGCAGATGCATGGACGAAGCTGCAAACGGAAATATTCGACTTGCTGATATTGGATATTATGCTTCCCGACATGTCGGGATTGGAAATTTGTCGGCAGTTTCGTGATAAATACGGATATGCGGTTCCCGTTATCTTACTTACAGCCCTCGGAACTACCGATGATATTGTTAAAGGACTCGATGCAGGGGCTGATGATTATTTGCCCAAACCTTTTCAATTTAAGGAATTGGAAGCCCGCATAACGGCTTTGCTTAGACGAGCTGTCAAGCAAAACCCGTCGGAACAGGAAATATTACAGTATTCCGATTTACAATTAAATACCCAAACAAAGAGAGCCTCACGCCACGGAAAAGACGTTGCACTTACAGCAAAAGAATACCGTTTGCTCGAATTTTTGTTGAATAACAAGGAACGAGTGCTCTCGCGAACCACAATTTTGGAATATGTCTGGGATTTGGATTTCGACACCAATACTAATTTAGTGGATGTGTACATCAATTATTTGCGTAATAAAATTGATAAAGACCCACAAAACAAACTTATTCACACTATTATCGGTTTGGGATATGTATTAAGAATAGAATAGGCAATGAAAATCAGGAAGAAAATAACACTGTTTTATACCATCATTACTTTTGGTGTTTTGCTGGCGGTTTTTGTGTTTGTTTATTTTTTCACCATCCGGGCAATTGATAAAAATTTTGATACTTATTTGCTTGAAAAAGCGTACATCACTGCTCAAAAACATTTCGAACAGGATGAAGTCAGCCAACAAGTGTACGAAAATATCCTGAAAGATTATTCCTTGCTGTTGCCTGGTGCCAAAGAAGTTATTCTGGACATCAACCAGCCGCATGCCAAAGATTCCTTGGCTGCCTATTTATCGCCAGAAAAAGTCAAAGCACTTTATCTCAAAAAAGATATCACATTTAAAAACAACAAATTGCAAAGTGTAGGTATTTATTATTCCGATAATCAAGGCGATTTTGTTATTTTGATTATTGCCGAAAATCCTCAAGGCTCCTATATTGCTCGAACGCTCTTTATCATTTTATCCATTGTACTTTTGTCTGCCATTCTTTTTGTATGGTTTATCGGTTGGGGCTACGCAGGGCAAATTCTGTTCCCGTTAAAGCATATTTTAAAAACAGTAAAAACTATAGAAAGCAACAACTTGCATTCTCGCCTGGAAGAACGAAAAGGAAGCGACGAATTGTCTGAACTTGTTCGTTTGCTGAACCAAATGCTGGAGCGTTTAGAACTAAGTTTTCAGTCGCAAAAAATGTTTATTTCCAATGCTTCACACGAACTGAACACTCCGTTGACCGCAATTATGGGCGAATGTGAAGTAATGCAGTTACAAGCATATTCTAATGAGGAATATCAAGCAGCATTGCAACGAATTGAGACCGAATCTCAGCGCCTCCGAAATCTGATTCTTCATTTACTGAAACTTGCCCAAACAGATTTAGATATCTCGTTTTTGTTTACTGAAGATATACTCCTCTGGAATTGTTTGGAAAAAGTGGTTGCATATTTTGAAAATACAAAATATGCTGAGCGAATAAATCTACAAAATATTTCTGTTGCAGAAACTAAACCTGTTTTTATAGTAAAAGCTAATAGCGACATGCTTACTATTGCTTTTCAAAATATGATTGAAAATGCTTGTAAATATTCAGGCAATAAACCGGTAATAATTTCATACGAAGAAATATCCAAATCTTGCAATATTACCATAAAAGATCAAGGCATTGGTATTCCTGCCAACGAATTGGCTTATGTTTTTGAACCTTTTTACCGTGGCAAAAATACTTATAACTATGTTGGATTCGGTGTAGGTTTGGCGCTTTCCAAACGGATTGTTGACTTGTCCGGCGGTACCTTGAAAATCATATCCGAACAAGAGAAAATGACCCAGGTAACGGTAAGTTGGAAATAATCTTTATAAATCTAATTTCTTAATGATTTGTTTGACAATGTCTTTTACTTCAAATGGACTAATTACCTGTGTTGTATCGGCATTTGCCAATACCCATCTTGCTAAAGGTTCAAGCGAGTAAGCCATATACGTTTGTTCAATCCGTCCGTTTGCAAGTTCTTTTTCTCCGGTAAGCCCCATAAAATAACATCTGTCGGCATAGTATCGGGATATTTCTTTACTTGTGTGTAAGATTACCTCCGTAAGACATTGAGGATTGTCAACATCAGCAAGCAAAGATTCCAATGACGGATGAACTTTTGTATGTTGATTATCAGTCGTCGCTATATTTCCAATGCGGTCGAGCCTGAACATTCTATATTCTTCCCGCAAGTGACACCATGCTGAAAGATACCAATTCGGATGCGAATAACTGATACCCACTGCTTCCAATGCTCTTTTACTCTTATTTTCGTCTGCATTAGTATAATCAATCTCTACAATCAGTTTGTCGTTTATACTACTTAATATGGTTTGTAGCAAATTAGGCAAACTTTCCTTTGTATTTCGGCTTTTATAAACTGCTATGCTATCATCCATATTGTGGAGATATTGCTTATCTACAGCTCTTAGAGCAGCGCGGATTTTATCCATTCCCTGACGGAAATAGTTGCTGTTTTGAGTATCAGTAAGTTGTTCTATAATCTTTTCGGCAGTAAGGAAAGCCATTGCTTCCTCTTTGGTAAACATCAGTGAAGGTAATCGATAACCTTCAATCAGAGAGTAACCGACTCCCGAATTACCGCATATCGGCACTCCTGCTTCCGATAAGGTACGCATATCCCGATAAATGGTGCGCAGACTTACTCCAAAGCGTTCTGCCATTTCGGAAGATGTTACAACCGGTCGTGATTGTAATTGTACCAGTAATGCCGATACGCGGTCGAGTTTGTTCATTTGCAGGATTGTTCAGCTTCGAGGAATATTGCCCAAAGTACTCCGTATCGATCAACAACTTCCGCGTAGCGTTTAGCAAAAAACACCTCACCAAGCGGACACATGATTTTCTGTGCACCATCGCACAATTTTGCATAAACTTCTTCAGCCTGAGCAACCGAGTCGCACGAAAGGGTCAACATATATCCTCCATTTCCGAAATTCCGGTTGTCACCTGGCATAGAGTCCGCAACACTCATATTTCCACCCGGGAAAGTAATACAGCAATGCATCACTTTTTGTTTGTAATTGTCTGGGACCTCAGGCATATCCGGCATAGGAGGCTTCGAGTCGTAACGATGAAGATTATTGATTTTTCCACCAAGCATATTGGCGTAAAAGTTGGCAGCCTCTTCAGCTTGACCATTGAAAATAAGATAGGATGTAATATTCATGACTTTTTATTTATTGATTACAATGCAAAGATATGATACGTATTTGACAACAGTATGTCAGCAAGTTTTTAAATTTGCAAAAAACACCAAAAAAAGGTATTTTTGTCGAATAAATTTAGAAACTGTTTATACTTATAAAAAACAACATGCATTTTTACACAGTTTCTAAAAAATCAGGAAATAAAAATCTTTGAATGATAGAAAAATATCCTTCGGTATTATTAGAAAACGCAGTAAATGAATTTTCTAAATTGCCGGGAATAGGAAGAAAAACAGCATTAAGATTGGTATTAAACATGCTAAAAAAAACGGTTTCAGAAGTTGAATCTTTTGGAAATGCAATCGTTGGTTTACGTAATAATATCAAATATTGTAGAGAATGTCATAATATATGTGACAATGATGTTTGTAATATTTGTAGTAACCCCATCCGGGATAAATCGTTGATTTGTGTAGTGGAAAATATCAAAGAAGTGATGGCGATTGAAAACACAGGGCAATTTCGCGGGGTTTACCATGTGCTGGGAGGTATTATTTCTCCGATGGACGGGATCGGTCCGAATGATTTGCAAATCGACAGTTTGGTAGAAAGAGTAAAAAATGAAAATATTGAAGAAATCATATTAGCGCTAAGTACTACGATGGAAGGAGATACCACTAATTTTTATATCTACAGAAAACTTTCCGGAGTGAATGTAAAGATAAGTGTTATAGCCAGGGGAGTATCAGTTGGAGATGAAATTGAATATGCCGATGAAATAACTTTGGGGCGTTCTATCGTAAACAGAACAATATTCAGTGATTCGTTTAAAATGTAACCACTAAATAAAAAATAAAATGACTATTGCAGTAGACTTTGACGGAACAATTGTAGAACATGAATATCCTAAAATCGGAAAACCAATTCCGTTTGCCATTGATGTATTGAAACGTTTACAACAAGAAGAGCATCATGTTCTTATTCTTTGGTCGGTAAGGGAAGGTGAATTGTTGCAAGAAGCAATTGATTATTGCGAAAGCAAAGGATTGAAATTTTACGCGGCAAACAAAAATTATCCCGAAGAAGAAGAGCCTTCTCCCAGAAAATTAATGGCCGATTTATTTATTGATGACAGGAATATCGGTGGTTTGCCCGATTGGGGGGTGATTTATAAAATGATTAAATCGGGAGGTGATTCATTGACCAATTTTGACGACCTTATAAATAGCGATGATTCCAATCGCAGGCCACGAAAAAAGAATTTTTTCCTGAAATTGGGAGAAGCAATCGATAAAGCGCAGGGAAATCGATATTAAAATGAAGTTATCGGTTGTTATTGTCAATTATAATGTCAAGTATTTTTTAGAGCAATGTTTGCGTTCCGCGCGAAAGGCTTTGGAAAATATGGAAGCAGAAATATTTGTAGTTGATAATAACTCTTCCGATGGTTCGATGGAACACCTTAAACCATTATTTCCTGAAGTAGTTTTCATTGAAAATAAGGATAATCCCGGATTTTCAAAAGCGAATAATCAAGCTATCAGACAAGCAAAAGGAGAATATGTATTATTACTTAATCCGGATACTGTAGTAGGAGAAGATGCATTTGAAAATGTATGTCGATTCATGGACGAACATCCTGATTCGGGTGGAGTAGGAGTGAGGATGATAGACGGGTATGGCAATTTTCTCCCCGAATCAAAAAGAGGTTTTCCCAATCCTTGGAATTCTTTCTGCAAAATGTTTGGCTTATCTAAAATTTTCTCAAAATCGCCAATATTCGCCCAATATCATCTTCGTTACTTGGATGAAAAAAAAGTACATAAAGTAGACGTTTTGGCCGGAGCATTCATGATGCTGAGAAAATCCGTATTAGATAAAATCGGATTGTTAGACGAAACTTTTTTTATGTATGGAGAAGATATCGACTTGTCTTACAGGATTATACTCGGAGGATATGCTAATTATTATTTACCCGAGACAATCATACATTATAAAGGAGAAAGTACAAAAAAAGATATTCGCTACGTGAAAATATTCTATGAAGCTATGTTGATATTTTTCCGGAAGCATTATCCTAATTATAGCGGTCTATATAGTTTCTTTGTCCATTTTGCGATTTATATTCGCGCGAGTTTTTCAGCTCTTAATACATTAATATTTTCCCCAAGAAACAGAAAAATAAAAACAACACAAAATCATCTTGTTTTTTCGACTGATGAAATGGATTATAAAACTATGTTTGAATACATGTTGAAAAACAAACCAGCGATTTACCATATTTATCATCCTGAAAATAAGATACTTATTTCTTCCAGTCAAATATTTACCGATATAAATAAAAATAATTATGGCTTACCTCGAAAATAATCAGATTAAATTGCGGGCACTCGAACCCGAAGACTTAGACGTATTATACAAATGGGAAAATGATTCGGAGTTATGGCGTTGCGGAAATACGATTGCTCCGTATTCTCGTTTTGCTTTGAAAGGATATATTTCCGATTCGAGACAAGATATTTTTCAATCGAAACAACTTAGATTGATGATTATTTGGAAAGAAAATAACGAGCAGGCCGGAACAATTGATTTATACGATTTCGACCCGATGAACGCGCGTGCCGGAGTTGGAATTTTGATTGATGAAACATATCGAAAAAAAGGAATCGGCATTCAAGCCTTGAACCTAATACGAGATTACGCGTTCGATTTCTTATTGGTAAGACAATTGTATGCCCATATTCCGGAACAAAACGCAATCAGTGTAAAACTGTTTACACATTGCGGATATTCTCAAACCGCGTATCTGCAAGATTGGATTAAAACAAACGAAGGATTTGATGACGTTTTTGTTATGCAGCTAATTAATGAAAAAAACCGATAAAAATCAGGTTAATTCATAAAAGGCCTTTTGGGAAAATTTATCCACGAACGATATTTTTCACCCAAGTCCTGCAGTGATTTTTTCCATAATATTTCACCTTCCGATTTCATGACCCGGGATAAATCACTATTCCCAACCACCCATGAATTGTTGGATATTTCATCGCTCAATTGTTTTTGTTCCCATCCTGAATAACCAAGGAAAAATTTGATTTTTCCGGTAATAGGATTTCCACTTTCGATATACGACTTAATGACATCGAAATCACCTCCGAAATAAATATCGTCGATAATTTTTTGAGTGTCGGGAATAATATCTCCTAAAGTATGAATGAAATATAATTTGTCGGAACCGACAGGTCCGCCTTTGAAAACAGGAATATTTTCGGATCCTTTCATGTCGGGAAAGAAATCTATGACTTTTTCTTTCATCATCTTATTTAATATGAATCCCATCGTTCCTGTCTCGTCATCGTGTTCCACAAGAAAAACAACACTTCTTTCGAAATATTTATCCCATAAAAAAGGTTCTGAAATCAAAATATTACCTTTTTGCGGAATAACATTGTTGTTCGTTATCTGAAACATGTTTTTATCGTAAAACATAATTTTGCGGGGTTATTTTACTTCAATAATTTTATCTACCACATATTTTGAATTTCCTCGCCAGGGAATCGCCGAAAAATATTCTTTATAACTCAATAAAACTTCTCGTCCGCTACAAAGAGACAAACTATCCGCGATCGATTTATCTGAAATGGAAAATTCAAATTCATACGATTGAACCGCGGCAGAACCCGCTGTGCCACTTTTAGGTTGCCTGAATCCGGCCTGTATCAATTTTCCTTCGTAGGTTTTGAATACATAACCTTTATGTACTACATAATTTAACTGCCCGGCTTTAACACCTTCTCCAAAAACATAATAATACCTTACGTAGCCAAATATGCCTAATCCTAATACCAGAACAATGACAATAGTCCACAATGTTTTCTTCATGATTTTGCCGAATTTATTTGTTTTTTTCTCTTGAGGAAGAGAATTTTCATTATTATTTGTCATAATTTTATTTTACTTGTTATGTTATTAACTAATTATTTTTACAGTGCAATTTTGTATCTTTGCAACAAAATAACGAAAAATAAATATGAAAATCAATTTGTATAAATTATTATTTTTAATTTTTTCTTTTTGCATCTCGTTTGAAACGCTCCAAGCGCAAATCATTGAGCCTGTTAAGTGGCAAATTAAAATAAATGATCAAAGTGAAATCGTTTTCCAAGCTTCCATAGATAATGGATGGCATTTGTATGATATGAATCTTCCTGAAGGCGGACCGGTTTCTACCTCTTTTACTTTCGATAAAAAAGATGGAGCCGAACTTGTTGGGAAAATAATAGTTTCATCCAAAGTAACAAAGATGTACGATGAAATGTTTGAAATGGAATTGAGATGGTTTGAAAAGACGGCAATATTTAAGCAGAAAATAAAAATTACAAATCCGGAAAAGTTTAAAATAAGCGGAGAAGTAAGTTATATGGCTTGCAATGATGAAAGATGTTTACCGCCTACACCGGAATCTTTTGAATTCACTAAAAAAGATTTGCCAGTTTCCCTCCAGAATGTAAAACAGTCTGCGAATGAAGAAAAAGACATAAAAGAAACAAAGGAGATAGTTGCGGAAGCACCACCTGTAGATGTCCCTTCCAAGGTTGATGCAACAACAGAAGATACTTCACTTGTTGCTACTAACGCAAATATATCCCCGGAAATTGAAAAATCCGGTTGGTGGACTCCTGTTATCGACGAATTAAATAGTTTTGGAAACACGGAAAAAACTTCAGAAGCATGGTGGGTCATTTTTCTTGCAGGATTCGTTGGCGGACTCATCGCGTTACTCACTCCATGCGTTTGGCCGATGATTCCGATGACAGTTAGTTTCTTCTTAAAACGTTCGAAATCAGACCGGAAAAAAGCCATCAAAGACGCGATCACTTACGGACTTTCAATTATTGTTATTTATCTCGCTTTGGGTTTACTGATTACCGGAATTTTCGGAGCCAGCGCATTGAATGAATTATCCACAAGCGCTGTATTCAACTTGTTGTTTTTCGCGTTGTTAATTGTGTTCGCGATCTCGTTTTTCGGAGCATTCGAACTGACTCTTCCATCTTCATGGACTACAAAATTAGATTCTAAAGCCGATTCAACGACCGGGTTAGTTAGCATTTTCTTTATGGCGTTCACCCTTGTTTTAGTATCTTTTTCCTGTACAGGGCCAATCATCGGAACATTGTTAGTTGAAGCCGCGTCGATGGGAAATATCGCGGGACCTGCTATCGGTATGTTTGGATTTGCCTTCGCGTTGGCTATTCCTTTCGCTTTATTCGCTATATTTCCTTCCTGGTTGCAAAGCATGCCAAAATCAGGAGGTTGGTTAAATTCAGTGAAAGTCGTTCTTGGATTTTTAGAATTGGCATTGGCATTTAAATTCTTATCCGTAGCCGATTTAGCCTACGGATGGAGAATCTTGGACAGGGAAGTTTTCTTAGTCTTGTGGATTGTAATTTTCGTATTGTTGGGAATATATTTGTTGGGTAAAATCAAATTTTCACATGATAGCGACTTACAATATGTTTCTGTTCCGAGATTGTTTATGGCAATAATTTCATTTGCTTTTGCCATTTATATGATTCCCGGATTGTGGGGAGCGCCGTTAAAAGCCATCAGTGCGTTTTCTCCTCCTCTTTATACACAGGATTTCAACTTATATGAAGGCGAAGTACATCCTAAATCTTTCAATTATGAACAAGGAATGCAATTGGCTAAAGAACAAGGAAAACCTGTAATGATCGACTTTACAGGATACGGATGTGTGAATTGCCGTGAAATGGAAGCGTCTGTTTGGTCTGATCCGAGAGTAAAAAATATCATTGATAATAGTTATATACTGATTTCTCTTTATGTAGACGATAAAACTCCTCTTCCTGAAGTGACTGAAATTCAGGAATTTGGAAAAACTCGCAAATTAAGAACCATTGGAGATAAATGGAGCTATTTGCAACGAAGCAAATTCGGAGCAAATGCCCAACCTTTTTATGTATTATTAGACAATAATGGTAAACCAATTGCTCCTTCCAGGGCATACAACAAAGATATTGAAGAATATATCAAGTATTTGGAAAAAGGATTGAAAGAATATAAAAAAATAAAATAAAAGAGATTATTGTATCGTTAACTTGTTAACTTGTCAACTCGTTAACTAATCATTTATTTATGAAAAAAAAAGTATTTGTTTCCGGATGTTATGATATGCTGCACAGCGGTCATGTCGCGTTTTTCAAAGAAGCCTCTTTGTATGGTGATTTGTATGTAGGAATAGGATCGGATTCAACAATTTGCGAATTGAAAGGACGGCATACTATCAACAGCGAACAAGAACGGTTGTATATGGTTAAGTCTATCAAATATGTAACCGATGCCTGGGTTAACAAAGGTTCCGGAATCATGGATTTTGAAAAAGATTTGAGGTCTTTTATGCCGGATATTTTTGTAGTAAACGAAGATGGTCATTCTCCTGCTAAAGATTCAATATGCAAGGAGTTAAATATCGAATATAAAATATTAAAACGAATACCCGAAACCGGATTACCGGCTCGTTCCACAACTTCTATCCGCACGGAAGTAAGTAGTAATTTACCCTATCGCTTGGATTTAGCCGGAACTTGGATAGATCAACCTTATGTATCGAAATTTTATCCGGGTTGGGCTATTACCATGTCGTTAGAGCCAACCATTGAATTTAACGAACGTTGTGGAATGTCGACATCTACTCGCAATGCTGCGGCAAGACTTTGGCCTTACGAACTACCGAATATGCATCCGGATAAGTTAGCGGAATTATTGTTCCGGTATGAAAACGAACCGGGAAGAAAAGAAATTTCAGGAGCACAAGATTCTATAGGAATTTGTATGCCCGGATTAAACCGTCATTATTATAACAATACTTATTGGCCTGAAAAAATAGAATCGATTCACGATGAAGACATTTTATCGTGGTTGGAAGAACATATTTATATGGTAATGCTTTGGCCAAGAAAGGCAGGATTAAATTTATTGGAAGAAACTTATATCAACCAAGAAAACGTAAAATCTCTGACTGATGCAGCAGATATGGCATGGAATGCGATTTTGAAAAAAGATCTGAAAGTCTTTGCGCAAGCGTATTCGGATTCTTTCAATGCTCAGATAAAAATGTTTCCGGCTATGGTAAATCCTGAAATTCAGGAAGTAATAAATTCCTACAAAGGTAAAGCGTTGGCATGGAAATTAGCAGGAGCCGGCGGCGGTGGATATTTGGCATTATTAAGCGAAAATCCAATAGAAAATGCGATTAGAATAAAGATTAGAAGAAGATATGCACAGTAGAGAACAAAAAATGCAGGCTTTCGGCCGTTTGTTAGACGTAATGGATGAATTGCGGGAAAAATGTCCTTGGGATAAGAAACAAACGAACGAAAGCCTGAGAACCAACACGATAGAGGAAACATTTGAATTGTGCGAAGCAATCATCCAAAATGATAATGAAAATATCAAAAAAGAATTAGGAGATTTGCTTTTGCACATTGTTTTTTATGCCAAAATTGGAGATGAAAAAGATGCGTTCGACATCAAAGATGTTTGTGATGCTTTGTGTGGTAAATTGATTTTTCGTCACCCACACGTATTTGGCGATGTCAGTGCGAAAACCTCTAAACAAGTAGAATTCAACTGGGAACAAATCAAACTGAAAGAAAAAGGAGGAAACAAAACTGTTCTTGAAGGTGTTCCGGCTTCTCTTCCATCACTCCCTAAAGCACACCGAATTCAAGATAAAGCCCGCAACGCCGGATTCGACTGGACTGTCAAAGAAGATGTTTGGGACAAAGTACAAGAAGAATTTTCCGAATTAAAACAAGAAATCGGAAACATGGATAATGATAAAATTGAAGCTGAATTCGGAGACTTATTTTTCAGTTTGGTAAATGCGGCACGACTATATAAAATCAATCCGGACAACGCTTTAGAGCGGACTAATCAGAAATTTATCAGTCGTTTTAATTATATGGAACAAAAAGCTTCAGAGAATAATAAAACGCTCAAAGATATGAGTTTAGACGAAATGGAAGCCTTTTGGAACGAAGCGAAGAAGAATGAAAGATATGAAGATAATTAATAATAAGTTAAGGTTAATTGAAAAATAATGATATTTGAAGAGTTGACAAAACTGATATTAAACACTCATGACTCATTACAGCAATATGCCATAAGAGCCATTAATATTGGTTTGTCTATAAGAAATTGGATAACAGGGTATTACATCGTTAACTATGAACAGTTAGGAGAAGATCGGGCAAAATATGGAGAACATTTATTAGAGAAAATAGCTTTTGATATTAAAAATAAAGGCATCAAAGGATTAACAGCAGCAGAATTGTCCAGATGTCGGCAATTTTATAAAGTTTATCCTCAGATTCTTGGAACATTGTCACAAGAATCGTTGCAACTTCCTAAAAATATTCTTGGGACACTGTCACAAGAATTTGTTTTGTCAAACGATAACATCGCTAATATTACAACTATAAATCCGATTAAATTAATAACTAATTTGTCATTTTCTCACTTTTCAGAACTAATCAAAGTAGACGATCCGTTAAAACGAAGTTTTTACGAAGTTGAAAGTATAAAAGGAATTTGGAGTGTCAGAGAATTGAAGAGACAAATAAATACTTTATTTTTTGAAAGGGCTGGACTTAGTCAAAATCCGGAAAAATTACGATATAAAGAACAATCTAAATCAGAACAAATAGTAATCAGTGATGTTATAAAATCTCCATTTACATTTGATTTTTTGGGTCTGAATACTAAAGAAATAATTGAAGAGTCGACATTGGAACAAGCTTTAATGGATAATATTCAACAGTTTTTATTGGAATTAGGTCATGGTTTTTGTTTTGAAGCCAGGCAAAAAAGAATCCTTATTGAAGATGAATATTTCTTTATCGACTTGGTTTTTTATCATCGAGTTTTACATTGTCATATTTTAGTTGAGATAAAAGTCGATGAATTCAAACATGAATATATAGGTCAATTGAATGTTTATCTTGAGCATTATAAACGAAAAGAGATGAATAAAGGAGATAATCCTCCTGTTGGTATTTTGTTAGTTACCGGAAAGAATAATACATTAGTCGAATATGCCAAAGGTGCGATGGATAATCAGTTATTTGTTTCAAAATATTTATTGGAACTTCCATCCAAAGAGACTTTAGTCAATATTATAGAGCAAGAAATCAAAAATATGTCTTTATCTTAAAAATACTTATGATACAAAATCAAATTATATTTCCTGCCGAGTGGGCGCCACAAAGTGGAGTCATGCTTACATGGCCTCATGAAGATACTGATTGGAAAAATATTATAGAGGAAGTTATTCCATGTTATGTAGCTATAGCAAAAGAAATAGTCAAAAGGGAAAACCTACTGATAGTATGCCGGAATATTGACGAAGTAAAAGAACACCTGAAAGATATAGATTATAATCAAATTATTTTCAGGGAAATGGAAATAAACGACACTTGGGCACGCGACCATGGACCGATTTCTGTTTTGGCAAACGGACACTCGTTTATTTGTGATTTCACATTCAATGGTTGGGGAATGAAATTCGCGGCGAATTTCGACAATCAGATTACAAAAAAATTATATGCTTCAAATACATTTTCTTCCGATGTAAATTATCAAAGTATGTTACATTGCATATTGGAAGGAGGAAGTATCGAATCTGATGGGTGTGGAACTATCCTTACTACAACGGAATGTTTACTCTCTGAAAACAGAAACGAATATAAAGATAAATATGAAATCGGTGAATATCTGAAAATGATTTTCGGAGTAGAACGTATCTTGTGGTTGAATCATGGTTATTTAGCCGGAGATGATACAGATAGCCATATTGATACATTAGCTCGCTTTTGCAATGCTGAAACTATCGCTTATGTGAAATGCGAAGATAAAGAAGATGAACATTTCGAAACTTTGTCTAAAATGGAAGAAGAATTGAAAAAATTCAAAACGATCGAAGGAAATCCATACCGTTTAATTTCGTTGCCAATGGCCGATGCCGTATATTGTGATAATGAAAGATTGCCTGCGACTTACGCCAATTTTCTGATTATCAACAAGGCGGTTTTAGTTCCGACATATAATTCTCCCAAAGATGAAATAGCAAAACAACAACTTCAAATGGCTTTTCCCGGCAGAGAAATCATCGGAATAAATTGTTTGCCGTTAATAAAACAGCATGGATCTCTGCATTGTATAACGATGCAGTTTCCGGAAGGATTTTTATAAATTATTATATAATATAAACATCAAATATTAAATCTTGAATTATATCAAAACTAAAAAAATATGAAAATCGAAGAAATTTTTATTACAGAAGAAGAATTGGAATATTTAACTAATATTCCACAAACAGTGTGTGAAGAAGCTGTTTCCTTGAAACCTCAAATGAGTTTTGTAGAGGAAGCAAGAGGTTGCATAACTCTTGAACAATTTTCAAAAAAAATAGATGAAGCAATAAAAAGATTAATACCAAATCCATGATATTAATAAAACCCAATGTCTTGGAAATTATAGATAATTATGTTGATTATCTTACTAATGAGGGAATAACATCTCAAAAAAGAGCTTTTGAAAAGAAAAATTTGATGATACAATCAATAAACTCTAATCTTGGAGGAATTATAAATCATAGAAAATCACCATATAAAGTATTAGGAAAGGATATTGATTGTCTTTTGTATGTGTATAAAGATTTAAAAAGTAAAACTCAATGGGGATTTGCTTATAAGCAATTTGATAAAAACAATGTGATTGTTTACTACATGGTAAATCTGAAATTAGTCAAATAAAGATAAATGAATACAATTAAAATAGGATTAATTCAACAAAGTAATTCCGCCGATATTCAAAATAATATCGAAAAACTAAAACAAAATATCCGTAATTGCGCGTCACAAGGCGCACAATTGGTTGTCTTACAGGAATTACACAACGGATTGTATTTTTGCCAGACAGAAAATACCCAGTTATTTGATTTGTCCGAAACAATTCCTGGATCAAGTACTGAATTATTTGGCGCTTTGGCTAAAGAATTAAACATCGTATTGGTTCTATCATTATTTGAAAAACGCGCTCCCGGATTATATCATAATACTGCGGTTGTGATTGAAAAAGATGGAACAATCGCTGGAAAATACCGCAAAATGCATATTCCGGATGATCCGGCTTATTACGAAAAATTTTATTTTACACCGGGAGATTTAGGTTTCAAACCAATTGAAACATCTTTGGGTAAATTAGGAGTTTTGGTTTGTTGGGACCAATGGTATCCCGAAGCTGCCCGCTTGATGGCATTAGCAGGAGCTGAAATCTTGATTTATCCTACGGCAATAGGTTGGGAATCTTCCGATACGGAAGACGAAAAAGAACGTCAACGAAATGCGTGGGTCATCTCACAACGGGCGCATGCGGTTGCCAATGGACTTCATGTCATTTCAGTAAACCGTACCGGATATGAATCCGATCCATCCGCACAAACCAATGGAATCGCTTTTTGGGGAAGTAGTTTCGTTGCCGGACCTCAAGGTGAAATTTTGGCTGAAGCATCTACTAATAAAGAAGAATGTATTGTTACAGAGATAAATATGGAACGTTCGGAAAATGTCCGTCGTTGGTGGCCTTTCCTGCGAGACAGGAGAATTGACGCGTTCGGTGATTTATCAAAACGGTTTATTGATTAATAAAAAACGCGTATCCTCTAATTTTTTCATTCCCTTAATTTATAAATATGTCTTTTATTACAGAAAATATGATTCTTAGCGATGTAGTGGAAAACTACTGCGAGCTAATTCCGGTTATAAATAGGTTTGGAATCAGGTTAGGATTGTCGGATATCTCAATCAGGGATATTTGCCTGAATCATGGAATAAATTCAGATTTTTTTCTCGTGATAATTAATACTTTCTTAGACGAAACATATTTTCCTGAGAAAAAATTACAAAAATTTTCGATTAGCCAGATTGTAGAATATTTAAAGCAAACCGACATGTATTATTTACACGCGATGCTTCCGAATATCGAAAAACATCTGAACGCTTTCATTGCTATCAGTGATCCTAAAAACAATCAATGGGGATTAATCCGTAATATATTTTTGGAATTTAAAACTGTTTTAGTCAATAGGATAGAAACCGGAGGTTTGGATGATAATCAAACGGAAGAAATATTATACGACCTTAAATTAATATTAATCAAACATCTCAAAGGTAATTTCAATGACAACCTTTGTTACGCGGTTATTTTTGCCATTTCAGGTTTGGAAAAAGATATCAGGATGCACAACCGGATACGCAACAAAATATTAAAACCAATGGTTTCCATGTTGAATGATCCTAATTTTGATTTATTGGCATTTAAAGATCAAGAGGTCAGGGATATTAATAACGATACGGAATTGTCTCTTCGTGAAATTGATGTGTTGAAACTGGTTGCGCAAGGATGTATCAACAAAGAAATCGCGGATAAATTAAATATCAGTTTAAATACTGTACTGACACACCGTAAAAATATAACATCTAAATTAGGAATTAAAACCGTAAGCGGATTGACTTTTTTCGCGATCGCTAATGGGTATGTCAAAGGAGAAGAGTTAGGAAATTTTTTCTCTTAAGAAAATATCTTTTTCAGATACTCTCTTGCCCTTTCAAACAATAATCTAATAATCCTTTACAAGAGTCTTCCAATAAGTCAAGTACTAATTCAAAACCTTTCGCCCCTCCATAATATGGATCCGGTACATAGTCTAAGTTATGATTTTGACAAAAATCTGTCATTTTTCTAATTTTTCGTGACGATTCTACATCCGGAGCTTTTTGTCGCAAATTGATAATATTCTGATCATCCATTCCGATAATTAAATCAAAATCAAAAAAATCGTTGTATTTTACCGGACGTGAATGCGAATCAAGTATATATCCTCTTTGTGCCGCGTGATCGCGCATTCTATGATCAGGTAATTCCCCTTCATGATAATCGAGAATACCGGCCGAATCAATAAAAAATCTATCTTCTACTCCTTTTTCCTTGATTATTTTTTTCATGATTCCTTCGGCGGATGGCGAACGGCATATATTACCGAGGCAAACAAATAAAATTTTTGTTTTCATACGTGAGTTATTTTTATTTTATTAATCTTATAATCATGCATTTATCACTCGTGATGATAAGGTTCGTTATTTAAAATAGTCATTGCCCTATAAAGTTGTTCAACAAAAACAAGTCGAATCAATTGATGCGAAAAAGTCATTTTTGAAAGTGATATTTTTTCGAAAGCCACGTCATATACTTTACGGGAAAATCCATAAGGTCCTCCGATTACGAATATCAACCGTTTATTCGCTACATGAGTTTTCTTTTCTATATAATTGGCAAATTGCATAGAAGTGAATTCTTTTCCCTTTTCGTCTAACAAAACAAGAATATCTCCTCGCTGAATATTTTTAAGAATTAATTCTCCTTCTTTTTCTTTTTGTTGTTCCTGAGTTAGATTTTTTGTGTTTTTTATATCCGGAATTATTTCAAATTCAAAAGGTACATAATGTTTCAACCGATTATAAAATTCATCAAATCCTTTTTGAACAAAATTTTGATCGGTTTTTCCGATAACCAAAAGTTGAATCTTCATCTTATGATAAATTTCGCGCTGAAAACTGGTATACGTTCCTTTTTGCAATATTGAAGTATCATATTCTATCCAATACTTTCTCAATCAGTTCATCAAACGAACCTTTATAATTAGTATTCATTTCATTCGAATGACGATTAGCTACAATTAAGCAAACTGTCATGGCTTTGTGTTTCATTATTGCTGATAATCCGGCCAAAGCGGCGCTTTCCATTTCATAATTTGTAATTTTCAACCCCTCATATTCAAATGACTCCATTAAACCGTTTTGTTCGGGATTATTTAATCCTAAACGGACAAAACGTCCTTGAGGACCATAAAAGCCACTTGCTGAGCAAGTAATACCTTTAATCATGTCAAATCCTATCTTATCGACTAATTCATTGTCAGAACAGACAAAATAAGGCTTTGCCAAATTTTTATTCCATGAAGTATGCGCGGAAAATTTATCTGATAAAATTTCATTGCAAACTTCTTGTCCGGATTTATAGAAATAAATTAATCCGTCCATACCCATTGTTATTTGAGAAACAACGAAAGAACCTATCGGACAAAAAGGTTGTATTCCACCTGACGTACCGATTCTAACCATTGTCAATTGTTTGAATTCCTGATTTACGGTTCTTGTTTTCAGGTTGATGTTTGCCAAAGTATCTAACTCTGTAACAACAATATCAATATTGTCACAACCGATTCCATGAGATAACGCTGTAATTCTTTTTCCTTTGTAATTTCCGGTAATAGCACGGAATTCCCGATTTTGTTGGTCAAATTCAATTGCATCAAAATAAGAAGCGACCACAGGAACTCTTCCCGGATCGCCCATCATAATTATTTTGCCTGCCAATTGTTCCGGTTTCAAATGTAAATGAAATACTGAACCATCTTGATTTATCGGCAATTCGTCTGGGAGAATAATTCTCATATAATTGATAGTTGACAATTGACAGTTGATAATTCTGTCAATATCCAAATTAATTGTCAATTGTCAGTTATCAACTGTCAACTAATTTTTAGTCTTTCAACGGTTTAGATGTCGGAGCGCTTGGTTTAGCGATATTCTCTCTCATTTCGGTGTCAGCTTGGATATTTTTCATTTTATAATAATCCATGATACCTAAGTTTCCCGAACGGAAAGCTTCAGCCATCGCCCTTGGAACTTCAGCTTCGGCTTCAATAACTCTTGCGCGAGCCTCTTGCGCTTTCGCTTTCATTTCCTGCTCTAAGGCGACAGCCATAGCGCGGCGCTCTTCAGCGCGAGCCTGAGCAATATTTTTATCGGCTTGAGCCTGATCCATCTGTAGTACAGCTCCGATATTTTTACCTATATCGATGTCGGCAATGTCAATCGAAAGAATTTCAAAGGCGGTTCCGGCATCTAATCCTTTTCTCAATACCAACTTGGAAATGGAATCCGGATTTTCCAACACCGATTTATGACTTTCGGCCGAACCGATTGATGATACAATACCTTCTCCAACACGAGCTAAAACGGTTTCTTCTCCTGCTCCTCCAACCAATTGTTTGATACTGGCGCGAACTGTAACACGAGCTTTCGCAATTAATTGAATACCATCTTTTGATACCGCGGCAACAGGAGGCGTATCAATTACTTTTGGATTTACCGACATTTGTACGGCCTGAAATACATCTCGCCCCGCCAAATCAATGGCGGTAGCCATTTGGAAAGTTAAATCGATATTCGCTTTTTCTGCCGAAACCAACGCGTGAACAACTCTTTCTACATGGCCTCCTGCCAAATAGTGAGCTTCCAATTGATCTCTGGTAATCGTTTTTATACCTGCCTTATGCGCTTCAATCATCGCGTTAACAATAACGGGAGGTGGAACTTTCCTTAATCTCATTAAGAACAACTGTACTAGGGAAATATTAACTCCCGATGCTTTAGCGGATATCCAAAGGACAAACGGCACATAATAGAAAAAAATAGACAGCAGAATAATCGCCGCTACTACTAAAATTACTAAAAAAATAGGATCCATATAAATTAATTAAGAATTGAAAAATTATTTTTCGCCATTTTTTTTAACGACTATTTGTGTAGGGTATACTTTTAATACTTCGATTTCAGTGCCTTCATCTATAAAATCACCTAATGATTTAGCTTCCACAACCAAGCCTTTGATTTTAACCTTTCCTATCGGATTTAAGCGGGATACAGTAATTCCTTCATCTCCCAATTTGATAGAAGAAACTACTTTTTCGTCAGCTACAGTCGATTGAATATCTGTTTTCAAGGCGATTTTATTGATTGCTTTTGATTTTAGCAACCAAATGAATGTTATAAAAAATACAATAATAGATGAAACCAACGCGATGTTTCCACCTGCTACTCCTAAATTGATGTACGCGTAATAAAGCCCTCCTCCAACAAAGATAGCGCCTCCAATAGCTCCGATTGTTACTCCCGGCAACAAGAATATTTCTGCCAATATTAAAATTATGCCTAAAGCAAGCAGTATTATCGTTATGAAAATATCCATAATTTATTGATTTGATTTAAGATATTTAATTTCCATATTCCTGACTTTAATGGCTAAATCATTACATTGTTTTGTCAGTTCCTGTAATTTTTTTTCATCAGAAAGAATAGAATTCGTCATGCTTTTCTTTTTCACTTGATTACCTTCTATGTAAGTTTTCCTCTTATCTTCTAATTGATTTTCCAAAATTAGCAATTGTTTTGATAAATCCTGGTATTGAATAAAAAACTGTTTTGCCGCGTGACTACTGAAATCGTCCAATTTATAATAAACAATATTGTCATTGATTACAAATTCAAATTCTTTTTTTTCTTCTTCTGCGCTTTTTTGAAGTTCTTCTTTTATTTGCGATAACTTGGATTTATAATTAACTCCTTTTTTCTGGGAATCTTTGATCGAAGTTATTTTTGCCCTATTACGAATGTAGTTTTCATCCTTGCTTTCAATAGATATTTTTTCGGGATTAGGTAAAAATGTATATATAATAACCTTATCATCAGGCTGAAACCTGTCGGTCGCGAAATAACCAATATTGTTATATTCATCAATAGCCATCATATAATCATTGTAAGGCGAATTAAATGGCATTCCTAATTGTTCGGGTTTGAAATAAGAATCACTACTTGAATTGTATCGCGTAACAAAAATATCATATCCTCCTATCGAACCTTGTCCGGTAGACGCGTAATATATGGTCACTCCATCGGATAATACAAAAGGATAATTGATGTTTTCGTCAGAATCGGCAAGGATATTGACAGGCGTTTCTTCTACCCATTTATTTTGTAATTTGGTTTGAGAAAATATTCTGTATTTTTTCTTCGCGTCTAATTTGGGGTAATAACGTTTGTCGTTCAGTTGATTTTCATAAACAGGAAGTTTGTTTGACTCTGTAATTGTTCCGGATTCTTTACTTAATATGGAATAAAATTTAAGAAAATCTTTTTTTAATACGGTCGTACTGTCAATAATTTGGATGTCTTCGCAATGAGACAACATTCGCGCCGCATTTTTTGATTTTTCTTTCAATATTTCAATCGTTTTGACCTCATTCAATTCTTTTTTCTTTCGTAATAATTCAATGTATTTATCATAAGCTTCTTCAGATTCCGCGAATTTATATTGAATGAAATAAAGTTTCCCAAGAGAACGGAATGATTCCTGTACATTTTTAGACGCCGCGAATACCAGGTATTTTTCCGATTGATCGTATTTCCCAGTTTCCAATAAACAATTGCCATACCATTGGTTATATGACATATTTTTAGGGTCTGATTTGATAGATTTTTCGAAAGCGGGTAACGCTTTGGCATATTGTCCGGCAAGATACAATTTTTTTGCCTCTTCTAATGTTTGAGCATGAACAAAAATTGCCGGTAAACAAAAAAAAGCAACTATTATTAATTTAATTTTCATCCTGAATATTGATTTCAAATGATTTACATAGTGAATATTTATAAACATTAAGTAACTGTTTAAATTTACAATATAACTCATTTAGCCCTATTCTAAATTTTTAAACAGTTTCTAAAAATTCACTAAAAAAAATAACATGGAAAAAACTCTTGGTTTTTAACTTTTTCAATCCCAAAGATAGTAATATTTTACAAATCCGTTATATTTAGGTCTTAAATTTGTCTATCTTTGCCGTCCTGAATGAAGGTGTACAAAAAGTCAAATAGCACACAGAATACACGGAATATACGGAATATTCAGGTTTTTGCATTTTTATAATACACTTGTAATTAGCAGTATTTAAAATTATCAAATGATGTAATCCGTGTGCTTTAAGTTCCTTTTTGGGACACCCTCGGTTTTTAATAGTAAAATTAGTTTTTATGGAAAAATGGGATAGCTTGAGTATCGGTAGTATATCTGTTCATGACGCGATAAGATTGTTGATTGACGCGGGTGTAAAATTCGGTTTGAAACTTTTGGCTTGTATTGTTATCTATTTTATAGGAAAAAAAATAATTTCATATCTGAATTCTCTTTTACACAAAATATTAAAGAAAAAAGAGACAGACCCATCTGTTGAATCGTTTTTAAGAAGTTTGGTAAGTATTTCCCTTTATGCTGTTTTAATCCTGATTATAGTTAATGTTTTAGGTATAAACAGCAGTTCTTTTGTTGCCATTTTGGCATCCGCCGGTGTCGCTATAGGTTTGGCTCTGAGTGGAACTTTGCAAAATTTTGCGGGAGGAGTCATGATTTTATTATTCAAACCTTATAGAGTAGGGGATTATATCGAAGCGCAAGGACAATCTGGAACAGTAAAAGAGATACAAATATTTAATACAGTACTGACAACTCCGGATAACCGTACCATTTTTATTCCGAACGGAGGATTGTCTACCGGAATTATCATGAATTATTCCAATCAGGTGAACCGGAGAATTGAATGGATTGTTGGAATTGCATACGGAGAAGATTTCGACAAATCAAAAAGCTGTATCGAAAAATTATTACAGGACGATAAACGTATCCTGAAAGAACCATCTCCTCTCGTAGCCGTAAATAAATTAAACACAAGTTCGGTAGATGTTGTTATTAGGTGTTGGACCTTAAAAGAAGATTATTGGGATGTTTATTTCGATTTGAACGAAAAAATTTATAAAGTATTCGGAAAAGAAAATATCGAAATCCCTTTCCCGCAAATGAAAGTTCATTTGGCCGAAAAAAGTAAGTAGTTTGGCATGTAATTTGACAGATTTGTTAAATATATTTCTTAATTGTTTTATAAACCATATAGTCCAAAAATGGAAAAAAATTTTTCTGATAATGTAAAAGAAATTATCAATTTCGGAAAAGAAGAAGCCGGTCGTTTACATAATAATTATGTAGGTGTTGAGCATATTCTTTTAGGTATATTAAGAAGTGAATATTGTACTGCGACCTCTATCATATATGCATTGGGTGTTGATCCGTTTGATGTTAAGTTAGACCTTGATAAAGAACTGTTTGAAGACTCTTCCATCACGATTGAAGGACAGTTGATAATCGACAAGAATGTAGAAAAAATATTGCGTGTCAGTATGCTTGAATCTATGAGATTAAAATCGGAAAAAACCGATTCAGAACATTTACTATTAGCCATTCTGAAAAATGAAAATTTTTTGGCTACGGAAATTCTTAAAAATCATAATATAGATTATGATAAAGTGTATGAATTCGTTTCTGAACAAGGAAAAGATGACTCATATAGTGATTTGCCCAAATATGGAGCCGGATTTACTGATGATGGAGATGATGAAGACGATGATAACTTTTCGCAGAAGAAAGATACGCCTAAAAGTAATGCTCCGGGACAAAAAAACAGTGACACTCCCGTTATAGATAGCTTTGGAATGGATATGACCCGAGCCGCGGAAGAAAATCGTTTAGACCCGATTGTCGGTAGAGAACGTGAAATCGAACGTTTAGCCCAAATTTTGAGTCGCAGGAAGAAAAATAATCCCGTCTTGATCGGAGAACCCGGAGTTGGTAAATCTGCTATCGTAGAAGGTTTAGCTCTCAGAATTGTTCAACGGAAAGTATCACGCGTATTGTTCGATAAAAGAGTTATTAACCTGGATATGGCTTCGATTGTTGCCGGAACAAAATACCGTGGACAATTTGAAGAACGTATCAAGGCCATCTTGAACGAATTATCTAAAAATCCGAACATCATCCTTTTTATAGATGAAATTCATACGATTGTCGGAGCGGGAGGAGCTACCGGATCGATGGATGCTGCCAATATGTTGAAACCCGCTTTGTCGAGAGGAGAAATACAATGTATCGGAGCAACTACGCTTGATGAATATCGAAAAAATATCGAAAAAGACGGGGCACTGGAACGCCGTTTCCAAAAAGTAATGGTAGATCCGACTACGGCCGAAGAAACATTACAAATATTACAAAATATCAAACCAAAATACGAGGATCATCACAACGTGACATATACGCCGGAAGCTTTAGACGCCTGTGTCAAATTGACAGAGCGATATATCAGCGACCGCAATTTCCCGGATAAAGCGATTGACGCATTGGATGAATCGGGTTCCCGTGTACATATTTCAAACATTGTTGTCCCGAAAAGCATTGAAGAGATAGAAACTTCAATAGAAGAAACTAAACAATCTAAACTACAAGCTGTTAAATCTCAAAATTTCGAATTAGCGGCAAGTTTTAGAGATAAAGAAAGGCAATTGATTCTTCAACTTGAAGCGGCCAAAGCACGTTGGGAAGAAGAATTGCAACAAAACCGCGAAATAGTTGATGAAGAAAAAGTAGCGGAAGTAGTTGCCATGATGTCAGGAGTTCCGGTGCAACGTATTGCTAAGGCCGAAAACCAGAAGTTGTTGGAAATGAAAGAACAACTAAAAGCAAAAGTAATCGGTCAGGACGAAGCCGTCGATAAGATAGTAAAAGCGATTCAACGCAATCGTATCGGATTGAAAGACCCCAATAAACCGATCGGAACATTCATGTTCCTGGGGCCTACCGGAGTTGGAAAAACCCACTTGGCGAAGATGTTGGCCGAATTCTTATTTGATTCTGCCGATACGCTTATCCGGATTGATATGAGTGAATACATGGAAAAATTCACTGTTTCCAGATTGATTGGAGCACCTCCGGGATACGTTGGCTATGAAGAAGGCGGACAATTGACCGAAAAAGTAAGACGTAAACCGTATTCCGTCGTGTTATTGGATGAAATAGAAAAAGCTCATCCCGATGTATTTAACTTGTTACTTCAGGTTTTAGACGAAGGGCGCCTAACCGATAGTTTGGGACGAAGGATTGATTTCAAAAATACATTGTTAATCATGACATCCAACGTAGGTACGCGCCAATTGAAAGATTTTGGGAAAGGTATCGGATTCACATCCGGAACTTCTACCGATTCAGATGATAAAGAATTTTCTCGCGGCGTGATACAAAAAGCGTTGAACAGGGCTTTTGCTCCCGAATTCCTGAATCGTGTCGATGATATTGTAATGTTCGACCAATTGGATAAAGATGCTATTTATAAAATTATAGATTTGGAATTGAAAGGTTTCTATAAACGTGTGGAAAACTTAGGATACAAACTCACGATAACAGACAAAGCAAAAGAATTTATTGCGTCTAAAGGTTATGACGTTCAATTCGGAGCACGTCCGCTAAAGAGAGCAATCCAAAAATATTTGGAAGACGAATTGGCAGAAATGATTATCAAAGCGAGTGTTGTAGAAGGTGATTCTATTATGGTCGATTTTGATGCTGAAAATCAGAAAATCATTACTCAAGTCGAAAGAAACGGAGAAGTTGTAAATAATTAGTTAACTCAAGTAGACAAGTTACGAGTAGCTTACGCTGGACTTTTTATCCCCGATAGTGTTTGAAAAATCTGTCATCCTGAACTTGAATCAGGATCTTCTGGTAATCGCGGTAGATTGCTGGTCAAGCGTAGTGATTATTGTAGAATGAGATATGGCAGTATTATTTTGTTTCATTTTTATGCTCGTAGAGCATGTACTATTGTAGTAGTAGTAGTAGCAATTGGATCAAAATAGACAGTACATTTTTTAACCTCGTAGAGGTTATACTCGTTAGTGAAAATGTTTATCCATGATAACAATGCAACCTCTATGAGGTTGGAAATATTGGGTGTAATAAATAATTTTCTACAATACAGGATGCTCTACGGGCATAATTAAATCAAAATGATGAAAAAAATAATAATAGCTATCGACGGACATTCTTCATGCGGAAAGAGTACAATGGCTAAAGATTTAGCTAAAAAAATCGGTTATCGGTATATTGATACCGGAGCCATGTACAGGGCAGTTACATTACATTCCATTCGTCAAGGATTTTTCAACGATGAAAAATTAGATGAAGAGGTGTTAAAAAAAGCGATGCCCGGCATAAAGATCGATTTTCAATTTAATCCCGAAACCGGACGTTCGGAAACATTTCTGAATGGAGAAAATGTTGAAAAACAAATCCGTACAATGGAAGTAGCGGAAAAGGTAAGTCCGGTAAGCGCTATTGGATTTGTAAGGCAAGCAATGGTCGCGCAGCAACAAAAAATGGGGCAGGAGGGAAGTGTCGTTATGGACGGACGTGATATTGGCACTGTAGTTTTTCCCAATGCCGAGTTGAAAATATTTGTAACCGCTCGTCCTGAAGTTCGTGCTCAACGTAGGCTAGACGAATTAATACTCAAAGGCGAAAAAGCTGATTTTGAAGAAGTTCTAAAAAATATAGAAAAAAGGGATTTGATAGATTCGACAAGAGCCGAAAGTCCGCTACGAAAAGCCGATGACGCCCTCGTCCTTGATAATTCGGACATTACGATAGAAGAACAAAACGAATGGCTTTTGAAGAATTACGAATTACGAATTATTTAACCACATAAGGCAGATAGAACACATAGAAATTATTATGAGAATAAAGATTTATAGAACAAAGAAGATAGATTTAGATTAAAAGACCTTAAGACTAGTCTTTCAGTCTTTGTTCTTTTATCTAAAATCTTATGTGTCTTATGTGGTTAAATAATATTCTATTTATTGGAACTAAAACAAAGAATGATTGTCGAAATAGATAAAGATTCCGGATTTTGCTTTGGTGTTGTCAACGCGATAAAACACGCCGAAGAAGAATTGCAAGGCGGTGAACTTTTTTGCCTTGGAGATATCGTTCATAATAGCCAGGAAGTCGAACGGTTGAAAAATAAAGGATTAAAAACAATTAATCACGAAGATTTAGAACAACTAAAATCAGCCAAAGTGCTTCTGAGGGCGCATGGAGAACCTCCTTCAACATATATCATTGCCCGAAACAACAACATAAAAATCATCGATGCCACTTGTCCGGTAGTATTACAATTGCAAAAGAAAATTTTCAAAGAATATTCAACCTCCGATCCCGAAAAAATGCAAATCGTAATATACGGGAAAATCGGACATGCTGAAGTAAATGGCTTGGTAGGACAAACCGAAGGAAAAGCCATTGTCATCGAAAAAATAGAAGATTTAGACAAATTAGATTATCAAAAAGATATTTGTTTGTTTTCACAGACAACTATGTCGCTTGATAATTTCGAAAAAATTGTAGAATCAATCAAACATAAAATACACCAGGGAGTTACATTTCATTATTTCGACACAATTTGTAGGCAGGTAGCCAACCGAATGCCTCAAATAAAAATATTTGCCGGAAAACATGACCTCATTCTTTTTGTTGCCGGTAAAAAAAGTTCCAATGGAAAAGTGCTGTATGAAGAATGCAAAAAAGCCAACCCGAATACCTATTTAATTTCCGATCCCCAGGAAATAAATATCCAATGGCTCAAAAATATCAACTCTGTAGGTGTTTGTGGAGCCACATCTACACCCAAATGGTTGATGGAATCTGTCGCGGATTTTGTTCTTGGATATTCAGGTTTGAAGTAACTTATCAAAATTTATTTATATGAGTATCCGTTTGCAACATACGGAAACAGATGAGTATTGTTTTCATTTTATGTTGCTGATTTTATCCAATCGCTTGTCTTCCGGTACATATATGATCCGTATAGAAACGGATGATAATGTGTTTATCAAGAAATTCCTCAAGAAATAAAATCTTAAAATGAATTATTGAAAATGAATGAAAGTCCGTCTGACAATAAAAAGTTAAGACGGTCTTTTTTTTGTTAAAGCTAATTATTTTCTTAAATTTATACATACCTTTATGGCGGTTTTTAATTAAGGCAAAATTATGGTAAATATTAAAAGCATTGGAATCCTTACTTCAGGAGGCGATGCACCGGGTATGAACGCGGCTATCAGGGCAGTAACCAGGGCTGCGATTTATAATGGGTTTGAAGTTAAAGGCATTTATAGGGGATATAAAGGCCTCATCACAAAAGAAATTATTCCTTTCAAAACAAATAACGTAAGTAATATTATCCAACAAGGCGGAACAATTCTTAAAACCGCCCGTTGTGCCGAATTTATGACTTCTGAAGGTCGTAAAACAGCTTACGACAATATGAAAGAAGCTGGAATCGATGCCTTGGTGATTATAGGAGGCGATGGATCTTTAACCGGGGCGAGGATTTTCGCGCAGGAATTTGATGTTCCTATCGTTGGACTTCCGGGTACGATCGACAATGATCTTTTCGGAACTGACACTACAATCGGATACGACACCGCTTTAAATACAATCATGGAAGCTGTCGATAAAATCAGGGATACGGCAACATCACACGAACGATTGTTTTTTATCGAAGTGATGGGACGCAACGCCGGATTCCTCGCCTTGAACGGAGCGATTGCTTCGGGAGCGGAAGCCGCGATTATCCCTGAAATTTTTACGGAAGTCGATCAATTGGAAGAATTAATAAAGAACGGATTTAGAAAATCTAAAAATAGCAGTATTGTATTGGTTGCCGAAAGCGATATCACAGGAGGAGCAATGGGAATGTCAGAACGTGTAAAAAAAGAATATCCGCAATATGATGTTCGCGTTACTATACTCGGACATATTCAACGTGGCGGATCCCCAACAGCTTCCGACCGGATTTTGGCAAGCAGGATGGGTGGAGCTGCCATTGACGCGCTATTAGACGATCAACGCAACGTAATGGTCGGTATCCAGAATGATAAAATCGTTTACGTTCCGTTTTCAAAAGCGATAAAAGAAGAAAAACCAATCAACAGAGAGTTACTCAATACTTTGAGAATTCTTTCGATTTAGGCTTGATAATTGATTGTTTCATATTGAAATCTAAAAATTTCAACTTTCAATTTTCAATTCTCAATTATTAGTTTTACCTTTGCGGCTCATTTTAATTAATTACTACATAAATCATGTATTTAGATTCAGAAAAGAAGAAAGAAATCTTCGCAAAGTACGGAAAGTCTAACACTGATACCGGTTCTTCAGAAGGACAGATAGCATTGTTTTCATACCGTATTTCGCATTTGACTGAGCACCTCAAGTCAAATAAGAAAGATTATAGCACAGAAAGATCTCTTAGAATGTTGGTAGGTAAACGTCGTCGTTTGCTCGATTATCTTAAAGATAGAGATATCGCGAGATACCGCGCCATCATCAAAGAATTGGGAATCAGAAAGTAATCCCCAAAGAAGAAAGAAAAAAGCCGGATTGGAATCGCTCCTTTCCGGCTTTTTTTTTAATGCTAACTAATAGTCTCGTCAACTATAAAATAATTTTTCTTCAAAAAATCACTCTGCGTTCGGCAGCGTTGCCACCGCTACCGTATAAGACAATCGTTTGTAACGACACATATAACGCACGAAACATATCCTTATAACGACACGCGTAGCTTAAGTTTTACTTTGCCGGGCAATTAGTTCTCCTTCGGTAGTCTGTTAATTCCTTACATTCATACAACAAATATAAGAATTTAACATGTCCTTATTTTTTTATTCTGCAAACTAAGGGCCGAACGTGGGCAGAGCCTTTGCCTTTTTCAATGCACACTTTTTGCACACTTTTTTCAGAAGAGGTGGGTCGTTCCTTTTTTCGAACTTTTCAGTTTAACTGATTTGTATCCTTTAGTTACTACCTGTAAGTTATTGAAAATCAATTCGTTTATTGTCTATTTTTAGGTATTTCTGTTTGACGAAAAAAGGGAAGCTAATTTCTTAACTTCCCTTCCCAGAGGTTCCTGGCGGAAAATCTTAATATCTAAAATTCAATAGATTATAATCTTAACGGGATGCTAACGGGCTACATTTAAATAAAACTGGGAGAGACAAATGAACTATTTGTACTTTTTTCTTCACTGTACTTTTCGTACACTTCTTTGTAAATCTCGTTCATTTCACTTTCTATTTTAAAAACCAACATAGCGTTGATTTCCTCTCCTTTATATTTGTTTGACAAAAGCGTTAAAATAATTTCTTTCCATAATACATCTCTTTGCATAATATTTACATTTTTATTTATTCAATATTTCTAAATTATTTTCTCCAAAAACAAGCTTTAGAACCTGTTCCTTTTTGTCTGATTGAAGTTTTATTTGTAAAATTGCTTCAATAGGTTCTTGATGTTCTGTTCTTTCTTTTTTTACATAAACATGAGGATATGTCAATAAATACAACATATCCACCTTAAGGGCATTTGCGATAATCTCAAGTTCCACAACCTTTAACTCACGTTTTCCGTTTTCGATGTTGCTAACAACAGACACGTCCACACTTAAAGCATCTGCTATAACTTGCTGATTTATACCATTTTCTTTTCTGATTTCTCTGATGTTTTTTGAGATATCCATAATTACAAATTTAATAAGTTAATAATCAATTAGTTGTGTGAAATATTTCTTTAATTTGCGATTTTCTCAAATTTAATTTGCGATTTTCTCAAATTAATATCTATATTTGCGATATAAATCTATAAAGATTAATAAAGCAAAAAAAAAAAAACGATAAAGAAATATAAATATGGAAGCTGATTTGGAAAAAATTAAAAAGTATTTACCTAAAGGGTATTGTAAAAAAATTGCAACTGATTTAGGAGTTACTCCTATGACTGTGAGCAATGCTTTGTCCGGAAAAAGTAAGCGTTATGATATTATAGAAAAGGCTCTTAAAATAGCTGAAGAAAATATTGCAGTGGAAAAGAAATTGGCAAAATTAGTATGAAAGACCAGTGGAAAATTGTAAAGGACTGTCGAAATAGTGAAAATCAAGAGCCATGTATTGTCCTTAGAGGTCAAGATATATGTGCTTTACCTGCATTGAAAGAGTATTTCAAAATATGTGTTATGAAAGGATGCAATGATGAATTTATAAAAGATTTATCTCTACTTATCTCCGACTTCGAACAATTCCAACAAGAAGAAACAACTAAAATACCTGATTAGCCATGTATATCGACAAAGACACTTCCGGAAACTTTTCCATCATGGCAATTTCTGAAACAGATATTAAAGACCTTGCTGCAATTCTGTTCGATTTCGAACATTCACTATCATTTCTAACAGATTCAGAAAAAGCGCGTTTGAATATGTTTTCTGCCAAGATTCGATTTCAAATAATTGATTTATTGAAAGAACATGGATGAAGATTTTTCCAAATATAAGATGAATTCATTTTCTGACATAGAGAAACAAAAAGAACTGCATGGAAAACAAAAAGTTGAAGCATACATTGATAAAATTTATGCTTGGCTTTTAGAAATGAATCCGGGACAAATTTTCGATATAATAAGAATACCGGAAAAAGAACGGCATATTTTTATACTTACAGTTTGCCTTTTCATCTCAGAAAATAATTATGGTTATATATTATCGAATGATTACACACAAGTCATTCGAAAAAAAAACGAGGATTAGACAAAAAACGGGATTAAAAGGCCAAAGCGTTGGCCGGAAGAGAAGTAATTTGCAAAACCCGTTGAATGGAATAGACAGCCTGATAACTGTCTATTTCACTCGATTTTGTTTCGGCTATTTTAGCCGATAAATCAAAAAACAAAACTAAAATATGTATATCTCTGAAAAAGATAAAGACGAAATACTTCGCCGGTCGGAGGGTAAATTGGATAGCATTATTCGCGATTTTATTACCCTCCGGAAGTCCGGAACCTCTTGGGTTGGAAAATGTCCTAAATGCGGAAACGAAAAAGGATTTTCCTTTGCCCCTACGAAATCGCAATTCAAATGCTTTGTTTGCAATGGATATTCCGGAAAAACAGCCATTGACTTCCTGATGTATGTTCAAGACAAATCATTCCCTGAAGCTCTTGAATCCTTAGCCAAACACATCAACTATTTTATTGAAGAATCAAAGCCACAAAAACCAGTTATTGTAAAAAAAGGGAAAGGAAAACCAGACAGTTTTTGTTCCCGAATGTTGAAAGAATCCGGATTGACAGACAAAGATGTTTATGCCAATGTGTATAAGGTTGATGATAAATCTAGTATCTTTCAGCTTCACACCTTTTTCAAGGGAACAATGACTTCCAAAGGAGAAATCGACCGAAATGGAGATGATGCCATTATTGCTTACTACGATCTTGACGGCTTCCCAATCACCTACGATGTAAAAGATTCCAAAGGAAAAATTACAGGCAAGACAAGAGAATATTACCGTGTTCGCTGGCAGTTCCCGGACGAACACCCGGACAAAAACGGTAAACCTTCAAAATACAAAACGCCTTATGGCGCCGGGACCTTTCTTTACATTCCGGAACGAACTCGAAAATTATACAAAGAAGGAGCTACCTTTGAGCGCCTGTATATTCACGAAGGAGAAAAAAAATCAGAAAAAGCCTGTAAACATGGATTACCAAGTGTAGCGATATCCGGAATTCAAAACCTCGGACAAAACGGACGTTTACCGGAAGATGTTATTAAGATCATTCAAAAGTGTGAAGTAAAAGAAGTTTGCTTCATGTTGGATGCTGATTGGAATGACATTTCATCCGATATAAAAATCAACGACCAGGTTGAACGCCGGCCACGCAATTTTTTCTATGCTGTCCGTAATTTCAAGGATTATTTTCGCTCCCTAAAGAACCGCGATTTATACATAGAAATCTATTTCGGCCATGTGCTGAAAAACGAAGCAAACGACAAAGGAATTGATGATTTATTAGTTAATACCTTAAAGGGGCAGGAAGACGAATTACAGCAGGATATTGAATATCTTATCAATGAAAAAAATCTTACAGGGAAATATCTACAGCTCTACAAAATTACTTCCGCTACAGACCACAAACTCGAAGAATATTGGCATTTAAACAATCCTGCGCAATTTGCTGAAGCTCACAAATCAATATTGAAAGATTTGCCTGAGTTCCGGATCGGGAAACACATTTGGAAATTTGATGATAACGGAGAATTCAAATCCGCTCAACCGATAGAATCGGACGAACAATATTGGGAAGAAGAAAAAAGAACCGATCGCTCCGGAAATGAGTATACTGTTTATTCATTCAACTACAAACGATGTTTTACCTTCCTGCAAAATAGAGGTTTTGGCAGATATCGGAAATTAGGCGAAAACACCGGTCATATCTTCATCCATTTAGAAGGAAACACGGTTAAAGCAGTCGATCCGATTGATATCCGGGATTATTTGACAGACTTTACAAAATCTGTGGCCAATGAAAAGGTTTTGAATATGCTCTACAAAGGAGGTCCGCAATATGTTGGTCCTGATAAGCTTTCAAACTTGGATTATATTCATCCAAATTTTGAAATATCCTCCCGGGATAAACAACTGTTTTACTTCCAAAATATTTGTTGGGAAATCACGACTAACGGATACAAAGAACTCAATTATACCAATGTAACACATCATATTTGGAAAAATAAGAAAAAAGATTTTTCGGCTGTAAAAACACCTTCTCTCATTAACATAGTCTACAACCAGGAATCCGAAAAATACAGTTATAAAATAACCGATATCGGGCGCAAATGTCATTTTCTCCAATTCTTAATCAATGCTTCAAATTTCACATGGAGAAAAGAAAAACTAAAAGTTGAAATTCCTCCGGAAGAATTATATGATAATATTGTTCACTTAGTGTCTAAAATGTCTTCCATTGGTTTTATGTTAATGGAAGGAAAAGACCGTTCAACTTCCAAAGCCGTTGTTTCCATGGATGGAAAACAAAGTGAAGTTGGTGCTTCCAATGGTCGTTCAGGAAAGTCGATTATCGGCGAAATGCTTAAACGGGTTTTAAATACCGTTTATATTAACGGAAAACAAAAGGATATGCAGGCTGATCAGTTCCTTTGGACCGACATCACAGAAGAAACCAAGTGTGTGTTTATCGACGACCTTCGGCAGCGTTTTGATTTTGAATTCCTCTTTGCCAATATCTCCGGAGATTGGAAAGTTAATTACAAAGGCGGTGGACGTGCTACTTTTCCGTTTCCAATATCTCCTAAAATATATCTGACAACCAATCACGCCTTGGAGGGAGAAGGATCTTCCTTCCTCGATCGTCAATGGCTGATTGCTTTTTCTGATTTCTACAACGACACACACAAGCCAATAGATGATTTTGGAGTATTATTTTTCGATGAATGGGATTTTGAACAATGGAATTTGCTTTGGAATCTATTAGCCGAATGTGTCTGCACCTATTTGAAGTTTGGAGTTGTAGAGAGTCCGGGAGAACGTTTGGAGCTTCGCCGGTTAAGACAATCCATTACTGAAGAATTCCTGCTTTGGGCGGATGAATATTTCAGTAACGATTCCAAACGTAATCTGAAAATACAGCGCAAACTATTGTATGATGAATTTTTGGAAGCCAATCCGGAGCAACGTAAATATTACAAGGCTACGACATTCAAAACAAGAATTATCGCTTATTGTAAGTACAAAGGATATATTTTCAATCCTTGCCGATACGACAGAGTAACTGGTTTACCTGCCTATTTCGACAAAGATGGAAAACCGGAATTAGATGACAAATCCGGAGGGATTGAATATTTCACTATCGGAGATTCAAATTTCACTTTATCCGAAAGCGATTTACCGCCCTCATTTAATTCGAATGAACAAACTGAATTAGAATTTTAAAACAAAATTAGACCATATGAATAGAAAAAGAGATGATTTTGGTCGATTTTTGGCGCGAGTATGGACGCAAGAGCAGGATAGCAAATTAAAAAAGTTATATCCAAATAATCTTACAAAAGATGTAGCGGACGAAATGGGAATGCCGATTTCTTCTGTTAGAAATCGCGCTTATTTCTTAGGGTTAAAAAAGGATCTTGAATGGATCAGAGAGATTTCTCGAAAAAACACCACGAATCCGAATCATCCCGGACGCAAATTTCTTTACCAGAAAGGACGAATACCGGAGAATAAAGGGAAGAAACAAGTTGACTACATGTCTCCTGAAATGATTGAACGCACCAAGGCTACGAGGTTTCAAAAAAACAGTATTCCTCACAATTCCCGTCCTGTTGGATTTGAGCGACTTGATAAAGATGGGTATATCTACTTGAAAGTCTCAGGCAAAAGAAAATTGGTTCTAAAGCATAGGTATGTTTGGGAGCAACATAACGGATCAATACCTGAAGGATGCAATATCCAGTTTAAAGATGGCAATAAGCATAATTGCGAAATTGACAATTTATACATGATTAATAGAGTTGACCAAATTCGCAATAATACAATTCAACGCTATCCCTCAGAAATAAAAAGAGCAATAAGAAATATCAGTAAACTAAATAAAACAATAAAAGATTATGAACAAAATTAGCATTGATGCGCTCAACACGCATATTTTTGAGACAATTGAGATGTTAAAAAACAACAAGGACGAAACAGCATCCGAGTGTGAAAAAATAGATATTGATACTGCAAAAACAATTGCAGAATTAGGAAAAGTAGTTGTAGAGGGATATAAAGTAAAAGCACAAGTGATTAATATTATTAAAAACGGAGGAAATCCTCAAACAGTCGCTCAGATGGCAACAGATGGAGGTATAATATCTAAGGAACAAATTAAAATCTCAGAATAATCAAAATAAAGAAATATCAAATGACCAGTAAACAACTTTTTGGACTATTCAAAATAGAAGACGTGAACGATATTCCCGGCGCTGTTATGAAAATCATAACAGGAGATATCAATACAAGAAACGAAGTCTATTTTCAATTGCTTGAAATAAACAATCATGATATGTCTTTTGATTGGTTTGCGAATATCTATCAGGAAAGTTTGGCTGAAAGAAGAGAAAAGAAGCAGGATTTCACTCCTAATAGTGTTGCGATAATAACATCGCTCATATCAGGTCTATCCGGGCATTTATATGAGCCAACAGCCGGTAACGGCTCCATGATAATTGCCGACTGGTGGAATCGGTGCAAAAAAGTAATGCCCTTTTCACATTTCCCATCCGAAAATATGGTTACTTGCTGGGAGTTGTCGAACCGGGCAATACCGATATTGCTTCTAAACTTGTCTATTCGCGGAATAATGGGTTATGTATATCATGGTGATGTACTTGAGCAGACGATTAAAACTAAATATGTCTTGCTAAATAGAAATGATGACACCCTTGGTTTCTCGGAGATAATAGAAGATAAGGAAAATAAAATGAAGATTTACCAAATAAAAGAATAATTTATTTCAAGAACAAACAACAGTAAAAACGATGGAAAACTCAACCACTCAAGAATATAAACAAAACTATCGACAGAGTAATCTGGAAAAATATAATGAATATTCTAAAAAATGGAGAGAAAAAAACAAGGAAAAGGTAAAAGAGTACAGAAAAAATTACTACAAAGCCAATAAGGACAAACTAAAAAACTATCCAAGCAGGGAAAACGAGCGAAAAAAAGAGTATCAAAAAGAGTATTTTCAAAAAAACAAAGAGAAAATTTATGCAAGAGATAAGAAACGAAGAGATAAAATCAAAAAAACAAAATCGCCTAAAATAAGCAGATTCCAAAAGCAATTAAAATTAGATGAAATTAATATGCAAAACTTTTTAAATTCAAAAATGTAACATGGAAACGAAAACACTTCGCGAAGCAGTAAAGCAATGGTGTAACGATAAGAAACTTTATGTCAAAAAATCGAGCTATGCAGCGTATACACTATTGCTTGAAAATCATTTACTGCCATTTTTTGGCGATAAACTTACTATTATAGAGGAGGAAGTGCAGGAGTTTGTTTTGTATAAATTGGAAAACGGATTATCTCAAAAAACAGTCAAAGACGCGTTGATCTTACTTAAGATGATTCTAAAATATGCAAAAAAACATAAACTAATGGATTTTGATACTCTTGAGTTTGATATAAAATTTCCAAGAGACAGCGGATCTGATAAATTAGAAGTATTGTCCAGGGCAAACCAAAAGAAAATAATGGAGTATATTAAAGACCATTTTTCTTTTCGAAATCTTGGCATATTGATTTGTTTACATACAGGTATGAGAATAGGTGAAGTATGCGCTCTTGCTTGGGAAGATATTGACATTGAAAATAAAACAATCAATATAAGCAAAACTATCCAGCGGATTTATACTATAGAGGATGGAGTACGCAAGACGGAGGTTGTTCTTGATGCCCCTAAAACAAAGAACTCTAATCGAGATATTCCGATTAGTAAAGATTTGCTCAATATAATAAAACCTTTAAAAAAAATTGTAAACGAATCGTACTATGTTTTAACCAACGACAGTAAACCAACAGAACCCCGTACTTATCGCTGTTATTATGAGAATTTAATGAAAGAATTAGGTATGCCAAAGTTAAAATTTCATGGACTACGCCACAGTTTCGCTACTCGCTGCATTGAAAGTAAGTGCGACTATAAAACGGTAAGCGTCTTGTTGGGACATTCCAACATCAGCACTACGCTTAATTTGTATGTGCATCCGAATGCAGAGCAGAAATCAAAAGCGATAGAGCAAATGTTTAAGGGATTAAAATAGATTCTTATGGAAGACTATATAATATGGGAATCATGGAAGTTTAGCATTGATGATAGGGGTGAAAGATGGACGAAAGAAATGGATAATGAATTAATAGAGTTATTTCCAAAAATGAAAACAAAATATATTGCTGAATATATAGAAAGAACAGTCCGTTCTGTTTCGCACAGAGCACATTTATTAGGATTAAAGAAAGACCCTGTGTTTTTCCCTAAAAAATTCAAAGATAAAAAAAGTACTTAATTCAATTTGATAACAATTAGACCATGGAAATGACAGCAAATGAGCATGCGTTACAGCAAATAAGCGATTATTACGGTATTCCTGATTTGAAATTTGGAATGAATGTAATTGTCAACCGAAAAGCCGGACAGGTATCTGGAATTTCAATTTCCGGATTAAAAGCAAAATTAATGAACGAAAACAAAAGTATCTGCTTTCATCCTACATGGGAGACTGCTTATTATGATGAGAATTGGAATGTTGTTAAAGATTTTAGAAAAACAACAGCTAAATAATTAGACCATGAGTAACAGAATTTTTAGGGTAAAAAAGCCCAAAAGTAAAATCGAAAAGGTTCATAATGACATGAAATCTCAACTCTATCAAGACTCTTGTCTTAGGAAAAAAGTTGAGAAAAGAAGAAAGAAAAACAAGAACAAAAAAACGCATAAATAGACCATGAAAAAGCTAAAAAAGAAAGAGTATAATACGCTAAAAGTAGGAGATAAGATAGTAAATAAATATAGAATTTAAATCATATGGAATTAAACCGATTAAAAATAGTACTCGTAGAAAATAAGAGAACCGGGAAATGGCTCGCTGAAACACTAGGTAAGAATGTTGCGACAGTTTCCCGTTGGTGTTCAAATGTGGAACAACCTTCCCTTGAAACTTTATTTGCAATAGCAAAGGTACTAAAAGTGAATGTTCGCGATTTATTAAATTAAATGAAAAAGCAAAATAAAATCATAGTCGCCATTGCTCCGGATGAACAAACACGCGCCGCCATGGTGAAGCGTATTGCCATCTCCATGGGATTCGCCCAGACTCCCGGAGATGCCGCCAAAATCATTCGGAAAAGCCCTCATGATGTCAATTTAGATGAAACCTATTTTGTTCTGGCATACAATTATAACCTGAAAGAAAGTCCTACAACAACCCTCCGGTTAGTCGCCATGGCCGCCAAAGGCATTGCCGTTGTTGTAGGTGTTAAACGTCTTCCTCCCGAGATGGAATTTCTTTGTGAATCATATTACCCTTCAGATTTTACCCGGCTTTGAGTCGGGTTTTTTTATGCCGTTTTTGAGGTATTATCTGACAATGTGCTTTAGCTGTATTATTTATCCGTTCAAATTCATTTGCGTTTTTTCGCCCCTCCCCTTTTCCCCTTAATATAAAAATAATTGGGACAAGGGTACGGACGGAGGAAAAACGCCTGAAAATCAAGAGGGAGACACATATAGTTATTCTTTTTATTTTTAACTTTTATTTACAACAATACCCCTATATAAAAAAGATAAAAAAAGTAGTGCAACGGAACAAAATAAGAAATTGTATATTTATACAACTGATATACAATATTTTACAAGCGCACTAATTTTGCACTTTTCCGCACTTTTTGCACGAATCACGCACTTTTTATAGATTTGTGCGCCGCACTAAATTTTGTACGGATTTTGCACATAAAAAGTGCGGATTTTATTACCTTTGTATCAGCAAATTACTTTTCTTATTTAGTGCAAATGTTCATTTGCACAACTTTGTACCCCATGTTTTGCAAGGGGTGTTGTTCAACCATTCAATTATATCAAATTATGGAATACTTTCTTTACCTGAAAGCAGAACCTTATTTAGCTGCATTTCTGAATACTTCTTTTGGGAACCCTGTCGAATTAGACAAGGATAGTCCCGAATCTCGCATCATTCGGGAATATATTTCTAAAACACCCACCGGAGAAATTCCCGACATGGGAGAAGACTCAAATCTTACTATTCGATTGCCGTATTTTAAAGAAGCCGATCCGCGTGTGTATAATTACATGGGAAAAGCAGCAAAAAGAGCATTGCTCGAAAGCTTTGACCAATTGGTCGAAAAATGTATGATGAAAGAAATTGGAAGTCTGGAAAATTGCAGACGAGGGAAAATCGCACCCCAAATTTATGCATGGATGGAAAAACATGGAATACCGGATAATGAAGTCAATTGGTACACTATTTCACAGAAATATTATCGGTTAAGAAAAAAATATCTGAAAAACGGAATAAAATTGTAGTTTTTCTTTCGACTTACACCCTCGAAAAAAAATAACTGAAAGTTTTTACACAACTAAAACAAATAAAAGAAAATGGAAATAAGAAGATTGTCCGGAATTACCTCCGTTGAATACTGTTTTGCCAATCGCATTTATCCCGATCATCAAGAACTCATTCGTGAGGGAAGTGTAATTTTTGCTTATGGAACATTTACCGGGATCCCAATTGTCGGACTGGCAGGAATAGTTATTTCTACCGAAATTGTAAGCGGCCAAACCATTTACACAACGAAACTGACTTTTACCATGGCAGACAAAGGAAATCTAACCAAACAGATACTTAAAGAAATATCCGGCAATCCTTGTTGCTTCCGGATTCGGGATGTATATAAAGAACATCATTTGATAGGATTAGACAAAAAACCGCATCCAACAGTAATTTATAAATACGCAAACGAACCGGTACCGGGAGGTAAGCGCGGCTATGACATTGAAATTACCTACATAAATATCCTGTCAACCTTGCAATTAAGATAATATACAGTCTTTTTATAGCTTCCAAAATCATCGTAAAGTTGCATTACAAAAACAAATGCAACTTTTTTTATGGCAAAAAAATACGATATCGACATTGATGGATATATTGGAAGTTGGTTCAGTTCAAAACGATTTGTAAAAAACGCGTTGAATGAAATCGGCACAAAAGCCATTCTTTGCCGTGTTAATTCTTTAGGAGGAAACTTAGATGACGCCATCGACATTGCCGCGCAATTTCAAACGCACGGAAATGTTACCTGTGAGTTATTTTCATTAAATGCATCTTCAGCTACCGTATTTACTTTAGGAGCAAAAACGGTGCGTATGCACGCCAATGCTTCATACTTGATTCATAAAGTACTCTCATGGGTTGATGCCTGGGGATATATGAACGAAGATGATATTGATGCTGCAATCGAAAACCTAAAAAAAGCGAAGGACCGAAATTCTGCCCTCACGCTTACCATTGCTAAAATGTACGCAAAGAAATCGGGCAAACCGGTTGTTGACATTTTAAACCTGATGAAAGAAGAAAAATGGTTATCGGCTGAAGAAGCGAAAAATTGGGGATTTGTCGATGAAGTATTTGAAGACGCAACGGTTAAGCCTGCCAATATCGAAGATCCTGAATTAACTCAACTCCTAAATGTAGCAGGATTGCCTGTTCCTACATTTAAAGCACCGGTTGAAAATTCTGAAGAACCTGAATTCACTCCCGGATTTATAGAAAAAATCAAAAATATTTTTAATCCATCCAATAAAACAACTTCCGAAATGAAGAAAGATTATGTATCTATCAATTCCATTCTTAATGTAGAGGGATTGGAATTCAAAAACGGCAAAGTAGAATTAACGGAAGATCAGGTGAAAAATCTGAACGATTCTCTTAAATCTGCCAACGAAGCTAAAGAAGCAGCCGAAAACAATGTGACTGAAAAGGAAAACAAAATCAAAGAACTCAATACCCAAATTGAAACTTTGAACAAAAAACCCGGAGCCGACACAACGGACTTAAACAAAGAAACTGACGACACAACAGACGATGACGATGATATGGTAAATACCTTGAAATCGGCCAAAGTCATGTTTAACAAACTCGGTGATTAATTTTAAAATTTATTATACAAAATGGGAAAAGTTATTATTACCCCTGAAGAATTAGCCAAGTCAGCACATAAATACCGAAAGGAATTGCTGGCAATGGCTGTTATTGCGTTGGGAACATCTCTCCAACACATGACTCCAAGAACCGGTATTCGCTACAAAGAAACTGTAGGAGAAATATCCGGAAGTATTGAAATCGGACCTTACAGTGAAACTAGAACCGACAACTCGGATGTTAAAATTGTTGGTCGAACGCTCGAAACCTTTTTTGGCTCCGTTATTAAAAAATTCTCTCCAAACTCTGTATATCAAAGTTTATACGGTAGTTCAATCGTTTCCGGAGAAGGTTTGAAAAATACGGAAATCACAAAATATGTGGTTGCTTTCTTGATGAAACAGGTTTCAAAATCACTCAACGAGAATTTGTGGGGTGCTGTTCGTAATGATGCCGGAAATTTAACTAAAGATTTATTCAATGGCTTTGATACCATCACTCAAAAAGAGATTACAGATGGTAAAATTGCAGTTGCAAACAAAAATTTATTTGAATTTTCGTCAACAATTACCGACATCAACGCGGTTGATTTGTTGAAAGAATTTTACCGTGCTGCTTCCGATGAATTGCAAGGAGAATCTTGTAAACTGTTTATCTCTAAAAGCATTTACAATGCTTATGTTGATGGTTATCAACAAACTGTTGGCTCTGTTCCCTACAACAAGGAATTCAAAAAAACATTCTTGGAAGGTTCGGATGATAAATGTGAATTGGTTGCATTGCCGAACAAAAAAGGTTCATCTTTTATCCAATTAACACCCAAATCAAATATGTTGGTCGGATTTGACCAGGAAAGTGATTTGGAAAAAATTACTGTGGAAAAACATCATCCGTTTATTTTGGATTTTGTTTTGGCTATGTTTTTCGGATGTCAGTTTGAGACTATCTCTCCGGAACGTTTATTAGTTGGTAAACTCGCTTAAAATAGGAGGTTAAATTATGGCAGAAGTATGTACAGGGCTTAGCCCTCAATCAATGGACTGGTGTGAAGGTAAAGTTAATTTACCCGGTGTTCGCACAATTGTATATTGTATTCCTAAGCGGGATATCGTTAAATGGCCCAAACTTCCGGAGACGTTTACTACTAAGATGGGAGAATTAGTTACCTATGAAGGCGCTTTTGTATTGGCGGAAAACAAAGTCTGGCAAAAGCTTTATGTCATTGTAGATAAATCACCGGTCAGTTCAGAAGGTCAAGGCGCAAAGCCGTCCAAATCATTTTTGAACAAAGCAACATTTGTTCATCCGGGAGTGGAAGAAGAAGCGACCGGATTTTGTCAATTGGCAAATAACGATGATTATGTGTACGCTGTGACAACGAAACCCGGAAAATGTCGCATTATCGGTAACGAGATGTATCAGACAGATACCAAACCGTCCCAAAATTTGGGAGCTGCTGCAACCGATGAAATCGGTACTACGCTCGAAGTAACAGTAACCGACAAATCTCCGGCTCCATTCTATAAAGGCGTGATTAAAATCGCCGACGGAGAAATTGATTTTGCTGCTTAATCCTTTTTATTGGCATATAGTTAGTTTTGTTTTAGGTTGAAAAAGGAATCGGCTTTGCTGTCGGTTCCTTTTGTCTTTTATAAGGTAATTACCCTAAATTACCTTTGAATAAATAATTTTATTTTACTGAAAATGGAAAATTTAACATCAAAAATCAAGGAAATTCTTGATACTCCCGACAGCCAAATCGACATTGATTCTGCTGCCACTATCTTACTCAAAATAAACCGTAACCAAATTTTACATCAAAACATTATTCGAAAAAATAATGTAGCAAAACTTCGTTATGAGCTTCAAAAAATCTACGATTTTCGTTCTAAAGAAGATGCCATTGCGGAAACTAAGGTTTTGGAAGAAAAAGTAAAACCTATTCTTACAGAAACTTTACCTGTTGTCGAAAAAATAGAAACTTCCGAATCAAAAGGTTTGCGTGCTGATCACGACCAATTGCCCGATGAAATCAAAGCCAAATTTGTGGAAAATCTAAATATTTTCCCACGTATGCGCAAACTTCACGAGCAACTCAAACTGATGGCAGATGCTAAGCCGTGCGATCGCTTTCCTTTTCTGCAAGAATTAGTTGATTTAGACAAGCAACTCCGTGAGAATTGGGATGCTTATGATTCATTTGTTTCGCCGGCTCCGGGTACCGCTCAAACAACATTGCCAACAATCGAAACAACCATGGATCCTAAAGCTATTTCCGCAGCTCGCAAATATTTAAGCGATAACAAACAGAAATTAACAGAGTTGAAAGCATTGGAAGACCAATCCAAATATTTAGCGTTGCTTACAAAGATGCAAAATAGACTCTCAATGTTAATTGCTGTTAATGCCGGTGTATCGGAAGAATATCTAAACGAACTCAAAGATTTAGGTTTGACGAATGCATAGTGAAGCCCTGAAACAAATTAAGCCTGTATCTGATTACCCGATACAGGCTTTTTATACCGATAAATTCCAACTGTTCGATGTAATAGAAATCTTGCTCGAGCAATCCGGAAAGGAGTGTCAAACTCTATACATGACATCCTTTTCAATATCGGAGGAATTTATCCGTAAAATTTGGCGTTTCAGGCAAAATATGAATATCGGAAAAGTTGTTTTATTACTCGACAGCAAAGCAGCCGTAAAAGTCTCTAAACTGCTTCATTTTGCTAAAAATGTTTTTGACGAAGTATATCTGACAAACAACCATGGTAAAGTAATTCTTTTCGATACCAAACAACCGATATCCATTTGCACCAGTCAAAACCAAACACGGGGTAACCGGCGCGAATCAACCGTAATAACAACCGATATCGCTTGCTACCATTCTTTTTTATCCGAAATACTAAACATGATTGAAGTAGGTGTAAGACTATGATTGAACTCATTAAAGAATATGCTTCCTATCTGCTTCCCATTCCCGAAATTGCAACACTTATCGGAATGGATGAAGACAAATTGCGTGAAGAAATTTCTCAAAAAACTACGGAAATTTCAAAAGCTTACTACCTGGGAAAAACCGAAACAATTTTAGCCGTCCGTAAACAAGAAATCGCTTTGGCTAAAGCCGGTTCTCCCATGGCTGTAGAATTGATGCAAGATTATATCCTGGAACAATTTCAACAAGAATAATGGCGAAACCCAATACACTCGAACTTTGCCGTGTACACCTGTTTGATGACAAAACAGAGCTTCAGAAAAAAGGTGTAGCGGAAATGCTGATAGATCGTATCATCCGGCTTCGTTCCGCTTATACATTGTGGTTAGAACATCCCCGCAAAAAAGATGCTGAAATTCGAGACCATTTAATGAATTTCGGAATCAACAAATCCGCTGCTTATGATGATATTCAGGTGCTGAAAATTCTCCTTGGAGATATGACCGAAACCTCCAAAGCTTTCCACAGGTTCAAGTTCAATTCCATGATTCAAAACGCATACGACCTTGCCGAACGCAAAAAAGATATGCGGTCCATGGTTGCAGCTTCCGCCCAATATGCTAAATACAACCAATTGGACAAAGAAGATGCTTTCAAAATTCCGTGGGACGAAATCATCCCGCAACGCTATGAACCGTCTTCCGATCCTACAGTAATCGGCATCAAACCGGTTCCAAATATCAAAGAGAAAATAGCAGAAATGAGAAACAAATACATGCGCGATATCGTTGAAGACATCGACTATGAAGATGTTGATTTCGATGAAGATGCCGTATTTAATGCTCCCACTAATTTAGATTTGGTATGAGAGATTTACGACCGATATACTTCAATCCGCCACAACAGGAAGTAATGTACACCGGAGCACACACAACCGTCTTTGTCGGTGGTCGTCGTATAGGAAAAACACACGGAGTCGCTGCGCCTTTCTTTCAGCGTAATTTTCAACGGATGCCACGTTCATCCGGCGCTTTCGTCGTTTCAACATACAAACGAGGACTGACAAACACACTTCCGGGAACATTAGCGGCTTTGGAATCTTTTGGCTTCAAACGTGATTTGCATTATTATATAGGTCGTAAACCTCCCAAAACATCCGGATTTGCAAAACCTTACATCGAACCTGCCGAATATGAACACGTAATTTCCTTGTACAACGGCTCAATTGCCTATATTATCTCTCAAGACCGTCCGGGAACTTCCAACTCCTTGACCTTGGATTATATTATCGGAGATGAAGCAAAGTTTTTAGATTACGAAAAACTAAAAGATGAAACATTTCCCGCTAATGGAGGATATAAAGGTCACTTCGGAAGCCGGAGTTATCATCACAGCATGTTGTTTATCTCTGACATGCCGACAACAAAAAAAGGCTCCTGGTTTCTTCAATATGAAAAACAATGTGATCCGGAACTCATTGCGACCATTCAGGGCATTATATTTGAAATATGGAAAATCAAAGAACGAATCAAAGAAGCACAATTAAAGAAAACTTCTTATCCCGCTTATCTTCGTTCTTACCTAAAGAAACTGTACAAAGACTTATCCGATTTACGTTCAATCGCTGTTTTTTATAAAGAATTTTCTTCAATTGAAAACCTGTTGGTTTTAGGAGAAAACTATATCAAGCAAATGAAACGGGATTTGCCTCCCTTGGTATTTCAGACCTCTATTCTCTGCCGAAAGGTAGGAATTCTCAAAGACGGATTTTACAACAACATGCGTGAGTCTATACACTATTATACAGCAAATGATAATAGTTACTTAGATAGCCTTGAATATAAGTTTGATAAATTACAAGAACAAAGCTGCCTTCAGGATGCGGAACTTGACCGGGAACAACCTATTTGCATTGCTTTAGACTACAATGCAAACATCAATTGGATAGTAGCAGGACAACAGCAAGGGCGCACCATGCGCACGCTCAAATCGTTTTTCGTTAAATACGACAGGAAGTTACGTGAATGCGTTCAAGACTTTTGTAAATACTATCGACACCAACGCAATAAAACAATTGTCTATTATTACGATACAACTGCATTAGGAAGTAATTACGCCGTCAATGATGAAGACTTTATGACAGTTGTTTGTGATGAATTTGAGAAGCATAAATGGAATGTTATTCCCGTGTATATCGGTAATCCGATGAAACATTCTGAAAAATGGTTGCTTATCTCTCAAGCTTTCAAAGGTCAATCCGGATTATTCCCGATGCTCAACCACGAGAATAACGAGGAACTTATTTTAGCGATGGAACAAACCGGAACCCGTACCGGTCCGGAAGGATTCAAGAAAGACAAATCCGGCGAAAAATTAGCCGAAACGGAAGAAGACAAGTTGGAGTACCGTACTGATGGTACAGATGCTTGGGACACGCTCTTTATCGGTATGACTAAGTTTCCACAACTCTCATCCGTAGGATTCCTAACAAGCAGCTTTGTATAATAAAAAAACCCCGATACCAAATAATATGATACCGGGGCGGTCGTCAAACCAAACAAACTCGTCATGCTATTAAGCGGGACGTGTTTTTAATTTTTTCAATAATATCTTCCAAGGCGAAATGTAATATTTTCAATTCTTCTTCCGAAAATGAAGATATTGTACCATTCTTGATGTTTCCGTTCAATTTTTGAGAAAACCATGCTTTGCTTTTATGAAAATATTCACGTGCGATATAAGCCATTGAGATAACGCCTAAAATTTCCTCCAGTTTCAAGCGAATTGTAATTTCGTCACAGAACTGGTTTGTTTTTACCACTTGTTCTCGTGCGGAATTAACGAAAGCGTCTGCAAAATCTTTCTTTTCGTCATCCGTTTTTTCGGAAATATGATTTCTGAATTTAATATCAAACGCCTGCCGTTCTTCTTCTGTTTTCAGAGAAACGAATTCTTTTTTTAATTTATCAATTTCCTGTCTTGCATTCATAATAATTTGTTTTTGTTGTTTAATAAAAAGCAGCCCCTTTCGGGGCTACTGTCAAATTTTCAATAGTCGAAAGAGTTTGAGCAGATTATCTAAGCAGTCGTCTACCTCTTTCTCCCATTCCCGCTCAGAAGTCATCTTTTTGATTTCTTCTTCATACCGGACATAGAATAGTAAAAGATTTTTTTCTTCTTCTATGCGAGCCTTTAGCTCTTCGGGGTTGTTCAACATTTCAAGTATCGTTTGTTTGACAATACAAATATAGTAAACAATAGTTTACCATGCAAGTATTTTGACAATTATTTTTCAATAAAATTAAAGATTTAACATTTGATTATTTTTAATATCTCCCTATCATATAAGGCGTTTTTCAAAAAGGTAATTACGAAAGAGAGTTCAGGGTGCGGCGGGGTGCATCGTGTCAAAGTCGGAAAATTTTATACTTTCCGAACTTTGAACACGCTGATTTTAAGACAATTAATATTTTGAAAGGCGGAAGAATAATAAAAACTTTAACTTTTATTAACGTTTTAGCAAGGTAATGACTTTATATAAAGCCGTTTAAAACCTTATTTGTAAAAATTTAGTTTCACTACATGGATTTTTTATTTTGCTGAACATTAATACTTTACAAAAATATGTTATAAAACATGTAAAATAATTCTCAAAACGTTTGTATACTTCAATATATTGCAGTATATTTGTATATCGAAAAACAAATAAAACAATCAGTCATGAATAATTTAGTAAAAGAAATAAAAAATCAAAAATTTGTAGCAGAATTTGGAATCACAGAAGCTTTTTTTGTAAATGGTGAATTTTATTTAACTTCAAAATATGAAGTTTCTCTTGAAAATTACGACAGATTAGAAGAAGAATTAAAGAATATATAATATAAAAATAAAATTAACCCGGGCGGCAACCGGACAATGCGGCAACAAAAATCATGACAAAAATTACAGTTAAAGAAAAAATTAACACATCAGGGGAACCTATTAAAATAGGAACAGTTATTAGCATTAATGCAGAAAAGCTTGTTGGAGTTAGCACAAAAAGCCTTTATATCAGGAAAGGTTTTTTAAATGGAACACTTTTCCTGTCACAACGAGGAAATGGAAATACGGGAGCTGGAGATATTTGCAAAATATCGGAAGATTTGGAATTGGAAGTGAATCAAAATCTCTTTTCTAGAATTTATCAATATGCTGAAAAAGCAGAAGCGTTAATAAAATAAAAAAAGGCGACTTTCGCCGCCTTGGGGTGATATTCTCAACGGGATAGCCCTTATTGCGAAATGGTTGCTTTAAAAATCATTTCACAACTCAAAAAGAATATATCCATTGAGGGCAAAGATAATAAAAAATATGAAAACAACAATTAATGATAGAATACGAATAGGCAAAAAGATTACCGAACTTCGAAAAGAAAAAAATATTTCTCAAGCAAAACTATCCGAATTGTCAGGAGTGGGATATTCACACATCGCGCGGATAGAACTCGGAAGGCTATCCGTTAGTATTGATACGTTGTCGAAAATTTCAGATGCTTTAGGATATAGATTGGATTTTGTAAAATGAAATTCAGAAATTTCTTGACTGCCCCGACTCGGATTATTTCCCTGTCGGGGTTTTTCGTTTTTAAATTAATGCAAAAAAAGAGACGACAAGTGTCAAAAAAGTGATTACTAAAGTTGCAATGGCTATGTATCTATTTGTTTTATTTCTCTTTTCTATGCCTTCCAATCCCGAATTGTGTAACACATGAGATCCTTTGGGTGTTATTTTGCAATAATATCTCTCATGAACAATCGTTCTTTCTTCTTGATTCTCTTGATCATACAGTGTTATAAATCCACTATTAAGAGCTTTTACAATAACACTATGACTTATTTTGTGACTGTGCTCTAATTGCCCTACATTAGACCCGTGTGTATCACCATAAAGAATATTTAGTAATCGGTCTATCTCTTTATAACTTTCCATAAAATTAAATTATTAAAGCGTAAAGATAAATAAAATATGGTTATGCCTTTTTTCTTATATTTGTCAAATCATTCTAAAATTTATAAATTCTATCCGTTATGAAAAAAGTATTATCCATATTTATATGCTTTCTCTCTTTTAGTGCATTTAGTCAGGAACAAAGTAAAATGATAGATCCTCTTAATGATTTTGGAATAAAACAAAGTTATGAGAAACATTTGAATAAAAATCTGAGTTTATCCTCCGGAGATTATTTGCAAAAATCCTCCAACCATTTTATGGCTTCATTATGCTTTTCTATGGCTTCCGTCTGTGTTTTTTATGGAGGTTCTTGTATTGACAAGAAAGATTCAAGAAATATAGTGTATGGTATTGGAGCCGCAATTGGTATAGTATCCATTTACCAAGGAATTCGTGGAGTTGTTTATTTAAATCGTGCAGGAAAAAAACTAAATTTAGAACAAAAGGACAGAGAATCTAAAGAAAAAAATGTTGTTTATATTGAGCCCGTGAATGATGGTATAGGTTTGAAATTTACTTTTTAATTTGCTCATCTCGAAAATCTTTTGCATCTTTGCAATGCAAAACAAATAAATACCGAGTAACCTAATAGGTTGCCCACATTTAGGGCTTTTTTTATGCCCTAATTTAAAATACTGCGGCTGTATTATTTCCTTTACTTTTTTGAGCGTTGCTCGGGATTGTTTGTTTTGCGACGGGAAATGTACAGCCGTTTTTCTGTACTAAACGCAAAACAAACAATCATGAACAAAAAAACATCGGCAGAAAAAACTGCCACCGTATTTACCGACTACGACGGTAAATTTCACTCTATCTCTTATGTTGAGATATCCGACTTACTTTCCTCTGTTAACGAATTATTGACAGAACATTATCCCGGAGTATTTGATGATGACGTGCGGATAACCTTATCCGACACGCAAAGTTTTATGTGGAATTATACAATTGCTCATTATTGCTTTGGAGAGGGGCGCATCACAGAACAAGAAGCCGTTGAAGCGATGTTAGAAGAAAAGAAAGGAGTTGCGCTATGAACAAAAAACAAACCGTTGCCCCATCGGCAACCAATCCGCAACCTGCGGAAGTCGTTTTCTACAAAGAAAAAATCAGCGACATTTCACTTTTCAATCTACTCCGGAAACTTAAAACAGTCTTTTCCTGTTTTGAAAACATGACAGAAGAAGAAATGCGTACCGTCCAATTCCGGCATCAAGTCTCACAACGCGGTCAAACTTTCAATATCGCCGCCACTAATGAGGACTTATTTTTATCATTCACAGTTGATTGGAAAGGAGGCGAAGCATGAAAACAGAAATCAATGGTGTTGAAATCACTCCCGAAATGGCGGAAGTATTGAAAAGTTGGTATGACTATAGTCCTGATTTCGAAATTTCTACTCCTGAAAGATACGAAAAGCAATTAGCTAAAGTTCAAGATTGCTTAACCCGCATTTTGTTGAACTTGGAAGATGTTTCAAAAAATACGCTTGAAAGTTGTCTAAGTGGGGTTATCTGTATCAAAGATGATTTGGGTAAATTCATTCCAAAGAAAGGAGGCGAAGCATGAAACAACAAATTATTAAAACGGATGCTGTATTAACACCTGCCGCATTAGAGAAAATAACTGAACTACAAGAAGACAATAATGAATTCATTACCGATATTTGCCAAGAATGCGAAAAAATTGCCCGTTGGTTTCGTCAGAAACGAAACTATATCAAAACAGATATCGACAACGAAACCATTTTTCAATTTAACGATACTTTAGATTCTATCAGAGATATTCTTGAAAGCTTTAAACAGGAAGGAGGTACCAATGAATCAAACTGAAGCTTGGAAAATACTCATTCTCCAACGCTATGCAGGAGAATTTCAACCGGCAGAAAAAGAATGTCCGAATCCGATAAAGAAAACTTCTGAAGACATCGCTTTTGATCTCTCCGGCATGGGAGAATTCACAGCCGATGAAGTTTCAGCCTATATGGCTGTTAATGGTTATACGATATCTTTCGATGATGATAAACCGGTTTGGTTGCTGCAACCGAAAAAGATTGAAAACGCATTGCTCGAATAACTAAGAACAAAGCTCCTACACAGGGGCTTTGTCTTTTTTTACCCTCCTTATACTTCTCATATTTGCTTATAAGTTAACGAAACGAATTAGACACGATTAACTCGTCTACTTGTTTACTCGTTAACTTGTCAACTAAAACAAGCATATATGAAAAGTGAAACAAAAACAGCTATCCTTGTCGGTATCATTATCGCCCTTGTAGCTTATATTTTCTTTACTCTGAACGAAGTCGATAAAGGCGAAACAAAAACAACCGATATCGATACGATTTATATCCAAAAAAACGATTCGTTCTATTTTCCTGCTCCCTATCCAGTTTACGTTTCAAAACCCGATATCCCCGAAAAAGTAGATACGACAGCCATCATCAACGACTACTATTCTCGGAAAATATATTCCGAATTGTTAATCAATACGGAAAATCTCAAATTATCTCTTTCAGATACTGTTTTTCAAAATTCTCTCTTAGGCCGAAACCTTAACTATGAATTAACGTTTCCGGAAATTACAAAAACAGTAACCATAACAAAAAAGCCTGTTTTTTCGGTTTCGTTGCTACTCGACTCGCGCCCATCGGCGTCGGCCTTGGTCGGATATAAATATTTTTTCATTCAGGGAGGATATAATTTACAAGAAAAACAACCCTTTGTCGGATTGGGTGTAAAACTTTTTGAAAGATGATAGAAATACTTCAAAAACCCGATTCATTTTGTTTTTCATCCGGACTAAAGGATATTATTGTCCGGTCGGATAAAAAAGTCATCTGTACATTTACAACAGAAGCGGGAATATTTCTCTATGAATATTATATTCCCGATGCTGATAACATGATTTATGTCCGGGAACTCGACAAATTGTTTTTGCCCTACATCTCAAAAACAGAATTACGCACCCGATTTATACTTTCTGTTTTTGATTCAAGCGGCAACGGGGAAGCCTTAGACATTACTGTCCAATACGGTTTAGCCGGAATAGACATACCGGCATCCGAGTTTTTAGCTTCTAATTTCCTTACGGTTCTTAAAGACGAAAAAACGACGGCATTATGGCAAAAAGAATACCTCTCTTTGGTCGTTTCCGAAGCTACTGAAGTAACCGCTAAAGTGCGTTATTTGTCGGGAGAATACGTTACTAAAACGCTCGGAACGATTAACGAAACAAACAAAGTGATTACCTTGGATGTTTCTCCCACACTTTTCGATAATCCCGAAAACATCGCTTACTATGTTATCATCGCGGGCAATCGGGTAATGACATACTACATAGATTCAAGTTTGCACCCATCAGTGCAATTTGTTTTCCTGAACTCTTTCGGTGTCAAAGAGACCTATATACCCGGAGGATTAATTTTACGTGAAAACAAATACGAAAATCAATTCGGTTCTTTTGCCGGAAAATACAAAAAATACAATATCGACCTGATAAAACAATACACTGCAAACACGGGAGTATTAAGCGAAAATACAGCCGATTGGTTAGAAGAAATATTTGTAAGCAAAGATGTTTTTCTACTTTCTTCTGCCGGTATTGAAAATGAAGTTGTCATTGAAGAAGCAACCGTGAAGCGCAGTTTCGCACAAGAAGAATTACCCGCGTTTGAATTTAAATACCGTCTTTCAAAAACTAATCAACACGAATATTCAATGAAAAAAACGAAAATATTCGATGGTACATTCGATTATACATTCAACTAATATGGCAAACCTGATACATATCAACACAGTGCGCAAAATGCTCAATTCGGGGCAAACCGTTTCGCTGAAGTTTTGGAAAGATGACGGCAGTATCGTTTCGGCCGATAACGTCATTTGTACTTCAAGTTACCACCATGGTAACACATTTAATCTGAAATTCCTGAATAGTAATCTATTTAGAAAAGTGCGAGCAATAACCATTTTTGAGATCAACAACATTGAAGTATTTATTTAATGAAGAATGCAAAATGAAGAATGAAGAATTTTCAGATAATACTATCATTGACTACGGTCATGGCATATCAGAACTGGTTCTAACAAATTCCGCATCTGCCATTTTACGAGAAATTGACGAAGGCGCTCAGATTTTCGATGAAACGGCAGCCACTCCGGTAAAGTTACCCGGTAAGCTTGCTAAATATCGCGGTTATGTACCCTGGGGAGGAGATAATAAACTTCCTTACGAAATACTGAAGAAAATTCGTAAAGATGAAGTGATGTCGCAAAACAAGCTATTCAATACGCTTACTTGTTACGGTTCCGGTATTCGGTTGCGCAATTCAGAGGGCGAAAAACTTTCGGATCCGGAACAAAAAACATTTTTCCGTCATAACCGGATGCCCCGTTATTTCCTGGAGCAAACCACAGATATGAAACATTTCTTTTTCACAATTTCGGTCGTTATCCTTTCTCAAGATGGTAAGCAAATAGTAAAGCTCCGGCACAAAGAAGCTGCTTATATGCGTTTTGAAACCTGTAATCCTATAAATGGCAAAATAGAAAATATTTTTTACGCCAATTGGGAAAAAGACGGCTCTTTGTCCGATACCGAAATCGAAGTAATCCCGGTACTCGACATTTGGGACCCGCTTGGAGACTTGGAAGACAGAATCGAAAAAAAGACTACCGATAGAAAATTTGCCATCATCAATTCATTTCCGATCGCCGGAAGTAAATACTATCCTTTTGCCTACTACTGGTCTGTTTTTTTGTCCGGATGGTACGACATAAAACAAATGATTCCGGCGGGGAAAAAAGCTAAATTTAAAAACCATACAGGACTCAAATATCAGGTTGAAGTACACCGGGATTATTGGGAACATATTTGCAAGGAGGAAAAAATTACAGACCCGGAATTGAAATTAGCGCGTGTCAAAAAAGAAAAAGAAAACATCAAATCGTTCCTTACCGGTATCGAAAATTCGGGTAAATTATGGATTACAGGATATTATGTTGATCCCAATGGACGTGAGGTGCGTATGGTTCGTGTGACTGTTATCGATAACGAAAAAGAGGGTGGCGACTGGATCGAAGACTCAGAAGAAGCTGCAAACATGATTTGCTACGCTGATAATATTCATCCGTCACTTATCGGAGCAGCTCCGGGAAAAAGTAAAAACAGTTTCTCAGGTTCCGTACAGCGTGAATTGTTCACGATGAAACAAGCGCTTGAAAAACCCTATCATGACATACTTTTAGAACCTCTTTTTGTAATCAAAGAGTTCAACAAATGGGAAAATCTGGAATATGACATCCCTGTTATTACACTTACCACATTAGACAAAGGAAAAGATTCGGAAGAACAAACCATGAGAAAGGAGGACGGCAATGACTGATTTTATTTTCAACGATGTAGAAAAATTCACAAAATACATTCCAACGGCAGCCGGCTCTAATTTGGAAGACTTGAAGCCTTATTTGGAATCATCCGAAATGTGGTTAAAAAATGAACTGTTGGGATTCCCATTGTATTACGAAATACTTCGTATATCGAAAACACCGGAAGAAGATTCTGTTTTTGATGGAACTTTCGATTACTCTTTCGATGAAACCATTCCTCCGGCTGATATTCTCAAAGCTGCCGAAGCCGTTATCTGTCATCATGCTTACCTTTCGGCAATTCCGTTTTTGGATGTAGTTCAAACGCCCAACGGATTCTCGGTTGTCAATAATACCAATCATGCACCGGCAAGCAAAGAGCGTGTTGAGCGCCTTTTGCTTTTTGTGGAAAAACGGTTCACAGATGTGTTGGATTATTTGTTGCAGTTCGCATTTTCATATTCAACATTTCGTGATCTTTGGGCAAAAGATGAACCGTTTAAGAAACTAACGGAAACGGTTTACCTCACAACCTCCAAACTTCGTCGAAATTCCGGAAATAAACAAGCCTTATTTTCCGACAAAGAATCACTTCATGTAAAAATATTGGAATATCAGGAAGATGTTTGCAAACACATTTCTCGCGCTTATTTTGATGAATTGATTGAAAAATATCGAACCGCAAAATTGACGGAATATGACAAGAAGATATTTTCAGATCTGCAAATCATTATCGGATTAAAATTGCAAGCTCGCGATGAATACAAGATGATTGAACGAACAATCAATTACATGATTGAGCATCCGGAAAAATTTTCTACTTACATCAATTCACAGGAATACCGGATAAAAATTTCTCCTAAATACGAGAACAAAAAATCAGATTCAACCTTCTTTTTTGGATAACATGACAATCAATCTCACAGCTCCCAAATCGTGGAAAGAACTGACAGAAAAGCAACTGACCTATGTTAGTTGGCTAATGACAAATAAACAGCTTTCTTCTGCCGAATTTCAAACCTATGCTTTTGTCCGTTTCTCAGGAATAAAAATCATTCGGGAAATCGAAGGCATTTTTTATTGCCGGTTCAAAAAACAATATTTCACGCTGACAACTGAAGAATTAGCTTCGTTTTGTAAGCAAATGTCATGGCTCACTTTCGGTATTACGGAAATCGTCCCGCTTCCTGAACTATCGCATAAAAAACATATAGATGTCCGTTTGCGAAATTGTCCATTTGCTCAATATTTGGCTTGTGAAAACTATTATCAAGCCTATATTTTTACCAAACAAGAGAAGTTTTTAAACTACCTGATAGCTGCTTTCTATATTTCCGGAAAACCTTTCAACGATAACGAAACCGCAAAACGGGCAAAGCAATTTGAAAAACAGCCTTTCCACCTCCGGCACACGGTTTTTCTTTGGTATTATGGTTTAAAATCTGTTTTACAAACGAATTTCCCGCATTTCTTTCAAAAAGTAGAACAAATTTTGGAAGACGAAGAACAGCAAGCGCCCAATATGCGGGAACAAATCAATATCATTATCCGAGCGCTCACAGGCGGTGATATCACTAAATCCAATGCCATTTATAACGCTGATACATGGACAGCTTTGGCTGAACTCGATGCGAAAGCCTTGGAGTATAAAGAACTCGAAGCACGAATGAAAAAATATAAATAGTAAAATTATGGCTTTTGATGCATTTCAATACTTCGAAAATTTGTCAAAAACGAACAAATTAGCGACTTCCGGCAGTTACAAATTTTGCCGCGTAACCGGCATTTCCAACATGGAAGAAGTCATAACCAACTTCAAAAAAGAAAAGGCTTACTTCTGTGTCGATGATACCGAAGATGGAAATATAATTCATGCCGGTGGCAGTTATTGGGAACGCCGGCAATATACCGTTTTTCTGTTGAAGAAATACACTTTTGGAAATATGGAAGAGCAACACCTGGCATTAAATGAATGCCGACAGATTTATCGTCAGATAGTAAAAAAACTAATCCTTGACCGCTCACATCTGCAAAACGAGATGACCTATCTAAAGTTGGATCATATCCCATTTTATGAGATACCCGGTTATTTTATTTCCGGCTGTACAGGATTATATTTTATGGTAACAATCGACATTCCAACCGATCTTTGTTATGACGAATCCGAATGGAGTTAATTTCAATGAGTATGCCGATGCCTGGGCGCAAATGATGCTTACCATTTGGTCCGAAAAAATGACAGCTTTAGACGTAAACGACACATCAGCTTTACAGCAAAGTCTAAAGACTGAAGTAATCCGTCAATCCGGAAGAGATGTATCTAAAATCAACCATTTTTTTAACTACTACGGAATATATGTTGCTAAAGGCGTTGGTAAAGGATATAAGCGAGGTAACGGAGGTGATTTGACTTTCACACCCAAACGTGTAGCCAAGCCTTGGTTTTCCGGGAAGTATTGGTATTCAAAAAACAAACTCCTTTCTAAAATGATGGAAAGCACCGGAAACAATTACCTAATTTCAATATCCAACATCCTTACAGGCAAAAAATAATGTCTTTTTACGACAATATGGAAAACAATAGTTTTGAATAAAAATTTCAATTATGGCAGATATATATGACGATTTGAAATCCCGGGCTGAAGAAATAAAAAATGAAGTTCGGAAAGAAAAAAACCAAGCCACTCGCATCGGCGCATTTTTAGAAGACCTCACGGAAAAAGTAAAAGAAGTAGAAGGTGAAATTCCTACCTCTTTCGTTACTCCCGGACAACTTACTTCCGAATCCACTACCCGCCAACAGGCCGACAATTCATTAGCTCAAACTATCGCAACGGAAGCATCTACCCGTCAACAAGCCGATGAATCATTAGCTCAATCTATCGCTACCGAAAAGATAAATAGGGAACAGGCTGACACTTTGCAGTCGGAAGCATTATCGGTTCATACCCAAAACAAAACCGTCCATGTTGTTGATTTGGGAACGAATCCCGACATTGACAACCTGTCCGACGGTCGATATACCTATAAAACCGTATCAACGGCACAGGGGCAAACTACAACAACGAATTATTTCCTTATTCAAGAATTTTTTTCAAGGACAACTGTCCAACATGTCCGTCAATTCCGTTTTTCCAGTAATGGATTTGATACCCGGTTTTGTGTCTCGTTAGGAGGTATAAGGGAATGGGAAGAATGGGAATCCTATTTATCGGCAGAGATTGCCTCCCTTATCGAATCTATTTTCACCGAAGCAACTGCCCGCCAACAAGCCGACACTTCCCTGTTGGAAGCTTTATTAGCCCATACGGCAAACAAATCCGTCCATGTCGTTGATTTGGGAACGAATCCTAATATTGACGATTTATCTAATTGCTGCTATACTTATAAAACTACGTCAATCGCACAAGGACAAACTACAACAACAAGTTATTTTCTTATACAAGAAGCGTTCTCAAGGGCGCAAATTCAACATATCCGTCAATTCCGTTTCTCAAAGAGTGGTTTTGAAACCCGGTTTTGTGTCTCGTTAGGAGGTGTCAGGGAATGGGAAGAATGGGAAGACGTTAAAGGCGGCAGTTTGTCGGGTATCTCCATCAACGGCGGCCCGGTAGCGACACCCAACGCTGAAGGAGTAGTCGATTTAACGATGATAACCGAAGCGGACGAAACTTTAGACTCCCAGTCCACCAACCCTGTACAAAACAAAGCCGTTGCGGCAGCATTTTCCGGACTGAATGAAAAATATGTCGCCGACATAGATGTCGATTCCGAAACCAATACAATGACTTTCTTCGATGCCAACGGAACGGTCAAAGGCACGGCACAACTTCCGGCCGGTGGTGGTTCGGGCGGTGAAGTCCCCACAACAAAGGTAGTCCTTAACTTAGTTGATACGGCCAATAACCCGGTTATCAAAACAGGCAGCGGATTCGTGGTTAAGTTTAATTTCCAACACATCAACACTGAAGACGGAACCAGTACCGGAGAAACAGGCATCGTAACCTATACTATAACACGAGGTGCAAGCAAAGAAGTTATCACGGACGAAATCCCGCAGGGGTTCAATACCTTAGACGTATCCCAATACCTCGGTACCGGCTCGAATACCATCACTATCAAAGTAGTTACTGCTCAAACCGGGCAAGTTCGCCAAATCGGTGTAACCATCCGTGTCATCGACTTACAATTGACATCCACTTATGCGCTTAATACCTTTACCAAAAGAGGTAACGGCGTATTATTTCCCTACTTTGTTTCAGGAGCCGGGACAAAAACCGTTTTCTTTTTCATCGATGGCGTTCAAGTTGACTCAACCGTTATCACAACGACAACCACATCGCGCAATTATACCGTCAATACTGCTAATCTCGCGCACGGACGACATTCATTGCAAGTTAAAGTTGTGATGGAACTTGAAGCCGGAAACTCAATACAGAGCAATACCCTGTATTATGATTTGATAATATTTGAAGAAAACAACCTGACGCCCATTATCGGCTGTAAATTCGTTTTCCCGGAAAGCGAAATATTTCCCGAAAACATAACGCTTCCGGCAGGAAAATTTGAAACCTTGTCTATTGATTATGTTGCTTACAAATTCGGGCAATCAGGTATTCAGGTATTAGCATATAAAGGAGATGTACTGAAAGCAACACAAACGCCCGGAAGTAATATCCAACGTTGGAATGTCGTTTTGGACGAAAGCGGAAACACTGTTTTACGCTTACAAGCCGAATCGGTTATTTATCCTATCACTGTCAATGTCGGGGAATCGACCATTGATGTGGAAGAAACAACCGTAGGGCTTGAGTTGAAGTTACAAGCGGCCGGACGCTCCGACGCTGAAAGCAACCCGCACTTGTGGAACTATGGAGAAATTTCAACCGTCTTCCATAATTTCAAGGTTTTGGATCCGGTTTGGAAAACGGAAAATGAAACCACATCGGCCCATATCACTAACGGTCGCACAATAGAAGTCGGATTTAAACCTTTCGCGTCCGATTTCTCGGTTGGCGGAAAAACGATAGAAGTCGACTTTATGGCTTCCAATGTCGCTAACCCCGAATCTACCATCGTCGATTGTTTTGATGAAATATCAGGTATCGGACTGATTATTACGGCTCAGGACGCTAAAATATATTCCTCCGGCGGAACAACAGTTGAAACCAAATTCAAGGCAGGGGAGCGTACCCGGATAGGCTTTGTAGTTAAGCAAAAAACAGACACCGAAGCCCGGATGATGTACCTTTATGTCAACGGAATAGTTTCGGGAGCCGTCCAGTATGCAGACTCCGAATATTTCAAGCAACCGCGCGAAAAAAACATCCTTATCGGCAATGTTGATGCTGATGTCGACATCTATAATATCCGCGTCTATTCCCGCGCCCTGTCGGATGATGAGATGTTGAGTAATTACATTGTAGATAAAAGTAATGTTTCGGAAATGCTTTCCATCTACAACCGCAATAATATCCTTACCGGGGGAGCGGAAAAGAAAATAGACATCGACAAGCTTCCGGATGATTTGCCGGTTATGGTTTTGCAAGGTGACGTAAACACAATCGTAGTGGGTAACGACAAGAAAGCCAAGGGAGCGATAGATATTTTCTATATCAACAAAAAAGAACCGGCACGGAATTTCAGTTGTATCAACGGAGTACTTAATTTACAAGGTACTTCTTCGCTCGGTTATCCGCGTAAGAATTTCAATATTACGTTGGATAACGGCAAAGCGACATCCGTTTTAACCGTTAACGGAGAAAATGAAGCTTCATTAAAATATCAATTCAAATCGAAAGCCATTCCGGTAAATAAATTTTGTTTGAAAGCTGATTACGCCGAAAGTTCAAGTTCGCACAATACCGGACTTGCACGTCAGGTAGATACAATTCTCAGGGGCTCCAACATTTTGACACCGGCACAAAAAAACACGACATCTGCCTACGATGTGCGTACCACGGTTGACGGATTTCCAATACTCGTTTTTCATCGCGAAAACGCTGACGGCGAATTGACCTTTATGGGAAAATACAATTTCAACAATGACAAAGCCACTCAGGAAGTCTTTGGCTTTGAAAACATTCCCGGTTATAACGATGCTGCCGGACTGGCAAAATTCGGGCTTGCCACGAATCCTTGTCAATGCGTTGAATTCCTTGCAAACGGCGATTTGATGTGTTTGTTTAAGGAATCTGATTATACTTCCCTTTCGGGCGATGGTTCCAAGCGTTGGCAAGCAGCTTTCGAGTTCCGTTACCCGGACAAAGGAACGGACACTACTCATTTGAAGAAATTAACTGACTGGTTAGTTTCAACAGACGCGGAAGCAGCTACCAACGCTACAATCGCGTCCGTTACAATCAACGGCACAACCTTTACAAAAGACACTCCGGCATACCGGAAAGCGAAATTCAAATCGGAAGTGTATGACTATTTCGACAAGAATTTTTTATTAGCCTATTACGTTATAACCGAAGTATTCGGGGCAGTCGACCAACGGGCAAAAAACATGATGTTCGCTTTCTTCTTTGATCCCGATAATGGTAATAAGATAAAGGCTTATCCGGTATTTTATGACAATGATACAATTCTCGGGGTAAGAAATGACGGTAAACTGAAATACGGTTACGACATTGACGAAAACAGTTTTGACAACGAACTGCAAGATTACGCTTATGCCGGGCATCGCTCCGTGTTGTGGACTAATCTTCAAACCGAACTCTTTTCCGATGTCTCGGCCATGTACACCACACTTCGCAGTAATGTCAACGGACTGGCATACAACCCTGTAATGAATATGTTTAACCAAGAGCAATCGGCCAAGTGGTGCGAGCAGATTTATAACATGGATGCCAAATATAAGTATGCCGACCCGCTTATTTATGGTATTCAAGTCAAAGAGGGCGGTAATGTAATCACCAAACATTACAACTTCCTCGAATCGCTCCAAGGTTCCCGGACAGCACACCGCCAATGGTGGTTCTTCAACCGCTTGAACCTGATTGACAGTAAATACCAAGCCGGAACTTACAAAGGAGATTATATCGCTTTCCGTTCGTCCGGAGCGACATTGAACCGTTCGGTTCATATTACTTCCAAATCAAAGATGTATTATTCCGTTCTTTGGGGTAAACAACTCTCAGAGCGGACAATGTTGGAAGTAGGAGAATCCGCGTCATTCGCCTGTCCCCAGGAATTAGCATTTGGAGACGTAAACTATATTTATGGGGCTTCCTATATCAAGAAACTGAATTTAACTGAATTCCCGAACCATCAGCAGTTGGATGTAGCTAATATGGGAGCCTGTGAAGAGCTGATTCTTGGAAAATCGACAGTCGGATGGCATAACCAGTCGCTCGCGCTGTTGGAACTGACAGGGCTTCGGATGCTTTCAAAATTGGATATTACCAATTGCGATAATGTCAATTTCGTGACTTTAGACTTGTCAAAAAATGCCAAACTTTCGGAACTGTACGCCGAAGGCACTTGTTTGACTTCCGTCAAGTTCGCGGAAATGTGTCCGTTGAAAGTAGTGAAACTTCCTGCCACTGTCCAGTCTTTCGAGATTAAGGGAGTGAGTACGTTAACAGAATCCGGATTGTTGATTGAATCGGTAAGCAATATCAGCCGTGTAAGGATAGAAGCGTCTCCGGGAATTGATTCCATTGCTTTTTTATCACGGATAATGTCAACACCCGGTAATAAGCTGGCATATATCCGAATAACTGACATCAATCTCAAAGGGGATGGACGCCTGTTGAATGACGTGATGAACGCAGGGATAGGCGGGATAACAGAGAATTCGGGAACGCAGCCACGCCCGGTAATCCAAGGCGTTTACCGCCTGACAACTTACATGTCGGACGAACAATTTGATACCTTATCCGCTTATTTCGAAGGCTTGGAATTGATTCAGCCTGAATATACAGCCATTGAATATGAAGAATCAATTTCCGACCCGGCCAATATATCCAATCTCGAAAACAAAACAGGATATAAGTACGGAAACGAATACAAACCCTCCGGACATATCGGCAGGATACTGTCGCGCCGTCATCGTGTCAATGCCAAGAAAACGGCAGAAGGGGAAGTTACTTATTATCCGTTGCATGATGATAATTCCCTTTTTTATGCCGATTCTAAATACTTGGAATCAGCAACTCCGGCGGCTGTCGATGGTACGGAGGGCGACATGTTTGTTTATGAAGGAGAATACTTCTACAAAGGAGTGAATGACCTTCGAAATAAAAAGAAATATGCTTTTTATTCAACTAACAAAAATCCGATTGCGCCGGTTGGAAAGAAAATAGAAACGCGGGATATCCAATACACTTACGGATATGCGCTTTCCGTTTCTGTTGTCCACACGACTTTTGCCGCCGCAAAAGTTACCAACGCTAATTTTGGGTTCGGGATTGTGGATGTTGAGAACTGGAAAAAAGCGAGATTTCAAGGAATATGCGGAGTTTACGGAGCGTTATTCCTCGATGCCAACAACAATATTCTGTCAAGAATTACAGGCGATTCAAGTTGGGGAATGATTGACGGCATGTATTTAATTGCCAGCATTCCTGCCGGAGCCGTAAAATTAGCCTTTACGGTTAATACGGCCATGGAAAAAGACATTGTTTGGTTGACTGATTCGGAAGATATGGCCGACATGGAGCCGGATTGGGTGAAATCGGAAGAATTTTTATTAGCCGCGAAAAGAGCTGTCATTGAAGGTAATATAATCAAATCCCGTAGCGGACTTAACTGCCAGACAGCTTTATTATCTATTTGGGATGCTGCATTGTATAATATGGGGTCGGGATATGATTATATGACTTATTCGGATTGGAAACATGTCGCTAATTTATCCTGTGTTACTTATGGTACAAGAAAAATCTTGGAAAAGATAGGTTTCGCTACGGTTTCGCTTAACGGTACGACAGACAGCATCGGAATGCATGATACCGATAATTGCTATTATGCGGGTGTTAACCTCAAGGCTGATAATTGTCTTGGATATGAATTCTTAGTATCAGGAGTTATGGCCGGGCAAATCATCAAAGAAAAGTGTTTGTCTTCAACAAAATTCACAACAGACACCGGCAGGGTATTTAATATCTATCCACTTACTGCAAATTTGTGGATTTCCCACCTCCGGCACGAGAAATTTATGGACGTTATGTTGACAGGAGCAAACGGTTCTGCAACGACTTATTATACAGATCAAATTCCGTATTATGTAGGAAACGTTTTTATTATATCAGGTAACGACGGAAACACTAGTGTAAACAGTAGGGGAATGTTTTGTGTTGGTGCATGTGTTTCGAGTTCCGGTAGATATTTTCGTCTTCGTTTTTCGGGAAAAATAGTCATGGCGCAATCTGCATTGCAATTTAAATCAATAGAAAGGGTATATTAATATGCAAAAAATAAATGGCAGTAAAGGTATTGCACTCATCGAGTGCGTTAACCCGGTAAAACAAAAATATCATGTCCGTTGGGCGATTCAAGAAACCGAAGACGGCGCGGAATACTTGGAAGAAGTATTCGACCATTGTCCAACATTGGATGAGATAAAACACATTATCACGACTTGGTATAACCTGCAAACAGGGCAAAAAATTGTGTCCGGATTCAAATTCAAAGACATGCCCGTGTGGTTGTCGTCAGAGAACCAATTCAACTACAAAGCTGCTTTCGATTTGGCTGTACAAACCAAAGGTCAAAACCTGCCTGTAACATTCAAGTTCGGGACTGATGAACAACCTGTGTACCACGAGTTCACAACTGTCGCAGAACTAACGGAGTTCTACACCGCCGCGATGAAGTTCGTTCAAGATACACTATCCGAAGGATGGAAAGAGAAAGAAGCTATTGATTGGAAAATGTATAATTTGGATTGAAATGGATGCAATAAAAATAATTTTAGCCACTCTTATTGGCGGTTTTGTCGCTTACTTGCAACCGGTACACAATGCAATGATGGTTCTGACTATCGTATTTGTAGCAGATATAATTTTCGGAATTTCAACCGATTTATTTGTCAATAAATTGCGTTTTTCTCCGAAGAAATTTATGTTTAGTTTTATCACAATTGCGATTTATCTCTCAATCGTTTCATCCGTTTATGTCATCGGCGAAAAAATGGGAGATAAAAAAGAATCTCTATATGTAGTTAAAATGTTGACTTATGTATTTATCTATTTCTATGTGTCGAATTCCCTGCATAACCTCACACAGATATTTCCATCAAACCGGGTATTCAAGTTTTTGGATTATGTCTTAGGGCTTGAATTTGTAAAGCGTATCCCCGCACTTGGTAGTTTTTTAGAAAAAGAGAAAGGAGAAAAGAAATGACACTGTTATTTGAACAACTAATTCTTGAAAATCGGGAAGAATTCAAAGCAAAAGTAATTGAGATTTCTCAAAAACTAGGAATTAATCCTAATTGGCTGATGCTCGTTTTCTACATTGAAACTGCTGCTGCAGTATACAAAATAATCAATCACCGCATCCAAAATTCTATAGGAGCAACCGGTTTAATTCAGTTCCTAAAATCAACCGCCATTCAGCTTGGAACAACGACAGAGGCTCTCAAAAGGATGAGTAATATAGAACAATTAGATTATGTATATAAATACCTGCTTCCATACCGGGGGAAAATGAAATCGTTACAAGATGTTTACCTGGCAGTCTTTTTTCCTGCCGCCATCGGTAAACCTGATGATTGGGTAATTCAAACTAAAACGATTTCTGCCGAAAAAATTGCCTCTCAGAATCAATTATATGATTTGAACCGGGACAAAAAAATAACTGTCGGAGAAATCAAACAAAAAATACTTTCATTTGTGCCTAAAGGATATTCGATATAACATTTCAAACCATTCTTTTTTCAAGCCGTTCCGTCGTGATGACAGGGCGGCTTTGTCTTTTTTACCCTTTTTTGTCCTGCTTATTTTCGCCTAAATAGAAATTCTCACTATGGCGAATCAACATCAAACAGCCGTTTTAACCGTCCTCCTAAACGGAGAACAGGCGCAAAACGAAATATCAAAATTAGAGTCACATGCTGCCGGACTGAAGACACAACTTGAAACTGCAAAACGAACAGGAAATAAAGCCTTAATCAGTGGTTTAGAAAATGACTTGAAACAAGTCAATAAAACAATCCGCTCATTAAAAACCGATGTAGTCGATGTTACAAGAATTCTAAATAACCTATCTTCGGCCAAACCCAAAGAATTAAGAGCCACTCTCAACGCACTTAACCGTCAACTCCAATTCTCCGATTTAAAACGTGGTTCGAAAGGATGGAATTTGTTAACGGAAAATATCCGGCGTGTCAAGTTAGAACTTAAAAATATCTCTGCCGAATCGGTTGTAGCAGAATCCAGAATGTCAAGGCTCTCAAATACTTTCAATAAATATTTTGGAATGGCTACGACTGCGATCGCAACCATTACAGGACTTTCCTTTGCGTTTCGGAAGTTATCGGAAGACGTTGCCAAAATGGATGATCATTATGCCGATGTGATGAAGACAACCGGCATGACGCACGATGAAGTTGTGGATTTGAATGAATCATTCAAAAAAATGGATACTCGGACTGCTCGGGAACAACTGAACGAATTGGCTCGTGATGCAGGTAAATTAGGTATTTCCGGGAAAAAGGATGTATTGGATTTTGTCGAAGCAGGAAATCAAATTAATGTAGCACTCGGAGAAGATCTCGGAGAAGGAGCGATAAAAAATATAGGAAAACTCACAGAAGTTTATCGAAAATCAACCAAAGAACTTGACAATTTAGATTTGAAAGGTAAAATGTTGGCAATCGGCTCAGCGATTAATGAGCTGGGACAATCTTCAACAGCTTCCGAATCGTATTTAGTCGATTTTGCTCAACGATTAGGAGGCATTGGCGCACAAGCCGGACTGTCAATTCAAAATATTTTAGGGTATGCTTCCGCGCTCGATCAGGCGGGAGAGAAAACAGAAATGTCGGCTACAGCATTTCAAAAGCTTATTATGAAAATAATGAGTTCGCCCTCAGAATTTGCAAAAATCGCAAGAGTTGATGTCGCTAAGTTCAATGAACTAATCAAAACGGATATGAACCAAGCTATCACAACCGTTTTGAAATCATTAAGTGATAAAGGAGGATTACAACAATTAATTCCCATTTTCAAAGACATGGGATTAGATGCAGCTCGCGCGGCCGAAGTAGTATCTTCCTTGGCTAACAATATTCATTTAGTTACCAAAGCACAAGAAATTTCAAACAACGCTTTCTCCGAAGGCACTTCTCTTACCAACGAATATTCCGTTAAAAATAATAACCTGGCAGCCAAATTAGAGAAAGCCCGAAAAGAATTTAAAGATACGGCTTTGGAGTTGGGAGAAAAATTGAACCCGGTGCTATTGCAATCAACAAATGGTATAACAATTCTTATCCGGACATTAGCACAATTACCAAAAACCTATGAAGAAAATAAAGCTAAAATATTATTAATAATAGCAGCTTTAACAGCTTATATTTATGTCGTTAATGCAGTTAATATTGTAAATAAAGTTCAGGTATTTTGGAATAAGGCTGTAGAGAAGTCAATGATTTCTCTCTATAAAACTATAGCAAAACATCCTTATGGTTTGATAGCAATGGCACTTGCTGCTGCAATTGGCTATTTAATAGACTACAATAGGAAAGCCAAAGAATCTGTTGATTGGTATAAAAAAATACTTTCACTTTATGATGATGAAAAAGATAAAGCTGATAAATTATTTTCTTCTCTCAAGAAAACAGCGTTGGGAACCCAAGAACGAAAAAAAGCCATTGACAAAATAAATGAAGTATATGGAAAATATACCGGATATATGTTAGATGAAAAAGCATCACTTAAAGATATTTTGACCTATCAAAACTTGGTTAATCAAGCTTTGCTGAAAAATGCCGCTATCAGAGCACGTAAAGAACAATTAGACACAACTGGTGAAGAAACTAATAAAAATGTTCAAGAGACTTTCAATGATGTTATAAATAAAATATCTAAAAAATTCGGTGCTAAAATAGCCGGACAAGCAGCTTCTGAATTACAAGGAATTATTTCGAAAATTCAGGAAAATCCTAATCAAGAAACTGGAGAAAGTTCATTCAGACAAAAATATCAAACTATTAGTTATTCTGCTATTGATATGACTAAGGATCTTAATAAAATTAGAGCTGCAGTCGGAAAAAACATGAATGAAGTTTACAAAATCAGACAGTTCTTCGATACGTATATTGAAAATTTAGGAGGGAATATTGTTGATGATACTCCTGTTATTGAAAATCCTTCAAATAACAATGACAACAACGATTCTCCATACACACCTTCCGGAGATGATGACAAAGAAGCAAAAAAACTTGCTGCCAAACAAAAAAAAGAACTTGACTTGAAACTAAAAACCTTGGAAACTTCCCGTAACGAAGAAATTGCCAAAGTAAAAAAATACCAGGAAGAAAATCAGGAATCAGAAGTTGATTACCGGAATAAACTTCTTTTGAAAGACGCTGAATATTATGGACAAAAGAAAGCCGTTTTAGAAGATTTCCTAAAACAAGTTTCTGACCCGGCATTAAAAACCGAAATAGAAAAACAAATTTCAGAAATTGAGAAAAAGAATTCCAATGCCATTATTGAGCAACAAAAACGTATTGCTCAAATTTTGTTGGATGCCGATCCGGTAGAAAAAGAAAAACAAGCCTACGATGACCGTTTGCGTGAAGTTGGTCTGTTTGGAAAGAAAAAAGAAGAAATGACAACGGAGCAACTTAATGTATTTGAGTTACTCGAACAGCAGCATTTAGATAATATGAGTAAAATCACATCTAAAGATGCTTCTAAAAGGCTCAAAGCGATTGCAGAAGATCAAGCTAAGGATGAATCCGACTTCGCAGAAAAACACCGTCAGGGTTTAATTTCAGAAAGTGCTTACAAAGAAGAACTTTTAGAAATTGAAAGAAAATTTTTGCTTGAAAAACTGAAAATCGCGGGACTTTCTAAAGAACAGATTGATGACCTGAATAAAAAACTATATCAAAATTCTTCCGATACATCTGATTTCAAAGCAAACGAACGACAATCTGCCGAAAGCAAATATAATCTCGTAGATATTGATAAGTTCAAAGCAAACGAACTCAAAATTTTAGCCGATTTTGAAGCCCGTGGAGTGATTACCCACGATGAAGCAATTAAAGCAAAGGCTTTGATTGACGATCAATATCTCGGAGCATTAACAGGAAAAGTTGGCGAAGCTTCAGAAAAAATTCAAAACGTTACTTCTAATCTTTCGTCTGCTTACACATCTTTTCAGCAAGCCGATGAAATGGCTGTTTCGAGAAAATATGACAAGCAAATCAAAGCGGCCAAAGGGAACGCGAAAAAACAGGAAAAATTAGAAGCCGAAAAAGAGGCTGCATTAAACGATATCCGTGCCGAATATGCTGATAAACAATTTATTGTTACCGTTGCTCAAGTAACGGCTACAACTGCCGTCACAGCAATGGAAGCGTACAAAGCCATGGCGGGTATTCCTGTTGTTGGCCCCGCCCTTGGTATTGCCGCCGCTGCTGCCGCCATTGCTGCCGGAGCCGGACAAATAGCAGTTGCTCAACAACAAAAAGAAAATGCCAAACAAGGATATTACACCGGAGGTTACACCCCGCATGGTCCATGGGATAAATATCAGGGCGATGTACACTCCGAAGAATTTGTCGGTAATCGGTTTGCAGTTCGTAATCCCGCCATCAAAAAAGTTTTTGACATTGTAGATCAGGCACAAAAAAATAACACCGTTTCATCGCTTACCGAAAAGGATTTTGCCCGCGCTTTGGATTACCGCGAAGCTGAAAACAAATATGTTGTTTCCGGAATTTCAAACGCCATTTCTTCAGGGAAAAATTCCGAAGACAGTGCCATTGTTTTAAGTTCCCTATCTCTTTGGATGCAGCGCAATGCCGATGTTACCGAACGCCTAAATAAACGGTTGGATGAGCCGTTTGTGGGAGAAGTTCCTATTGTGGGAAAAAAAGGTTTTTTAGAGGGAATGAAATTATATGACAAGTTACAATCTAACATTTCACGCAGTAAATCATGACAGAATTATATCTTGACGGCCATCGTATTGTATTACCCAAAGAATTTCAGATAACGGCAATACATGAAAATTCATTTCTTACTAAAAAAGGAGAATATACTTATGACTTAACTTTGCCTTTAAACGATCCAATAAATAACCTTGTTTTCAAACATATTGGAAGATTTAACTCAAAAAAGGAAGTCATAGAGTTTAATGTGATTCTTATTTGCGATAATGTAGTTATTGTTAATGGAATAGGAACTTCTCTCGCAATTGAAAATAATGAAATTTCAGTACAATTAATGGCGGGTAATAGTGAGTTAAACTATTTTGTTGACGAAAATTTGAAAGTACAAGAACTTAATTTAGGTTCTGTTTCTAATCTTAATCTTACAAATGCGGTTAATTCTCTATTTTCAAATTATCCTGATTTTAATTACGTAGCCGCCCCCCTTGCTTTTGATGGAGGCAAATGGAATAATTGGCCCCGAATACTAAATGGAGGAGCTCCCAATTGGAATTTACCGGAAAGTGAACTTTGTATTCAACCTTATTTCTTGTATTACATAAAGAAAATAATTGAAAACGAGAAACTTGGTTATCAATTGACGTACAATGAACTTGAGAACGATTCTATGTGGAAAAAATTATACATAGTTAACAGAAATCAAACTTTGGACTATGTAAAAATTCTTCCGAATTGGACAGTTATAAAATTTATAGAGGAAGTAGAAAAATTAGGAAATGTTGTTTTTGTTGTAGATAAAGATTCCAAAAGTATCAGAATTTTAAGAACTTATAAATATTATCAGGCAGCAGGTACAACATATATAAATGATAATCTTGTATTAGACAGCAACAAGGTTGAATTATCATCTGAAGCTGAAGCGATAAATTTAAATTATAAAAATGTAAAATACAATTTACCCAATAGTCGAGAGTTTTTTAAATATCAATGCCTTTCTGACGAAATATTATCCATTGCGAAAATAAAAGAATACAATACATTTGATGAATTAAAAGCAGCTTATCCCACTACATTTTCAGCCGGTTCTGAATTTAAGAAGATGACTTTATTTAAAATTTTGTCTTCTAATAATTATTATATTGTACAATCATTTCCGGGAGGAGGGGGAGCTACTATATATGGTTTTCAAAGGATCAACATGCTCAAGGATATAAAAACGAATTCTACCGATAGTTTTATCGAATTGGATATAATACCCTCTGAATTATATTATAGTAAGGTCGGAACAGGATATACAGCAATTCCGTATATTTCAAATACGGAAATTGGGAGTGAAGAAATTTCAGATATAAATGAATATATAACCAATGGAGTACCCGATGAAAACTTTGTAGAAACAATTCAAGTTGCAATGTACGAAGGAGTTAAAAATGTTTTAGATTATTCCGACCTTGGAGGTGCTTGGGAACATCAATACCCAATATCAATGATTGATTCTTATAGTTTACCCAGTAACTATGGGATAACCTCACGAGAAAAGATTGTGACAAACGGCAGTTTAAGACTTTCAGGGCCTTATGGCCTATTTGGGACACTATACAAAAACAACGCTTTTTTCGATACTTCTGAAAAATATGAGATTAGTTTGTTGAAAGATAAAAAATTATATGAACCTCGAAATTTATTTGTTATCAAAAACAAAAAATTCATTTGCGAAAAACTCGAATATGAAGTGACTTATAAAGGGCTTTCTCCCATTGTTAAAGGCACTTTTTACCCGATGGATTAAATAGCAAAAGCGTTAAAACAAGTGATACCTTCCTGTTTTGATTCGTCTAAAACATGAGCATAAATCAATGTTTCCCGAAGTTCTGAATGTCCAAGTATTTCTTTTAAAGCTGTCAAATCTTTTGTTTTCCGGAGGAAAAAAGTAGCGAAAGTATGACGGCCTGTTTTGTGTGAAATATCTTTATTAATTTCAATATTTTGGGCGATTTCCTTTAAATATCGGTTCATTGTTTGGTCTGCCGGAAGATGAGAAAAAATCAATCCTTGTTTTCTTACCCCTACAATATTTACGAGAATTTTTCTCAAAGAGTCAGAAATAGGAACTACTATTGGTTCCGGCTTACTATTTCTGTTTTTGATTCGAAAATAAGTAAAACTGTCATTTGTAAAATTCTCCAATTTCAAAGCCTTTGCATCTCCTATATGCAGACTCGAAAAGCACATAAACAAAAAGAATTCAAGCGCCTGATGATATTTAGCTTCTAAGTTACCCGATCGATATAGCTCAATCAAACGGTTTAATTCATCTTCTGTGAGATAAGAATAACTCGCTTTTGTCCGTTTTATGCTCCAATTTTCAAACGGATATTCATCCATATATCCGGCTCTCCATGCCGCTCGTACATATTTTCGGAAAGTAGACATATTTTTATAAGCCGTATTTTCGCAATTTTTTAATTTCTTCCGGAGATAAGCATAATAATCGTCTAGCCATTCCGGAGTAATATCATCAAAATGCAATGCCGGAGCATACTCTTTTATCTTTTTCAAAACAGAATTATGCACACTCATTGTTGCGTATTCATTTTTTATTGAAAATTTTCTTTGCCATTCTTTCACAAAATCAAAAAAAGTATCATAATCATCCGGACGATTATATGCCCGGAAAAAGCTTTCACGAGTTATCTTTTTATTTCTCAATCTGAATTTAACAAAAACATCGTTTATACGAGCTGCAATTTTTTCAACAATCAAATTTTTGTCTTTCGCTTCCTTGTCTCCGCTACCTACACAGCACTTATTTTCATTCCAATGCTTCTCTTCACATTTCACACCGGTAGAGAAATTAATTTTTTCCCTATTCACATAAAACATTACCCAAACAACCCCCGATAATAATTCGGGATTGTGTTTTCTAAAGTATATTTTTATCGTTACCATGGCGGGCTACAATCGGTCTACATTTTAGTTGAAAAATACAATCGGTCTACAAATTTTTAAACTGTCAAGATTGAAATCATCGGGCATAATCGACTGAAAACTATATAAATAGCAAAAGGCGATAGACTGTTAATCTATCGCCTTTTTGATACTAAGAGGTTCCTGGCGGATTCGAACCGCCGTAGACGGTTTTGCAGACCGGTGCCTAGCCACTCGGCCAAGGAACCCTGTTTTGCGGGTGCAAAGTAAGTCAATATATTTCATTATTCCAAAATTATATAAGGTTTTCTTATAATTTTCTAAATATTTTATCGATGATCCAGCTTGTTTGAATGCCGGTTTCTCCGGTCGAAGGACAAATGCCGTTTCCTCGGATTTCATTAACGATACTTTGTATCATAGGTTGTTGTATGTGTTGAGGAGATGGTATGTCAAAATACTCTTTTCGATTATCTGTAATTAATTCTATCGGACTGAAAGAAAATGTAGAGCACCGAATAATTCCTTTTGTACCTGAAAATTCAATCAAATCATTTTGATTTTGAATTGAAGAAACGTAACACCATAATCCCGAACCGATAATTCCGGATTCGAATCGAAAAGACGCGCTTACAGTATCTTCCGCATCGTATAAATTGCCGGTATTCGCAATGAAACCAGTTGCGTCTGAAAATTTACCCAATAAAAAATAAAGTATATCAATCGTATGTGGAGCCATATCATAAAAATAACCACCTCCTGATGTGTCTTTTTGTAACTACTCAGGTCTCATTCTCCAATAAAAAATCAATAAATAAAATATTTAGGAGTTTTAAATACTAAATCTCCCGATTTTTCGTTTAGTATATATAAAACAAAACGGTGTTTCTATTTTGACTTTACCAGTTACCTA
>JAVBKZ010000076.1:0-3074 GCA_031553755.1 Bacteroidales bacterium | reverse complement strand
AATTGTAATCGAAAAAACAATCTATACAGACGGTTCTGTAAGTTCACAAAAAGTATTGAAAAAATAAAATAGATATTCCATTCATTGTAAATAGCAGAAAGGCCATCTCAAATATTTGAGGCGGCCTTTTTTGCATTATATGATATATGGAACTGCAAAGTGATTAAATTTTTTAATAATGAATTCGTCTTTTTTATCGAACATTGAGTAAAAGGAGTTTATTTCGCAGAGTACCACATCACTTGATCTTAGATTCTACTTTGTGAATAATTATTCCGTGTAACTTTGTGTTTAAAATCAAAAGCCAAGATAACTTCATAATTTAAACTTAGTTATGAAAAATAATAAGAATAATTTTTGCGTTTACTTAATCTCTAAAATACTTTAATTTTAATAGTAGGTAAATTTCCCAACATGGTACTATATCCTCGTTAAGAAAATATTTTTTTAAAACACTGATTATTAATAAATTAAGAATTATAAATTAAGATTTTTTTTCTTCTTTTTGTTGAAATTTTTAAAAAAAACACTATACTTTTACTGCGTTGTTGATAATAAATAAACCTAATTTTTAAAACCGTTAATACATACGAAAGGAGGATTAATTTTAACGGAAAAAACACAAACTAATTTTTAAATCATTTTTAATTTAATTTTTATTTTATGAAATCAATTTTTTTTACAGCCATTATATTGGCCTTTTCAATTATAACAATCAATGCGCAAGTAGTTAACACAAACAACAATGTAGGAGTGGGGCAGGGAGTTTTATCAAGCAATACGACCGGATATCGCAGTATTGCATTGGGAAATTATGCTCTCAACCAAAATAAAACAGGAATTAGCAATAATGCACTGGGATATAAAGCGTTATATTCGCATATTAATGGAGGATTTAATGTCGCAATTGGTTCTTTTTCTTTGTATTCTACTAATGGAGCTACTAATGATATAGCCATTGGACATAAAGCTCTCTATTCAAATATAAATGGCTGTGGAAATATTGCTTTAGGATATCAAACTCTATACTCAAATGATTCTGGACATGAAAATACGGCTTTGGGTTACAAATCTATGCATCAGAGAAAACATGGATCACATAATACTGCAGTAGGAAGTCATGCTTTACAAGGTATTAATTCTTCTGGAAATAAAAATACTGCACTTGGAACTTATTCTCTGTACACAATTTCTACTGGTTCTGAAAACATTGCTATTGGATATAAGACAGGAGAAAATTTAACTACTGGAATTCGAAATAATGCAATCGGAGCATATAGCTATTTCTCTAATTCTTCCAGTTATAATACAATAATCGGATATAGGACAGCAAGCTACGGAAATAACAATATCATTATCGGTAAAAAAATAGCGTTGCCACAGGGAGTATCAAATGCGATGAATATTGGAGGTGTTTTATTTGGAATCGGCTTTCAATCGGGATTGCCGGAAAGTCCTTTGGAAACTCCGGTTAATGGGAAAATAGGTATCAATGTGGTAAATCCTATGGCAACATTAGATGTGGCAGGAACTGCAAATATTAGTTCTAATTTTTATGTTGGAGGAAACATTGGCATTGGTACAAAAAATCCGGATCAAAAATTAACGGTAAAAGGGAAAATTCATGCCGAAGAAATTTTAGTAGATACACAAATTCCATTTCCCGATTATGTATTCAATTCCGATTATCAATTGATGCCTTTGAAAGAAGTAGAGCAATTTGTAAAAAACAACCATCACTTGCCTCAAATTCCAACAGCGGGCGAAGTTTTGGATAAGGGATTGAATCTTGGAGAAATGCAAACAAAACTGTTACAAAAAATCGAAGAACTAACTCTCTACGTGATTCAACAACAAAAGGAGATCGAAGAATTGAAAAATAAAATTCAAAATAATTAGTTATGAAACGATATATTTTTGTAGTTATAGCAATCATATATTCGCTATTCACTCAAGCTGTTCCTCCTTTCTCACAAAGCGATATAAATGCTTTAGATCAGGAACAGATCAGTTGTTTCGGTCAGAAAATATTCAATCAAACGACAATGAAAGCGGTACTAATGCATGCTACTAATAACGATTTGGAATTGTATTCCAGAAATTATACTCCGAATGTCGGTTATAATCCGAATCTAAATTATGCAAAAATTTTTATGAGAAATGTTCATTCTGAATTTGATCATATAATAAAGGAAATTACTTTACATGACGGCGAGACCTTGACTTATATTTTTCCTAAAAATAACCGTTATTCGTCTAAGGTTAGTATTTTATGGGATAATCCTCAAGGAGATGTTGAATTTGGTTATAATGCAATTTCTAAAACATTGGAAGATGATATTGATTTGAGAGTATATGGTTTGGGTTATCAGACACCTAATGAACCTTTTATTTTCCCTGGCAGGATTAATTGTGCAATAGGAGATAATACGACTGACAATATGGAACAGGTATTTATTCCGAGCGATGTAGGCACGGGAGAAAATGATCTAAGGTTGAGTCGTGACTTGGATCAAACCATCATTGTTAAGATATCCCATAAAAATAAATTAAAAAATGGGACTAAAAATATCTCAATTATCATTTCTGGAGTTCTTAAAGAAGTTGATGAATATGATATAGTGAATGGTCTGGACTTTGAAAATAAGTGTTTTTTTGTCCGTAACTATATTAATAGTTATGGAGGAGTAGGTTATAGTGGAGTAATTTTTGTTGCCGGAAAATCTATTGTTTTTCAACCGGGATTTACAGTTAAAGGTTCGAATGGAACATTTAAAGCAATGATAAATTCGTTGCTGATTCCAAATAATTACGTAAATATTGAGAATAGATTAGCAATATCGAGAAACGTTCAAAATGTAATAAGTATTGAAAATGTGTCAAATGATATTGAAAGGATGTCATTATCAAACAAATCGGTTGTTTTTATCCAATATTACAACCTTTTAGGTGCTAAAGTTGATGCTTCCGCGACAGGAATTGTAATCGAAAAAACAATCTATACAGACGGTTCTGTAAGTTCACAAAAAGTATTGAAAAAATAAAATAGATATTCCATTCATTGTAAATAGCAG
>JAVBKZ010000026.1:0-38352 GCA_031553755.1 Bacteroidales bacterium | reverse complement strand
CCAAATGACAAGGACACGTTTACCATTGTATTTTCCAGTCGCAGTTATGCCTGGCAATATCATGAAATTATATTTAGATTATCCGGCATATATCAACGGCATAGCTACCCAATACGATTGGAATTTGATTTCGGGATTTATGTCATTGAATAGTTATTCATGGAATCCTGCTCAATCTTGTATGACTATTAATTTTAAATCGGGAAGTTTTATTGAAGCCGTATTTAGATTACAAATAAAAACAGGAATAGGAACCATTAATCCTATCGTAAATATCGGAGGAAATTATCATTGGATGAATTTTGCCATGCTTGATAATAATACTATTTTAATTTCAGAACAGGAATCGGAAAATCCGGATAATTCTTTTGTCATGGCAAATCAAAAGTCTGTGGGTTATAGATATGAGATTCAAAGTATTTATGGGTTTTCTCAATCCTTAATTGAAAATTTCAATATGGAGGTTGGTAGACAAAAAAGGATTGACATATCAACTCTTTCTCCTGGATTGTATGTATTGAATATTTATAAAAACGGGCAAAAAGTATTCTCTAAAAAATTTAGAAAGAATTAAAATTCGCTTACTAAAACGCGTTGGCTATCCAATATGCCGATGTAATAACATTAAAGAATAAAAATAAAACACGATAAAGGTTACTAAAAGTATTATTGAACACGGATGACACGGAATTTACTGATTAGCACAGTTTCATAATCTATGCACATCTTTGTATAATCAGTGTCATCCGTGTTCTTAATAGCAAATCCTAATTGGTTACATTGAAATCCAAAGGCAAGATAAAAATAAATTATTCAGCTTCGACTTGTTGGTTCTTAACGAATTTTTCTTCCCAGATAACCCAAAGGATGAAAATCAATCCGTAGAAAATATACCTGAACCATCCATCGTGCAAAGATTCGAATCTTTCCGGATTATTTTTAGTTAAAACGCAAATCATAGCGATTCTGATAACGTTGTAGATTCCCAAAACCAAAGCTCCTGTAGGAATGTACCATAATTTGCTTTTTACCGGGCCTCTGTAAAGAGCAATCAAAATAACAAAAATATATAATTGTTTTACTGCTGTACAACCCCAAATAACACTGATGCAATTGCTTCCTCCTTCAAAATACAAGAATGTTCCATGACGATAAAAATCTTCTGAGTTTGGAAGTAATTTAACCAATTGATAAACCCATTCCGCTGTCAATGTTGATAAAGCGTAGAATTGGTTCGTTAAGTTTTGTCCTAAGATAGAAATTTGATGTCCGTGCAAATCAGCATTAACTACAAGTTTCCAAAAAGTGTGGGCAAATACTAATATTGTGATGAAGAAAAGGACTCCTAAATATGGAGCGAAGTTGTTTTTTAATTCTAATGTTTGTATTCTTACTCTTGCGTTCATTGTTTTTGTGTGTATTATAATTGTTGTGTGTATTGTGTGTGTACTTAATTAATTTTTACACTACAAAATTACGCTCAAAAAGAACACAAAAATCAATATTAAGTTTTTTACACATTTAAATATATTTTATTAACGCTTAATTTTAACAATTAAAAAACATAGACAAAAAGGCATTCTACTAAAAAAAACTAAATAGAAACACGGTTTCAATTCACTTTCAATAAAAACAAGCGATAAATACACCTCTTCCAAATGTTAAAATAAAAAACTTGGAATATTCAAAAAATGTTAACAGAATAAACAAACCACATCATTCTTTTACAAATGATTTGTCTTTTTTCACAAACCTTTCTTCCCAAAAAACCCAAAGCAAGAAAATCAATCCATAAAAAAGATACTTAAACCAACCATCGTGTAAAGATTCAAACCTTTCAGGATTGTTTTTAGTTAAAATACAAATCATCGCGATTCTTATAATATTGTAAATGCCTAAAATCAAACATCCTACAGGAATATACCATAATTTACTTTTCACAGGTCCTTTATAAAGGATTATTAGAAGAATAAATATATATAACTGTTTTATCGCCGTACATCCCCAAATAATATTAATACAATTACGTCCTCCTTCAAAATATAAATAGGTATCATGACGATAAAAGCTATCCGTATTAGGGAATAATTTTATTAATTGAAAAGCCCATTCTGCCGTTAACGTCGATAATGAATGGAATTGACTTGTTAAATCCCTGCCAAAAATATAAATTTGTTGTCCTTGTAAATCGCCATCTACCACAATTTTCCAAAACAAATGAGTAGATAACAACAACGAAACAAAAAAGAAAACGCCATAATAAGGGGAAACGTTACTTTTTAATTGTAATGTGTTAATTTTTATATTCATAATTTTCAGTGTGTATGCGCAAGTTCGCCAACAAGCGCGATAGTGTGTACCTCGACAATTTCGTATTACAAAGTTACATCCAAAAAAGACAAAAAAATCGGCATTAATTTTTTTATACATTTAAATATACTTTATTAACTTTTCCCTTATTCTACATAAGTGAAAATAATCGTGTATATTTGCAATGTTTTTTATTTATAAAATGCTGTGAACATCGTTATAGACCAAGGAAATACATCTACAAAAGTTGCTTTTTTTTATGAATATAAATTATTTTCCTCTTTTATATTCAAGCCTCTTACTATTGAAAAACTGCAAAAATTGTTAAACACATATTCCCCTTCAAAAGGAATTTTGTGTTCGGTTTCGGATGTCGATCCCAACATTATAGCCTTTTTACAAAAAAAAATATCTCCGTTTTATATTTTAGATGAAAATACTAAATTGCCTATATCAGTTTCATATAAGACACCTCAATCGCTAGGAAAAGATCGTATCGCGGCAATCATTGGAGCAAGAAAAAGCCATGAAAACAAAAACATTTTAGTAATTGATTCCGGAACCGCTATTACCTACGATTTATTAGAATCATCAGGCAACTATAACGGAGGAAATATTTCTCCGGGAATGACCATCCGATTCAAAGCTTTAAATAAATTCACAAAACGGCTGCCCTTGATCGATGAAAACGGTGATATTCCGTCTCTCGGATATAATACCGAAACAGCTATTCGCGCCGGAGTTGTGAATGGGATTATCAAAGAAATGGATGCTTATATCGATGAATATAAAAAGTTATATCCAGGACTTTTGGTTTTTTTAACCGGAGGACATTCTTTTTATTTTGAAAAAAAATTAAAAAACACCATCTTTGCAGACGGCAATCTGGTACTAACCGGATTAAATGAAATTTTGAATTATCAAAAAATTGATTGAATGAAAGTAAATTCTAAGCTTTTAGCTGTATTATTATCAATAATAAGTGCCCCTATCTCGTTATTGGCACAAGATTATTCCGGTTCAGTGTATTCGCGTTACGGATACGGAATATTGGCAGACCCTTCTTTTGGAGCACAAAAGGCAATGGGAGGTATCGGGTATGGACTTCGCGAATCAAAAACAATCAACCCCTTGAATCCGGCATCTTACTCAAGTATTGATTCTTTGACTTTCATGATAGATTTAGGCGCTTCTTTTCAAATGAATTGGCTCAATGACGGATTTGAAAAATCAAAAAGCACTAACGCGTCACTTGATTATGTTGCCATGCAATTTCCTTTATATAAAAATTTAGGAATGGGACTTGGTTTCACCCCTGTCAGTGATGTTGGTTATAAAGTCGGCAATTCCGGCACAAGCTCAGAAACTTCTTATTATGGATCAGGAGGTCTAAACCAATTATACGGGGCTCTTTCTTATAATTTCAAGCGTGTTTCAATTGGGGCAAACGCGTCTTATTTATTTGGAAATATCAAGCATTATAAACAAGCCTCATTTTCCGACGCGACTACTAACGTTTTTTTAAATAGCGATACCTTAAGAATGTCGGGATTCACAATCGACCTCGGAGTACAATACCGTCAACCTATTGGAAAAAACCAACACTTAATAATCGGAGCTATTTACAAACCAAAAATATCGGTAACAGGAAAATACAGCGGAAATGAAATTACATATAACTCCTCTGGATATATCCAAACAACTACACCGCTAAAACCGAAAGGAACCGGATATGACATGCCGGAAACTTATGGATTAGGTATCAGTTATGTAAAAGGAAGTAAATTTCTGGCTGGATTTGACTATTCTTATCAAAAATGGGAAGATGTGAGGTTTGAAGGCCAACAAGGAATTTTTGACAATCGTACAAAATTCAATTTCGGTACAGAATTCACACCCGATGCTCGAAGCAGAAATTACTTCAGCAGAGTACATTATAGATTAGGAGCTAATTATGCGAATTCATACTTTTCTCCTGTTTCAAGCGTTGATAAACAGCAACATCAATTCAGCGCGTATAGCGTAACCTGCGGATTTGGACTTCCGTTAATCGGTGGCCGTTCGGCTTTAAATGTAGCTTTTGAATACGCGGAGACCTCTCCCGAAACGAAAAATGTAGGATTGGTTGATGAAAAATGCTTTAGACTAACGGTTAGTTATACATTTAACGAATTGTGGTTTTTCCAAAGAAAAGTACAATAACTCTCTCTCTTTAGATGAACAAATCATTTTCGGAACACCGGGTCGCAATCATTATTTTCATTATTTCGTGCATTTTATCAGCATCCTGCTCGAAAAAAAAAACAATGGATTCTGTAGAAATCAATGTTTCTGTATTGCCAATGATGCACTCCGAAAATGTATCTTCTTTAATCTCTGATTCAGGCATAACCCGCTATCGCTTAATCGCCAAAATTTGGGATATCTATAATCCTAATGATGGCTTATATTGGTATTTTCCAAAAGGATTTTATGTCGAAAAATTCGACTCTTTATTCAATGTCGAAGGTAGCATAAAGTCAGATACCGCCTATTACTATGAACGTAAATCCCTTTGGCGTTTAATTGGAAATGTAAAAGTAATAAACCTCCAACAGGAAAAATTTGAAACGGAAGAATTATTTTGGGATGAAAACACTCAAAAAATATATTCGGATAAAAATATAAAGATAGAACAAGCGAAACGAATAATTTTCGGAACCGGATTCGAATCAAACCAATCAATGACCGAATACGACATATTTAGAATAAACGGTTATATGCATTTGGATGAAAACCAACAAACTTCAGACAGTTTAACTACACAATGAATCAAGATTTAATCATTATATTATCCCTTTTAATGTCGGCCTTGTTTTCCGGAGCCGAAATCGCTCTTTTATCGTCTAACAAATTATATTTTGAATTAGAAAAGAAAAAAGAAAGAATAAAAGGACATATCCTAAACTTATATTACCAGCAACCAAATCAATTTGTGACAGCGATGCAAACCGGGAAAATTATTTCATTGGTTATTTTCGGGTTACAAACGCATTCGCTTTTTTCTTCTTTTTTCCCAGAAATCAACGAATTTTTATTCTTGTTTATACAATCGATAATTGTAACTTTCTTAATGTTATCATGCGGCGAATTCATTCCAAAAATGTATGCAAAGTTAAATCCCTATTCCTTCCTTTCTTTTTGGTCGGTTCCTTTATTTCCATTCTACGTTATATTGTTGCCGTTAGCTTTCATCCTCACTTTTATCATTAAAATATTTTTTAGAGTATTCGGGATAAAAATTTCTTTCGATCTATCATTTAAAATATTAGGAAAAGATGATTTGGATTTACTTATCCAAAAAACGATTGAAAATTCTCACGAAAAATCTGAAATAGAAACCGAAGTCAAATATTTTCAAAACGCGCTTGAGTTTTCAAACGTAAAATTAAGGAATTGCATCGTTCCCCGAACCGAAATCGTAGCGTTCGACATTCAAACTTCTATCGAAGATTTATTATCTTCATTCATAGAAACCGGCTTATCAAAAATTTTGATATATAAAGAAAACATCGATAATATTGTAGGGTATATCCATTCATCCGAAATGTTTACCAAACCTAAAGATTGGACAAAACACATCAATACGATTTCGGTCGTACCCGAAAACATGTCAGCTAATAAACTCATGAAAAGCATGTTACAGGACAAAAAAAACATCGCTATTGTTGTTGATGAATTCGGAGGAACTTCGGGAGTTATTACTTTAGAAGACTTAGTCGAAGAAATTTTCGGAGAAATAGAAGACGAACATGACACTAAATCCCACGTAATGAGAAAAATATCTGAAAAAGAATATATTTTTTCAGGAAGAATAGAAATTGATAAAATCAATCAGAATTTTGGACTCCAAATCCCGGATTCGGAAGAATATGTCACCATCGCGGGGTTTATTTTAAATAAATATAAAAACTTCCCTAAATTAAATGAATCAATCACAATTAATAAATACTCCTTCAAAATCATTAAAGTTACAAGTACAAAAATTGAATTAGTAAAACTAATTGTAACATAATAATGAATTTTTATCAAAAAAAAGCAGCTAATTAATCAAATATTTGTATCTTCGTGCGCAATTTTTAAACAAAATAAATCAAATAAACATAAAAAATTTAAGATGGCAACCTTAGAGAAAATCAGAAGCAAAGCAGGTTTACTGGTAGCAGTAGTAGGTCTTGCTTTGTTTGCTTTTATTATCGGAGACTTTTTAAGATCCGGTTCTACTTTCTTTCATCAAAGACAAGAAATTGTATTGAATATTGACGGTAAGACAGTTAGTGTTCAAGATTTCCAAACTAAAATTGCGGAAATGGAAGAAGTTTACAAAATGCAAACCGGTAATTCTTCTGTTCCGGAAGAAGTTCAATCTCAAATCAGAGAATCTGTTTTTGAGTCGATGGTAAAAGAAATACTCATGCAAGAAGAATCTTCGAAAGTCGGATTTACCGTAAGCAAAAGCGAACTTTCGGATTTAATCATGGGAAATAATATTTCTCCTATGATCCAACAAATGCCTATGTTCCGCAATCCTCAAACAGGAGCTTTCGATAAAAACGCATTGATTCAGTTCTTACAAACCATCGAATCAGATGACACTCAAAATCAATCACCTCAAATGTATCAGGAAATTCAACGATACAAAACTTTTTGGTCTTTCTTTGAGAAAACAATCAAACAACAAAAATTAGAAGAAAAATTTTCTAACATTATATCTAAATCAATTGTAGCAAACTCTTTAGATGCTAAAGCCGCATTTGAAGACAATAAAGTTTCTGTTGATTTAGATTATGTCATGCAAGCTTACAATACGATTCCGGATGACCAGGTAACTGTTTCCGAAGATGAAATCGCAAAACTTTACAACAAGCGTAAGGCACTGTACAAACAAAGTGAGGCAATGATGATTGATTATATCGCTGTAGACATTACTCCCAGCCAAGACGATTTCAATAAAGTTTTAGAAAACATGAATAAGTTAAAACCTGAATTAGAATCGTCGACTCCCGTTTCTGATGTTGTGAATGACAATTCAGACATCCCGTATTCTGATGTATTTGTATCCGCTAATAATTTATCAGCCGAAAACAAACAGTTTATTGAAACCGCGACTATCGGAAACACACAAGGCCCGTTCTTGGTAAACAACACCTATCATTTGATTAAATTAGTTGACAAAACAACAGCCCCCGACTCTGTTAAAGTATACCAAATGACATTACCTCAATTAGGAGACAACGAATTAAAAAATTTAACAGATAGTTTAATAAACGAAATCAACAAAGGAAAAACATTTTCAGATGTAGTTAAAGAAGCTACCGATGGTAAATCAACCGGAGAAATGGGATGGATGACCGAAGCTACCTTATTGAAATCATCGGATGAAAAATTCAAAAACGAAGTATTCAACGCGCCTGTTAACAAAGTTTTCATCGCAAAATCCACATACGGAACTCACTTGGTTCAAGTTACGGAAAAAACAGCTCCGGTAGCCAAATATAAAATCGCGGATATCAGTGTCGAAGTTACCGCGAGTTCCGAAACAAACAAGAAATTATTCAACGACCTGACACAATATGTCGCTAAAAACAAAAACTTGGAAACTTTCAAATCAGCGGCTAAAGATGCGGGATATGTTTGCTACACAGATATTACTATAGGTAAAAACGACCAAACTGTCGGATCTGTAAGAAATGTACGCCCTTTGATTCGTTGGGCTTATGATCAAAAGAAAGGAGCAATTTCTGATATTTTCGACTGTCAGGATAAATTTGTAGTCGTTGCCGTAGAAGGACTGATAAAAGAAGGTTATCGCTCTTTGGCTTCTGTTTCAGAACCTTTAAAAAGAGAAATTATGAACGAGAAAAAAGGCGAAAAAATTATTGCCGGATTGAAATCAAAAAATTTCTCTACACTTGAAGAATATGCTTCGTTCATGGCAAGTTCTGTACAATCCGTAAAATTCGTAAACTTTGCGACTAACCGTATTTCCGGAATCGGAAACGAACCTAAAATAACAGCGGAAGCTCCTCTTGCCGAAGTTGGTAAAATTTCAGCTCCGATATCAGGAAATAATGGCGTTTTTATAGTTAAAGTTATCGACAAGAAAGCAAATGAAAATGAATTTGATTTAGCAGCTCAAAAACAGATGCTTAACATGAATAATTCATACCGTTTCATGTATCAATCAATGCAAATATTGAGAGATAAATCAAAAATAGAAGATAATCGGATTAGATTTTATTAATTTTTTTGAACACTTTTCTTGAAAATTTGTTAATAGTATAACGGATAAATTCAGGGCGGTTTGTAATAAAACACATTCCGCCCTTTATTCTAAATTAATGAATTAAAAATTCCACACTTTATTTAAAACACATATGAAAGAATTCTTTAAAATGATGTTTGCATCCACATTAGGAGTATTCATTGCCATTTTCGTCATTATTTTGATTTCGATTTTTTCTCTTATCGGAATAGTCATAAGTTCAACTTCTCAAACAACTTATAAACCAAAAAAAAATACAGTATTGCAAATTGATTTAAAAGGAGTAATGTCTGATAGGATCATTGAAAATCCTTTCGCTTCAATAATTGGGAATGACGAAATTAAACAACTTAGCATGGTCGACATCATAGAGTCAATCAAAAAGGCAAAAGAAAACAATGATATTAAAGGAATATATCTAAACGGCGGCGAATTATCAGCGGGAATCTCATCTGTCGAAAACATACGTAAAGCATTGGAAGATTTCAAATCCAGCGGAAAATTCGTAATCGCGTATTCAGGCGTCTATACTCAATCGGCCTATTATTTGGCTTCGGTATCCGACAAGATAATCTTAAATCCTATGGGTATGGTTGACTTACATGGATTAGCCGCTACTCCACTTTTTTATACCGGATTAATGGATAAATTAGGCATAAAATTAGAAGTATTCAAAGTCGGGACATTCAAATCCGCAGTCGAACCTTACATGCTTGATAAAATGAGCGACGCCAACAGAGAACAACTAAAATCATATATGGGAAGCTTATGGCACAACATTGAGTGTAATATTTCTGAAAGCAGGAAAATAGATCAAACACAATTAAACAATCTTGTTAATCAAGGACTTTTATTAAAAGGAGCCGAATTCATATATTCAGCCGGACTTGTAGATACATTGATGTATAGCACAGAAACTACCGACTATATTAAAAGTCTGCTGAAAATAGATATTAAGGAGGATTTGAATACAGCATCTGTCAGTAATATGAAATCTCTTCCCGAAAACAAAGAAACATATAATGAAAAAATCGCGGTATTGTTTGCGGAAGGAGAAATAACAGAAGCTGTAAGTGGAGCTTTTAACACGACATCTGTTATCAGCGACAAAGAATATGTTAAAGAACTAAGAAAACTGAAAGATAATGAAGAAATAAAAGCTGTAGTTTTCCGGGTTAATTCGCCGGGAGGAAGCGCTTATATGTCGGAACAAATTTGGAAAGAAGTCATCGAACTTAAAAAAATAAAGCCAATTGTTGTTTCCATGGGCGATTACGCGGCATCCGGAGGATATTATATTTCGTGCGCAGCCGACTGGATCGTAGCCGAACCTACAACAATTACAGGTTCCATCGGTATTTTCGGAATATATCCGGTTGTTGAAGGTTTAATGGGAAAAATCGGAGTAACTTCTGATACAGAAAAAACGAATAAATTTGCAGATTTTGGGAATATCAGCCGTTCGATGAATCTGGATGAAAAAGCGCTTATGCAAAGATATATAGAAAGCGGTTATGATATTTTTACCTCACGTTGCGCGGAAGGACGAAAAAAATCAAAAGCAGAAATCGATTCTATCGGACAAGGACGTGTTTGGACAGGAGAACAAGCTCTGAAAATTGGATTGGTAGATGAACTTGGAGGAATAAAAGAAGCTATCGAATACGCAGCAAAAAAAGCAAACCTGAAAAATTATACAATCAATCACTATCCCGAACAAAAAGATTTCTTAACTCTATTGTTGGAAGAATCTATGGGTGGAGTAAAAACAAGTTTTGTAAAAAACATATTGAATGATACCGAATTTCGCCATTATTCATTCCTGAAAAATGTTGAAAAATTAGATAAGATTCAAGCCAGGTTACCTTTTGATGTAGAAATAAAATAAAATTTCATGTCATTTAACAATTATTATCGCAAACTCCACAAAAAATCTTCAAGGAAAATTTTATTTTTCATTGTTATTTTTTGCATTTTGTCATCTGCTAAATCACAAAACAAAATACATACTCCTGTATTTGCATATCATTATAACGATTCGGTTATTGTTCCTCCTAAAAAACCATGGAAGGCGGCTGCGGAAACTTTTGGATTTAACATTGCACTTTGGGCATTCGACAATTATGTCCTTCAGTCTGATTATTCAAAAATAAGTACAAGTTCAATCAAAAAAAACTTCGAAACCGGTTTCGTATGGGATAACGATGGCTTTTCTACAAACCTTTTTGGACATCCGTATGGAGGTAGCATGTATTTCAACGCGGCTCGAAACAACGGAATGAACTTCTACGAATCTATGCCTTACGCATTCGGAGGAAGTTTGATGTGGGAATTTTTCATGGAAAAAGAACCACCCGCGATCAACGATTTAATCTCTACCACTATAGGTGGATTTAGTTTAGGAGAAACAACCTACCGGCTTGCCGATTTAATCATCGATAGCCGTACTACCGGATGGGAACGTTTCGGAAGAGAATTTTTAGCAACCGCGATTTCTCCTATGACCGGTTTTAACCGTCTTATCAGCGGTGAATCATGGAAAAGGCAGAATTTCAAAGGACGCGCTTTCGGTAATATTCCAACAATAGTGACTATAAGATCAAATTACAGAGCTATTTCAGAAAACACCGATATTTTAGACAACATCAGCAGTTCTATGTATGTAGATGCGTCTTTGCTATATGGAGATCCTTTCGCTTACGAAAATTCGAAACCATACGATTATTTTTCATTCAAAGCCGGATTTAATCTCATATCCGATAGACAACCCCTACTCAGTAATATTAATGCGATTGGTATGATATGGGGTAAAGAAATCGAATTAAAAAAAGAAGAAAGGGAAGTGGTTTTGGGAGTATTTCAACATTTCGATTATTACGACTCATACGGAGGAGAATATATCGGAGAAGGAGGTGTAGAAAAAGTTGATTATCATTATTTCAGAATCGCCGAAGCTGCCGCTTTCGGAGGAGGAATGCTATATAAAGCCAAAATAGGACAGAAAAATAACTTCATAATGGGCGCACATCTCAACGTTGTTTTATTAGGAGCAAGTCTAACCGATTACTATAATGATATAGACAGAGACTACAACCTGGGAAGTGGATATAGCAGTAAAATCAAACTTGGAATGATTTTCGGCACGCATACTGAATTAGGATTAAATTTTGAAAATTATCGTCTTTTCACATGGAAAGGATATGACAAAGATCTATCTGAATTAGATTATGAAGAACAAGATTATCTGAATGCACAAGGGGATAAAGGAAATTCCATATTTCGAATTGTGAGCTTTTCAATCAATCAAAAATTAAACAAGCATATTAGTATATATACAGATTTATCATGTTATTATAGGAAAAGTCATTATTCCGATCATCCTGATAGGAAATATACTGTTTCTGATGCTAAAATCGGATTAGGGTATATTTTTTAATTTTAATCTCTCTAAAAAACTTTATTTATGTTTTATTTGAATTCTATTAACTTTTTTATTTAAAATAAGTTTTTATCTTTGTACCGCTGAAGAATTAGAAATCAGTTAAGACAACATAAATATTTATTTTGTTCTGAAAATTCAACAAAAAATATTTATGACAAATATAATAGGAGAGATTGATTAAGGAGATGATGATTGTTTTGAAACAAAATCTTTTTTCCAAAACTAAATTTGACAAAGTATAAATTACTTTTCTTATGATAAACTTGTATAAACAAACATTTTTTGTTTGCAAATCTTGTCTATATCTACGATCAATTGCTTCTAAAAAACATTAAAAGTACCGACTTTTATTTTGGCAGACTGAATACTTTGTGATCTTTGTCGAAGTGCTTTATGCGGAAAATCACATCCTATCTTATAGTATGTGTGTGTGTTAATTCGTTTGTTAGGATAAAGTCGGTCTTTTTTTACAATACATTACAAACTAAAAAAATCGGAATTTTTCCGAACAAAAAAAGAAGTCGATTGGCTTCTTTTTTTGTTTTTAGGAATTCTCAAACAACTTCATATCAAAGGAGTACATCACTCAATTTTTGTATAAAAAAAACGTTTGGAATACTTTTTATTAACTACAGAAAATATATTTCCACCATCATTTATCCTGAATAGCAGTTATATTCTTATCGCCAAAAGAAAAAATAAATTATTCACATATTTTAACAAAAAGAAAACAAGAAAACTTTTTTTGTTTCAAAAGTTTTCATTTACTTTGCAGCCGATTTATAAAATATTATTTTCTTTCATTTGTCTACTAAAATATGGAACTAAAAGAACGGATCATTGAAGAAGCGTCTATGCTCTTTTTTCAAAAAGGAATTAAGAGTATAACGATGTCTGATATCGCAAGCCATTTAGGAATATCCAAAAGAACTCTCTACGAAAATTTCGAAGACAAAGAAAATTTACTCGAAGCATGCCTTGTAAAAAACATGCAAAAAGGCGATGAAGAGATAATGAAATTGGTTAATGGGTCGGAAAACGTGATCGACGCGATGATGCGTATTTATGCTAAACAACTGAATGAGATGCATAGTGTGAACAAATCGGTCATACATGATTTAAGAAAATATCATCCCCAACTTTACAAAACGATAGATTGCAAACAAAAAGAAAACACCGATAAATTTATCCCTTTATTTGAAAAAGGAGTAAAACAAGGTTTATTGAGAGATGATGTCAATTTTGAAATTTTAATGTGGTTGCTTAAAGCTCAATTTAAGATGTTAATGGAGGGCAATTTTATGCCTACCGATAAATATCCGATAGAAGACTTTGTAAGCGCCATCATTTTGAATTTCACAAGGGGTGTCGCTACTCCCGAAGGTCATAAATTAATAGACGAAATGGTAATGGAAATAAAGGGAGTTAAAGGGAGTTAAAAGAAAATATAGAAGATAAAAGTAAATAAAATATATTAATATGGGATTAGAATTATTAAATGTGGTCGGTAGAAATATGAAAAACAATTACATCTAACGTCCTCTAATTTCCTCAAAATAAAAATTATAGATAACAATATGAAAAATAGTTTAGGCAAAAAGATTGTTTGGGGATTATTCCTCGCTACGGTTCCGTTTCTTGGAAAGGCGCAAGAAACGCCAACACAACCAACTCTTCAACTTACGTTAGATAATGCGATAGAAATCGCATTAAGTAAAAATCCGTCTGTGAAAGTGGCCGATTTGGAAATTCAAAAGAAACACTACGCTAAAAAATCGGCGCAATCAGCTCTTTATCCACAAATTGACGCGGTGGGGCAATACACCCGAACCATTCAAAAGCAAGTCATGTATATGGATGGAGCATTTAATATGGCTGAAATGATGGGAGATGTATTTACTCCATTAATTGCAGGAACAGACCAAACTTTTTCTCAAAGCGTACCCGGATATCAAAGTGGTGAATTAGCTCAAAACATTGCGGAGAATACACCTCCTCCCGCTCCGGCCAGTAACGAAGGTATTTCCGTTGGCCGTGATAACAACTGGACAGCAGGTTTCAACCTCAACTGGCCCGTTGTTGTTCCGACACTTTGGAAAAGTCTGCAAATTTCGAGTTTAGATGTAGAACTTTCTGTTGAAAAATCCCGTTCTTCTAAAATCGATATGATAAATTCCATCCGAAAAGCTTTTTATGGAGCAATGTTAGCACAAGATTCATATAATGTATTTAAAGAAAGCTACGACAATGCTGTCTTAAACTACAATAATATCAAAAATAAATACAATCAAGGAATTGTTTCCGAATTTGATATGATTCGAGCCGATGTACGCGTAAAAAACGTAAAACCAAATGTAATTCAGGCTCAAAATGCCCTCAATTTGGCGACATTGTCTTTAAAGGCATTGATGGGAATCGATATGGAACAACAAATTTCTATCTCCGGAAGCCTGAAAAATTACGAAGAAGGATTATTCAATGAAATCATAAGTATTGATACTTCTTTAAGAAATAACTCCAATTTGAAACAATTCGACCTTCAAAACGAACAATTACAAAAAACATTGCAACTATACAAAGCTCAATATTTACCAATAGTTTCAATTTCAGGAAATTACATGTATATGTCGATGAACAACGATTTCAAATTCGGTGATTATAAATGGAATCCCTATTCTACCGTTGGATTGACCGTAGCTATTCCGATTTTCGATGGATTCAAAAAACGTTCGGATATCAAACAAACCAAAGTTTCATTAGAACAAATGAAATGGCAACGTGATGATATTGTTCGCAATCTACAATTAGCAGTCAACAGTAATATCAGTAATATGACCAACTATGTAGAACAGGTTATCTCTACAAAAGACGCTGTAGCCCAAGCTCAAAAAGGGTACGAAATTTCCCAAAAATTATACGATACCGGAATGGGAACTTTGCTTGATCTAAATGATGCTCAATTAGCTCTCACTCAAACCAGTTTGATGTTTAATCAGGCCATTTATAATTACTTGGCTTCTAAAGCTGATTTAGATAAGACATTGGGAATAGAACCAACGGATATTAAATGAAAGAAATGAAGAAAATGAAAATAATATGTAATATGAAAACAAAAAATTTATTAAAATCTCTTCCTCTCTTCTCCTTATGCATTTTGGTTGCATGTGGAGGAAAAAAAGAAGAAAATGCAACGACTGAAGATGTAAAAGTGAAAGTAACCACTACTACAGCCGAACTAAAAGAAGTAGAGCAACTTTCCACTTATACGGCCAATGTAAAAGCAGACGTTATCAATCAAATCACACCCGCTATTCCCGGACGTATCGAAAAAATATTCGTTGAAGTTGGAGATCGTGTATCAAAGGGACAAGTATTGGTACAAATGGACGCTTCTTCACTCAAACAACAAAACGTACAATTGGAAAATCTGAAAAGAGATTATGCGCGTTACGAAGAATTGTTGAAAGTAGGCGGTATTGCTCAACAACAAGTTGATCAAATCAAAACACAAATCGATGTATTAAATACGGCAATCAAAAATATAGATGACAATACCCGTTTGAAAAGTCCTATAAACGGAATCGTTACAGATAGGAATTATGACAACGGTGATGTATACGGAGGAAAAACTATTTTGACCGTACAACAATTAAATCCTCTCAAAGCGTTGATTAATGTCTCTGAATCTAACTTTACCAACGTAAAATTAGGTATGCCTGTTGATATTCAATTAGATGTATATGGAAAGGAAAAATTTGAAGGAAAAGTGAGCTTGATATATCCAACAATCGATGCGTCTACTCACACCTTTGGAGTTGAAGTTGCTATCAACAACTCGAATATGCGTGTTCGTCCGGGAATGTATGCCCGCGTAACATTAAATTTCGGAACAGGAAACAGTATTGTAGTTCCTGATTTGGCAGTTCAAAAACAGGCCGGTTCAAACGATAAATTTGTATATACTATTGAAAACGGTGTTGCCAAATATCACAAAGTTGAATTAGGACAACGTCTTGGCGATCAATATGAAATTCTTTCAGGATTAAAAGCAGGCGATGTAATCGCGACATCCGGCCAATCCAGGTTAATTGACGGAACACTAGTGGAAATTGTTAAAAATTAAAAACACCCCCTGCCCTCAAAGGAGGAAAAAGTCCCCTTCAAGGGATTTAGGGGTAACTCGTAACTAATTATGTCATTATATTCAACAGCAGTAAAAAAGCCTGTAACTACAGCGCTTATATTTATAGGAGTCGCAATCCTCGGATTGTTTTCCTACACCCGGTTGGCTGTTGATTTGTTTCCGGATATAGAAACAAATCAGCTTACCGTCATCACGGCTTATGCCGGAGCAAGCGCTTCGGATATCGAAACAAACGTTACACGTCCGATTGAAGACGTATTGAACTCTTGTGAAAATTTGAAAAAAATTACTTCCCAGTCAAAAGACAACATGTCTCTTGTAACTTTGGAATTTAATTATGGTACGGATATCAATACCGCGACAAATGATGTGAGGGATAAACTCGACATGGTGAAATCGCGCCTACCGGAAGAAATCAGCAATCCGATTATCTTCAAATTCAGCATGGACATGATTCCTGTTGTGATTTATTCCGCGACAGCGAAAGAAAGTGTCAATTCCTTGTATAAAATTTTGGATGAAAAAGTAGCCAATCCTCTTAACCGGGTAAGTGGTGTGGGTGCGGTTACTGTTTCCGGAGCACCTCAAAGACAAATACAAGTCAATGTATCTCCCGAAAAATTGGATGCTTATAACCTCACTGTAGAGCAAATAGCAAGTGTTATTCAAACCGAAAACCTCAACGTTCCTGCCGGTAGTTTCGATATCGGAACCGAAACTTACGCGTTGCGTGTTGAAGGTGAATTCAAAGCGAGTGATCAATTGTTGGGAATTGTTGTCGGAAACAGAGGAGGTAAAAACATTTACCTCAGAGATGTGGCAAATATCAACGACACCATCCAGTCGCGCATTCAGGAAACATATACAAATAGTACAAAAGGAGCAACGATTGTAGTTCAAAAACAATCGGGGGCAAATACGGTATCTATTGCCAAAATAGTAAATGAAAAAATGCCCGAACTGCAAAAAACGCTTCCTCCCGATGTGCAACTATCCCTGATTATGGATACTTCAACATTTATTCAGGATTCTGTCCATAATCTTACCGAAACAATTTTACTCGCTATCTTGTTCGTTGTTATCGTTGTGTTGTTCTTCTTAGGAAGATGGCGGGCAACATTTATCGTAGTCATCGCTATTCCTATTTCATTGATTGTTTCTTTTGTATATTTGATGGCGACAGGAGGAACGCTGAATATCATCTCCCTATCATCCATTTCTATCGCTATCGGTATGGTGGTGGATGACGCGATTGTAGTTCTTGAAAACATTACCACACATATCGAAAGGGGAAGTACTCCCAAAGAAGCAGCTGTTTACGCGACCAACGAAGTAGGTGTAGCCGTTATGGCATCAACATTAACCATTGTAGCCGTATTCTTTCCGTTGACAATGGTAACCGGATTGGCAGGAGTGATGTTCGGACAATTGGGATGGATGGTAACTATCATGATTATTACCTCTGTAGTAGTCGCCCTGTCTTTGACACCGATGCTTTGTTCCCAAATGCTTCGCCAAACAAATACGCAAGGAAAATGGTTCGACAAAATGTATGCTCCGATACAAAGATCTTTAGATAAATTAGATACATTTTATGCTAAAATCGTTGATTTGGCAGTAAGAAACCGAAAGAAAACATTGGCAGTCTGTTTCTCTATTTTTATAGGAACTTTAGTTTTGGCAGGAATGTTTATCAAATTCGACTTCATGCCCGCGTCAGATAACAGTATGATAACAGTAAGCGCTTACCTTCCAACCGGCGCGAGAATGGAAGTCGCGCGAGAAACTGCCATGAAAATCAGCGATATTATAAAGGAAAAATATCCCGAAGTGAGAGTTAATTCATTCTCTGTCGGACAAGCTGACGACAATAATACTTGGGCAGCTATGCAAGCCAATGCGTCCAATCTTATTTCTTATAGGATAAGATGCGTTGATTTAGATGAACGCAAACGCTCTATTTACGATATAGCAGATGGACTTCGTAAAGATCTTGGCAATATGCCCGAATTGTATAAATTTAAAGTAACACCGGGTGGAGAAGGCGGTATGATGGGAACCGGAGCCAGTACGGTAGACGTAGAAATCTACGGTTACGATTTGGCGACTACCGACCGTATAGCCGAAGAATTGAAACATCGACTGACCAATGTTAAAGGTTTACGCGACCTTATCATCAGCCGTCAGGATTACCGTACGGAATATCAGATTGATTTTGACCGCGAAAAATTGGCGGAAAACGGTTTGAATTCAGCGACTGTCGCTAATTTTGTACGCAATCGTATCAATGGTTTGATTACTTCAAAATATCGTGAAGATGGTGACGAATACAATATTGTAGTTCAATATGACGAAAAATACCGTCAATCACTTGAAACAATCGAAGATATAACCGTATACAACAATGCCGGAACTCCTATAAAAATACGTGAATTAGGAAAAGTCGTAGAAAAATCATCTCTTCCGCAAATCGACAGGGAAAATCGTCAACGTGTGAATAAAGTACAAGGTTCTCTTTATGATGCAGCATTAAGTGATGTCGTTGTTGATATAAACAAAGAAATTGCGGAAATGCAAAGTCAAGGAAAAATTCCTGCTGAAGTAGGGATCAAAATTGGCGGTACTTATGAAGACCAACAAGACACCAACAGCGACCTCGGATTGTTGATGTTGTTATGTGTCGTACTTGTTTATATTGTAATGGCAGCTCAATTCGAATCGTTGACTTATCCTTTCATCATCGTGTTATCATTATGTTTCGGATTATCAGGAGTATTGTTAGCGTTGATGCTAACAGGTCAACCTTTAAGTTTGATGGCAATGATCGGACTCGTGATGCTAATCGGTATTGTGGTGAAAAATGGTATCGTATTGATCGACTATATCAATCTGAACCGGGAACGAGGCATGTCGATAGATAAAGCTGTTATCTCTGCCGGTAAATCAAGGTTACGCCCGATTTTGATGACAACAGCAACTACCGTATTAGGTATGATTCCGTTGGCAATCCCCCGTGGAGCAGGCTCTGAAATGTGGCAACCGATGGGTATCGCTATCGTTGGAGGTTTAACTCTTTCAACCATTCTGACGCTTGTTTACGTTCCATCGCTTTACTCTATATTCGGTGCTAATGGTGTGAAGAGAAATAGAAAGAAATTCAGAAAACTTTATAAAAAATAGTGACAAGTTGACGAGTTAACGAGTTGACAAATAAAAAATGTATCAACTCGTTAACTGGTCTACTTGTTAGCTTGTCAACTAAAAAAATGAAAGCAATATTTATTCCTTATAACGAAGCATACAAAGATCGATTAATCGAAATCTTTGACAAAATGAACATCAGAGGTTTTACCAATTGGGAAGGCGTTCAGGGACGCGGAACAAAAAAAGGTCAACCTCATTATGGCGACCATGCTTGGCCAACCATGAACTCAGCGATTATCACTATCATTGAAGATGAAAAAGTCGATAAACTATTGGCTACATTGCATGAATTAGACATGAAGACGGAAGCACAAGGTTTACATGCTTTTGTGTGGAATATAGAAAAGATGATTTAAAACGGTAAACATCATTTTCGAAAAAACCCCGTAGATTTGGATACAACTCTACGGGGTTTACTATTTTATAAAGAATTCTCTTTGTTCAATTCATTAATTCCTTATAATCTTGTTTAAGCATTTTGATTGCCTCTTCTAAATAAAGTAAAGAAGATTGCAGATTATTCCGGCGAGGAATTTCTAAATATTTCTTTTCGTACAAATCATTAACTGTATCAATATACACCTTATGAACATCAGTTAATTTAGCTGAATGTTTTTTGTTGAGTTCAGGAAAATGAAGGCGTAAAGATTCAGCAACAGATTTCATCAAAAAATCCTTATTAGCCCTGACATCTTCAATAAAATTCTTTATTTCCCAATAATCTTGACTACAACTCAAGTCATCTACAGTAACTAATTTTTTCTGCATTTTATCCAAAAGAGAAAAAATTCTTGGAGACAAAATTAATTTTACTTTATCTTGATACAATTCCATCCCACTTGTAAAAAAAGCCCAATATCCGAATTTTTGTTCGGTTGTATTTATATCCACAAGCAATTGCCAATTTTCGATATGTTTTTCATACAATTCACGAAATTGTTCAAAATATTTTTTATAATTATCAATTTCCTCCTTGATTAACGCGCTTCTTTTGGACAGTTGAGGAAACTCATTCAAAGAATTCGCTTCATTTTGTAACTCTTCAAAAAGCCTTTCTACCGAAATAAACTGATTGTATTGTTCGCAAATTAGAGTAATTTCCGGATTTGCCAATAAAAGGTAGTGTTGTAGATCAGAAAACATCGATTCACTTGAATCCATAAAATCCCGGTATTCCGTATTTCGATTTACTTCATCCATGTATTCTTTTACAACTTTATAACTCATGTCGTAGAATTCATCGTAATAAGCTTTTAAAAACTTATACTCTTCTTCGACAGAATTAACGACGTTTAACACCTGATTTTTTTTTCCAATTTGATTTTCCATAAGTATAAATTAATAATATAGTGTTGTATTGTTAAATTCGAAGTATAAATAATATGTAATTTTTACAAAAATAATTAATTTTAACAAATTTTATTGATGTATAAAAAAACACAAAGGATATAGTACAATACTCTCCTTAGTGTTTTTTTTATAATTAAAATTGTTATTCTTGAACAGAGTCTGGTTTCACAAAAAACAAAATTGCTCCAAAAGATATTAAAGCAAACCCACAACAAAGCAAAATCGTGCTCAATGAGGAGGTAGCATCAATTTGTTGAAAGCGTGCATACAATGATAAAAATCCCAAAACAGTAATAAATAAAGAAATGTAAGTAAGACTAGTACTTGTAAGAGTAAGTTGTTCTACTGATACAGATTTGTTGTTGTTTGAATTAAAATTTTCTACGTGTGCTTCAATTGTGTTCATAAGTATAAATTCAATAATGTAGTGTGTTTAATAACTTCAAGATTATTTTTTATTTTCGATACAAAAGTAATCATCAAACTTCATTTCAAAGTTCCAATCAATATTTTTTGTTTTTAAAATTGTATTTTATTAACATTTAACAAAACAAACATGACTTATTTAACATTTATTTTATAATTTTTCATTATAAATATATAAAAATCATAAAAATAAGTTTTGTTATATATTTTTTTATTTGAAATAAACTTCCTTATGATAAAAGAACCACTACCTTTGTGTTGAAATTTCAAAAACAATGAAATATGAAATCAAAACAATTACATTTTGAAACACTACAGGTACATGCAGGATATAGTCCCGACTATACCAATTCACGCGCGGTACCTTTATACCAAACAACAGCTTACACGTTTAATGACGCTAAACATGGAGCCGATTTATTCAATTTAGATGTATCCGGATATATCTATACCCGTCTTAATAATCCGACAACAGCGATTTTCGAGCAACGAATGGCTGCCCTTGAAGGAGGAATCGCAGCGGTAGCATTAGCATCAGGACAATCCGCCCAAATGATTACAATCATAAATATTATGAAATCCGGAGATAATTTTGTCACTTCTCCCTTTTTATATGGCGGAACATACAATCAATTTTTCGTTTCTTTCAAGGATCTTGGAATTGAAGCAAGAAAGGCAAAAGACGATACTGCGGAAGAAATGGAAAAATTAATCAACGAAAAGACTAAAGCTTTATACGTTGAAAATATTGGTAACCCATATTTTAGTATTCCTGATATTGAAAAATTAGCTGATTTAGCCAATAAATATGGCATTCCTTTAATTGTAGATAATACATTCTGTTGTGGCGGATATCTTTCACAACCGATTAAATATGGAGCTCACATTGTTGTTGAATCCGCGACTAAATGGATTGGAGGGCACGGAAACAGTATGGGTGGCGTTATCGTAGATGGCGGTAATTTCAATTGGGGAAATGGTAAATTTCCAAAATATACCGAACCTTCAGAAGGTTATCATGGTATGAAGTTTTGGGAAAAATTCGGAAACATAGCTTTCACAATACGTTGTATAGCCGAAAACCTGAGAGATATGGGGCCCGCCATCAGTCCTTTCAATGCTTGGCAATTAATACAAGGTGTTGAAACTCTTTCTGTTCGCGTTGACAAAATTTGCGAAACAACCATGGCTTTGGCTCATTGGTTACAAGAGCAACCTGATGTATACGATGTAAACTATGTTGGTTTGCCTGATCATAAATATCACGAATTAGCTAAAAAATATTTACAAAATGGCTTTGGTGGAGTTTTAACTTTTCGTATAAACGGAGGATTAGAAAAGACAGTAAAATTTGTTGAAAAATTAGAACTGATCAGTCATTTAACAAATGTCGGAGATGTGAGAACTTTAATCACTCATCCGGCATCGACTACTCACAGGCAACTGAGTGAATCAGAGCAACTATCTGCCGGAATTTACCCTGATATGCTCCGTTTATCGGTTGGTCTTGAACACATTGATGATCTAAAGGACGATTTGAAACAAGCATTTCAGGCAGATAAGTAGAGGTTTGTATCAAAGTAGTTCAGGAAGTTAGTGATAGTGGATAGTTTATAGTGGACAGTGGATAGTAAAAAACCATTAAAACCATTTTCCACTATCGACCATCCACTGTCAACTAACTAATTATTTCAGTAATGTATCCGGATCCAAATTATCTTTTTCTATATCTTTGAAATAATTATATGTTCCTACTTTCAACTCGTAAGTAGCGGGATCGTCACAAACGATAATTCCTTTTTCATGTAACTGCAAAGCGGTAATAGTCCACATCTGATTAACAGCGCCTTCAATAGCTTGAAACAACGCACGGGATTTATTGTATCCGTTAACCATAATCAAAACTTCTTTAGCATCTAAAACCGTACCTACACCAACCGTTAACGCGGTTTTAGGAACTTGGTTAATGTCGTTATTAAAAAATCTTGAATTAGCGATAATAGTATCGGTAGTCAACGTTTTTATACGTGTACGTGAAGAAAGTGAAGAACCGGGTTCATTAAACGCGATATGACCATCAGGACCAATACCTCCGAGGAAAAGATCAATACCTCCCATAGCTTTAATTTTTTCTTCATAAGCGACACACTCCGCATTTAAATCCGCGGCATTTCCATTAAGGATATTAACATTTTCAGGTTTTATATTGACATGATTAAAAAAATTATTCCACATAAAAGAATAATAACTTTCAGGATGATCTTTAGGTAAACCTACATATTCATCCATATTAAAAGTGACAACATTTTCAAAAGAAACTGTCTTTTTCTTGCAATGTTCGATTAAACATTTATACATCCCTAATGGAGAAGAACCTGTGGGTAATCCTAACACAAATGGTTTTAAAGCGGTTGGTTTAGCCGCATTGATTTTTAACACTACATAATTCGCAGCCCATTGAGACAACAAATCATAACTTGGTTGAATAATTAATCTCATATAACAAATATTTTGATTGTTAATAAAATGGTTCCAAATTTACAAATAATATTTTTTCCTTTAATTTTTTTAACTACATTTGTGCCCGAAAAAGTAAAGTCTCCGTAGCTCAGTTGGTAGAGCAAATGACTCTTAATCATTGGGTCCAGAGTTCGAGTCTCTGCGGGGACACGGTCAAAAAGAATAAAAACCCGCATAAACAGCGGGTTTTGTTATTTTAAACGGGTTCCAATTCATTTTTAAGCAACTCATAAAGCATTATTAAAGCGGCATTAGTAGCCCTTTGTATATTCATTTCGCGGCTGATACCGAAAGTATATTTTTCCGTTTTAATTTTTCCTCCGTAAGAAACCGCAATCCAAACTGTTCCTACCGGTTTTTCTTCAGATCCGCCATCTGGCCCCGCAATTCCTGAAGTAGCGATAGAACAATCAGATTTAAACAATCGGCAAGCACCTTTTGCCATTTGACAAACAACCGACTCGCTAACCGCTCCAAATCGCATCAAATCTTCCGGTTTTACCTGTAATACATTTTCTTTAACTTCATTGGCATAAGAAATTACACCTCCTTTGAAATATTCGGAACTACCTGGAACAGAAGTTGCCCGATGCGCAATATAACCTCCCGTACAACTTTCGGCCAAACTTAAAGTCAAGTGTTTTTCTTTCAATAATTTCCCCAGTAAAACTTCAATTGGTTCGTCATTTTCAGAAACTATATCTTTACCTATCAATGACAATAATTTAGTTTTTTGTTCTTCTATTTGAGAATATAAAAACGATCCGTCAGAATGTTTTCCGGTTATCCTTAAACGGATCAAACCGTATGAGGGTAAATATGCCAATTTGAGATTTTCAGGCAGTTCTTGTTCAAACGAACAAAGGAGCATTGCTAAGGCTGATTCTGAATAACGACTTACTAAAAAAGTCTGGTGTTGTATTGAATCTGATTGTTTGAAAAACGATTGCAAACGGGAGATGATTTCATTCGACATCAACCATTGCATTTCCGCAGGAACTCCCGGCATCGAAACCAATACTTTTCCATCTTGTTCAAACCACGTACAAGGAGCAGTACCTGCCTTATTTTGAATAATTTGAGCCTTGTCGGGAACATAGGCCTGGTCATGAGTTAATTCATTTATCACCCGGCCGGAACGAGAAAAAATTTCCTCTATATTTTCTATTACTTTTTCATCAAAAACAAGTTTTGAATTAAAAAATTCACAAAGAGTTTTTTTTGTTATATCATCTTTTGTAGGACCGATTCCTCCGGTAACAAGAACAACAGAAACGCGAGACAATGCTTTTTCAAATGCATGAATGATATCATTTTTATCATCGCCTACTGTAACTTTATACCTGACGTCAAAACCTATTTTATTTAATTCTTTGGCAATCCAAGTCGAATTAGTATCGATAACCTGACCGATCAACAATTCATCTCCAATCGTAATTATTTCTACTTTAACCATTAATTACCGTTGTATTTTAATATTTAGATGTTTATTTGTTTATATTATTTCAAATGGTAAAATTTATATTATACTGGTATTTAAGCTGTTTTTATATGCTCCTAATAACCTATTGACAAAGGTAATAAGTTATTAAGAAATAAAAAAACTTTTTTATTATAACCAAATTACATTACTCCTCAATTCTTCCTTAAAAAACATCTTGCTTAAAATAAATGCTAAAAAATTTTGTTATGTCATTTTTTTTTTCTTTGATTTGTAAACTTTTTACTATATTAAGAGGACGCCGAAAATCATAAGAGTAGGCATTTACACATTAACACATTAAATATCATGAACGAATTAGATTTTAATCAAATGGAAAGTATTCAGGGAGGACAAGTACGTTATTCCGGATCAAATTCAAACTATTCAAACAATTTAACAGAGGCAAGCGCTGCCGATTACCTTAGTTGTGGTTTAGGTGTTCTGGGAGTAGGAATAGCTTTTGTTGGTTTAGTGACAGCAACAGGAGGCCTTGGATTAATTGTTGCCGGTATTGGTTTTTCAGTTGCACCTGCTGCCGCTGGTTTATCATGTATGAATCTCAGAAGAAGATAAACGATCTAAATTTATTTTTCATGAGACCGATATTGAATTTTAATGCAGTAGGAATCTTTCTTGTTATTTCCTTATTGGCATTTGGAATAAGTATCATGTTGAGTATTATGACCAAATCAACAGGAAGTTATCTTTCAACCGTTTCATTTTTTTTCACTTCTGTATCTTTATTAATAACAGTTATTTCCAAAAATAAAAACGACCGGAATAAAAATAAATGATCTTTATTTATATAATTAGCAGAAATGTTATAGGTAAAATTCTGTAATATTTCTGCTAATTTTGGCATACTATGATTGTTATGAAAATTTTAAAATGGTTTATTGATATAAAAAGTTGGTACTATTACTTTTTTTTATGCATGGTATGTCTATTATTTACATACATGACAAAAAAATTTCTACTGACAGATGGTTTCTATTATAATAATTATGAAGAACAATATACTACAGATCAAATTCAAAAAATATTAAATTTAAATAAAACCTGGGAATTTGTTGGTTATTTACTTATTCCTTTGTAACAGAGGCTTTACTTATTGATTCCATTCAAGGTGTTAATGAAATAAAATCAACAAATAAGCAAAATGTTTTTAAGCAAAATATCAATGTTGTTTATGGGGTATTTCAAGAATATGGATATAAATTGGGGTTATTAGGTATTAAGTATAGCTTTATTTCCCAGATTATAAGTACTATCATAATGATTTCAATAATTTTTATTGGAATTTTTTGGGTCTTAAATGGACAATTAAAAATTGGACAATTAATGGCAATAATTACAATCTCAGGAATTGTTGTCTCTAGTATTTCAAGCCTTTCTGGAGCTAATATTAAATTACAAGAAGCCGGAGTTGCATTCGATCGATTCTATGAATTTATAAAAGCAAAACCTGAATTTATACCAACAGATTATGAGACCTACAAAACTGAGAAAGTTGAGGATAAGAACAGAAACATTAATTTGCAAATAAGACAACTCTCGTATCGTTTTATCGGTAGAAAAAAAATATTTGATGATATTTCAATAGAAATTAATTCTGGTGAAATTGTGACACTCTGCGGAGAAATAGGATCAGGTAAAAGTACATTAATCCAGATATTACAAAAACACTATTTTCCGGAAGGAGGAGATATTATTTTTAACGGAAAATCTTTATCCGAATATTCAATTCCATTGTGGAGGCAATATATCGGAGTTGTCAGTCAACAAATTAAGATTTTCAATGGAAGCGTTGGTGACAATATTTGTTTGGGAAATTACTTGGAAGAACGAGAATCTATTTTTGAATTTTGCCATAATTATGGATTCAATACATTTTTCGACTCTTTTCATCAAGGCTTAGACACTTTATTAGGAGAAGATGGGGTCAATATATCGGGAGGACAGAAGCAGTTAGTTGCCATAGCTCGAGCATTGTACAGAAAGCCTTCAATATTGCTTTTAGACGAACCGACTTCTGCAATGGATACAAAAACAGAAGAATTTGTAATTAGTTTACTAAAACAACGAAAGAGCCAATTTGCAACATTATTGGTAACACATCGCTTACAACTTGCAGGTATTTCCGATCGGATTTATACACTGAAAAACGGAGCAACCTCCTGTTTAAATAAAAATTCGATTAACCCAATATGAATTTCCACCTAAAATACATCACTTGAGCACCATTAAATTTTCTACAGAAAATTTGCTGAAATCAGAAACTATTTTTGTGGCTTTGCCTCGAAGAAATTTACCCAAATTGAGGGTGAAAATGGTAATAACTTTCTATTTCCGATGATTTCCACACAATATCATATTGAGGTTCAGTACCAATTTATAACGCCATCCATGTCAAAAAGGAGATAAAATTGCTCATAGTAAGTTTTTTTATTTCTTTTTGATAATTAAAGACATCAAGATATATGTCAAAATTGTGAAGCTAACACCTAATGATATTTCAAATAAAGCAAATAAAACAGCGGCAATCATAATTAAAATATAACCCGCTTCATTGCCTTTCCATGAATAACTTTTAAATTTAATAGAAAACATGGGTAATTCAGAAACCATCAAATAAGAAAACACCCCTATTCCTACAATGATAAACGGAAGTGCAATTGTCACATCAACATTTAAATTTGATAAATAGAGGACAGAAGAACACCAAAACAAGGCATCCGCAGGTACAGGTAAACCTATGAAAGAATTGGTTTGACGTTCATCCACATTAAACTTAGCTAATCTTAACGCGGAAAAAACAGTAATTAAAAATGCAATATAAGGAAGGTATTGAAAACAAATACAAGCTGAATATTTTTCACAGGAAGAAACTATTCCATCCAAATAATTATAAAGAATAGCGCCAGGTGTTAATCCAAAACTAATCACATCTGCCAAAGAATCAAGTTCTTTTCCTATCGATGAATAAGATTTGAGCGCTCTTGCTGTAAAACCATCAAAAAAATCAAAAATCGCAGCTATGACGACAAATATAAAAGCCCATAAAAAATTGTCGTTAAATGCGAAAACGCATCCAATACAACCGGAAATTAAGTTCAAACAAGTAACTGTATTCGGAATATTTTTTTTCATATTTTTATTATTTGACGCGAGCGATAGGTGTTTTATTCCCAAAAACTTTATCATCGGGCTTTATCAATATTTCCGTATCAAGTGGTAAATATAAGTCAACCCGTGAACCAAATTTTATAAAACCTAATTGTTGATTTATTTCGCAGGAATTACCCTCTACCGCGTAAGTGACAATACGTTTAGCCAAAGCTCCGGCAACTTGGCGAACCAATATTTCTTCACCCGATTTTGTTTGAATTATTACGGACGAACGTTCGTTTTCCGTACTCGACTTAGGCAAATAAGCTGCCATATAACGACCTCTCTGGTGAGAAGAATGAATTATTTTCCCTCCGATAGGAATCCAATTGATATGAACATTAAAAACGCTCATAAAAATAGACACTTGCATTCGTTTTTCATGAAAAAATTCATTTTCTTCAACTTCTTCTATAACGACTACAGTACCATCGGCAGGTGCGACAATCGTATTATCATCCTTTACTGAAAAAAATCGGACCGGGCTTCTGAAAAAATTCAAAATGATAAGAAAGAGAAAAGTAGAAACTACAGATACAAAATAAAAAAACAAAGATTTACCAACCCAATAATACAAAATCACGTTTAGCAAAAGCAAAACAAACATTGATGTCAAAAGTGTTTTATATCCTTCTTTGTGGATCTTCATTTTTTAAATTTATATCGTTTATTGATTATGTTATTTTTTTGGAACGCAAAGATAAATCTATTTCAACAAATTCCCAAATAAAACATATTCAAATGATACGGGCTTTGATGTATCCTTCCGAACGCAACAGATCCAAAATTTTATTTCTAAAATCCCCTTGTATGATAATTTCACCTTCTTTGGCAGCGCCTCCTACCCCACACTTAACTTTGAGCATCCGACATAAATGTTGGAGATCTTCATCAGACCCAATAAACCCAACAATCAAAGATACCATTTTACCTCCTCGATTTCTTTTATCTAAAGAAATTTTCAACAATTGTTTTTCTTTCGGAAGTGTTTCTTCTTCTTTTTTTTCATCTGTTTCATAATGAAAATCAGGATTTGTAGAATACACTACATTAAGACGATCTTTCCAATCACTTTTTTTTGCCATAACCAAATTAATTTTGGTCCAAATATAACATTTTTATATAACATTTATAATTCCGGCATTTATCATACTACATTTTTTCATATATTTGCAAATCAAGCTTAATTTTTATATTTTCGACGATAAATTCACAAATGATAAAAACTACAGAAAATTTAGGAAAAATACCTGAACCAACATTACGTAGGTTGCCTTGGTATTTAGCTTTTATAAAACTCCTAAAAAAAAGAGGTGAAACTATTGTTTCATCAACACAAATAGGAAAAGAAATTAATGTTGATTCCTCTTTGGTCGCTAAAGATTTATCTTTTGTTAAAGTCGTAGGCAAAACCAGAGTTGGATACGACATTGACTCCCTCGTCACTGTTTTAGAAGATTTTCTCGGCTTTACATCTTCTCACAAAGCTTTTTTATTTGGAGTCGGAAGTTTAGGCGCTTCTTTGCTACACGATTCCGGTCTCAATCAATATGGACTGGATGTAGTTGCCGGTTTTGATGTAAATCCGCAAATGACAGGAACTTCCATCAACAACATCCCCATTCACAACGTTACAAACTTTCCTGAAATGGGTAAGAAAATGAATATAAAAATAGGTATTCTTACCGTTCCGGTCGATAACGCTCAGGAAGTCGCTGATATTATGATAAAAGGAGGAATTAAAGCCATATGGAACTTTACACCATTCCGGATCAAAGTTCCGGAAAATATCGTTGTACAAAACACATCGATATATGCTCATTTAGCCGTTATGTTTAACCGTTTAAACTCAAACTCAATTTAGATGAAAATTATATGTATTGGCATGAATTATGCTGATCACAATAAAGAAATAAAAAATACGTTAATTAGTGAAGATCCGACAATATTTTTAAAACCGGATTCTTCATTGCTAAAAGACGGAAAACCATTTTATATACCTGATTTTTCTTCCGAAATGCACTATGAAGCGGAAATCGTGGTAAAAATTAATAAATTAGGTAAAAACATTGCTGAAAAATTTGCCCACAGGTATTATAATGAAGTTACTGTTGGCATTGATTTTACGGCACGGGATTTGCAATATAAACTAAGAGAAACAGGAATGCCTTGGGAAATTAGTAAGGCATTTGACAACTCTGCCGGAATTGGAAAATTCATTCCATTGTCTGACTTAGAAGGAAATATTGACAATTTGTCATTCAAATTGGATATAAACGGAAATACAGTACAAAAAGGAAACACTAAAGATATGATATTCAAAACAAATCAAATCGTTTCATATGTTAGTCGTTTTTTTACTTTGAAAATAGGAGATTTAATATTTACAGGAACTCCTGCCGGAGTTGGAAAAATAAATATTGATGACAAGATAGAGGGTTATATTGAAAACTTCAAATTACTTGAAATAAACATAAAATGAAAACCATTAACATTTTCAAATCTTATTTTATTTTTTTAGCCGCAACATTGACAATTGTCAATACTCAAAAAAGTTATTCCGCAGAAAATGACGGAAATAAATATTCAAAAAATTCCATATTATCTTCCGGAAAATGGATTAAACTCGAAGTAAAGGAAAATGCCATATATAAACTAACTTACGAAGACATCCAGAAAATGGGATTAAACCCAGCAAATGCAAAAATTTTCGGATATGGAGGTTGGATTTTAGATGAATATTATTCTAATTATATTGACGATTTACCCAAAGTCCCGGTGTGGATAAGCGGAAGCGATAACAAATTAGACGCAGGAGAATTTATGCTTTTTTATGGAAAAGGCACTGTAAAATGGAATTATTCAGGAGTTGAATATGAACATGAAAATAATCCTTATTCAACATACGGTTCATATTTCATTACAGATTCCCAAGGAACCGGCAATGAAAAACTTGAAAAACGTACGGCATCTTCAACATCCTCTATAACCTTAACTACTTTTGATGATTATATGCTGCATGAAAAAGAAGAGACATCGATAATAAAAACGGGAAGAGAATTATTTGGCGAAAGTTTTACAAATAAAAACATTCAATCCTTTCCTTTCGCGATTCCCGGAATAACCTCGGCAAAAGGAATTGTAAAAATTTCATTCGCCGCAAGTGTTTCCGCGAATACCGAATTGAAAATTAGCGTAAATAATACTGATCTCAAAACATTACCTATAACTTCCAGTTCCACGCCTACAGCCATTGATTCAAGGATAGAATGGCCTGAAGGTTCTAAATCCGATCAAACTACCATCGGAATAAATTTTATGGGAGGGACTCAACTTTCATACCTGAATTACATCAGATTAAACATGACTAGAGAATTGAAGTATTATGATACCGGATACACTCTTTTCAGGAATAAAGAAAATAAAAACTATGATGTCCAATATAATATTTCTAATGCTAAAGAAGGATTGATAGTCTTAGATGTAACCAACTATAATAATATTTATGAAGTCAACACCGTCTATTCTAATGGAATATTAAGTTTCAAATCGCCTAATGGCTCAATAAGAGAATTCGCGCTCATAGATCCGGTCAAAAGTTTTAACGTTCCAAAATCATTGGGCAATGTTGAAAATCAAAATTTGCATGGACTCAGCCAAATTGATATGGCGATTATTTCTCCAAAAGCTTTTGTTTCTGAGGCAGAGAGATTAGCCCAAGCCCATAAAAACAAATCAGGATTAGAGGTTGTTGTTGTAACTCCAGAGCAAATATACAACGAGTTTTCATCCGGCGCTCCCGATGCTTCGGCATACAGGTTTTTCATGAAGATGTTTTATGACAGAGCGGAGACTGATAAATCAAAACATCCCAAATATTTATTATTGTTTGGAGATGGTATATTCGACAATCGTTTTATAGATAAAGTATGTTCATCTTTCAACAAAGAAAACTTCCTGCTTTCTTATCAGGTAAAGCAATCTTTAGATAAAAACACTTCGTATTCATGTGATGATTTCTTTGGATTCCTGAATGAAAAAGATGTTGATAATTTAAGTAAACCCAAAGCATATAGCGCGCGAACCCTAAATTTAGGAATCGGACGATTTCCTATACAAACATTAAGTGGCGCAAAAAAGGCTGTGGATAAAACAATTTCATACATGAACAATACCAATCGAGGTATTTGGAAAAATACGGTTGTCTTTTTAGCCGATGATACGGATTCAAATGTCGACAATGACAATTTTACCCAACACATGAAACAAGCGGATAGTGTAGCTTATCACATTATGCAAAAATTACATCCTGAATATATTACGACTAAAATATATATGGATGCGTATCAGGCTGAGACATCCGGAGGAAAAGTATTATACGACAATACAGCTAAGAAAAAATTGATGAACAGTTTAGAAAACGGCTGTCTAATGGTCAATTATACCGGACACGGCAACACACGGTCTTTAGGACATGCTGTTGTTACATCTCCTGAAATACAACAATATAAATATAAAACATTACCTTTATGGATAACAGCGACTTGTGATTTCGGACCATTTGACGAGCCATCAACTTCAGCGGGAGAACTTGCTTTTCTTAGTGAAAAAAGTGGCGCAATCGCTTTGTTCACAACTACAAGAATAGTATATGCGAATGACAACGTAAAACTAAACCTTCGTTTAACTAAAAATTTATTTGAAAAGGAAGATGGTTCATATCCTGCTCTTGGAGATGTACTGAGAGACAGTAAAAATCAACTCGGTTCGAATGATAATAAAATGAATTATATTCTTTTGGGAGATCCTGCCCTCAAATTAAATTATCCGGAATACGAAATTGTTGTTGATAAAATTAATGACCAACCTGTTGAAAAAGACAAGACATATACGTTTCAAGCTTTAGAAAGTGTATCTGTATCCGGTTATATCAAAAATGAATCAGGGGCGATTGATCATAACTTCAACGGTCCTCTTTCTATAAACATATTTGATGGTCTTCAAAATACACAAACCGTATCATATAAAGTAAAGAATAATTCAATTACCGGTTATTCTTACTTTACCGATTATCCAAGTTTAATCTACTCGGGATATAATTCTATAAAAAACGGAAGTTTCGACTTCAAGTTTACCGTCAATTTAGACATCGCGGAAACTCAAAATCTTGGTAAAATGAATTTTTACGCGACAAGTACTGATGAAAACGGAACTGAAGCCAAAGGATATTTCGAAAAATATAATTTATTCGGAACAAATCCGGATGCCGAATTAAATGAAAATGGGCCTTCGATTGAACGTATATTTCTGAATTCAGAAGCTTTCAAACCAGAAAGTGTAGTTAATGCGACTCCATATTTAGTAGTAGACTTAAAAGACCAATACGGAATCAATGTCTCCGGAGCAGGAATCGGTCATGACATCGAACTTATCATTGACCATTCTCCCTATACGACATACAATTTGAATAATTATTACAAACCATCAATAGAAGATCCGGCAAAAGGAACGCTCGAATTTTCGATACCTCAACTACCTGAAGGAAAACACAGTTTGACTTTCCGGGCATGGAATATTATGAATAATTCTACAGTCACAACATTCGACTTCTATGTTAAAAGTGGAATCGCTCCTGTAATGTCTGATTTGCGAGTAAAAAATAATCCTATCAAATTAGGAGAAACGGCTTATTTTGAATTCCAGCATAACATGCCGGCAACACTGATAGAATCAACTATTCATGTATTTGATATTTCCGGAAGACCCGTATGGAACCATACGGAAACAGGTTCTTCTGATTTAATGAGTGCTTATGAAATTCCGTGGGATTTAATTTCTGAAAGCGGAAGTAATTTACAACCCGGAGTTTATATTTACAAAGCTACAATCAAAACTCCAAATGGTACAGAAAGCACAAATGCTAAAAAAATGATAATAGTAGCACAATAAAAACACTAAAAGTACTGTTTAAAGTGCTGAATGAACGTAGAAAAATGAAAAGGATGGACCTCTGATCAAAAATATCATTCTTTTCATTTTTCTTTATGTCAAACCAATTATTTCTCAAATGAAAAAAATAAAATTAATAACGCTTGTGCTTTGTTTATTAAGTGTAACTTTATCACAAGCCCAAAAAAATGAATTTAACCCTATAATTTATGGAGTTCCTTCATTAACTATTGCTCCTGACGCTCGTGGAGGAGCAATGGGTGATGTTGGAGGAGCAACAGACCCTGATATATATTCTCAGTATTGGAATCCTGCAAAATATGCTTTCGCATACAGTAAAGCAGGTGTTGGAATTTCATACACTCCATGGTTACGGAATTTGGTTGACGATATCGATCTCGCTTACGTTTCGGGATATTATAAGCTTGGCGATAATGACAGACAGGCTATAGGAGCATCTTTAAGATATTTTTCTTTAGGTGAAATCGCTTTAACGACAGGTGCTGATGATACGAATCCGACAGTAACAAGTCCTTACGAGATGTCTTTAGATTTAAGTTATTCGCTTAAATTTTCAGAAACATTTTCAGGAGCAGTCGCTTTCCGGTACATCCGTTCTGACTTGGGAGCAGGATCGAATGAAAGCGAAGGAACAACTCCGGGAAATTCGTTTGCCGCCGACATTGCCGGATATTATAGCAATTATGTTATGGCAGGTAGTAACGAATGCTTATTAGGTTTGGGATTTAACATTTCTAATATTGGTAATAAAATTTCATACGAAGGAGGTCTTAATCCTATGTTTCTTCCTACTAATCTTCGAATCGGAGGATCATTTTTATTCCCATTGGATGACTATAACACAATGTCATTTAATCTGGATTTAAATAAATTTTTAGTACCGACACGTTCTGATTCTATCAACGGTAGCACAACCGCTATGAACGATTACAATGACATTGGTCCTATCGAAGGTATCTTTAAATCATTCACTGATTCTCCTAACGGAGCGAAAGGCGAATTTGAAGAAATCATGTGGTCGGTAGGTGCTGAATATTGCTACGATCATAAATTTTTTGTGAGAGGCGGTTATTTTTATGAAAGTCCGAATCAAGGTAACAGGCAATATTTTACGTTAGGAGCAGGTTTCAAACTTAACGTATTTCAATTAGACGCTGCTTACCTGATATCTACAGTACCAAACAATCCATTAGACCAAACTTTGCGGTTTAGTTTAAGTTTCGATATGGATGGACTAAAAAATATCATGAGATAGCTAACGGTATTTATGATGAAAAAAGTAAGAATCGGATTCGGTTATGATGTTCATAATTTTCAAGAAGGACGAAAATTATGGTTGGGAGGAATCCTTTTAGAATATGACAAAGGTTTGCAAGGGCATTCAGACGCGGATGTGTTGATTCACGCTATTTGCGACGCGTTATTAGGGGCAGCCAATATGAGGGATATCGGTTTCCAATTTCCAGACACTGCTAAAAAATATAAAGATATCGATAGTAAGATCTTATTAAAAGATACTATGCGATTGATTCGGGAAAAAGGCTATGAATTAGGAAATATTGATGCTACAATCTGCGCCGAACAACCCAAATTAAATCCTCATATTCCAAGCATGCAACAATGTCTCGCGGAAGTTATGCAAGTTGACGCGGATGATATTTCAATCAAAGCTACCACAACTGAAAAATTAGGATTTGTTGGTAGACAAGAAGGTATGGCAGCCTATGCTACTGTTTTGATATTCAAAGGCTAGTGTCTTGTCCAGTTCCAAAAGTTGAATAAAGTCTTTTTAATTTGATTCTAACATTTTCGGTTTCAATGTTTGTATGTATCGATCAATACCTGTTGTAGACAGTTCTTTAATAGTCAAAATAATTATGTTAATTTTATCCATAATTGAGAATATTATCTATTAATCATACATTATTCAGGTATTTTATTTAGCCAATTGATTATATCTTCGCATACATAATTAGGAACCGAAGCTACAGGAAAAAGTTTTCCTTTATATAAACCCTCTTTCCGTTTTTCCATTTTGGAATATAAGCTATGTTCTAATCCTTCATATAATTTCAATGTAAAATTGTTTAGATGATAATCATTGATGATCTGTTTTACAGAATCAATTCCTGTTTTTAAGTTAATATTTATATCTTTTTCTCCATATAACATTAATACAGGACATTTAATTTTAGGAAAATACAATTGGGGATCCCATTTAGAAAATTCGATATGGCGAGGTGTTAAGAGTGCTTTAGCCAAAAAAATGGAAAATTCTTTATTCGAAAGATTTCCCATTTTTTGGTCTTTAGTGTAGAATGATTTCATACTGGTACCTTCCCATTTTTCGTGAAATAAATTTCCTGTGTAGATGACGATTGAGTCATAGTTTTCATGTATAGAAATAGCTTGACGTTCGGCATCTATTATTCCTCTGTAAAAATTATTATACATCAAACTATCAAATCCTGTTTTTTTTCTTACTATAAATTTTTCTTTATTGAAAAAATATACAGAATCTTGAAAAATTTCAGTATAAAACAAAGGTAGTTGCCAAGGGGAATGCATGCTGTTTTTATCATATTCGTTTTCTTCAAGTCCAGTTACTCCGGGAGTAGAGATTAAGATAGTAAAAGCAATATCTTCATTTTGTGAAGCAATAATAGACGCGGCACATCCTGTTTCACTTGCTCCCATAACACCGACAGGAAGTTTGGCGTATTTTTCCTCTATTTTTAAGTATCTTAGTGCCTTTTCTGTATCCGAAACTACAGTCTTGATACTTAAAGGTAAATTTTTTTCTTTCACTTGAAAATAATTACCCCTATTAAGGAGTAATACTCCATTGTTATTGTCTGTCAAATATTGTATATATTTTCTTGTATTCGATAAAGTATCTAATGTAGAGGTAAAATCTGGCTCTAAATCATACCATACAGAGGTAATAAAAATTGCAATTTTTTTTGGCTTGCTTTGGTTAGGTAAATACATGGTTCCTTTTAACGAATAAGGGAAGTCTTCCTCAAACGCTATTTTTTCGATTATAGGGAGATTGTCTTGATTTTTTGAAAAACAAAAAACGGTGTTAATACAAAATAATAATAAAAACAAATACTTTTGATTCATGGTAATTAAAAATTTCAAGAGTTATAGCTTAGGTGAGAAATTTTAAAATAAAGACTAAATCCCGTCAAAAGCAAGATTTAGTCTTTAATTATAAATCATTCTATAGGGGCTTCATAAGGAGAATCTGGATAATAAGTATCCATATATTCATTTCCCCTCGCACTTGCATCGTTTTCGTATCCGGTACCATAATACGAATCGCTTCCAAATAATTTTTTTAACATATCATTAGAAAGTGTATGTTTTACTGCACTTTCTACTCCAACGGTTAATACATACATACCAGTTCCCTTCTCTTTTTCTTGAAAATAATGACCATACTCATGAATGAATTCATTCATGGTTAATCCTGATTTTCCCTGATAAATTACCCCATCAAACTGAAGTCCGGAACCATCAGGGGAAGAACCTTTAGAAACGGTCACTCCATCAAAGAAATAAACATCTCCATTTGGAGCATAAACCACTGTGTAAGATTCTCCATTATCCCCCAAATCATAAGAAATAGCTTCACCCCCTCCATTCAACTCTATAGAATTGAAATCAACTCCTCCTACAATTTGTCTTTGTTCTTGTTCTTTCAGCACCGGCATTTCAGCACGCATTTTTTCAATGTCAATTTTTCTTAGCGTTTTCATCAAATTTAATTTTTAAGTTAGTGTAAATAAATAGTAAATAATTATGTGTTGTATTAATTTTGTTTTTAAGTGAAGATTAAAATTAGATTGTTGATTAAAAATTATAGTGATTAACATTTTTGCAAGGAAAAAGAAAAAACGAATAATTTTTATATTTTCACCTTAATTTTTTATATGTTATTAAACATATTTCAATGTAAGTATCTAATAAATAAATCGAAAACAGATTCTTCTATCGTTTCATCATTGCAAAATTTAGCAACTTCA
>JAVBKZ010000108.1:0-11361 GCA_031553755.1 Bacteroidales bacterium | reverse complement strand
AAGTATCCGTTATACTACCTAATTGCTCTGTCATCCCGTACTTGATGCTGTCATCCTGAACTTGATTCAGGATCTCTTAATGAATTGCTGATTATCAATAGATTGCGGGTCAAGCCCGCAATGACAAATTAGGTTTTTAATTTGTTAGGTAAAATAACGGATACTCATAATATAAACTAATTGTTGAAACATGCTTAAATAGTTATGAACTTTTTCTTTAAATCGGAATAATTAGAAAGGCTTACTTCAAAATTTAAATCACTGAACGGCGGTTGCATTACGCATTTGCGCATTTTTTCTACTGATAATAAGTAATCCAGATTAATGATATAACTTTGATCGATCCTGAAAAAAGAAGAATAAAGTTCGAGAATGTCTTTTGCTTTAGTTGTTGAACGCAATTCGTAGGTCGTTCTATTTTGATCGGCCATTACTAAATTCCACTTTTTGTTTTCATATTTGAAATAAAGTACGGAATAACTTCTCAACCGAAGGACACCTGTTGAAGTCTGTACGTTAAATCCCTTGTCGTAGATCGATAGTTGACGGATAATGTCATTAAATTCTAAACATCCTACGCGGTGTTTTTCTTTTACCCGGTTCATAATTAATTCTAATTCATCTTTTAAGTATGGTTTTAAGAGGAAATCAAAAGCGGAGTTACGAAAAGCTTTAACGACATGTTCATTATGAGCGCTATAAAAAACGACACACATTTCTTTGTTGCAGTATGGATATATTTCCCTTAATAAATCTATTCCATCCGCGTCGGGCATTTCTATATCTAAAAACAAGAGGTCGGGGCGTTGTTTTATTATCGTATCTTTAGCTTCTGTTCCGGACAAGGCCGTGTCGACTACGTTGATATATGGATAATTAGTAAGGTCTTTGAGTAACCGGTTTATACATCCCGGTTCATCATCGACAATAATGGTTTTTAACTCTCTGTTCATTACATTTTTCAGTATTAATTAAATTACTTCCTTTTTCTAAACTCTTTGAAGATAATAAAACTAAAAACAGGACTCAGATAACTTTATTTATATTTCATTCAAGACAATAGTATCAAAAAAAGAAAAAGTGTGGAGATTATGAGTTTATCCGAGTGGAGGTTCTAGCAAAACCCAAGCACAAATAAACAATACCCCACACTTGTTTTATATGGCCATAACAATAAATGTACCAAACAAGTGACGATGTTTGTATTTTCCTTGTGCTTTGTTTGTCCTTACTTTGATTTTGTGTTAATTTGCTAGATTTCCACTCAAGTAAAAAGTCAACACTTTCATCTTCTATGTTTGTTTTCAAACGAAAACGAAACAAAGGTATAAAAGTTTGTTTAACAAACCAAAACTCACGGGGTATTGTAATAATCAATATTGGATTTTCGGGAGAAAATTCAAAGTATTCTTTTACATCAAGAATATAATCGTAATGAAGTCAATCATCAGGAATAGGGTATTTGCCATATTGTTGTTGTATAAACTCATCGTTATCAATTCCTGTCAATAATTTTGCGACCTCGGAGTAGATTAATATGGCGGATTCTCTATCAAGATTATTCCATGGGCGTTTTAGTATACGTGAAACAATATTGAAAGCTGATTTATCCTCATCTGTTGAAAATGCGGCAATAGCATATTTAAATGAAGTAAAAATCTCATCAGCTGGATACTTGGCTTCTAATACTGATTGTAGATAATTGTATCTATGCTGAGCCTTTTCTTCTATTGTCATGGAGTTATCCTCAATATATTGATGAGCAGCCATCCAATTGTTTTCATCTCCGGCAATATATGGCTCACGAAGTCGATTTAATCGATATTCTTGCGACAATGCATCGGCATCAGCCTCATCTTTCACCACCACCCAAAGAAAATCTTCACGGTCGATACCTCCATTAAAGTTTATATATTCGTTGTAAAAATAGAGTAGTAATCGATTATATTTATCTTTATACAATTCTATCTTTTGATGATACTCATCGACATAATCTTTAATAGGGTAGAGTGAATGGAGATAATCCCATGAATATGTGTCACCCATAAATTCAAAATCTTTATCGCGGGAAGTTTGAGTACTGCGTTTTATTTTGCCATCTTCATGAAATGAATCTGTATATTCATTACCAAAACGGTCTTTCCCTGTTATTTCTTTCATCATATTTATTTTTTTTAAAATATTTAAAGGTAAATATACGACTATTGAGGTTGTTTTTTATTACTTGTGATTTTCAATGAATCACCTCTCCCTTACTATTGATCGTTACGTAATAGCTACCGGCTACCCGGCACGAAAATAATTCGTTGCTGATTGCTTTTATCTCTTGATAAATAGCGGGAACTGTTACTTTTCCGTTTTTATTTACCAAACCAACTTTATCGCCAATAGTAAATGTCATATAATCGCTTTTGATGTAAATATCTTCGCCAGAATTATTTACGCGTCCGGAGTTATAAAAAATATCGACTATGCTATTGTAAACAAAATCTTTAATCACTGTTTTTCCATCGTAGGCATAAAGCTTTTGACTGCTTTCTTGACGAAAAATAATGCCTTCTGGTTCCAATTCTATCCAATCGTATTCTACGGGAAAAACAGACTGTAAGTTATTGTCTAATAAGCCATATTTTTCATTATATTCTACGATGTAATATCCTTTATAAGCATATTGGATACAAATATATTGAGGTTCAATTATCCATTCTCCTTTGGTATTGATAAATCCCCACTTGCCGTTAGTATCCAATACAGCACAGTGTCCGTTCGTAAAAAGGAAATCAGGCTGTTCGTACGGATTATTTCTCCACTCATATCGGCAAGGGATAGTCATTTCGCCTTTTTTATTGATAAAACCCAACTTGTTATCTTTTACTACTGCTCCCAATCCTTCGGAGAATATCCAAGCTTTCTCATACTGTGCAGGAATAACGATTTCGCCGGTATATACATTCAAAAAGCCGCGTTTGTTTTTATGAAAGAAAACGGTCAACGTATCTGTTATTCCCCAATTATCATATATATGCTCTAATTTCGGGGTAAGGTATTTTCCTGTTTGAATGCTTTTAAGACGAACTTTTTCCTTATGCCATTCCAATTGGTAACTACTGCTGTATTTGCTCGAAGAATAGTAATAATCGAACTTTTGGAACTTTTGTTTATCCAGGATGTATTCATAAATAAGCAAACTAACAAAGATTACAATAGCGACCATACCGACTGCCACTAAAATGCGCCATACTAAAAGGAGTTTTGTTTTCATGTTGTTATCTATTTTTTTGATAATTAATTCAAGTTGCTATTTACCGATACCAAAGGTATTGTGTGTTTATAAATAAATTGTTATGCTTTATACGACCCCTTAGGAGTCGAATTAATATACAAACAATATTTAGTGTTATAAACATTTGAATCCTTTGGATTCTATTTAAATAAAAATTAGCTTATTATGACTGTTTTTTTTTATTTCCTCAAAATACGCGGATTTTTATGTTTAAATATTAATATCAGCGTAATTCAGCGGAAAATAATTCCTTAATTTAATTTTTATCTCATACTTAATTTGTGAAGTTTATAGATAAATAAAAAATAGATAGCAACTTAGGTTAATTATCTGTTTACTGTATAGAGTAATGATGTTGAAAAAATCTATCAGTAAATCTTTAAATTAATGTGAATTCTAAATGAAAAAGAATTTAATGTGCCGATTTTGAGTAAAATAGAATCCAAAGGATTCAAATGTTTATAGATAAATTTGATGTTTTTGAACATTCGACTCCTTTGGGAGTCGTATAAAATTGTAATCAATAGATTTTCTATAAACATATAATCTCTTTGAGATTAATAATCAATGATTTTTATATCAAACTCACGTTAATTTATGTGATTTTTTATTTCTGTTACAAAGAAACAATATTCGGCTTTCCAAAGGAAATGTTTATAATCTAAATAAATGATGTGTTTGTGAGTGTTTTCAATTGTGATCGTAATAGGTTGATATTTTATAGCTTCCCCTTCTATCTTGAGGTAATGTTTTCCTGTTGATGTTGATACTTTTAGAGAAATCCCCTTCTTATATTTTCCTTTTCCTATTTTTTCGTTATCCCAATAAACATAGAAAGAAGCATCGATTAAAGGAGCTCGATGGAGATTTGCTTCCATCACGATTTCAATTTCTACTTCTTTATTAGATTTTTCGAGGATCTCTAATTGACTAAAATATTTGAAAAACCAATTGCCATATTTAGAAGGGGTACAAATGCTTAATTTTGAAGAATTGATATTCAGTTGATTTTTATAAATCTGTTGGGTTTGCCAAATCGCTTTCTTTTCAAAAAGAGGAAATAATTTGATTGCCGGATTAATTATTTCCTGATGTTTTGATATATCCGGGTTGGTAAATAGATGTAATTTTTCAAGTCGTTGTTTGGTTAATTTAGATAACAAAACATCAGGCATTGAATGAATAATAAAATCATTACTCCATTGAATTTGCTTGACTTGTAAAAAATAAGCGGCTGTATAGTATTGTGCTGTATAAAAGTCAGTAATTGCTTTTTGTGATTGAGCAAGTATCCCCAAATTATTTAATGTGCGGTTGAACATTTGTACGGCAAAAGATGATTTTAACAATGCTGATATTAATGCTTCATACCCCACATATTCGGCAGCTAAACGGTCGGCCTCATATTCCATTTCAACAGACAAAGAGTGAAATTTTTTTGAAAGTTTGGTAAAAAGCACATCAGTTAATGTGCGAAAAAGGGTTGCAAATATATAATATTGGTCTTCAAATGTACCTCTTTTCTTTAATTGTACTTTTTGTACCAAATATTGTATGCTTTGTCCGACAGCATATATAGGGGCATTCAGAAATGTTGAATGTTGTGAAAAATGTCCGAATTCATGAGCCAATACAGCCTTCAATTCCTCTTGATTCAGGAATTGTACCAAACCCATACCAATTTCCAATTGTTTTTTTGAGGGGAAAAAAGCATTCCAAAAACCGGTTTTCAAAAATATGGAAGCTGTAGGTGTCGCCGACAAATAAACATGTGTGGGTTTCTTTACTTGCATAGCATCGGTTATTTCATCAATTAATGCGAATAAATCAGGATATTCCGTTTTGGTTATTTCTTGTAAATCCGGACGATGAATTTTTCGAATGGCAACCAAAGAACCAAGCATTTTCCAAATTAGCAACAATCCGCCAAACAACAGGACTACAATAAAAGGAGATGGTAAATGATAAGGTAAAGTGTAAGGATAAGTAAGTTTCATTTTTGCCAATACACAAGCATACCAAACAGCGGCTCCTCCTATTGCAAAAAACAGCAAATAGAGCATGCTGAAAAGCAATAAACTGAGAAGAAGCAACCAAACTGATGTCAGTTGGCTATTTTTCGTTGTCATCAGAGTTATCGGAGTTATTATCCGTATTGTTGTTTCCTAAAAATCCTGCCATAGGTAACTGGTCGAAAGGGTGCAATTTGACTGATTTTCCGGAAAGTTCATTGATGTCAGGCATATCATCTAATTCATTATCAGTTTCCTCTATGATTTTTTTTGCCGACAAAGCTATTGTAAGCGCTTCCAAATCTTCTTTGGTTTGAATGGAATCTAAAATTGATTCATTTTCAGATTCGGATAAGTTACCGTCGATAAAAGCGGCAAGTTGTTCGTCGGAAGGGGAATTTAATTTATTTGATTTCATGATATGTTATTTTTAGCAGGATATATTTTTTTACTTGCATCATCTATCTTTATGAATTAATATTCAAGCAATTTAATAAAATTAAGAACGCTTTTTTGTTGGGCATATCGTTGACCGGAATGATTATTCTATCACCTTTGGTTTTAAGGCCAAGATACTTTGATTCGTAATTGATATGGTCAATAAATAGCGTTCCTTGATGAGAAGAAATTTCTTTTATGTCCCATTTGTAGAATTTCTTGCCATCACATTTCAAATAATTATTTCCAATTTCGATTTGATTGCTCGTTAAATCGGATTCCGAATTAAATTGCATAAAGCCTTGAGTATTTAATTCTTGTTTGAATAGCACAAAGCCCTGAGTATTTAATTCTTGCTTGAATTTATCCAGCAAAAAGGCAGTCCACGCATTTTCAATACCACAAAGAGATAAAAATTTCCAGCCATATTTATCTTCTTCTCCTTTCAAGTTTTTAAATTTCCCTGATTGTTCAAATATATCTTTTTCGCCATTTGACAAACAAAATTTGAAAGATGTTCCCGTGTAAACACCGTTCATGTAATTTACGGTTTGTGGAAAAACAAGATCAGAAACATCTTTGAACAAATACAGTTCTTGAGAAACAACAAGTTGTGTTTGCTTAGAAAGTTTATATGTCACAAAACCATCGGCGCCTATTATGACCACATTTTCTTTTTTGAAATAGAATAAAGCAAAAAACAACAAGCAAACAGCGAATATAATACTTATTCCAACCCAAGGTGAAACATACATAACCGGTATCATGAATAATGCCAAAGTCACCAGCCCCAAATATCCCCATATACCTAAAAAATCCGTAATTTTGAATTTTTCTCCGACAGAGGTATGTTGTGCTACAACATCTCCAATTTCAGTTGGAACTTCCAACTCAATTTGTCTATCCTTGAAAGGAAAATTGATTTTCTTCGAAAGTGAGGCTTGACTATTGCTTGTTTTTATTGGATTGATGACTTTATTCAATTGACTGAGCAACTCCATAAAGTTGATTTGCTCGGCAATAAAATTCTCTTCCAATGTTTTCTCTGCAAAACTATCATCTTCGGCACATTTCATACCAAAGTCACTGAAAACGGGTAACGTTTCAGGATATAATTTCAGTATATCAGAAACACGCATTTTAGGGTCGATTGTGCTCATGTTGAATGTTTTATTGAAGTATCATATCTATATTAGAGCGTGTGACAAAGAAAAATCTATCAGAAGTAGAAATTTTTCTTTCGTTTTTTCAATTCGGATGTATTGCCATCGGTGAAAGTGGCAAGGTATTCGTTGGAAGTATTGGAGTTTTTTGATTTCATTTTATTGGGTTTTAATTGAATCTATTGAACGCATTTTGTTGTATTCTTTTAAAAAATTAGATTGTCCTGTATATTCAAATTCTTTAAAAGATTTTATCATTTTATCAAATGCCCTAAAATATCGCTTTCTCTCTATGAAATTCTTGTTTTTTTTAGAAATGGAAAGTATTATATTTCTAAAAACTTCATCATCAAAATTATACATAATAGCCCTTCTACATATACTATTATCATCTTCATATTCTATAAAAGGTATCTTTTGCATAAACAATATTTTATAAGAGGTTTTAAAATTATAACATTTAGCAGACGTCAGTGCTGTAATAACCAAATCTTTATATTTATCCATATCCATAGTTTCTATTATTTCAGCTAATTGAGTTTTATCTATATGTTCGCCATAAATGTATTGAATTCCTCGTTCTATATCTTCTTCCATTACGGTGAAGGTTGAACCATCATCACTTGAAAATGCAAATAATACTTCAATATAGTCATTACCGACAATCTCATCAAACATTTTTGATACATCATTAGAAAAATCAACAGGAAGTATCGCTGTAAAATCTTCAAAATCAGATTCTCTATAAACAAGACTTAATGGATAATATATATATATAAACGCAGCAAATATTACAGCCAACATTGCTAAAAAAAAATATTTATATTGTTTTATAGTCTTTAGTAACGAGGGTTTTGGACTTTTTAATCTGCTACACAATAAATTGATTGAACCTTCAAATAGTTTTGGATTAATCGGTGTCCAATCAATAGTTTTTAAAAAGTCAATATCCTGAGGAAGAAAAGGCCATTGAATAAACTTTTTTTCATCTTGAGCTAGAATTATGTTTTTATTATACTTTTTTGCATGTATAATTTCATTTTTAACCCAATCATTCTCATTTATACAATCGGTTAGTGCATTTTCACTGAGTACTAAAATAAAGTCATTTGCAACTTCTATTGCATCATATATTTGAGTATTAAATTGTCCATTTTCAAGAGAATTGTAATCAAAGAAAACGTTGTACCCTCTTTTTTCAAGAGCCTGTGAAATGTTTTTTGCCATATATAAACCGCTACCTCTGCGATAGCTGATAAAAATGTCGTATTTCTTTTGTGTTTTCATAAATATTTCTATTATTTTTTATTTCAAATCCTAATATTATATTCTACCGATATATTTTACCTAACGAGAGAATTTTTGTTTTTTTAATTCTTGCCAAAACAATTGAAAATGCCTCACAATCCTTCTGTCTGTTTCTTGGTAGTCTTCTTTTGGCTCTGTGTTATCTCTGATGGAATTTACTTTATCTGAAATTGCTTGTAATTCCGAAAAAGGAACCAAACATCCATGTTTCAATAAATTCCCCATATTATCCCTTAGCTTGGCATTTCCTGTTGTGATTTGATTTGAATCCCATTTTCGAATGCCATTCACAAAATGAAAAGCATTCCAACGTAAATGCTCATTTTCTGCCAATATTTCTAATTTATCTTTGTCGCTCAGTACATTCCAGTTTTTGCCAATGATTTTATAGATATTCTCAATATTCATGGCCACAGCTCGGCTTGAGTTTTTGTTGAAAATGGATGCTCCTTTCCACTCTGTTTCTATTTCTGCCCATTTATCATCTAAAGTATTGAATTCCGGCTTATCATATTTAGCATAAACATAGTTTACCATTTTCCCTATCTTATCCATACTTTCGTTTACAACCACATCAAAGGTATATATTTCGGATAACTCACCGAAAATAGTAATGGGCGATTTTTCTGTGCCATAATAATTGAATCTATTTTTTTGTCGCACATGGGCAAAAATAAGTTTCCGAAGTTCTGCAATATTACTAACACCGATACTATTATATTGAAAAGTTCCGGCAATTTTTAACGCTATTTCTACATTAGTACAATCATCTCCCAAAGCAATAATAATGCGGTTATATTGCTTCGCGTTTTCGTCCAACCATTTATAAAATTCAAGACTGCCGATTTCTGTTATTTTTTCAGGGTTAAATTCCAGATTATATTCCTTAATACATTCGTTATATAAAAGTGGATAATCTCCGTATTTGCTTTCAAAATCTCGGTCGATAACTGTAGCACTGAATTTACTTCCTTTGAATTGCGCATCACAAATACATTTTTTTAACAATTCTTGCCCTCTCCAACCAAAACCTAAGAGCAACAACCGAAATTCCCCTTCGACCCATAGTGTTTCTTTATCTATGTTTATTTTAGGGCAATCCAGCATTGGATATTGCTCAACAAATTTACGGGCTGTTAAATCAGATTGATTAAAAAAGTGTAATTCTAAGTTATCCTTTTTTGTGAAGAAATTATCTATCCGTTCTTGCTCTGTACGGATATAAAGGTGTGTGACATTGGTGTTTGTATTTATCGATGTTGATACTTTCAAAGCCATTCGAACATTGAAATCCTGATCTTCCGATAGAAAGAAATAGCGAGTTGTTTTTGCCAATACTTTATCGTTTAAAATATCCAATTTTTCTTGCTCAAAATCACGATATAAAACTACCACATCCAATTCATCTAATAGTCTGAACAATTCCGTATCGTCTTCCTGTTCTTTCGAAAGAAGAAAAATACATCCTGTTTCCGGCTCTTTTTCCGCAATATTTTTGGTTAAAAGTTTTGACGGTTCATTTACATCGAAAAATACATACCACTGTTTTTTAGGCGAAAGATATAGTTGCAAACGGTTCATCATTCGTGCGCCTAACCATGCGACAATCACTAAAGCGCCATATATGTAGGTGAGTAAATGCAGCAGATGGAAATTTAATCGCAAGAAATAATTTTCATTGGCAATGGATTCATACGCTCCCCTTGAAGGGAAAAATACCGATAATACATTGTTGATGTAGGTAAAAAGCGATGGTAGTGCAACCGGATCTGAAATTGGATCTTTGTCAATATGTTGATAATGAAATGTATATACAATTACACCATACACAAATATAATCACAAACGCACCTATTTTGACCTCTAATTTTTTGAATGGACGATACGATACAAGCACTGTGGCCACACAAACCATTAAAACTATAAGCGACAAAAATGCCGATAAGGCATAACTCCACTGAGGATATTCTTTGATAAATAAATTTGCAGAGGGCAGGCAAGAAAGCCAAGCTACCGCAAACACCAAACATACCATAAAAATCAAAATCTTATGGTTGGTGGAGAGGGTTTTGAATTTTGTTTTCATTGATATGTTGTTTGTAATTATTGATTTTGTTTGAATTAAAAACGAAATCTATTTTAGAACTTTCTCTTTTTTACCCAATCTTTTTGTTAATAAAACAATGATAAATCCAATAAAAGTCAAAATACCTCCCCACAAAAACCCCATCCAAAAATTCCTATTCTTATGTTTATATATGAATCCACAAATAATTCCGCAAATAATTCTAAATAAAATATGCAATAAAACATCTCCCCATTTGCCAAAGTTACTCCACAAGAAATATTTTAACCATCGAGTAGGAGTAAGTTCAGAACTATTATATACTAAAGGACGGAAAGAACGAATGTTATCTTTTAAGATAATACCATATTTGTCATATTTTATCTCTCTTTTTAATAATAAATAACCATTAACATAAACAGGATTACCGGATGTGTCAAAATATGATTTTTCAATCCAGTCTCCTTGATTATTGTATTTTAATTTTATTTTTGAATAACCTTCCTTATTAAAACATGGAGTTTCGAAACAATCATAGTATGCTTCTTCTATCAAATACCCTTTTATATTGTACTTTAAAATAGCTTTTACGTAACCATTATGATATAGGCAATTTCCATTTTCTTTACGATATTCGTATTTACAAGGATTATCATTTTCATCATATTCAATTAAAATCTTTGGTGGATTTGTTATTTTGCGAGTTTCTTTACGATAAGCAAAATCAATAAACAAAATACTTCCATCCATACTATATGTTTCCTCAATAGTAGTATATATTGAAGAAAGATCAGTGTCATTCAAATAAGCCTTTTCTATTACCCGTCCTTTTTGATCAAACTTCCAAGTCAATTTTTCATATTCATCAATATACCAAAAATTCACATATCCTTCTATTTCTGTAGGAATAAAAGATATTGTAACTACTCAGGTCAGAACTTTAATTTTACCTTTTGGCAATTTCTGCCAACGCATAATACCTTGACCTTCCATTCTTCCTGGCAGTATCAGCGATAGAAAGCAGTTGTGAGAAAGAGTCCGCACCGGTATCGGATCGGAAGTATCCGCTGACTTTCTGCTTGACCTTAACAAT
>JAVBKZ010000006.1:0-42720 GCA_031553755.1 Bacteroidales bacterium | reverse complement strand
ACCTGTACATCTACATCGCTGAGATATACCGGAATTGACCAAAGCTTTTATACCTTGTTCTCTTGTACTACGTTTATGGAAAATATGTCAATGATCTACTTGTTGTTGTGCTTCCAACAGAGGATGAAAAAACCGTCCTTTAACTACGTAATCCATTAAAAAAATAAAAGCGACTGCAAAGATAATACTTTTTTATTCTAAAAAACAAACTTTATCAAAACTATTTTTTTCGAAATATAAACCTTTCCAACCTGCTACCACATTACCTCTGTAAAGCGGGTGCAAAAGTAAATCACTTTTCTTTATTTTCCAAATATTATTAATTTTTTTTTGAGTAAAAACATTAAATATCTAAAAATCAGATAAATATTTTTTCTATTTTCTAATGTTCTATTCTAATAAAACTCCTTTTCCTTGTCTAACAATAGTAAATTCACCTTCAGTACAATCTACAATTGTTGATGGTTCTAAACTTCCATATCCTCCATCAATTACTATTTCCACCATATTTTCATATTTTTCATGAATTAATTCTGGGTCTGTCGAATATTCAAGGATATCGTCGTCATCATGAATTGATGTTGTTAAGATAGGGTTTCCTAATTCTTTCACTAATGTGCGAATAATATTATTATCTGGCACTCTGATTCCTACTTCTTTTTTTTCTTTATAAAGTTTAGGTAATCTATTGGTGGCGTTGAGTATAAAAGTAAATGGGCCGGGAAGATTTTTTTTCATCAATTTAAATGTCGCGTTGTCGACTTTGGCATATTCACTTATATTACTCAAATCGTAACATATAATTGATAAATTGGTTTTCCTTGTATCAATTTCTTTTATTTTGCAGATTTTCTCTACCGCTCTGACATTCAGCGCATCGCATCCCATAGCATAAACGGTATCAGTGGGATAGATTATAATCCCACCGTCTTGCAATATCCTGATAATTTTTTCAATTTCACGGATATTCGGGTTTTGTTCGTAGAGTTTCAATAACATAATTGAGAGTTGAGAGTTGAAAGTTGAGAGTTGAGAGTTAGTTACAACCAAATTCAATTCCTAATTCTCAATTCTCAAATTTTATTTAGCCGTAAATAATCTTTCCTGATTCGTCTTTGAATTCATCTAAACTTTTACTGTACTGATTCATCGCACGTAAACTCATGCCCATACTTGAGAATCCGCCATCGTTATACAGATTTTGCATGGTTACTTTACGTGTTAAATCTGAAAACATTACAACACAATAATCAGCGCATTCATCAGCAGAAGCATTACCGAGAGGAGACATTTTTTCAGAAAAATCGAGTAAATCATTCATTCCTTTTACTCCGCTTCCCGCTGTTGTCATTGTTGGTGATTGTGAAATTGTATTTACACGAACGCCTTTTTCTCTCCCATAAATATATCCAAAACTTCTAGCAATCGATTCAAGTAATGATTTCGCATCCGCCATATCATTATATCCGAAAAATGTGCGTTGCGCGGCAACATAGGAAAGCGCTAATATAGAGCCGTTTTCCGCTATCGCATCCATTTTTTTCGCGACTTGCATCATTTTATGAAATGATATAGCTGAAATATCTAATGTTTTTTCTAACAAGTCATAATCTAAATCATCGTAGGTTTTTTTCTTCCTCACGTTTGGCGACATTCCTATGGAGTGTAATACAAAATCTATTTTTCCGCCCAAAATTTCCATTGATTTGGAAAAAACCATTTCTAAATCTTCAATATTGGAAGCATCGGCTGGTAGGATTTCTGCATTTAATTTTTCTCCAAGCACGGATACATCGCCCATTCTCACAGCTACAGGAGTATTTGACAATGTAATAACGGCTCCTTCTTCAACGGCTCTTTCCGCTACTTTCCAGGCGATAGACATGTCGTTTAAGGCACCAAATATAATACCTCTTTTTCCTTTCAATAAATTATAAATCATAAATTATTAGTTAAAATTCGGCACAAAAGTAGCAATAATGTGCAACATTCCAAATACGTCGATATGCAAATGTGCCAATGAAGAGTTATACAAAACCTCATTGGCACATTATTTCTTTAGAAAACTTTATTTTAGTTTGCCATTTCCGATATGAACTTAATCCTGATTAAACGGATTTCTTCTTCCGTATAAATATTTCCAAGTTCATTGATGGCTTCTTCCAAATCATCGGTTTCTGATTCTTTGAAATATTGGTAAATATCATCGATATGATCTTCATCTATCACTTCACCGAGGAAATAATCAATATTTATTTTTGTTCCGGAATATACAATGGCTTCGATTTCTGTTAATAGGTCATTAAATTCTAATCCTTTGGTAAGCGCGATATCATCTAAGGCCACTTTACGGTCTATACTTTGAACTATATAAACCTTCATTTTAGATTTATTAGCTACTGTACGGATTCTTAAATCTTCAGGACGTTCGATTTCGTTTTCTTCGACATGCCGTTTGATGAGTTCAACAAATTCTTTTCCATATCGTTTTGCTTTCCCGGCTCCAACTCCAGGTATGTTTTGCAATTCTTCTATGGTGACAGGATAGTTTGTCGCCATGGCTTCCAAAGAAGGATCCTGAAATATAACGTAAGGAGGAACATCTAATTTTTTAGATAATTTTTTACGTAAATCTTTCATTATAGAGAAAAGAGCCGGATCGACACAAGCTGCTCCACTTCCCCTCATGGGTGCTTCTTCTATATTTTCTTCATCTTCAAAATCGTTGTCTTTAGTGATTTTAAAAGACGTTGGTTTTTCCAAGTATTTACGTCCGTCTTTAGTTAATTTTAATAAGCCGTAATTTTCAATGTCTTTATCAAGATATCCCGCCAACATAGCTTGACGAATGACTGTATTCCAAGTTTGTTCATCTTCATCGGTTCCTGTACCAAATACTTCTAAATCTTGATGTTCATAAGATAAAATTTCTGTAGTTTCTTTTCCTAAAAGAATATTAATTACATGATCTGCTTTGAATTTATCTTTTAAAATATCAACGGTTTCCAATACCGTTATTAATAGTTCCTTTGCTTCCACTTGTTTTTTAGGGTTTAAACAATTATCACAATTTCCACAATTATCTTGTGTATATTCTTCTCCAAAATAATGCAGCAATACTTTTCTTCTACACACGGATGTTTCGGCATAAGCTCTTGTTTCTTCCAGAAGTTGTTTTCCTATTTCTTGCTCCGAAATAGGTTTTCCCTGCATAAATTTTTCAAGTTTTTGTAAATCTTTATTTGAGTAAAAAACGATACATTTTCCTTCTCCTCCATCTCTTCCGGCGCGTCCGGTTTCTTGATAATAACCTTCCAAGCTTTTGGGTATATCGTAGTGAACAACATAACGCACATCGGGTTTATCAATTCCCATTCCAAAGGCGATTGTCGCAACAATAACATCAACTTTTTCCATCAGGAACGCATCCTGATTACCGGTACGCGTTTGTGAATCCATTCCCGCATGATAGGCCAACGCGTTGATTCCGTTTGTTTTAAGTATTTCCGCAAAGTCTTCTACTTTTTTACGGGAAAGACAATATATAATACCTGATTTTCCTCCTTGAGATTTAACGAATCTAACGATATCCCTATCTACATCATTATTTTTTTGACGTACTTCATAATAAAGGTTAGCTCTGTTAAAAGAAGATTTAAATACGACAGCGTCCATCATTCCTAAGTTTTTTTGGATGTCGTGTTGTACTTTAGGTGTTGCTGTCGCAGTGAGGGCTACAATTGGTTTTTTTGCTATTTCATTTATTATAGGACGAATGCGACGATATTCAGGACGGAAGTCGTGCCCCCATTCGGAGATACAATGTGCTTCGTCTACCGCATAAAAAGAAACATTTACTTGACGGAGAAAATCAATATTTTCATCTTTGGTCAGGGATTCGGGAGCAACATAAAGTAATTTTGTTTTTCCGGATATAATATCCATTTTAACTAATTCGATCGCAGACTTATTCAATGACGAATTTATAAAATGAGCGACACCATTTTCTTCGCTAAAATTACGCATGGCATCCACTTGATTTTTCATCAAAGCAATAAGTGGAGAAATGATGATAGCCGTACCTTTCATCATTAATGCCGGAAGTTGGTAACACAATGATTTCCCCCCACCTGTAGGCATGAGTACGAAGGTGTCTTTTCCTTCTAATACATTTTTAATTACCGCTTCCTGATTTCCCTTAAAAGTGTCGAAACCGAAATTTTTCTTTAGTTCTTCCGTCAAAAAGTCCTTTTGTGCCATATTCAATTTTTAATGACCGTGATTCTTCCTACAACAAAAGTATGTCTTTGTTATGAATTTTGCAATCTATCGGTTCATTTTTTTGAAATAAAAATTTTCACGCGACACTAAGCCGTTTGGCTTCTGATTTTTCAACTCTTGTTTTCGCATATTCCAGATCAATATTCAACTCTTTTTGATTTGTTGAAGGGAAATGAAACATCGCGTCAATCATTATATCTTCAGATATGGAACGAAGCCCCCTGGCTCCTAATTTATATTCAATAGCTTTATCTACAATATAATCGTAAACATCTTCATTGAAAGTCAATTTCACATCATCTAATTCGAATATCTTTACATATTGTTTGATGATAGAATTTTTAGGTTCTGTTAAAATACTTCTTAAAGTTTGCCTGTCGAGAGGATTCAAGTAGGTCAAAATTGGTAATCTTCCTATTATTTCCGGAATGAGGCCGAATGATTTTAAGTCTTGCGGAGTAATATATTGCAATATATTTTCTTTATCAATATTTGCAACATTTTGCGCGGCTGCATACCCGACAACCCGTGTATTTAACCGTTGAGCGATTTTTTTTTCTATGCCGTCAAACGCTCCGCCACAAATAAAAAGAATATTTTTCGTATCAACCGCTATCATTTTTTGGTCGGGGTGTTTGCGTCCGCCTTGCGGAGGAACATTCACGATGGAACCTTCCAACAGTTTTAATAAACCTTGCTGTACTCCTTCTCCACTCACATCCCTGGTAATTGACGGATTATCGCTTTTACGCGCTATTTTGTCAATTTCATCAATAAACACAATACCTCTTTGGGCCGCATCCACATTATAATCGGCAACTTGCAATAAACGCGTAAGAATACTTTCGATATCTTCTCCTACATATCCGGCTTCTGTTAAAACAGTCGCGTCGACAATAGTGAAAGGTACTTTCAATAAACGAGCTATTGTTTTCGCCAATAATGTTTTTCCTGTTCCGGTAGAGCCAACCATGACGATATTTGATTTTTCGATTTCAACATCATCATTGGTTATCTTTTGCATTATCCTTTTATAGTGATTATAAACTGCAACAGATAAATAACGTTTCGCATCGTCTTGCCCGATTACATATTGATCAAGAAAATCTTTGATTTCAACCGGACGGGGCAATTCCTTTTTATTTACATTAAAAGCCGTTCCTTTCGCATTTTTCGGAAAAGACTCTTCAAATATCAGATATGCTTGTTCTACACAACTTTCACAGATATTGGCATGTAAACCGGTAATAAGAAGCGTTGTTTCTTTCTTCGGTTTACCGCAAAAACTGCAATATTCATTTGTTGATTTAGCCATATTCGGTGAGTGGCGAGTGGTGAGTAAAAATAATATTTTTACTCACCACCCGTCCTTTTATTTTTTAGTGAAAATACTATCTATCATTCCGTATTCTTTCGCTTCTTCGGCGTTCATCCAAAAATCACGGTCTCCGTCTTGCAATACTTTTTCATAAGGTTGTCCGGAATGGTCGGAAATGATTGTATAAATTTCTTTTTTAATTTTTATGATTTCACGCGCTGTGATTTCAATATCCGACGCTTGTCCTTGCGCGCCTCCAAGAGGTTGGTGAATCATCACGCGTGAATGTTTCAGCGCATGACGTTTCCCTTTTTCTCCGGCAACTAACAATACAGCGGCCATCGAGGCGGCCATTCCTGTACAGATTGTTGAAACTTTACTTGAAATAAATTGCATTGTATCATAAATACCATATCCTGCATAAACCGAACCTCCGGGCGAATTGATATATATCGCAATATCTTTTCCGGGATCGGAAGAATCGAGATACAGCAATTGAGCTTGAATCGTATTTGCAGTATAATCATCAATTTGGGTTCCCAAAAAGATAATCCGGTCCATCATCAAACGTGAAAAGACATCCAATTGTGTTACATTTAATTGGCGTTCTTCGAGTATATAAGGATTTAAATATCCTTGCGCCGTAATATTATTTTGGGAGTAAATATATTGATCTAACGCTATGCTGTTAAATCCTAAATGCTTGGTAGCATATTTTTTGAAATCATTCATTATTCAAATAATTTATGAAATTCTTCGATTGTCAATTCTTTAGGTTGCAAAGTAATTGTTTCTTTCAACCATTCTATTAGTTTTCCTTCGATTACTTTGTCGATAAGATTACGCACGGTATCTTCTTTTTTAAGCATATCTTTCGCGTAATTTTCCAATAAGTCTTCAGGAGCATTGGCCATTCCATATTGAGCAAATTGTGCTCTCACAACTTTTTTAGCTGTTTCTATAATATCTTGTTCTTCTACTTTAAAACCTTTTTCCTTTACTATTTGTTCTTTTATCAAATGGAATTTCAGGTCTTCGATAATTTTAGGATAATCTTCTTCTAATGCTTCAGGCGTACGTTTTTCGTCAGATGCCAACAACCAACGTTTAAGGAAAGCGTCAGGAAAAACAACATTTGCTGCTTTTTCTATCAACATTTTACGCACATCCAACAAAAATTTATAGTCGCTATCGGGAGTTGCCTGGGAAGCAAGCATTTCTTTTATTTTCGCTTTGAATTCTTCTTCCGAATTAACGACTCCTTCGCCATAAACTTTATCAAATAATACTTGATTAATTTCCGATTCTTTATAACGAGTTATTTCATTGATTTCGTAAGTAAATTTAGCGTTTTCATATTCCGCGACATTGTCTTTTGAAATTTTCAACAAAGATGCTAATTCGGAGGCAGCTCCCTCATAAGCTTTATATGGACAAAATGTAATCACGGAATTCTTTTTCGCTCCGGAAAATTTAGCTTTTTCTTCTTCATCTTTCATGAAAGAAGACATCAAAACGCATTCTTCGATTTGAATTCCACTTTCTTTAATTTGTCCATCTTCATTGATTTCGGTCAACAAACCTTTAGCCATATCTTTTCCTTCAATTTCTTCGACTTGTTCGTAAGTTCCATAATTGGCCCGGAAATTTTCGATTTGTTTGCTAACCATTTCTTCTGTAATTTCGATAGAATAATATGGTAGTTCATCTTTTTTTGTCAAACCAATTTCCATTTGAGGAGCTAAAGCTATATCGAAACAAAATTCAAAATCTTGATCAGTATCGAAATTTATTGTTTTTTGTTCAGTTTCGTTAGGAAGCGGTTCTCCGAGAATATTCAGGTTATTTTCACGAATATAAGTAAATAAGTTATTAGAAACTACTTTATTCACTTGTTCCGCAACGACTGATTTTTCATACATTTTTTTTACAAAACCCATCGGAACCATTCCTTTACGAAATCCGGGAATAGTCGCATCCTTACGTAAATTTTTCAATGATTTTTCTACTTCTCCTACATAATCATCCTTAACTACATCCATTTTTATAATGGCGTTTACAGGATCGATGTTCTTTAATGTAATATTCATTCTCGAATTATTTATGTTTATTTATATTCTTGATTTATTTTGAATTACATAGGCTTGAGAAAATATAAATTTATCATACCTGCGTAATTTTTATGGGTTGCAAAGTTAATTTTAATCTTTTAATACGCAAATATATTTCAACAAGCTTTCAAACTCATATCTAAACTTTTTACAGAATGAGTGAGCGCTCCAACCGAAATATAATCAACTCCGCACAAGGCGTAATCATGAAGTGTATCAAATGTTATACCACCGGAAGATTCGGTTTCGTATTTTCCTCCTATAACTTCTACTGCTTTTTTTGTGTTTTCAAGAGAAAAATTATCTAACATGATACGGTCTATTCCTCCTATTTCCAACACTTTTCGCAGTTCTTCGAAGTTACGGACTTCTATTTCTATTTTAAGATTTTTATTTTTTTCCTTACAATATTTTTGGGCGCCTTTTATCGCGTTTTCTATTCCTCCTGCAAAATCGACATGGTTGTCTTTCAATAAAATCATGTCAAAAAGTCCGATTCTATGATTAACTCCCCCTCCTATCCTGACTGCTTCTTTTTCTAGCATACGCATTCCCGGTGTTGTTTTGCGTGTATCTAATACCCGTGTTTTTGTTCCTTCCAATTGTTTGGCATATTTTCGCGTTGTAGTGGCAATTCCGCTCATTCGTTGCATCACATTTAAAACTAAACGTTCTGTTTGTAAAAGAGATTGTACTTTTCCTTCTACAACAAACGCGATATCTCCGACATTTACTTCCGAACCATCTTCAATGAAAATTTCCAATTTCAGATTTTCATCGAATGTCCTGAATATTTTTTCAGCTATCTCAACTCCGGCCAAAACACCTTTTTCTTTAATTATAAGTTGGGCTTTTCCTTGCGCTGATTCGGGAATACTACACAAGGTTGTATGGTCTCCATCGCCTATATCTTCACGAAAAGCCAAATGAATCAGATCATTTATTAAATTTTCTTTCATTTTTATTTTTAAATTTACTTATCGGGAACAAAGGTAATGTGTTTATTCCGGCTCTTCAAAATTTTTATATTATGTTTTTTATTTTGTAAAACAATTATGATTGGTTTAAAGTTATATATTTGTAACTTTATATCATAACAACATTTTATGAAGAGAAAACACTTGTCTTTTGGGCAAATTTGGAATATAAGTTTCGGATTCTTAGGTATTCAATTTGGATTTGCCCTCCAAAATGCTAACGCAAGCCGTATTCTTCAAACTTTTGGCGCTGATGTAGAACATCTGTCGTGGTTTTGGATAGCTGCTCCCCTCACAGGAATGATCGTACAACCTATTATCGGACATTATAGCGACAAAACATGGACTCGATTAGGAAGAAGGCGCCCTTATTTTTTGGTTGGCGCTTTATTGACTTCAATCGCTTTGGTATTAATGCCCAACTCCGCCATGTTCACAGCATTCGCTCCGGCTATGTTTATCGGAGCCGGAATGTTAATGATTATGGACGCGTCTATCAATGTGGCTATGGAACCATTCCGGGCGTTGGTAGCGGATTTACTTCCGTCTGATCAACGGACTTTGGGATTTTCCGTACAAACGGCATTGATAGGATTCGGCGCGTTAATAGGTTCCTGGTTTCCTTATATATTAGCCGAATGGATAGGGATTTCTAAAACCGCACCCGAAGGTCATGTTCCTGATAATGTTATTTTTTCTTTTTATATTGGAGCTATTATCTTATTGGCTACTGTTTTATGGACTGTTTTTACAACCAAGGAATATCCGCCGGAAGAGAATGAAGGGAATGAAAAAAATTTCATTTTAGCTATATTTCATGATTTCAAATCGATGCCTAAAACGATGAAACAATTGGGAATAGTTCAGTTTTTTTCTTGGTTCGCGCTTTTTTCAATGTGGGTATTTACAACTCCGGCGATCGCGGTTCACATTTATGGAACTGATATCCACGATACATCTTCCGAAACATATCAAAACGCGGGCAACTGGGTCGGTTTTATTTTCGGGATTTACAATGCTATTTCAGCCGTTTACGCATTCTTCTTACCTTTTATCGCTAAAAAAATCGGAAGAAAACGTACTCATGCTTTTTCTTTGGTAGCAGGAGGATTGTCACTTGTTTCAATATATTTTATTTCCGACCCTCAAATGCTTTTGATTCCGATGATTGGAGTCGGAATCGCATGGGGAAGTATTTTAGCAATGCCATACGCTATTCTCGCGGGTTCTATTCCTGCTAAAAAAATGGGTATATATATGGGTATTTTCAATTTTTTCATTACGATTCCCCAAATTATAAATGGTATATTCGGCGGCCCAATTGTTAAAAGAATATACGATTCCCAAGCTATTTATGCTCTTATAATGGCTGGAATATGTCTGCTTATAGCCGCATTTTCCGTTCTTTTCGTAGAAGACAAAGATTGAAGAAGAATTGACAGTATAAAAAATAAATTAAAGTGCGAAATTTATTCGGCATTGAATGTAGACATAAATTCGGTAGGCGTGGTATTTTCATATTCCGAGAAAATACGGTAGAATGCCGACCGGGAAGAAAATCCACTCTTATACATTAATTCTTTAACCGTAAGTTTGGGAGAAACCTTAGCTAATGCTTTGAAACGTTGAATTTTCAAAAAATTGATGTATTCACGGAAACCTGTAAAACCTCCGCTTTTTATCGCTTTGACAACCAATATTTGAGGAACATGCATTTCATTCGCTAAATTACAAAGGGCATAATCCGGATTGACAAATGGATGATGATGTTCAAAATATTCCTGCATTCTGTTGTAGAGTTCATCAACAGGATTGTTTTCTCTTTGTATTTCCCGTATATCATTTTCTGCTATTCGATAGGAAAATGGATTTTCACTCAATAAAAAATAAACCGAAAAAATAATACAGGGAATGGTATTGGCCATACTTGATGTATAGAATATGAACCGGTTTTCGATCAGCGTATAGGCTAAATAATAAAATAACATAAAACACATGCTGCCAACGAATATATATAAAAGAGGTGTAGCCCTGCGCCATGCCGAACTCCAATCTCCCAGAATGGGAAAAAGGGAGTAAGCAGGCAATACAATAACGACAATACTCAAAATAAAAAGCCGTACTTGTACATCAAGCTGATGAATATTACTTACAATTTCTTTAAAACTATGAATTTCAGTAAAATATCCGTTGAAAAAATAGTAGCAAAATCCTATTTGGGCTACTAATAACACCGGAATATAAAACACCACGAATTTAGCTTTCGTGAGATAAAAAGGAGATAGCGAACTAACCGAAAAAAGAGAAATAGAAACGGCCACAGTAAAACCTTTGATCATCGGGACAAGGCGTAATAACCCATAATGATCATCACTGTAAACCTGTTTTTCAGACTGATAAACATAAATCCAATCTATACTTCCGTAAACCAGCACGACGCCCAACATTACCATCGTAATCCCCCACCACAAACGGAGACGATTATCTTGGGCGCGAGCAATCAACACCACGCCAAGCACCAGTACGGCAAGATTAAAAACTCCATCGAAATATAATAAAAACAGTTCCATTGTATACTTTTGAACAGGAAAACATGTAAAGATAGCATCTTTTTCAAAGTTACACTATATCCAAATTAAAAATACGAATCAAAGACAAGATAAAAAAATTTTGTAACCTTATCGGAATCTATTACTTTTGTAACCTGAAAAAATAATAGGTGTGAACTAACTAATATCATATCAAAATGAGTTTAAAAATTATTGTATTGGCAAAGCAAGTGCCTGATACACGCAATGTCGGCAAAGATGCTATGAAAGCCGATGGAACCGTAAATAGGGCTGCTTTACCTGCCATTTTTAATCCGGAAGACTTGAATGCTCTAGAACAAGCGTTACGCTTAAAAGACAAATATCCGGGTTCAACTGTAACTCTTCTTACCATGGGTCCCGGACGTGCGGCTGAAGTTATTCGCGAAGGTTTATTCAGAGGCGCTGACAATGGTTATTTATTGACCGACCGTGCTTTTGCCGGAGCCGACACATTGGCTACAAGTTATGCTCTTTCAATGGCAATACGGAAAATTGGAAAATTCGATGTAATTATTTCCGGACGTCAGGCTATCGATGGAGATACTGCGCAAGTAGGTCCTCAGGTTGCTGAAAAATTAGGAATTTCCCAAATCACTTACGCGGAAGAAATTCAGTCTGTTGAAAAAAATATCATTCGTGTAAAACGTCGCTTAGAAAGAGGTATCGAAGTTGTAGAAGGCAAATTGCCGATAGCGGTTACTGTTAATAGTTCTGCTCCTGAATGTCGTCCTCGTAACGCGAAATTATTGCAAAAATACAAACACGCTCGTACAATTACCGAAAAACAATCGGAAGCGGTTGATTACGAAAATCTTTACAACATTCGTCCTTATCTTAATTTGGCTGAATGGAGTGTGGCTGATGTGAACGCTGAAACTGTTCACTGCGGACTTTCCGGTTCTCCTACAAAAGTAAAGAAAATCGAAAACGTGGTTTTCCAAGCGAAAGAGAGTAAAACTTTCGATTCTTCTGATGTCGATATCGAAGAATTGATGGTTGAATTAATTAATAATCACACGATTGGATAAATTGAGAATTGAGAATGAAGAATAAAACAATTCCGAATTTTCAATTCTCCATTAAATAAAGTTTATGAATAATTTATTTGTATATCTCGAAATAGAAGACGGCAAAGTTGAAGATGTAAGTTTAGAATTGCTTACCAAAGGCCGCACATTAGCCAATCGTTTGAACTGCAAATTAGAAGCAGTTGCTATTGGTTCTAAATTAGATAAAATCGGAGAACAGGTTTTCCCTTATGGAACAGATGTTCTTCATTTGTTCGACGATGCTAAATTATATCCTTATACATCACTTCCTCACACATCGATTTTGGTAAAACTTTTCGAAGAAGAAAAACCTCAAATCGCATTGATGGGAGCAACAAGTATCGGACGTGATTTGGGACCTCGTGTTTCTTCTGCTCTTCATAGCGGATTAACTGCCGACTGTACTTCTTTGGAAATTGGCGACCACGAAGAAAAAGGAAAATCATATAAAGATTTATTGTATCAGATTCGTCCGGCTTTCGGAGGTAATATTGTAGCAACAATCGTTAATCCCGATTGTCGTCCTCAAATGGCAACCGTTCGTGAAGGCGTGATGAAAAAAGAAATTGTTGATGCCGGTTACAAGGGAGAAACTGTCAAACATGATGTCAATAAATACATTTCTGACATTGATTTTGTCGTAAAAGTTATCGAACGTCATATCGAACAATCTAAAGTCAACATCAAAGGTTCTCCAATTATTGTTGCCGGAGGATACGGAATGGGCTCAAAAGAAAATTTCCAATTGTTATATAATTTGGCGAATACTATTGGTGCTGAAGTTGGAGCTTCCCGCGCCGCTGTTGATGCCGGTTACGCGGAACACGAACGCCAAATCGGACAAACAGGAGTAACCGTTCGTCCTAAATTGTATATTGCTTGCGGTATTTCCGGACAAATTCAGCATATCGCAGGGATGCAAGAATCAGCCATGATTATCTCTATCAACAACGATCCTTATGCTCCTATCAATACAGTTGCTGATTATGTAATCACAGGAGATGTTGAGACTGTCATTCCAAAAATGATAAAATACTATAAGAAGAATAGTAAATAAAAGCTTCTTATCCTATTATAATTTGGATGTAAAAAGAGAAAAATGAAAATAAGATATAATTTAGATGTTCAAGATTGGGTTTCTTTCCAACAATTTTTCCGAGGAAAAAAAGCTCCGCTAAACAACTTGGCAACACCTCTGATTATTTTTTGTTCTGTTTTCATGCTTGTTCTCAATGTTTTCTACATTCATTATGAAGGACTTAACTTGATGAGTTTTATTTCCGGGATTATTCTAATAATTTTGCTGTATCTGTTGTATGTCAAAGTTCGCTCTGGCAAACAACTTCAGGATGCGGGAAACAAATTGAAAAAAAAACATCCGGAAGTCTTTGGTGAAATGGCAGTAGAATTTAACAATACTGGAATTTATATTCAATCTACAGCATCTTCACAGTCATTAGCATGGAATGATATGGATTCTTTCGATGAAAATAAATCCTATTTTTTCATGTATTCAAAAAAAGGAATGGCATATATTATTCCGAAAAGAGATTTAGACGTTGAAACCGTAAACAAGTTAAGAGAATTTCTACAAAACTGTAGGGCTTAAATTAAAAACAAAAACATTAAAATAAAATGGCTAATTTTTATTTAGACAATCCGTCTTTAAAACATCATCTAAACCATCCTTTAATGAAAAGGATCGTTGAATTAAAGGAACGAAATTACGCTGACAAAGACAAATACGACTATGCTCCGGTTGATTTCGAAGACGCAATGGATAGCTACGACAGAGTGATGGAAGTTACTGGAGAAATCTGTGGTGACATCATTGCTCCAAATGCGGAAGGAGTTGATCATGAAGGACCTCAAGTGATTAATAATCGAGTAGTATATGCTGCCGGAACTCAACAAAACTTGGATGCAACCATCCAAGCAGGATTAATGGGAATGTCGATGCCACGTCGTTACAATGGACTGAATTTTCCAATGACGGCTTTCATTATGGCTTCGGAAATGTCATCAAGAGCTGATGCCGGATTTTGTAATCTTTGGGCATTGCAAGATTGTGCTGAAACACTTTATGAAGCAGGAAACGAAGACCAACACAGCCGTTTCATTCCTCGTGTTTGCGCGGGAGAAACTATGTCCATGGACTTGACTGAACCAGATGCAGGTTCCGATTTGCAAGCTGTTATGCTTCGCGCTACTTACAGCGAACAAGATAAATGTTGGTATTTGAACGGTGTTAAGCGTTTCATTACCAATGGAGACGCTGATATTCACTTGGTTTTGGCTCGTTCGGAAGAAGGAACCAAAGATGGACGCGGACTTTCGATGTTTATCTACGACAAACGTCAAGGAGGAGTTAATGTGCGCCGTATCGAGAACAAAATGGGTATCAAAGGTTCTCCAACCTGCGAATTGACATACAAAAACGCGAAAGCTGAACTTTGCGGTGACCGCAAATTAGGACTTATCAAATATGTTATGTCTTTGATGAATGGCGCTCGTTTGGGAATTATGGCTCAGGCAACAGGACTTTCAGAGGCTGCTTATCGTGAAGCTTTGGCTTATGCTAAAGACCGTAAGCAATTCGGAAAAGCTATCATTGAGTTTCCTGCTGTTTATGAAATGATTGCTAATATCAAAGCAAAAGCGGACGCTTCCAGAACAATTTTATATGAAACAGCTCGATTTGTAGATGTTTACAAAGCTTTGGAAGATATCGAAAGAGAACGTAAACTTGAAAAAGAAGAAAAAGAAGAGTTGAAAAAATACAGAAAGTTAGCTGATGCTTACACGCCACTTGGAAAAGCGATGTGTACGGAATATGCTAACCAAACTACTTACGATGCGATTCAAGTACACGGCGGTTCCGGATTTATGAAAGATTATACTTGTGAACGCCTTTATCGCGACGCTCGTATTACTAACATTTACGAAGGAACAACTCAATTGCAAGTAGTAGCAGCCATCCGCCACGTAACGACAGGAACTTATCTTTCTCAAATGCGTGAATATGGAGCTGAACATATCGCTCCCGAATTAGAACCAATGAGAAAACAATTGAATGCGATGGCTGAGATTTATGAATCGATTGTAGCAAAAGTTGTTGATACAAAGGATAATGAATATCTTGATTTTCATGCTCGTCGTTTGGTAGAAGCTGCCGGATACACCATTTTAGGATATTTATTACTGTTAGATACCAATAAAAATCCGGAATTCCGTCGTTCAGCCGAAGTATATGTCAATTACGGAGAAGCTGAAGTGAAGAAAATCCAAGATTTTATCAATGGATTCAGCATTGATGATTTGGGATATTATAAGCAAGTGTAAACAAATCTTCGGTCTTCAGTCTACAGTCCTTGGTCTACAATTTATATTTTACAAACCATTGACTGTAGACTGTAGACCATAAGACAATAATTTCTTCATTTTTTACAAATTTATTTGCAATTTTAAAATATTCTTTTTTATCTTTGCCAACATAAACCGTTAAAATTAAATAGCCTATCGCACACAATTACTTTTAAACCTAATATTTAAGAAAAGTAATGATTGCATTAAAATCTATGACCGATGAAGATTTGGTCACCCTTTATGCTCAAGGCAACAATGCTGCCTTTGATATTTTATTGAACCGCCACAAAAACAATGTTTATTCCTACATTTATTTTATTGTCCGGAATACCGAATTAGCAGAAGATATTTTTCAGGAAACTTTCGTAAAAGCAATTATCACTATCAAGCAAGGCCGTTATACCGAAAATGGAAAATTCAGGGCTTGGATCAGTCGGATTGCTCATAACTTAATCATCGATTATTTCCGTCAGGAAAAAAATGAACAAGTTATTTCTAATGATGAATATGAAGTTGATTTATTCAATAATTCGAAGTTTTCAGACGGAACTGTAGAAGATGAAATTGTTAAGAATCAAATTTTAGCGGATGTAAAAAAATTAATCAATTATCTTCCAGACAATCAAAAAGAAGTATTGATTCTTCGTTACTATCAGGATTTAAGTTTTAAAGAAATCGCTGATATCACAGGCGTCAGTATCAATACGGCATTAGGCCGTATGCGTTATGCTATTTTGAATATGCGGCGAATGGCCGAAGAAAAAAATATGATTTTAACGATGGATTGAATAAGAGTTCTAAATACAATAGTCCGTTATAACTTATATTTATTTTAGTATATTCAAGCTACCCTACAGGTTGCTATATATAAAAACTCTTTTACCAGCTTGGCATTTTCTTCCTATTCGTCTTAAAGCCAGACAGCTCAAAAAACCGTTTCAGTATATATACGTTGTACATCAGGCTTTTAAGCGCCTCCATTGAGAATGGGATCTCATTTTCATTCATCATGATCTTAGCTGCACTTACTGCAGTAAGCGATGCGTTGAAAGCAAAATTCAATCGCCTGGCATCCCTCGCTTGGGAATGATTTAATCCTGTAAACTGTTTGCTATCCCTGAAACAAAATTCTATTTGGAACCTTGTCCTGTAATATTCGATGACATCCTTGTCGCTCATTTCCGTGTCGGTGGAGAAATACAGTTTGGGGTTCCCTTCGGGTGGCATCCATATCACCAACCGAATATTTTGTTGGAATGCTTTGGAGTGTGCAATGAGCGAGATTACTTTTGGGGAGAAAAGGGGATACAAATCAACGCCTTTTTAGCTGCAACAGCCTGAAATCTGAAGAAAATGATACAAAAACTCAAAGAAGAGTTTTTGTATCATTATATTTCGAGTATTTTTTAAAAACATAATCTGTAGAAAGGCTTTTTAAGAAGCGACTATCTAAGTTTGTAAAAGTCAAGACTACTTCATTTTTTTGCTTCATTACGAATCTGTACCCGACGGATTTTTCCGCTGATTGTTTTAGGCAATTCATCTACAAATTCAATGATACGAGGATATTTGTAGGGCGCTGTTACATTCTTTACATGCTCCTGAATTTCTTTCACAAGTTCTTCACCTGCCCTTGATTTATAATCCGGAGCTAAAATAATTGTCGCTTTCACTACCTGACCACGCACTTCATCAGGAACCCCGGTAATTGCACATTCTACGACAGCCGGATGTGTCATCAAAGCACTTTCGACCTCAAATGGACCAATGCGGTAGCCCGAACTTTTGATAACATCATCATTGCGTCCGACAAACCAAAAATATCCATCTTCATCGCGCCAGGCAATATCTCCGGTATGATAAACATTGTCGTAATAAACACTTTCTGTTTTTTCAGCATCACGATAATAACCCATAAAAAGTCCAACAGGTTTTTTACGATCGGTACGGATAATGATTTCACCTTGTTCTCCATCTTCGGCGCTACGTCCGTCGGCAGTAATCAAATCCATGTTGTAACCCGGACTTGGCATTCCCATAGAACCCGGTTTTGGCTCCATCCAAGGGAATGTAGCGATAGAAACGGTCGTTTCTGTTTGTCCGAAACCTTCCATTAACTTAATTCCGGTTGCTTTGTAAAATGCTTCATAAACCGAAGGATTCAAAGGTTCTCCGGCAATAGTACAATATTTCAGTGAAGACAAATCATATTTGCTGATATCTTCCCTTATCATAAAACGGAATACGGTAGGAGGCGCGCAAAACGAAGTTACTTTATATTTTTGTATAATCGCCAATAAGTCGGCCGGAGTAAATTTGTCGTGGTCGTAAACAAACACGCACGCGCCGGCAATCCATTGTCCGTAAACTTTCCCCCAGGCAGCTTTAGCCCAACCTGTATCAGCCAATGTTAGATGCAAACTGTCTTCATTGAGATTATGCCAATATTTCGCGGTAACAATATGTCCGAGAGGATATGCAAAATTATGGATTACCATTTTAGGATTTCCTGTTGTTCCGGAAGTGAAATACAACAACATGATATCGTCGTTTGTATTTGCTTGTTGCGGACGTTCAAATGCAGGAGCATTTTCAATTCCTTTATGAAAATCTTCCCATCCTTCGGGAATAAACGGCCCGACAGATATCAGGTTTTTGATAGTCGGACATTCAGGCATGGCTTCATCTACGTGCATGGTAACCAATTCATCTCCAACAGCAACTATCGCTTTTATATCGGCAGCGTTACTTCTGTAAATAATATCTTTTTTTGTCAGCAAATGAGTCGCAGGAATAGCAATGGCTCCGATTTTATGTAAAGCGACTACAGCAAACCAATATTCATAACGGCGTTTCAAAATCAACATCACCATGTCGCCTTTTCCAATTCCAAGTGATTGGAAATAAGACGCGGTTTTATCTGTTTGTTTTTTTAATTCGGCAAAAGAAAAGTCAATATGCTCACTTTTGTCGTTAGTCCAACATAAAGCCCTTTTTTCAGGAGCTATACGTGCCCATTCATCAATAATATCGTATCCGAAATTGAATTTTTCGGGAACATTTATTTCATAATTCGCTTTAAAATCTTCCTGACTTGTGAAAATTGTTTGCTTGAGATACTTTTCAATCATTATTTTAGAAGTTAGAGGGAGTTAGAGGAAGTTAGAAGGGGTTAGAGAAAACTATTAATATTCTTTTAACTCCCTTTAATTTCATTTCATTCCAAAATACTACATAATTATTGCCAAAAACTTAACAGATTTCCCATCCAATGCTTTCATTCCGTGAGGATTAGATGAATCAAAATAGATACTATCCCCTACTTCCAGAATTAAATCCTTATTATTGATACGGAATTGTAAGCGACCTTCCAATACATAATTGAATTCCTGTCCATTATGACTGTTCAGATATATCTGATTAGTATTAGGTTCTACTGTCACTTCGAATGGTTCGGATTTCGGATTTTTGAATCCACTTGCCAACGCCTGATACTTATAGGCTTTTGTTCTTTCAATAGAAACACCTTTTCCTCTCCGGGTTAAATAATAGGCTTTCATTTTTGGCTCATCTCCCGAAATTAAAGTCGAAGTTTCTATTCCAAAACGTTGAGCTACATCAAAAAGATAACTCATCGGTATATCAACATCTCCCGATTCATACAACTCAATATCATCCGATAATTTATCGCATTTATTTGCCATTTCTTCCAAAGAAAGGTCAAGCGAATCACGCAATCCTTTCAATCTTTCCGCTATTTGTTTAATCTGCTCTGTCATATTTATTTAGTTAACAAGTTAACAAGTTGACAAGTCAACAAATTCGGTTTTACTTGTCAACTCGTCTACTTGTTTACTAATCTTATTTACTTGCTTTTAATCCTTTTATAATCGCATTTGAAAAACCGTTAGTTTCCATTTCATTCAAACCTTTGATGGTGATTCCACCTGGAGTCGTCACTTTATCAATTTCTTCTTCAGGATTCGCACCTGTATGAAGCAGCAACTCCGCGGCTCCTTTCATAGTATGTACAATCATGTCCTGAGCATCATTCGGATAAAAACCCATTTCTACAGCGGCTTGAACAGCAGCGCGTACATGCCTGAAAAAATGAGCGATTCCGCACGAAGTCAGCGCCAATCCGTTTGCTAATTTTTCTTCGTCAATAAGAATCGCTTTTCCCATTTCATTGAAAATTTTCAATAAAAATTTTTCTTGCTCCGGAGATGCGTTGTTCGACGATATTAGCGTCATACTTTCTCCAATGGAAATGGCAGTATTGGGAATTACCCTGAAAAGTGCGGGAAATTCGAATGGTTCACTTACTTTCTTCAGGGATTCGTTCATTTCACCAATAGTTACTCCGGCTGCAATGGAAACTAAAATCTGCCGACCATAATCTATTTTGAATTTAATATCCCAAATAGTGTCTTTTACCAACCACGGTTTTACCGCTAAAATTATTATATCTGCTTCGGGAAGACTTTCATAATCTTCTAACACAGTATTAATTTCAGGAGCGAATGCTTTAAGAGCATCTAATGGCTCTTTACGCACATCTATTGCCGTTATATCGCTTGGTTTAAAAACAGTTCCCCGCACTAAACCTCGAACAATGGCATTGCCCATATTTCCACAACCAATAATTGCTATTTTCATACGTAAATGATTATTATGCCACTAAGGTACAAAAACTCCCCCCAACGACTCGAAAGTGCTCTTTGTGGATAGGAGAAGTAAGCCTTTGTAGCTATTTTTCAAATAGATTGCAAATTTAAGAATAACAAAGCATATATTTATATTACCTTCTCAAATCTCACTAAAAATTCTTTCGCTTCTTCTATTGATAAACAAAGCGGTGGCAACAAACGGAAGACATTCGTTCCGGTTGCTCCGGTAAACACTTTTTCTTCAAAAAGCAATTTATCTCTCATCGATTTGATTGGTTTATCGAATTCCAAACCAATCATCAAACCATGTCCGCGGACTTCTTTTATTTGAGGAAATTGCTTTAATTCGGTCATCAGGAAATTTCCAACTTTTGCCGCGTTTTCAATCAGTTTTTCTTCTTTCATCACATCTAAAACGGCAATAGCAGCGGCGCAAGCCAAATGATTTCCTCCGAAAGTAGTGCCTAATTGTCCGTGAATGGCTTCAAATTCGGGAGAAATAATTACTCCCGAAACGGGAAAACCGTTACCCATTCCTTTAGCTATTGTGATGATATCTGGTCTGATTCCTGCATATTGATGAGCAAAGAATTTTCCTGTTCGGCCATAGCCGGATTGGATTTCGTCTAAAATCAAAACAGTTCCGGTTTCTTTACAAACCTTGCTCAATTCCTGCATAAACGAAATATCCGGAACTTGAATTCCGCCTATCCCTTGTATTCCTTCAATGATAACAGAAGAAATATCTTTATTATTCAAAGTGTTTCTGACAGAGTCAATATCATTGAACGGGAGAAAAACGACTTCAATGTTTTCATTCACAGGAGCCAAATATTTGGGAATATCAGTTACACTAACTGCAGCTGAAGTCCGTCCGTGAAACGCTTGTTTAAAGGCTACAACCTTTTTTCTTTTGTTGTGAAACGATGCTAATTTCAACGCGTTTTCATTTGCCTCTGCTCCCGAATTTACCAAAAAGACGGAATAATCTTCATACCCCGACATTTTTCCAAGTTTTTCAGCATATTCGTCTTGAAGTGAATTAAGTACTGAATTGGAATAAAACGCAATTTTATTCAACTGTTCCGTCAACATTTTCACATAATGAGGGTGAGTATGTCCAATAGAAATTACGGCATGTCCGCCATAAAAATCTAAATATTCATTTCCTTCTTTGTCATATATTTTGCACCCCTGAGCTTTGACCGGCTCAATATTCCAAAGAGGATATACATCGAATGGTTTCATTTGTCCTATTTTTTATTATAACACGGAGTAAAAGGAGTCTTATTCACCGAGTTACACCGAGTCATTAAATAATATATCTTTTGATGCCGTGTTTCAATGATTTAACATTAAAGTTTATCAAATAACCTATTGGGCATTCTGAAAGTCTTAAGTAAGTCAGTAATTGGGCTGTATGTATGGGTGCCAAATCATCTACTGTTTTTAATTCTAAAATTATCCGACCTTCAACCAATAAATCTAATCTATATCCAACATTAATCCAAATATCTTTATATTTCAAAGTCATTTCCCTTTGTTTTTCTACCATAAAGCCCTTTTGTTTTAATTCATAAAACAAACATTCTTCGTAAGTCTTTTCCAATAAACCGGGACCTAATATTGAATGAACAGTATATGCACAACCCAATATTTTTTCTGTCAAAATTTCATCTTGTAACATAACATTAAGGTATTAATAAGTTTTAGTTAATAAAATATATAACTCCGTGAATAAAACTCCTTTTACTCCGTGTTTATTATTAATTAAAAAGCACTCGGCTTTAGTTTCAATCCCGTTTTTTCTTCCAAACCAAACATCAAATTGAAGTTGTGTACCGCCTGTCCTGAAGCACCTTTAAGTAGGTTATCAATCATGGAAACAATCAAGATTTTATTTCCGTGCTTTTCGAGATAAATCACACACTTGTTGGTGTTTATCACTTGCTTCAAATCCGGATTTTTGTCTGTAATAAAAGTAAATGCAGCATCTTTGTAAAAATCTGCGTATAATGCTTTTACTTCTTCTAAAGACAAGTCACAATCAGTGTATGCGGTAGCATATATACCGCGGGAAAAATTTCCACGAACCGGAATAAAATTGACCGGTTGATTAAAGCTTTTCTGCAACTGTTTCAACGATTGGTTGATTTCTCCTAAATGCTGATGCTCGAAAGGTTTATAAATGGAAATATTGTTATCTCTCCAGCTAAAATGCGTTGTCGATGAAGGTTTTACTCCCGCTCCGGTTGAACCGGTAATGGCGTTCACATGTATTTCATTTTTCAACAGATTATTCGCAGCTAAAGGCAAGATTGCCAATTGTATGGCCGTTGCAAAACATCCGGGATTTGCGATGCGTGACGCTTTTTGAATGCGTTCTTTATTCAATTCGGGCAAGCCATAAACAAAATCGTGTTCAGTACTTTCTTTTCGATAATCGGTAGAAAGGTCGATAATTTTGACATTTTGTGGAATATCATTCTCTTCCATGAATTTTTTGCTGTCGCCATGCGCGGAACAAAGAAATAGAGCGTTAACTTTCTCAAAGGGATGTTCGGAAGAAAACGTCAGTTCCGTTTCTCCGATCAATCCACCATGAATATCTGTTATCTTGTTTCCCGCATTACTTGTACTATGGATAAATGCTATTTCTACATCGGGATGATTAATCAATAATCGTAATAACTCTCCAGCCGTGTAGCCTGCTCCACCGATGATTCCTATTTTAATCATACATTTTTTTGTAATAATTCTCATATTCTCCGCTGGTAACGTTATCCAACCATTCCTGATTATCTAAATACCAACTCACCGTTTTTTCGATCCCTTCTTCAAATTGAAGGCTTGGCTCCCAACCCAATTCATTTTTCAACTTAGTGGAATCAATCGCGTAACGTAAATCATGTCCGGCTCTATCTGTTACATAAGTAATTAGTTTTTCAGAACATCCGGGTTCTCTCCCTAATAACTTATCAACCGTTTTTATAATAACTTTTATCAAATCGATATTTTTCCATTCGTTGAAACCTCCGATATTATATGTTTCGTTTATCTTTCCCTGATGGAAAATCACATCGATAGCACGAGCATGATCTACGACATAGAGCCAGTCACGCACATTTTCACCTTTACCATACACCGGCAGAGGTTTATTATTACGTATATTATTTATAAATAAAGGAATCAATTTTTCAGGAAATTGATATGGACCGTAATTATTAGAACAATTTGTTACAAGCGTAGGCATTCCGAAAGTATCATGAAAAGCACGGACAAAGTGGTCGCTTGCCGCTTTCGAGGCCGAATACGGAGAATGTGGATCGTATTTTGTAGTTTCTACGAAAAATCCTTCATTGCTCAACGAACCATAAACTTCGTCGGTCGAAATATGGTAAAATAATTTATTATCCCAATTTCCATTCCAATAGTGTTTTGCGGCTTGCAACAACGATAAAGTTCCCATCACGTTGGTTTGAGCAAAAGTAAACGGATCTTTAATTGAACGATCGACATGGCTTTCAGCTGCCAGATGAATCACGCCATCGATATCATATTTTTCGAATATTTTAATCATAGCGTCAAAATCACAGATATCAGCTTTTTCAAAATGATAATTCGGCTGATTTTCAATATCTTTCAAATTTGCCAAATTTCCGGCGTAAGTCAATTTATCCAAGTTTACAATTGTATAATCGGGATATTTATTAACAAATAAACGCACCACGTGAGATCCGATAAAACCAGCTCCTCCGGTAATAAGAATATTCTTCATAAAACGTATTTATTTAAAAAATTAAAAAATCAACAACTAATATTATTCTCAAAAATTGTCAACAAAGGTAAATCTTATAATTTACATTTTAAACCTTTTTTATGAACTTAAAAAATTATTTTCTACCTTAGAGGCGATTTTTTAAACTCTTTAATGCTAAAAATGAGAAAAGAAAAATTTAATCTTGAATACGTCTTTAATAAAGCATCAAGAAACAACCTATGGAATTATGTTTCAACTCCTTCCGGACTTTCGGAATGGTTTGCCGATGATGTTTCCAAAAAAGAAAATCTCTATATTTTTAATTGGAATAAAACTGCTATCGAAGCACAATTATTAACAGTAGTTCCCAATACCTGCATTCGTTTCAGGTGGATTGAAGATGAGAATCCCGAATCTTATTTCGAATTCAAATTACACAAAGATGAATTGACCGGCGCAATCGTATTAGACATTACTGATTTTGCCGATCCTGAAGAAAAGGAGGAAACCATAGTACTTTGGGAAAAACAAATCAAAGAATTAACTCAGATGCTTGGAATATAAGTTCTGAATTAAAAATCAAAAATTAGGAATTTTCAACTTTCCATTTTTAATTCTCAATTAAAAAAAACGTTATCTTTGCCCGCTGAATTTCAACAATACTATATGTTGCGAATCAAAAGGCTATATGTTTTTATTATAACTACTTTTTTGCCTTTGTTTTTTGCTACTTTCGGCGTGTGTTTGTTTATCATTCTCATGCAATTTCTATGGAAGTATGTAGACGACATGGTGGGTAAAGGACTGGGATTGTTTGTTGTGGGTAAAATGTTTTTTTATGCCGCGCTTGCCATGGTACCAATGGCCCTGCCTCTCGCTATTTTATTAGCATCCCTGATGGCTTTCGGAAATTTAGGCGAAAAATTCGAATTATTAGCTATGAAAGCGTCTGGTATCTCTTTGCTAAGAATCATGCGCCCTATTATTATTCTTATCTTATTAGTATCCATCGGAGCTTTCTTTTTTCAAAACAACGTACTCCCTCCTACTCAAGTTAAACTTTGGACGTTGGTACGTTCCATTAAACTAAAATCTCCCGAACTCGACATACCCGAAAAAACTTTTTACAAAGAAATACAAGGGTATAACGTTTATGTCGATCACAAAAACAAAAAGACAGGAAACCTGAATGATATCATGATCTATGATTTTTCAAAAGGATTCGACAATGCCAAGGTTATCGTTGCCGATTCGGGCAAACTTACAGCTTCGGTCGACAAAAAACATTTGGTTTTTTCTATTTTCAATGGAGAATCTTTCGAAAATCTTAAACAAAGCAACAGTAGAAACCGGAATCAAAAAATTCCTTATTTAAGAGAAAAATTTACGCTAAAAGAAATGCTAATAGAATTTGACGCCAATTTCAAAATGGAAGACGAATCATTTATGCAAAGCCGCGATTTATCTAAAAATTTAGATGCGCTGAGAATATATATTGATTCTGTTTCGGTCGTCGAAGATAGTGTTAACAGCTCTATTTCAAATAATTTAAGGAAATATTCATATACGGATGCGCTAAGTCCGGAAAATATAATTACACAAAAAACAGATAAAAAACCGAAAGAAAAAATTAATGTTCAAACCTATTTAGAAGAAAAAGAACCAAATAAACAGCTACAAATTATAAATGAAGCTAAAAATCGGGCACAAAATATCAGAAACGAATACGAATACAACAGGATAATACAAAAAGAACGGCAAAGTGCCATTAATGGGCATAAAATTGAATGGCATCGAAAATTTACGGTTTCTTTTGCTTGTTTTATCTTTTTATTTATCGGAGCGCCTTTAGGAGCTATCATTCGAAAAGGAGGTTTGGGCATGCCCGCCGTTATATCGGTATTTCTTTTTCTGTTTTATTATTCAATCAATATTTTCGGAGAAAAATTAGCAAAACAAAGCGTTTTACCTGTATGGCAAGGCATGTGGTTAAGTTCGTTAGTCCTTTTTTCTTTAGGAATATTTTTCACTTACAAAGCTGTCAGAGATTCTGTTATGTTTGATATAAACACATGGACCGGATTTTTCAAACGTTTAATAGGTAAAAAGGAAATACGAAATTACCAACGGAAAGAGCTTATAATAAATCAACCTGATTATAAAGAAAATTTATTAAATATCGACAAATTAAATAAATTATCTACGGATTTTCTTGAACAAAACAAACTATTCATTAATTACTTTTCTTTTTGGAAAACTCATATAAACGATAATATCAATGAATTATCTGATTTAATGGAATATATCATCGAAGATTTAAAAAACTCCAATGAAAATTATATTATCGGAAAATTGATGGATTATCCTATCATTAATATAAAACATTATTATCCGAAAGATAAAAACATTCAAACTTTCTGCAAATGGTTTTTCCCTATTGGATTAATTTTTTATTTCTTGTATATATCCAGGCAAAGTAACATCAAAGAAGATATTAAAACTATTCTAAAAGTTAATGAAGAATTAACAACCGAGATTAATAAAATACTAATTAGCAAAAATGTTAATTAGTAAATATAATAATGTCCAATTCATAATTTCAGAATTATACTAATTTGCTAATTGAAAACATGTATAAATTAAACACTATAAAAGAAGCGATTGATGATTTCAGGGAAGGGAAATTCCTGATAGTTGTAGATGATGAAGACCGTGAAAACGAGGGAGATTTTATTATTGCCGCGGAAAAAATAACTCCTGAAAAAGTGAATTTCATGATGACTTACGGAAGGGGTTTACTTTGCGCTCCGATTACGGAAGAACGTTGCGAAGAATTAGAACTCGAAATGCAAGCGCCTAAAAACACATCAATATACGAAACCCCTTTTACCATTACGGTGGATAAAATTGGAGGAGGATGCACGACAGGAGTTTCGATGTACGACAGAGCGGAAACAATCAAGGCTCTGGCTAATCCGGAAACTCAAATAACCGATTTAGCACGACCGGGACATGTTAGTCCGTTGAGAGCACGCTCAAGAGGTGTTTTAAGAAGAGCCGGACATACAGAAGCCACCATTGATTTTGCCCGGTTGGCAGGCCTGTATCCCGCGGGGGCTTTGATCGAAATTATCAATGAGGATGGAACAATGGCCAGGCTCCCGGATTTGATGAAAGTTTCAGAAAGATTCGGAATAAAAATAGTTTCAATTAAAGATTTAATTTCCTACAGATGCCAAACCGAATCGCTTGTAGAAAAAGGCGTGACCGTAGATATGCCTACTCAATACGGACATTTCCAACTTACTCCATTCCTGCAAAAATCAAACGGATTGGAACATGTCGCTTTAACCAAAGGCGAATGGAATGAAGATGAACCAATATTGGTGAGAATGCATTCTTCCTGTGCTACTGGCGATATATTCGGTTCTCTTCGTTGCGAATGTGGTGAACAGTTGCATAAATCGATGGAAATGATTGAAAAATCCGGAAAAGGGGCAATTGTTTATCTTAATCAGGAAGGACGTGGAATCGGATTGATGGATAAAATAAAAGCTTACAAGCTACAAGAAGAAGGATACGATACCGTTGATGCCAATTTACATTTAGGACATAAAGCCGATGAACGTGACTATGGTGTAGGCGCTCAGATACTTCGGGCTATCGGGGTAAAAAATATACGTCTAATAACTAACAATCCGGTAAAAAGAATCGCTTTAGAAGGATACGGATTAAAAATTACAGAAAATATCGCATTAGAAATCGAACCAAATCCTCACAATAAGTTCTATATGAAAACAAAAAAAGAAAAAATGGGACATTTGTTAAAAAAGAGTTGATTTTTTCATTACTTTTGCAAGCAAAATATATTATTAACTATCAAATTGAAATTAATATGTCAAAAGTTTCATCACGTTTAGCAAGCTTATCTCCTTCCGAAACATTGGCCATGTCGCAAAAAAGCAATGAACTGAAGGCGCAAGGCTTCGATGTTATCAATCTCAGTGTGGGAGAACCTGATTTTTTTACTCCCGACCACATCAAAGAAGCTGCAAAAAAAGCGATTGGAGATAATTTTTCATTTTATTCTCCGGTACCCGGGTATCCGGCTTTGCGTAACGCAATTGTCGCTAAATTAAAAAAAGAAAATAATTTAGAATACAAACCTGAACAAATCGTTTGCTCAAACGGTGCTAAGCAATCTGTTTGTAATGTTCTAATTTCGGTTATCGGACCGGGAGATGAAGTAATCATACCCGCTCCATATTGGGTCAGCTATGTAGAAATGGTGAAATTAGCAGAAGGGGTAAACGTTATCGTTACTGCCGGAATCGAGCAGGATTTCAAAATTACTCCCGCTCAATTAGAAACCGCGATCACTCCCAAAACAAAAGCAGTTATTCTTTGTTCTCCTTCTAATCCGACAGGAAGCGTATATTCAAAAGAAGAACTAAAAGGTTTAGCTGATGTATTAGCTAAATACCCAAATATCATCATTTTAGCTGATGAAATTTACGAACATATCAATTATATCGGTAAACATGAGAGTATCGCCCAATTCGACAATGTCCGCGACCGCGTAGTTATCATCAATGGGGTTTCAAAAGGATACGCCATGACCGGATGGAGAATCGGATGGATCGCGGCGCCTCAATGGATTGCTTCTGCCTGCAACAAATTGCAAGGACAATACACTTCAGGTCCCAATTCGGTAGCTCAAAAAGCGGCGGAAGCAGCATACACAGGCGATCAATCATGTATTGAAACAATGCGCATCGCTTTCGAACGCCGTAAAAACCTGATGGTACAATTAGCGAAAGAAATTCCCGGATTAAAAGTAAATAATCCTCAAGGAGCATTTTACTTATTTCCGGATTGCAGCGCGTACATCGGCAAATATTTTAATGGAAAAAAAATTGAAAATTCAGCCGATTTAGCCATGTTTTTACTCGAAGAAGGACATGTGGCTTGCGTTGGAGGAATGGCATTCGGCGCACCTAACTGCATTCGTTTTTCTTATGCTACTTCAGACGAGAACTTGGTTGAAGCAATGAAACGCGTAAAAGAAACATTAGCGAAATTAGCATAATATCAGAATAAATAAATTCAAAAATAATTAAAAACGTCATTGAAAATAAAAAAACGATGACGTTTTTTTTATAATCGCTTAACATATTTTTGTTATCGATTTTTTTTTTAGGTTTAATTTAATAACTGGAGGATAGCTGCAAAGCGGGTTAAAATATTTTCCAAAGTAACTACTCATTCTTTTTTTTAGTAATAACCCCTATAAAATAGGGTGAGTTTTCCTGAATTTTGATTGTAGTTAAAAAAAAGAAGTCTTTAAATACTAAATTTCATTTCTTTCGTTATTAGGAATAAGTGTATTTAGATTTTATGATTCAATAATGATTTGGAAACAATAACCGACATAAAAAAAGTAATCGCGGTTCTCAATGAACGGCTTTCGAGACTTGATCATAAAGCTCAGGTCTTGGAGAAGGAAAATTCCCATCTCCGTTTCCAGTTTCATCAAAAGGAACTGGAAAAAGCGGTTGCGGGATCCGTCTTGCACTTTATGAAAAACCCCATAAAGACAGTCACAATAGCAGTATCCCGCCAAGTAAGGAAGACCTGCCTTCTTAACAACTCCGCCGGACACTGAGATTGAGGGAAAAATCGGACAAACCCAGTGGAAGTCAACAAGATCATCCCGACCGAACACTTGAGTTTTTTAAGTCATTGATTTTCAGCGAAAATCTTTCTTACTGTGGAGTTGGAGGGATTCGAACCCTCGTCCAAACGAGGAATTAATTTGCTTTCTACATGCTTATCTTCGCCTTGATTTTCGTCCTAACGCAAGACCGAAGCCACCAACGCTAAGCTTATTCCCTTAATTTTATTTGAAGTCCGGGACTTACTTCAAACTATCTCCGATATTGCTGTACCACCGTTTCGGATTGCTTCGAAGCCAGAGCTTCCGGGTGATATCTCGTCCAAACACCTGGTGTAAGGATAAAGCTTTGAATCTACTATACTTCGATTAAGCAGCGAGAGCGTAATTATTTTCGCCAGTTAAAATTTGTCATCCGAGATTATAGTGCCGGCCAACGACGCACTGCATGCTTACAAACCACTTCTACCCGCTGTCAAAACCGGTCAACCCCGTTTCATGCAGATATTTTATTATTGTATATTACTACAAAAACCGTGCGAAGATAATCATTTTTAGATGATTGATGAAATTTAATTTGTCATATTTTTTTTCTAGCTTCGATTTCCCATGTCCGAAGCCTATCTTTATAGGTGTTGAAAGCGTTCATTTTTTCAATTCCGGCCGACGCGTCTGAATTTCCATCCCAACGGCGGCATAAATACAATACATCATAAATTCTTCCGATTTGATATTCTCTCGAAATCCTTAAACCAATCGCGTAATCTTCACCATAACTCGTATCGGGTAGATTTAATTTTCGCAATAATGGCACATAGAAGGCACGTGGTGCACCTAAACCATTTATTCTCAAAGCATTATTCCTACCGTTTTCCGGAGTCCATTCCCTATGGTCGATAATGCCGGGAGGAATGGTTTCTAATTTAAAATCGACCATTTTATAAGTTCCCACAATCATCGGGCATTGTTGTTTGTAGAATTCATCTACAATCGTTTGTAAAACATGCGATGAAGAATATAAATCGTCGCTATCTAACTGAATCGCGAATTTTCCACATTGAGCGTGATGTATCGCTGTATTCCAACAACCTCCGATATTCAAATCGGTCGCGGAAGGAATTATATGAACCACTCTCCTATCGGTCGAATATTTTTTAATTATATCCGAAGTTCCATCGTTAGAATGATTATCCACTATAATGAGGTTATATGGAAATTTTGTTTCTTGTTTCAATACCGAATTAATCGCGTCTTCTATAGTTTTCACACGGTTACGGACAGGAATAACAACAGAGGCTTCAAATTCGAAAACCTGTTCTTCAAACTTCACCGATTTAAATTCAGGTTCTAAATACGCGCCAATCATTTTTAGATGTTCTGTACAGGCAATTTCCATCTCAATTTGAACGTCCCTGTTTTTCGGGTCGACATAAGCGAATTGCTTTTCTTCCGATGAAACGGTTTTGGTTTCAAAGATTGTATAAATATATTCATTAAGATGTACAATCGGATATTTTTGTGATATTTTCAATCTCAAATCATACAATCCGGAAAAAAAATAATCACGATTCATCGTTTGTACTATTTCCCTCAATATCTGAGTTCTAAAAACATATATATATCCGAAATCAAAATCATCGCGCAAACTTCCTTGTTGATAATCAGCTACCGGATGATTTAGTCTGGAACCATTTTTTATTTCATAATAATCCGAATATAATAATCCGGCGCAACTATCTTCTGTCACTTGTAAGAGTCTTTTTAAAGCGAACGCGCCAAAACGCAATTCTGATTTGCCGGTATAAATAAAAGTATATTCCGTTTTCGACGCGAAAGCAATTTCTTTTATCGCGACAACAGGCATAATTCCGGAGATGGAATTATTTTCCATTATTTTATAAAAAAAATCGGATTGACCGGACGCGAGCAATTGTTTATCTGAAAGAAAAAGGGTTATATTTTCCATATAATATTTATGAGTTTTATTATTTGACTTTATTTCTCGGATGATGCGATAATATTTCACTTCTCAGAAAATCCCTGTCCATATGGGTGTATATTTCTGTTGTTGTAATTTTTTCATGACCAAGCATTTGCTGTATCGCGCGCAGATTAGCGCCTCCTTCAAGCAAGTGCGTAGCGAAAGAATGTCTGAAAGTATGCGGGCTTACCGTTTTTTTTATCCCCGCAAGTTCGGTATGTTGTTTGATGATATAAAAAATCATTACCCGCGATAAAGAAGTTCCCCTTTTATTCAAAAATAAAATATCTTCATAATCCTTTTTTACTTTTATCTGATTCCTGTCAATCAGATACAATTTAATCTCTTTGATGGCAACCGGAGAAATCGGCACTAACCGTTGTTTACTCCCTTTTCCGATTACGCGAATAAAACCTTCATCCAAATATAAATCCGAAAAACGCAGTGATATAAGTTCCGAAACACGCAAGCCACAACTGTATAATGTTTCGAAAATAGCTTTGTTGCGTTGTCCTTCGGGTTGGGATAAATCTATTGTAGAAATTATTGTATTGATTTCGTTTACACTCAACACTTCCGGTAATTTAAAACCGATTTTAGGAGAATCTAATAATTCGGTAGGATCTTTTTGGATGTAATCATCGAGAAAAAGAAAATTGTAAAAAGATTTAATTCCGGAGATAATGCGAGCTACCGAACGGGCATTTATTCCCACGTCATAAAGTTGAGCTATAAATTGCTGCAAATCGTTTAATGTAATATCCTGAGGCCTTTTTCCTTCATCTTTGAGAAAAATCAATAATTTTTCCAAATCACTCATATAAGCGTCTACGGAATTCTTAGATAAAGATTTTTCTAACTTTAAATAAATTTCGTAAGCACTTGTTAAATCCGATTTGACATCTGCCTTCATTTGTTATATAAACGAATATTGACTACTTTTGCATTCTTGTATGGATGACAGCAAAAGTAATAAAAATTACTCAAATGAAAATTCAAATTATTAATGGACCCAATCTTAATTTATTGGGAAAGAGAGAACCCGATGTCTACGGGAATATGACGTTTGATTCGTATTTATCGTTTTTAAGAAAAAAATATCCATTAATCACTTTAGAATATTTTCAAAGCAATATAGAAGGAGAACTCATCAATAAAATTCAGGAAACAGGATTTGATTTTGATCTGATAATATTGAACGCGGGAGCGTATACACACACCTCTATCGCTCTTCATGATGCTATTAAATCCATTACAGTTCCTGTGATTGAAGTACATATTTCTAATGTACATTCGAGAGAAACTTTTCGTCATAAATCGATGATTGCTCCCGCGTGTAAAGGCGTTATTGCCGGATTTGGGATGGATTCTTACCGGTTAGCTGTGGAAGTATTGGTAGTTGACAAGTTGACAAGTTGACGAGTTAACAAGTTACATGTTAGCGGGCAACTTTTCCCTTGTGGAAGAGGAAGTTATAAATTAAAAACGCTTATAAATAAAAAATAATCAGATAAATATGTTAAAGCAAACAAAAATAGTAGCGACCATTTCGGATAAACGTTGTGATGTAGATTTTATTAAATCATTATTTGAAGAAGGGATGAATGTTGTCCGGATGAATTCGGCGCACTTGAATGAAGAAGGATTCAACAAAATTATTTCAAATACAAGAGCCGTTTCAAACCGGATTGGGATATTAATGGACACCAAAGGCCCGGAAATCAGAACAACAATATGTGAAAATCCTATTGAACTGAAAACCGGAATGAAAATAAAAATGCAAGGAGATCCGGACGGCATTAGCTCGGAAGAATGTATATATCTCAACTATCCCAGATTTGCCAAAGACTTGAATATCGGAGGAAATATTTTGATTGATGATGGAGAAGCCGAACTTAAAGTTATCGAAAAGCATGATAATTATCTCATTTGCGAAGCTTTAAACGACGCGACTGTGGGAAGTCGCAAAAGCGTCAATGTACCGGGAGTAAGAATCAGTTTGCCTTCATTGACAGAAAAAGATATTGTCAATATCAAATACGCGATCAAATCTGAAATAGATTTTATCGCCCATTCATTTGTCAGATCAAAACAAGACGTATTAGATATTCAAAAAATTTTGGATGAACACAATAGTCCGATAAAGATTATCGCTAAAATCGAAAACCAGGAAGGGGTGGATAACATTGATGAAATTCTCGAAGTCGCTTATGGAATCATGATTGCCAGAGGAGATTTGGGAATTGAAATTCCACAAGAAAAAATACCCGGATTGCAACGCGTTTTGATTCGCAAATGTATCGCGGTTAAAAAACCGGTTATTGTAGCGACTCAAATGTTACATTCAATGATTAATAATCCTCGTCCGACACGCGCGGAAGTAACAGATATCGCAAACGCCATCTATTACCGCACAGACGCGTTGATGTTGAGCGGAGAAACCGCTTATGGAAAATATCCGGTCGAGGCCGTAAGGACAATGACACGTGTCGCCCGTGAAGCCGAAAAAACCAAATTGTCGGAAAACGATATTCGGGTTCCGATGCCTAACGATGACTTGGATGTCACTTCATTCCTTGCCAAACAAGCTGTGAAAACATCCACCAAACTTCACGTAAAAGCGATAATAACAGACAGTTACACAGGGAGAACTGCGCGTTATTTAGCTGCTTTCAGAGGGAAAGCCACTGTTTACGCGATTTGCTACAAAGAAAGAACAACGCGTGAATTAGCCCTTTCTTATGGTGTATGGGCCGTTTATCAACAAGAAAAAAACAATACGAAAGAATATTTCTTAAACGGATTAAAACAGCTTATCAGGGAAAATATGATAGGCAGAAGCGATATGGTCGCTTATTTAAGCGGAAGTTTTGGAGAAGGAAGCGGAACTTCTTTCTTAGAATTAAATAACGTAGGAAAAATCCTTGACGCTTCGGATAAATTTGTACCTCCGGTGTTTAAATGAAAGAAGAAAATTATATTTTATCCCATATCGATGAAGAAGGAGAATTACTAAATCGCCTGAACCGGGACGCGCATGTAAATTTGTTGCGACCAAGAATGCTTTCAGGACATTTGCAAGGCCGGATTTTAAAAATGTTTTGCCGGATGTCTCGCCCTGAAAAAATCTTGGAAATAGGAACATATACAGGATACGCGACCCTTTGTTTGGCGGAAGGATTATCTGAAACCGGTATCATACATACCATCGAAATCAATGATGAATTAGAAGATTTCGTACTTAAATATTTCAATCAATCTTTATGTAAAGATAAAATAAAATTACATATTGGAGACGCGATGGAGATAATTCCACTATTGAATGAAACATTCGATATGGTTTTTATAGATGCCGATAAACGATTGTATTCCGAATATTACGACCTTGTATTTGACAAAGTCAGGCCCGGCGGATTAATTATCGCGGATAATACATTGTGGGATGGAAAAGTGCTTGAAGAGGCACATGAAAATGACAAACAAACGATTGGGATAAAACAATTTAACGAAAAAATAGCAAAAGATAAAAGGGTTGAAAAAGTAATAATTCCATTAAGGGATGGACTTACTTTGATAATGAAGTATGAAGAATGATATATTAAGGATTCTCAACAAAATTAAATGGATTATGGAAACAACAAGATTACAAAAAATAGGCAGATTGTTGCAAAAAGAATTAGGCGACATATTTTTATTGCAAACAAAAGCGATGCATGGAGTATTGATTTCAGTAAGTGAAGTCAGGGTTAGCGCGGATTTAAGCATTGCGAAAGTATATTTGAGTATTTTTCCTTCAGAAAAAAGCACGGAAATTATTCAAGCGATCAAAGATAACAACAAAGCGATCAGATATGATTTGGGGCAAAGGGTCCGGTTACAGTTACGGAAAATACCCGAATTGTCTTTTTTTCTGGATGAATCGATTGATTACCTTGAAAATATAGATAAACTCTTGAAATCATAACGTGAATTTATCATTTCACATAGCAAAACGGTATCTTTTTTCAAAGAAATCACACAATGCCATCAATATAATCTCATCGGTAGCAGTATGCGGTGTAGCCGTTGCTACAATGGCAATGATTTGTTCGATGTCGGTTTTTAACGGATTCGAAGATTTAGTATCGAAAATGTTCAGTTCGTTCGACCCTGAACTCAAAATAACACCTGTCAAAGGCAAAGTTTTCGATTCCCAATCGCCTGAAATTATAGAAATAAAAAAGCTACCTGAAATACAAATATTTTCCGAAGTTTTGGAAGATAATGTCCTCTTAAAATACGAAGACAGGCAAGTTCCCGGAACTCTCAAAGGAGTTTCTGATAATTTCAACAAACTTGTTCCTATCGATAGTTCTTTGTTTGACGGAACATTCAAATTATCCGACAGTTCTAATTACTACGCGACATTAGGTATTGGAATTGCTTTCAAGTTAGGAGCGCACGCAGGGGCTGTATACCCGATAGAAATATATGCTCCCGACAGGAATTCGAAAATAAACGCGCTCAATCCTTTGTCTTCTTTCAAAAACGAAGCCGTTTACATGTCGGGTATTTTTCAAATCGATCAACCTGTTTATGACGATAACATCGTAATCGTACCTATCGAATTGACAAAATCTTTATTTGATTATAACAATGAAATTAGTTCGTTGGAAATCAAATTGAAATCGGAAAAAGATATTGAAAAAACACAAAAAACAATAGGAAAAATACTTGGGGAAAATTTTGAGGTTAAAAATCGTTATCAGCAACAAGAAGCTTCATTCAAGATGATGAGCATCGAAAAATGGATGACTTTTTTGATTCTTTGTTTTATTTTGATAATCGCTATATTCAATATCATCGGTTCGCTTTCCATGCTTGTTATCGAAAAACAAAAAGATGTAATAACTTTACGCAATATGGGAGCCGATAATCAATTGATATCCTGGATTTTCCTTTTTGAAGGATGGATGATTTCGATTATAGGAGCCATTATAGGAATTATATTTGGCGTACTTTTGTGTTTAATTCAACAATATTTCGGATTATTGAAATTAAGTGATGTTGATGGAACATTTGTTGTTGACGCCTATCCCGTACAGGTAATTTTTACCGATGCGTTATTTGTCTTTTTTACCGTAATGGCAATCGGATTTTTAGGCGCTTTATATCCGGTATACTATTTATCAAAAAAATGGCTTAAATAGTTAAAAAAAATAAGGATTGCCAATTAAAAAACTTTTGACAATCCTTAAATACCAATCTTTAACCTTAACAAAAACTACCATCTAATATATACTAACGTAAAACTTTGAGAGCTTCGTCATAATCAGGTTCTTGTGTAATCTCAGGAACTTGCTCAGTATAAATAACTTCCCCATTTTCATTAATAACAACAACGGAACGAGACAATAGGCCTTTCAGGGGTCCGTTTATCATCAAAACGCCATAATTATTATCAAAACTGTTTGTTCGAAAATCAGACAGAGGTTTCACGTTGTCAATACCTTCTGTTGAACAAAAACGAGCATGAGCAAAAGGTAAATCTTTCGAAATCGCCAAAACGACAGTATTATTCAAGTTCGCTGCTTCTTTATTGAACTTACGAACCGAATTTGCGCATACACTCGTATCTAAACTTGGGAATATATTAAGAACTACTTTTTTTCCTCTTAAATCATTAAGGGATAATTCGCTTAAATCAGTCTGTACTAAATTAAAATCAGGAGCAATTGTACCCGTTGCAGGTAAATTTCCATTAGTATCAACAAGAGATCCTTTGAATGTTATTTTTGACATAATAAAAATATATTATAATTTAAATTCATAATATTAAACAAAAGAAAAATGAAAAAGTTTCGAAAATAAAAAATAAAAAACGGAAGAAAATATATTTAATTGACACAAAACAACTTAACACAAAGAAAGATATTCTAAATTTGACAAATTACATTTTACAACAAGAAAAAAGACAAAAAAAACACGATTTTATTTGTTTATTCAATTTTTAATTTTACCTTTGCACTCGCTTTTGAGAAGCAAATAGGGAGATTCACTAGCTCAGCAGGTAGAGCACATCCCTTTTAAGGATGGGGTCCTGGGTTCGAGCCCCAGGTGGATCACAACTAAAATAAATAAACGACTGATTAATAATAGATTAATTCAGTCGTTTTTATTTTAACTCACGAAATAGCTCACGAAATTATTTGAAATTTGTTTCTCGAAGATTGTCAATAAGTTTCAATTGTCTTCTAATTTTTCAATTACAATACCTCCAAAGCGAGCCTCGTTAGCATAACATTCAATTCCATTGATGTAACAAATATGACTATTGTAAATTTCTTGAGTATCATTATACCTTGCTTGAAACCCTCCTGAAAAATCAATATTTGAAAAACTTAATAATCTACCGTCTTTATCTGTTGCTTTTGATCTACATTTCCCACATACATAATTCGGATAGCGTGAGTGTAATTCTAATTCAACATGACAAATCGGACAATAATGCTTAAACCTGTCTAAATACTCTTGCAATACCTCTGTTTTTCTTATTTTCTTGATGTATTTTGTAGGAAGATCTCTTGTTGCATAATATAATGCACCGTAAAATGCACCATTTGAGTCTGTATCTCCTCCTAATTTGATTACATCTTGTAATGAGCTTCCTTTTTGATATTCCTGAATCAATATTTTCAATGTGCCGTAAGCACTACCTTTTTCTGTCTCTGCAATATATCTAAATTCTTCGTCAATCATTAGTGCTTTGAACTGATTGATAGCTTTATTTTTCAAGTCAATGTCATTGATTAATAAGCCTTTTATTAAATTCGAATAAATCTCTACGCAAGCAATCAAATCTGAATTTGCAGTGTGTGTTAGCGAGATTAATTCAACAACCGTGTTTTGACTAATTTTCTGCGTTGTTAAAGCTTCGATTAATGAAATTGGCAATAATCTTGCAAAAACTCCATTGCCAAGTGAATTTTGCAGCTTAAAATCGTTTACAATAGCCTTTCTTGTTCCATTGCCAATATCAAATACAACATTATCCGGAAAATATTTACCTGACTCCATTTCTTTTCGATCTCACTAATAGACAGATATACAGACTTCTTCAAAGCATCATCATTGGGAAATGAGAGCTTGTTTTTGGTGTATTTTCGGATTTTTCCATTCAAATTCTCTATCAAATTGGTGGTATAGATGATTTTACGTATTTCTATTGGAAAGTCGAAAAATGAAGTCAAATCATCCCAGTTGCCACGCCAGGAACGGATGGCATAAGGGTATTTCGAGCCCCATTTCTGCTCAAAAAGCTCAAGTTCCCTCTCTGCGGCTGATTTAGTAGGTGCATTATAGATGTTCTTCATATCCGATGTGAACTCCTTTTTTTCTTTCCAAACCACATAACGACAGGAATTACGGATCTGATGGACAACACAGATCTGAGTCGTAGATTCAGGAAATACACTCTTGATCGTATCAGTGAATCCATTCAGATTGTCGGTAACCGTAACAAGGATATCTTCCACTCCTCGAGCCTTGAGATCTGTCAGTACACCCATCCAAAACGAGGAACTCTCCGTCTTGCCAACCCACATACCTAAAACCTCCTTGAAACCATCTTTATTCAGGCCTACACATAAATAAACAGTCTTATTGATCACTTTGCCGGATTCCCTGACCTTGAAAACGATGCCGTCCATCCAAACAATCAAATACAAACTGTCCAAAGGACGATTCTGCCACTCGATTGCTGATTGAGTAACTTTGTTGGTAATCAATGATATGGTAGAAGTCGAGAGATTCATCCTGTAAATCTCCTTCATCTCATTTTCTATGTCTGATACACTCATCCCTTTAGCATATAAAGAGATGACCAAACGCTCTATAGAAGACCCTCGATTCTGATGCTTGGGTACGACAACCGGTTCAAAATCACCATTGCGATCCCTCGGCACTTGGATCTCTGATTCTCCATATTCATCTTGGATAGTTTTACTGTAACTCCCATTGCGCGAGTTGCCACTATGAATGCCATCGCGGGAATGCTTCTCATAGCCTAAATGAGAATCCATCTCCCCTTCCAGCATTTGTTCATATACTTTTGTGTGCAATTCTCTTAAGAAATTGTCTACATCTTCGCCTGTCTTAAATTGCGACAGAAAGTCTTTACCTAAAAATTCTTTTGGTATTTCCATGTTTCAAATGTATAAAATAAAAAAACTACAAGCTCTTGAAAACCTGTAGTTTTTTTTATTTACACAATTTATTGGACAGTGTCTTTACTTATTTACTTCTGTACCTGTCATGAACAGCAATATTGTATTGTTACTACAGATTTTGTAATAAATTTTATGATATAAATTATTCTAAGTACAAATAGAAAAAGCAACTTTTGTTATCCGTATTCTATCAATTTGCTTTTGAAATACCCCCTAAAACTAAGTTTAAAAAACTAATCTTAATCCGAAACCTACATTATTCGGACTAATTATAGGTGTTGCGGTCAATGAAACTGCTTTGCTATTATTCCCACGAACATAAAAATTATATGTTTTTTTTAGACTATTTGATAACAATACGATTGCACCGCTAAGCATTACGGCTCCTCCTCCTCCAGCTAAAATACCATTTATAGTCCCATAATCTTTCCCAAAATCTTTTTCAGGTTCTAATTCTTCAAGTGGAATGGTGGCACCAATTATTAAAGCTGTAGCGCCTGCTCCCATCAACATCCATCCTGTAACTTTTTTTGATTTATAGCTTTTATAAGCACTTTGTGCCAAAATATTTCCTTGTAATAAGTTTAATCGTTCCTTTTTAGAGATAGCTTTAAATTCATCATAAGAAAGTTTTTTATAGGATAACTCCGGTTCTTTTTTTGCATTTCCCTGTAAATTATCACTGCCTATTAGTTTGGTAGCTAAACTTTCAGCAGTCCTAACCACTTCATCAAGACCTCTTAAGTTCGAAGTTACTCTTGCCGTACTCATAATTAATGCATTCTCTACATTAATAAAACGAGCTTGAATGTAGTAGGCTTTATCATAGGGGGTAATTTCTGCAATACAAACTACACTAACTCCAAATTGTTTTCCTAATTTACTAATTTGGGAATCATCAACATTTCCGGTTCTTTGATAACCTTGTTCTTTTCCTAACTCTGTCAAAAACTCAGATGTTCTTTCAACGGCAGAATACTTGTCATTCAATGCAATAGCTGCAACTAACTCACTTCCAATAATTTTTCGAGTTTCCTCCATTACTCCATCGGAAGCTGTTACATACACGGCTAATTTTTGTTTGTCTTGTCCACAAGTTAAACTTGCACTTAAAATGGCTAGCAATAAAAAAATTGTCTTCTTCATAACTTTCAATTAATAATTATATATTTTAAATTAATTATTTATATATTCGAAAATATTGTTGGCAATTATAACAGAAACCTCTTCAAATGCTTCTCTCTCTGCTCGTTTTGAATCATTTGACCCCGCTTTTTGTGAAATTTCATTTTGATATATAATTTTCTTTTTTTTTGTTACAATACAACTCAACTTCGATGTCTCCATAGCAGAAAACAATAGCAGATTTTTCCTCGCCTATCTTTCTTGTTTTTGCATTTAATAATATTCTATAATCGGAATTTTCAGCTGTATCAACGAAACTGCACCCATTTTTAGCCAGCATTCCTTTTACCTTATTGACAACAATATTTACTTTTTCACCGAACAAATCTTCGTTACTTTCAATATATACATGTATTCCTTGCGCCAATTGCACCTGCATTTGTGTAATAGTACGATACAGGTATTCTGTTTTCTGTAGTTGCAAGCTTTCAGTAGAAATGCTGGAATCTAATATAGTGAGTAAATCTTGTGCATAACGTACTTTGCTAAATAAGCTTATTGCCGATTCACATTGCTGGCGTGCTTTTACTTTTTCTCCATCGATTTCCAATGTTTGTGCCGTTTGCAGAAATCCTTCCACTTGATTTAGATTAACAGACAAATTACTTTTATAATAGCCTATTAACTCATATTTGTTTACATAAGCAAAGGCGTAAACAGTTTCATTGCTTGCATCATAATAGGTTTCTATTTTTATACCCACGACTTCCGCATTAGCCTTTGTGCTGATATCTGAGTTGAGAGAAGACTTTATGATCTCTGTTTGATAATTATGTTCGCTATTCTTTACTATAGAACTGCTATTATTTGAAATAGAACTGCTGCTTATTGTTGTTCGAATACTTTCAACAAGATAAGCTTGGGCATCTTTTAGTAAGCGTTTTTTTGTCTGATCAACATCTTCATTTGCATGTACATTACCCTCAACGTACCCAGTAAAAAATATACTTGGGGGATATGATTTTTCTCTTGTTTCGAAATCTATCCAGTGAGGTTTTATATTCTGTGCATTAGATACAGAAAAAGACAAGAATATAATGAGAATGTGAATGAGCAAAATCCTTTGTTTCATAACAAAAATTAATTCTCACTTTTATTCATCTCTGCATTAAATTTCTCCTGAAATTTCTCATAATCGTAATCTATTCTCAAGATTTGCTGATCTGTTAGTTTGTTATATAATGCTTTCGACAATTCATCTCTTCCTATTTCGATTGCCATGTAACATTTATAATTTTGATTTGCCTTGTTTCGTGTGAATTTTTCACATATTGTTCGATACCCTGAAATGTTTTCTTTAACGATAAGGTCGGTTTCTCCTTCAAATTTTCTTTTTAAATCTTCAGTCAATCCATCTTTCCTACTGTTATAATAATCCGTAACTACTCAGGTCAGCACTTTAGGATCTACGGGATTTTACAATTTGGCAATTTCTGCCAACGCATAATACCTTGACCTTCCATTCTTCCTGGCAGTATCAGCGATAGAAAGCAGTTGTGAGAAAGAGTCCGCACCGGCATCGGATCGGAAGTATCCGCTGACTTTCTGCT
>JAVBKZ010000069.1:0-14055 GCA_031553755.1 Bacteroidales bacterium | reverse complement strand
GTTAGTTCGCGTTGAAGAGACGATAGTAATGCGGATATGTAGGTAACTGGTAAAGTCAAAATAGAAACACCGTTTTGTTTTATATATACTAAACGAAAAATCGGGAGATTTAGTATTTAAAACTCCTAAATATTTTATTTATTGATTTTTTATTGGAGAATGAGACCTGAGTAGTTACCCTCAAACTCTCTCCTTCTTGCCAAGTAATGTATCTTTTCTGCTTGTAAGGGAAGTATTTCAAATATCACTTCTAAATCGGTCAAACTTATGGAAGGCGCTAATTCATCTAATTTGTGAGAAGTAATTTTTGAATTGATTAGGCTTTTAAGGTTACAACCTATAAACCCCAAAGTTGAAAGAGTAACCCCAAGCGGTACGTAATATTTGATTTTAGTACTGTCAATCTGATTTTTTGCCCCAGATTTTGTTCGAAATATATGAATTTTTTTATTCTGCTTTAAATAATTTTCAAAACGAATTGCCTGTTCAGAAGGGTCTATGATTAATTCCTGTAGTGTTTTGAAAAGCCTTTCAGTTGCCCCGCGTCTTGCCGGTGGGGATACGGTACCGGATTTGCATTCCACTATTATTGCAAAATCTTCTATTAATACAACTAAGTCGTTTTCAAATTCTTTATTTTCTGTTGAGAATTTCCATAAACTCCCGCTAAAAATCTGAGCATCGGGAAAGGATTGCTTAAATAGTTGTTCTACTTTCGCTTCGAGGTATTTTCCTTTTTTTGAAGCGTATTCTTTTTTCAGTTCATTGTCGTTCGAAATAAATTTTTCAAGTAAATCTACTCCAAGATGACTGAACATGTGTGCAATAACAGAGAAATACTTGCCTTCATTTATTTTGATAAATGGATTTGAATGAACAGGGTTATCCAAAAATACATGGTCTTTATTTGTCTGCGAGAGTTCGCCAAATTTAAAACTAAGTTTGTCTAAGATATTACAAATCTCATTTTCTGGAATTTTGCCCAATAAATGGTTGTAAATTTCGGATGAAGTATGTGTGAAAATATCTGATAAAAACAAATCGGAATGCTGTAAAAATAGTGCTTTGAGTGTTTTAATATTTTTCCCATACATTTCCCATATTTCTTTTCTTGCGGAATCATTTGTATGGTCTACATTTTCAAAAGATTCTTCATATTTGTCGAATACTTCTTCAGATGTTTTAGCCTTACAAAAAGAGGCTGTTTTTCTGAGATGAATATTTATTTTTTCTTCTGTAAGGGAAACCAAACTAAAGAGGATATCAAGAAAAATTTTAGGATTGAAGCCTTGCGAAGTAGCAAAATGGTCTTCTACCAACTTTGCCAAATCATAAGCAATGGCTTCCATTTGTTGAACAAATGCCCAATTTCTCACTGCACGGGTATGACTCATCATTTCTGTTCTTAATAGCATTGTGCTAATGTCTTCTTGGGTTTGCGCTTTTTCTACTAATAGAAAACTCATAAAAGAATGATTATGGCTAAAATTTTTAATAGTTGTTTTAAAGTCATCTATATTTTCATGTAACGGTTTGGGTGAAATATTTTGTGCAAACATCAACGAAATACATTGCAAAATCTCAAGATGAAAAGGTGCAAAGTCAAGAAAACCATTAACAGCTTCTTCATCAATTCCCTTTTTATTTAAAGAGAAATAATAGACGCAAAAAGAGCATAGATACAAAGAATCATATTCTTTGAAGTAGCTAACCAATTTTTGAAAATCACTTTCAAAGTCGTTTTTCGCTTTGTTGCCTATTTCGAGTAAAAACTCTACCCTTTTCTCAAATGGAATATCAGCCGGAAAAGGGTTTTCCATTTGAACAAATTCGTGCTTAACGACTTCGTATGGTTTAGGATTTCTCTTTTTAGGCTTTTTCTTTGGTATTTTTCTATTTCTACTTTTAGGCATAGGGGCTTATTTACTTATATTCAACTTAATTGCATGCGCTGCCTTTTCTTTCTTCTCGTCAACAATTTGAGCGTAGATTTGAGTGGTTTTCACATCGGCATGTCCGAGCATTTTGCTGACGGTGTAAATATCTGTGCCCTGTGTTAGTTGCAATGTGGCAAAGGTGTGGCGAAAACAATGGAAAGTTATGTCTTTTGTTATGCCTGCGGCTTTTACCCACTTTTCGATAATGGCATTACAAATTTGTGAGTTGTCCACGCCCTCGAAAACTTTGTCGGTTGTGTTTTTTCGCTCGCCACAAAGCTGTAAAGCTTCAACGGAAATCGGCATATAAACACTTTGCTTTGTTTTTTGTTGGCTGAATTTTACACTCGGGCTTTTGCCGCCTGTAATGTTTTCCCAACGCAAATTGACACAATCGGAATGCCGCAAGCCTGTAAGCGCAGAAAAGAGAGATATTCGTTTGACTGTTTCGTTGGTGCAAGGTGTTTTGTTGAGGCTTTGTAACTCGGGCAATGTGAGGAACTGCTTTTGTTTTTGTTCGCCTTTTGGCATTTCAATAGCATGGTTAGGATTGAAAGTGATTATTTCGTCTTTGTACGCCTCATTTAATATGGCTTGGAAACATCGTATCATTGATTTTTGCGAATTGGCGGCAAGTTTTTCGACCTTTTTAGATTTGTAGTTTGCAATAAAGGCAATAAATTCTTCGACCTTTGCCCTGTTCATTTGCCCGAAACTTAATCTTTCTTTTCCCTCGAATTCGTGGTATTTGGTTAGGAAATTAGCCCATACGCGCATCGTTCCGCTTGTTAGTGTGGACTCTTTTTTCTTGATACATTCTTGAATGTAAGGCAATATTTGTATTTGCTCGCGGGCGTATTGTTCTTGTTGTTCTTTGTATTGTTCTGGAAACAAGGCTTTTTTGTTGTATTCGTCTTGCATTACCGCACATACTTGGGCGGCAAACAATGCACTTTGCTGGTCGGCTTTTGAGCGGCACTGTATTACACCTTCAACATTACGCTTGGGTTTGAGATTGCCGCCGCGCGTGGGTTTCTTACCGTCCCAAACGATTGTGCTAACGCTCCGATTTAGAAAAGTCGATTTTCGTTTTGGCTTGGAATAGTCGTTTTCGTAAACCGGATATGCCTCGATAAACAAATAATAGTCGTAATCATTTGTTAAAGATTTTTGCAGTCTTACCGTGCATTTTGTTTTAAATGTGGGCGTTTTCATCGTTTTTTCTCTTGCAATTCTCTTGCAAAGATAAGGTATTTTTCGGTAAAAACAATGAAATATCGGTAAAATGTTTGGATTTTATTTTTGCTTATTGATTATAAATCAATGCAATAGTAAAACAAGGGGAATTTTTGGAAAGGGGTGTTGAAACTGTCTAAGTTTCAACAGCAAGAATAAAAGCTAACGCTTTTTTTTAATATGTAAAAAGAGCCTCTCCCCCCGCCCTCTCCTTTGGGAGAGGGAGCCAAAGCCTCTCCCTTTTGGGGAGAGGTTGGAGAGGGGCTGTTTATTTATTTCTGTTTCGTATTTTTAATTTTTAATGATTTGAATTGCAAATATATACTTTTAATTTAAGTTTTATCTCCTGACTCAATAGCTTTTTTAGCATTGACAGGGCTTACAACTTTACGTCCTGTGCGGGACTCTAATTCTTCGCGAGCGATACGGGCTACATCTCCACCTTGTTTGGCAACACTAGCACTTTCATCAAAAGTTTTTGGCGCTACAGATTTTGATATATCTTTTACCGAAGCTTCCGCAAGCATATTTAAAATAAGCTCTGTGTTGGTCATGTTATCACGGAGATTTTCTTTCTTTAAACTTTTGTATTTTTTATATTCTTTGGTTGTTTTTCCCGACCATGCTTGTGTTATAATATCCGTGAGAGTAGCAAATTGCACACCTTCTTCTATTCCCCTGCATCGCCATTCATCAGTAAGTTCTTTGCGTACCTCAATCGATTTCAAACGTTGATTAATCCAATTATCCGAATATCCCAAACGCTTGTAATCCATCATTGCCTGTTCGATTGATAGTTCAGGATCTTGTATTTGCTCGAGGCGTTCTTTAGCAATTTGTGCCATCCATTGTTTGAAAGGTTCCGCCTTAGGAGATGGAATAGATTGTATTAGACGGAAAAGTTGTTCTGTGTCGGCAACATCGGTCATGCGCATTTTTCCATCGGGAGCTTGCATTTTCAAACCGTGACAATTTGTCACGGTTTCATTTCCTTCTGCTTTTAAACGTTGTTTGAGCTTTCTCCAATACGCAGTAGCATCAATGCTATCAGTCAACACTGCGACAACATCCACAATAGAAAAATACCATTTTTCTTGTTCTTCATTCCAAATCGTACGAATTTTTTTGTTTTCAAATAGTTGAATTGTTTTTTTTGTCATAAGGTTCACGGTTTTTAATATATTAAGTTTTATTTATCCTTTACATAGGTTTAGAATCCGGATCCAACCACCTGATACTTTGCAAACTTCAACAGCAATTGCCTTGAACCAAAGGTTTCAAATAGAATCGTTGCTTTGGCGTTATCGCCTGCACCTTCGAGTGCAACGACTTTTCCAATACCGAAACGTTCGTGTTTTATCGTATTTCCAACAGCTAAATCGCCAATATTTTGTACATTACTTATTGGTTGATTACCTGCAGGAGTTATTTTTGTCAGTTTACGTGGATGTGAAAATGAAGAATTTTCAGATAAATTCGTTTCCGGCTCTTTTTCCCAAGGTTTTTTATAGGTTTCTTGTCGATAATCTTTGGGTTTTTCGAATGGTGAATTGAACTTTGAGAATCCATCGAATTGAGGCTGGCGGGTTTCAAACGACAAATCAGCAGGCATTTTCAAATATGATTTGTCAATGTCTTTCAGAAAACGGCTGGGAGATTGCATTTTGGTTTGTCCGTTGTGAAAACGACTTTTGGCGTAAGTTAATATGCAGTTTTCTTCGGCTCTGGTAATTGCAACATAAAACAGACGGCGTTCTTCTTCTACTTGCGACATGCTATCTCTACTCATGGACGAAGGAAATAAATCTTCTTCCATACCGACAACGAATACATTTTTGAATTCCAATCCTTTTGCCGCGTGGACAGTCATCATGGTAATACGGTCGTTTTCTCCTTCTTTGTCCGAATCCTGGTCGGTCATCAGTGAAATTTCGGCAAGGAAATCACTCATGAAAATTTGTTCTATACCTTCTTCCTGACGGGTGGAAACAAATTCATGTAAACTGTTTATCAATTCTTCTACATTTTGGATGCGACTTAATCCTTCCGGCGTTTTATCCTGATATAATTCAGAAACTAAACCTGTTTGACGCACAATCGCTTCTCCCAACTCGTAAGCATTTGATTTTGTATTTAATCCGATGAATTGGTTTATCAATTCTTTGAAATCACTGAGTTTTTTAGCTGTTCCACTATTTACAGGAAGGTTATAAGTCAATGGTTCGCTGATAATATTCCAAAAACTGACATTTTGCATTGTCGCGCAAGTCGCGATTTTACCCACAGTGGTATCTCCAATTCCACGAACCGGATAGTTAATGATTCGTTTGAATGCTTCTTCATCGTTGGGATTAGTTACCAAACGAAAATAAGCGATAATGTCTTTCACTTCCTTGCGTTGATAGAAAGATAATCCACCATATATCTTATAAGGAATATTTCTTTTTCTTAAGGATTCTTCGAAAATACGGCTTTGCGCGTTGGTTCGGTATAAAATGACGAAATCGTTATATTTTTCGTGCTTCAACATTCGCATTTCGGAAATACGAGAAGCTACAATGTGCGCTTCTTCCATATCAGAATAGGCGCTGATAAGTTGTATTTTTTCTCCTTCGTGTTTTTTAGAAAAAACTTCTTTGCGAATTTGTTCTTTATTTTTGTATATCAATGAATTAGCAGCATTGACAATCGTTTGTGTGGAACGATAATTTTGCTCTAACTTGAACAATTTGGCTTCAGGATATGTATTTCGAAAATTAAGGATATTTCCGATAACCGCTCCGCGAAACGAATAAATACTTTGAGCATCATCGCCAACCACGCATACCCGATGATGATCTTCTGCCAGCATCTTGACAATTTCGTGTTGCGCTGAATTGGTATCCTGATATTCATCGACCAATATAAACCGGAATGTATTTTTATATTTGGATAAAACTGCCGGAAATTCTTTGAACAATTGATAGGTTTTCAACAATAAATCATCAAAATCCATCACACCGGCTGTTTGACAGCGATTCCAATAAATACGATAAATGCTTTTTGTAGCAAAACGCTTTGATTCAATATCTTCCTGAATCAAATCTTTATCGTGTTCGTATTGGTCGGGAGTAATTAACGCGTTTTTAACTTTGGAAATCCGGGATTGTATAGTGCTTGGTTTATAAATTTTATCATCTAAATTCATCTCCTTGATGATAGATTTGATAAGGTTTTTCGAATCGGAAGCATCATAAATTGTAAAATCCCGGTCATAGCCAATTTTATCAGCTTCCCGTCTCAATATTTTTGAAAAAACAGAGTGAAAAGTTCCCATCCACAGCAAACGAGCCATATCTTCTCCAACTATTGGAATAATCCGTTCACGCATTTCACGAGCGGCTTTATTGGTAAAAGTCAAAGCCAATATATTGTTCGGAAATATTCCTTGCAGAATGAGATAAGCTATTTTGTAAGTCAACACGCGCGTTTTACCGGAACCTGCGCCGGCAATCACCAGTGAAGGTCCATCGTTATACTCAACGGCTTCGCGTTGGGAAGGATTTAATTGTTCCAGAAGATTTTGCATAAATGTAATTTGAACTGCATTAACCACATAGGCACATAAGATACATAGAATTTTTATTTTGTCGATAGTCTCCAGTCAAAAGTCCATGGACAGATGATTAATATTTTTTACTCTCAACTTAAAAACTATGTGTCTTATGTGGTTGAAAGGTATTATACTTGTGCAATCACTTCGATTTCAACCAATCCGTTTTTTGGTAAAGTCTTGACAGCGACAGCCGAACGGGCAGGGTAGGGAGCAGAAAATGCTGTTCCGTAGATTTCGTTCATTGCAGCAAAGTCTGACATATCAGCAAGAAAAACTGTAGTTTTTACCACATTTTCAAGAGAGGCTCCTGCTTCGTTCAAAACGGCTTTGATGTTTTTGAAAATCTGTTCTGTTTGTTCTTTTACTCCTCCCGGAACGAAATCTCCGGTTGCCGGGTCGATTCCCAATTGTCCGGATGCAAACAGAAAATTACCTATTTTAATTGCCTGACTGTATGGCCCAATGGCAGCAGGCGCATTGTTTGTTGAAATTACTTGTTTCATTGTTTTATTTATATTTTTAAATCACTTTCTTTGCCTCACAACTTCATACATCAAAACCGCGGCTGCAGCCGAAACATTCAATGAAGCGATATTTCCTAAAATCGGAATACTCACCATTTCGTCGCAAATGCGCAAATTGTCCATAGAAACTCCCATGTCTTCTCCACCCATAACAATGGCTACAGGTACCGTATAATCAATTTTTGTGTAATCGTTGTTTGCCTTTTCTGTCGCGGCTACAACTTTATATCCCGAATTTTTCAAGAATTTGATAGCTTCATTGATGCTGGATTCTTTACAAACCGGCAAGGTATGTAATGCTCCTGCTGATGTTTTTACAGCATCGGCATTGACCGAAACACTATTGCGAGCAGGAATCACGATCGCATCGGCTCCGGCACACTCGCAAGTGCGGGCGATGGCTCCGAAGTTACGGACATCGGTCACTCCGTCCAATAAAATAATGAAAGGTGATTTCCCTTGTTCATATAAAAATGGTACAATATCTTCCAATTTTTCATAAGTCACCGCTGAAATAAAAGCAATTACTCCCTGATGATTTTTCCGGGTCAACCGGTCTAATTTTTCTTGTGGAACACGTTGTAACGGAATATTAGTATCTTTGATAATGCCAAACAATTCACGAGATAAGTCACCTTGCAAATCCCTTTTCATCAAAATTTTATCTACTTCTTTTCCCGCTTGTATAGCTTCAATAACGGCACGTGTGCCGAATATCATTTCGTTTTCTTTTAACATAATTATTAAGTTGATAGTTGACAACTTTTTACTTTTTACTTTTTATCTTTTATTTTTTATCTTTTATCAGGTTCTTAGCGTGCTCCATAGCGGCTTGTGTCAATTCGGAACCGCTTAACATTTGGGCTATTTCCCTGATTCGCTCTTCATGATTCAATATTTTAATATTTGTTTCTGTGATATTTTCTATATCTTCTTTATACACATAATAATGAATAGTTCCTTTGGCTGCTATCTGAGGTAAATGAGTGATAGTTATTACCTGCATTTTTGTACCTAACTGATACATGATTTCACCCATTTTATCCGCGATTTCACCTGAAACTCCGGTATCAATTTCATCGAAAATAATTGTAGGGAGTGCCATCGCTCCTGCGATCAGTGATTTTATACCCAACATTAAACGAGATATTTCACCTCCCGAAGCCGTTTCTGAAACCGGTTTTAATGTCGCGTTTTTATTTGCGGAAAAAAGAAATTGAATGTTATCAATTCCTGTAATATCAGGATTCGATTTTTCAGTTATTTCACATGAAAATTTCATGTTTGGTATACCTAATGGGGCTACCGTTTCAACTAATTTTTTTTCAAAAATCAGGCTTGCCTTTTTCCTTGAAGAACTGAGATTTCTTCCCAATCCCGTTATCTTTTCAAAAGAAGATTGTAACAACGATTCTAATTCGACAATTTGTTCATCGTAATTATGTATTTCATTGAGCTTTTTTTCGAGACTATTCCTCAATTCAATTAGCGCTTCACACGAATTAACTTTATGTTTTTGTTGTAAATTGTATAATAAATCTAATCTTTCGTTGACATATTGTAATCGTTCAGGGTCTAATTCCAATCTTTCTTGTTTAGAAGATATTTCTGTTGATATATCTTTTAATTCTATAAATAAAGATTCTAATCTATCTGCTATTTCTTTAGAATCAGGATATATTTTATTTAAAGTCGATACCGTGTTTAATATTTCTTTCAAGGTAGATAAAATATTATTTTCTTCACCATTCAATAATGATTCTATTTTAAATAATCCTCCTTTAATTTCTTCTAAATGAGATAATATTTCTGATTCTGATTCCAACTCAGCTTGTTCGTTTTCTTTTAAATTAGCTTCAATCAGTTGATTGTATTGAAATTGCAAATAGTCTTGTTCCGTAGCTTTATCCGATGCTTTACTTTTGATTGATTGTAATTGTTTTTTTAATGATTCATACCTGACAAATTCTTCTCTATATTCTTTCCTGATAGATTGATTATCGGATAAAGCGTCTAAGACTTGTATTTGAAAATATCCATCGCTCAGTAACAGATTTTGATGTTGTGAATGTATGTCAATTAGTTGAGAACCAAGAGTTTTTAATTCGTTTAATCCGACAGGAGTGTCATTGATAAAAGCGCGCGATTTTCCGGAAACAGAAATTTCCCGCCTCAAAATACAATTTCCAGGATCGTATTCCAAATCATTTTCATCGAAAAAAGCTTTCAGGTTGTAAGCTGAAATGTCAAAGATACCTTCTATCTGACATTTATTTTCTCCTTCACGGATTGATTTGGCATCTGCTCTTTGACCTAAAATCAGGGATAAAGCTCCTAAAATGATTGATTTCCCGGCGCCGGTTTCTCCGGTTAAAACGGAAAATCCTTTCGAAAAATCGACTTCTAAGTGAGAAATTAAAGCGTAATTTTTTATAGATAAAGAACTCAGCATACTATTTTTTCAAAGGTTCCAGCCTGTCAGACATCGTTGGATATACATTATACAATAAGTCATAAATCTCTTTTTTTTCTTCTGAAGTTGCTTTTGAACAGATTAAAACAATTTCATCTAATTTAGAATCGGCAAACATTTGTACCATAACCGAAGAAGAACGCACTTCTTTGATTTGTTTCAAAGCGGGTAACGCGCTGATGATATTTGTACGACCTCTGTCGGGATTCGCGGCCATTTCATCCAGACCTTTACGATGGTATGTATACCATAAATTATGATAAGCATTTAAAGATTCGTCTGTAAACGCGGTAATAATGGCATGCCGATTATTGGCTTTCGAAAAAGGAGTCCATCCTGTCCATGACGAATAACTTTGAGCCATATTCGCTATATTGAGAGCTTGTCGGAAAAAATAAGAGCCTCCCATTGGAGAATAACTGTCAAAATCCAATCCAAGTATCAGGTACGAATAAAAGGCAATTGTAGCTATAATGTTGTTATTCAAAGAGTTTTCAACGTATTCTATCGGTGTATTTTCGAGATAATCAAATTCAAATTCGGTGTCTCTGAAATTAATTAAACTTGTGGTATAAGTAGAATTATAGACCGGACGTTTGGCGCTGACTGATAATTCTGCCTGATAAAAATTATCATTTGGATTAGTGAGGATTACGATTGAAAAGCTACATTCTATTTTTTCTGTTTGTGAAAATGTAGCCGCGCTCCATTTTTTTGTATTGAGAAATTCGTTCAAAGCTGTTTCTAATGATGTGAAAACGGCCTTGTCGGTTCCTTGTATCCGGCTACTGTTGACGGTTACTTTCGCGTTAAGTTCCTGTGATAGTAAAGAACTTACATAAAAGAACAACAAAAATGTGATAAAAAAAACTTGTTTCATTTCATAATTTAAGTGTTTATAATTAGAATTAATTCGTCGATAATGTCATTAGCCACTTCTTTTTTACTTTTTAATGGAAAATCAGTTCTTTTCCCTTTTTTGTCGATGATAGATATTTTATTGGTATCAGTTTGAAATCCGGCACCTTTTTCCTGAAGCGAATTCAATACAATAAAATCCAAATTTTTCTTTTGTAATTTTAACTTGGCATTCGATTCTTCGTTGTGGGTTTCGAGAGCAAATCCGATTAAAACTTGTTTTTCTGTTTTTAATTTTCCCAATGAGGCTGCTATATCCTTATTTGGAATAAGTTTGATAGTCCATTTATCATCATCCTTTCTTTTTATTTTTTTATCAGCATAAACTTCCGGTTTGTAATCGGCAACTGCCGCGCAAAGTATAGCAGCATCCGTTTCCGGGAAAATATTTCTAACTTGATTATACATTTCGTCTGCCGATTCAACGTTAATCTGTTGTATATTTGGATGTTGGGCTTTTAATCGCACAGGCCCTGATACCAGAAAAACTTCCGCTCCTCTTTCAGCACAAGCTTCCGCAAGGGCAAAACCCATTTTTCCGGAAGAATAATTACCTATATAACGTACCGGATCTAATTTTTCATACGTGGGTCCCGCAGTTATCAATATTTTTTTTTGTAATAAATCGTCTTCCCTCGAAAAATATAGTTCTATAGTTTCCGCGATTTTATCTGGTTCTTCCATCCGTCCTTTGCCTTCTAATTGACTGGCTAAAAATCCGGAACCCGGTTCTATAATATAGTTTCCATAAGATTTGAGAAGTTCTAGATTGCGTTGAGTTGAAGGATGGGCATACATATCCAAATCCATCGCCGGAGCTACAAATACAGGCGCTTTCATTGAAAGATATGTTGTTATCAACATATTGTCGGCAATTCCGTTGGCCATTTTACCTATAGTGGAGGCTGTCGCGGGAGCTATAATCATTAAATCGGTCCAAAGTCCTATATCAACGTGACTGTGCCAAGTCCCATCATTCGCGGTAAAAAATTCGCTGACAACTGGTTTTCCGGTTAAAGCGGATAATGTGACCGGAGTGATAAATTCCTTTCCGGATGGAGTTATTACAACTTGTACTTTAGCTCCTTTTTTGATTAAAATTCTGATTAAATACGCGGCTTTATATGCGGCGATACTTCCGGTAATTCCTACAATTATATGTTTATTTTTTAACATTGAAAGGATATTGAAAAGTTAAAAATATTATAAAAAATATAAAATATATATTTTTGGAATAAATCCGGTGCAAGTTAGGTATTTTTTACAATCAGAACAAAATTAACTCTCTTGTTTGTATATTTTTATAAAATTATTCTGTTTTTTTGTAATATGAGTATCCGTTATTTTACCGAAATAAATTGAAAGCCTAATTTGTCATTGCGGGCTTGACCAGCAATCTATTGATAATCAGCAATGATCGATAAAAGATCCCGCATCAAGTGCGGGATGACAGAGCGATTAGGCAGTATAACGGATAATTATATTTTGTAAATATGTAATGTTTTTTGCTCACTGAAAATTATATTGGTAAAAATGCTATTATTCAAAGCGTTAAAAAAATAAAAACATTATAAAGGTTAATTTTTTTATTTTCTTATTAATAACTATATTCGCACCGAAATTCTATAATGTTTTTAAGATACACTAACTACAAATTTGTTGAATTATGAAGAAGATAACGGTTAATATAGTTTTATTTCTATTGCTGATATTGCCAATAGGACTGATAAATGCTCAGGAAATCAGATACATTACCGTATCTGCGCCCAATGAGCAACAACAGGCTCCGGTTTCATCAGAAAAGACTTCAAGTAAAGTGATAAAAGAATCCGGTCTTACGCGGGATTCTTTAAAGAAAAGCGATCAAAAAAATTATAAAACCACTTATTTGAAAAATGGGTTGGGTGACAATTGGTTTGTTTCTGCCGGAGCAGGTTTTGGAGTATTAATGAGTGAAGAAACCCGTTATGTTGATTATTCTGTTGTAGCAAGGCCTACTTTCGCGCTTGCTTTTGGAAAATGGCTGAATCCGGCTTGGGGATTGCGTGTCAGTGCTACCGCCGCTCAGTTGCAGGGATTTTCGCTTTGGTGGGAAGAAGAGAAGGATGCTTTGGGAAATGTAACGAAAGCTGCTTATGGTTATGGAGATTGGTGGACAGGAACTGCCGATCATTATAAAGATTATCCGATTGGAAGACCGCCTACGAATGCATATTTGGATGCTTCAATAGGTAAGGTTAGCAATGAAAGTGGAACTAACAAGCAGCAAGGTATAGATGTTGGCGAATTTATTCAAAATACTTATTTGAGAGGAGAAAGAATGTCATCGAAAGGACATGGTCGCGATTATTCGATGAAATATTTTTCTGTAGGATTTGATTTTATGGCTAATTTGAATAACTTATTTGGTTACTATAATCCCAAAGGATTTTTTAACTTAATTGGTTATGGAGGGTTGGGTTACGTTCAAACACTTGCCTACGGAGAAGTTCCTCGTCTTGATAATATTTATGAAAAATTCGGTTTACAGGCTAATTTCCGTTTGAATGATGCTTGGTCTTTTGATCTTGAACCTCAATTATTGTTACTTCCTGAAGTTTTCGACCGCAGGGTAGGGGATGGAAATACATTGGACTTGGTAGCCAATCTTGTTGCTGGTTTTACTTACAGATTTGGAGAATCTCATTTTTATCAACCGGTATGTAATAGTCAACAAACGACAATCATCAATAACGTAGTAAATGAAACACGTGAAAATTGTTGTGACGAATTAAAAGAACGATTGAAAAAAATTGAAGAATTACTTGAAAATAAACAACCTCAGCAAAAAATAGATAAAGAACATTTAAGAGTTGTTGTTCATTTTGTGATTGATAAACATGAAGTAAGGCCTTCTGAAATGTATAAATTAGATGAAGTTGCCCGTTTTATGGCAAAATATCCTCAGGTAAGGGTTTCTGTATCTGGTTATGCCGATGTTAAAACTGCTTATCCGTCATATAATATGAAATTAAGCGAACGCCGCGTGAATGAAGTTGTCCGTATCTTAGGTTCTAAATATGGAGTAGATAAAAGCCGTTTGAAACTTGGACATTTTGGCGATACAGTTCAACCTTTCGATGTTAATGAATTGAACAGAGCCGTAATCGCTTTTGATATTCCGGAAGAATAAAATAATTTACTTACAAAAAACAACAACCGCAGAAGTATTTTTATTTCTGCGGTTGTTGTTTTTAATGAGTATCCGTTATACTACCTAATCGCTCTGTCATCCCGCACTTGATGCTGTCATCCTGAACTTGATTCAGGATCTCTTAATGAATTGCTGATTATCAATAGATTGCGGGTCAAGCCCGCAATGACAAATTAGGT
>JAVBKZ010000084.1:0-6710 GCA_031553755.1 Bacteroidales bacterium | reverse complement strand
GTATAAATTTCATGTCTAAAGATACGAAATATAAAGAATACAGGCACGTTTTTATTGTGAAAATTAAGAGGGGTTTTTAGACAGTTTGACGGCCGGCGGCTTGGCGTTCGGGCGGGACAATGTCCGCAGGACTTGTCAAGCCGAACGTCAGCCCGCCTGACGCCAAACCGCTTGTTATGTGCCGTTTTTTATTTTATCTTTTTTCAACTTTTACAATATCTTTCTCAATTTGAATCAAATATATTCCATTGGCAAAAGAAGATAGGTCTATCTGATTTTGTGTTGTTTGTAATAATTGCCTTCCATACAAATCATATACAACTATTTTGGGAATAGTATTCAAGGTATTTCTTACATTAAGTATTCCTGTTGTTGGATTTGGAAAGACAGAAATTTGAAATTTTAATGCATCTTCTATAGCAGTAGATTTAAATAATCTAACTTTTATTGATGACTTCCTAATTTCACTGGAAATATTTAAAATTCCTTCATTTGCATCGCTATCCCATTTAACAATGATTTCATTAGAAGATTGTCCGGATATAATCATACCATTTTCAATTGTCCAAACATAATTAGACAGTCCTGTATTTGTGGTGTAGATATGAGTGGAATTGTTTTGGATGGAAGTTTCTCCTATTATAAACAAAGGGGCTGAACGTAAATCAGGAAAAGAATATCCAACCTTAATTCCCCAAACAGATTCAAAATCCCAGTTTACAAAATATTCTTTTCTTTTCATTCTCCAATCGTCTAATGATTCAATACCATAAGTTCCATTCGTACTTCCGATTACAGGCGATCTAAGGCTATAACAATTATATATGTTTTTAGCTGCACCCAAACTAATATATCCAATACAACCTCCAGCTTTATAACCGCTTATCTGCCCTGTTGAATAACAATTGCTTAATTCTTCCGTAAGGTAGAAAGAGCCAATTAACCCTCCTGAATAAGAAGATGGATTTACTGATTTATTAGAACTTGATACATTCCCTGTAGCATAACAATTTGACACAATGCCTCCTGAATTATCTCCAATTAATCCTCCTGCTGATGCATATAAGGCATAGCCTGTATTATTGCCTGATGCAGCCATTATATCCCCTGTTGCGTAACACATTGATATAACTCCAGAATTATTTTGTCCAATCAAACCACCAGAACACGTAGAATAAGAACATTGAGTATATTTATTTGAGGGCAATACCGAGACATTTCCTATTGAATAACTACTCATTATAACTCCTGCTTCGTTATACCCAATAATTCCTCCTGCATAAACCGAGAGGCTAGAATACAAAGTATTAGTTATACTGTCACATACACTTCCTGCGGTAAAACATTCAGTTACAATGCCCTTATTGTACCCAATTAGACCTCCAGATAAAACATCTTTTTTAATATATTTACTAGAAAAAATGTCTATAGAACAACTAACATTACTTATTGTTCCTGAATTACAACCAACAAGTCCTCCAATATATTTAGTACCTCCTTTTATGTTTGTTCCAGTAATTGCTAAACTATCAATAACACCCATATTGTGTCCAAATAACCCAACATAGTCGAATCCTAAATTATTTATCCATAAACCAGATATTTTATGTCCTCCTCCATGAAAATATCCATTGAAACTGGCGCACTCATCATACCACGTCATATTCCCAATGGGAATCCATCCGTCAGACATGTTTTTTAGAAAATCCGTAAGGTCAATATCATTCATTAAACGAAAATGAACATTTGTATTTTTTGCCCCCGTCCAATATCTAATATTGTCTATATCAACAGCAGTTGCAATTTTATATGGATCTTCTAATGTCCCAACTCCTCCCGAAAAAAATTGTGCATATCCATTATTAGACAATGAGACTATGTTTAATAAAGTTAGTATAAACAAGCGAAGATAGATATAACGTTTCATATTTTTATTTTTTATAGTTTTATATACCAAGCAATTGCCAGTTATTCTTTCTGACTAAATCGTCACTAGAAAAATCTTTCAAATCAAGCCATCGAAATCCTACTTCTTTCCTCTTTTCTCCATTTTTTTTAGGAATATCTAGGTATTTCTTATATAATTCTGAAATTTTTTCGGATAACTTGTCATATTCATAGATATAATAATCAATATCATTTTGTTTAATATTGACTAAGAGAACAAATAGTAAGGGATTATTTTTTTTTAGACAAATATCTAACCCAAATTTCCATCCTTGGTTGTTCTTCTCACTCATTGTTTTTACTTGTATATAAATAGTTTTTGATGCACTTGATGTAACCGCAACAATATCAAATAGAGGATTATTTTTTGATGTTAATAGTGGTAAAATATTTCTTTTCCCTAACTCTGCACAAACATAAAATTCTCCTGTACTCCCTATTAAGCCTAGATTATTAGAACTTTTATTCATTTATTCATTGTAATTATTTCAATACATGGTGCCACAAATGGCACATAACGTCCGGCGGCTTGGCGTTCGGGCGGGACAATGTCCGCAGGACTTGTCAAGCCGAACGTCAGCCCGCCTGACGCCAAACCGCTTGTTGGCTGCCGCTTTTTATTATTTTCTCTCTTTTCTTGTTTCTCAATTTGTTGTCTTCCGTTTATTTGTCTAATTTTGCAGTTCCTAAATCCAAGATGTATGACAATGATATTAAATTCTCGGCTCGCTATGGTGTGTGCTTCCGAAAGGACACGGCGTTTCTTGGAACGCAGGACACCTAAGGCGGGCTTTTTTTATTTATTCCTAAATCCAAGCTTATGTCTCAAACAAGTCAGTCAAAGGGCAATCAACGTCCTTGTGTCAAACCGTACACACGTCAACTCAAAGTTTATTATGCGTATGAATCAGGCAAATTTCATATCCCATTCATCTGTCTCAGTGGAAAATGGGTTAAAGATGCTGGATTCGATGTTGGTAGCATAATTTGTGTTACAGTCAAAAAGAACCAGTTGATTATTAAACCTGTAAAATAGTCAATGAACGGAGAGGTCTAAATGGCCTCTTTTTCTTTCTATACTTTTTTACTTGTCTCTCTTCTTGAGGAAAAGATATATGGGTATTTTTCAGGTGTCATTGTAAAATCTCCATACCCTAAATCTTTCCTAAGCAATTTTATATAATTCCCAATATCAAAGGGACTTGTGTCGCTTACAAAAAGAGAAGAATAACTCTCTAAAATTTCTTTATTTTCTACATATAAATTTAGTTTTGCATAACAAGCATTTATTTCTGACTCAGTTGGTTTATTGTCCTCTTCAATTCTATTTTGAGGAATATTTTCGCCTGTCCAACTTTTAGATGCTAAAGAACGACTTAACAAACCTATTAATTCAAAGAAAACATCCCTCTTTGAGTTAAGAAAATTTTCTTTTTTTAGTATTTCTTCAGCTGTCAAAGGTTCATATTTTTTCAATTTTTTCTCGAAACGATAATTTAACCAACTTTCAAGTCCAACACCTAAAACACCTAACAGAATAACATCAATTATAATTCTTGTCCAAAATTCAATAGTTAACATATCTTTTTGTTTTATATATTTTTCTATTTCAAAATAATAACTTTGCGATACAATAAGTTTTCAGGCTGCAAAACACTTTTCTTTGTCAAATTCCACTTTTCAAAATTTCCACTGTCTTGTCGACCAAAACGCTGTCTCCAAAGTGGCAGCCAACGTCTGGCAGCTTGGCGTAGGTGGCGGTTTCACTGCTGCTTAGACGGGCGATAAACTTGTAAATTTGCACAAATGTTTCTGCGAACTTACACCGCCACTTATGCCAAACTGCTTGTTATATGCCGTTCTGTATGTTTTGAAAGTTTGCTGCTCTTAATCTTTTTTTGGTGGTGGCGGTGGCGGATTTTGAAATGTTGGCAAACTATTTCCTTTTGGTTTTCCTTCGCTAGGGTGAGGCTTTGGTGATTGAGGGGGTGGGGTCTGATTTGTTTGTTTTTCCTTGTTTGACATAAATTTAATTAGTTAAATATTATTTGTAGATAATTTCTTGTTTCTGTATCAGCTTTTTTGAGTATTATTTTATTTGTAGATTTCACTATTTCATTTACAATTTTATTGATTTCCTTTTCAGTATCCTTAAGATTGTAAAATATAGCTTGAGCTTCTTTATCTGTAATCCTGTTATTATGATGGTCAAACCAAACTTGCTCTAATTTATTGAAATAGTCAAAATAAAAGTCCGTTACAATATCTAACTTGTCAATTTGCTTATCTGAAGGAACTATATGAGGGCTTAGTAGTTTCAGCAAAGAAATTATTGCCACAATTATACAAGCTACAAAAGGTATTTCTTTCCAAAATGCCCAACCCATAATGCCTGCCGACGAAAAAGCAAGGATTATTATATTGAAATAATTTAAAATTTGTCGTTGTCTTGCCAATAGAAACACACAATAAAAGTGATTATGTTTGACTTGCCCTAATTCATACCAAATCCGTTCTCTCATTTTTCGTGTGTTTTTTATATCTTATTCTTCATCCTCTTCCTCATAGTTAAACTCAACTTTGCTTTGAATAACTATCTCGTCAAGAATGCTGTTAAGATAACCTTGTTTTGTGGCACTTTTAAACCGATTCATCAAAGTTGGAATATTTATCACTTCTTCAATGCAATCCATGTATTTATCTACAATCGCTTTAATAGAGTACGATTTACTTGCATTATCACGAATTTTATCCAAAAGAATTTCTGTTTCTTCTGTAGATTTGATGACGAATGTGATTGGATATTTTTGAATTTTATCAATGTCAAGAAAGTACTTTTTAAAGTCCAAAGTTTCGGTAACTTGAAAAAATCGTCCAAGTGGTTTCATTACAAAGTCAATTCCACCATCATTAGCGTTTGTTCTTCCTGTTTTGTAGAGTTTCAAATTCTCTTTATTGAGTTTGTCCATCTCAAAACCCCAAATAATTTGTTGGTCATGATAAAAATATTTGAGAATAGAGTAACTTACGATTTCAAAAAGCCGTGCGTCAACATTTGGGGCAAGTAGTCCAATGATAAACTCTTTTACTTTTTCGGGTGTTGTTTTACTGATTTGTTGAAGTTCTTCACATGATTTTACGAAGCGTTGGAATGCGTCTTGTTTCGTTTTTGCATATTCATCTATGATTTCAATAACAGCCCCTGCAATGTTAAAATTGGTCTTGCCAATTTTTATCTTCAAAAGATTTTCGTTTATCCAATAACGGTTGGTTTCGAGGTTACGAAGAATTGGAATAAATTCAGAATTGGGAAAGTATTTTTGAAATTCGGCATTCATTCGGTTGTTTAATGCGTGATTTTGAAGTTTCCCTCCAAAAGGAAGTTCCCTTTGCCTTGCAAAAAGTCTATTAAATAATGCCCCTTCGTATTTTGAATAGTCGCCTTTCTTGTCGTAACCGTTTGCAAGATAATCCTCAATAATCACATAAATAGCGTAAAGATTTGCAAAACTTGAGCGTGCTTTTGAACCTTTGTTTGCCGACCTTGTTTTTTCGTTAATGTATTGAATGAGTTGGCTTTTTTCAAAAATATCATCTGCGTTTTTCTTGAAATGCAATCCCAAAATTGCCTTGATATTATTCGTGAATGTATGTTCCATGAGGTTCAAATAATGTATATTGATTTATTTCTGCTATTTTTTTCGTTTCAAATGTACGAATCTCTTTTTGTAGTTTTTCGCCGTTAAATTCTTCGGCTAATTGAAGTCTGCGTAATCCTATTTTTACATATTCGTCTTGTAATTCGATGCCTATTGAATTGCGTTCTAATTCTTTTGCAACAAAACAAGTAGTAAATGTTCCTGAAAATGGGTCAAGCACTAAATCTCCTTTGTTTGAACTTGCTTTGATAATACGTTCAAGTAAAGCTATCGGTTTTTGTGTTGGGTGGTTCTCGTATTCATCCATTCTATAACGGACTCTTGCAAATTCCCAAACATTACCCGGAACTTTTTCAGAACTGTAAACAGTTGGAACCGCTTTTCTGTAATCAATAAGTTTGCGTTTTGCTCCCGTTTTGGCTTCTACCAAAATATCATCAGTGTTGAAAGTATAATTATTCTTGTCCTTCACGCAAAATAAAATAGGTTCGTACATTGACCCATAGTATTTTTTTGCCTGAACGCCCGAACTGTCATAATACCAAACCAACCGCGAAAGAACATCTAATTTTTTGCGAAGAAAAATGTCAAAAAACGGCATAAACTGAGTAGCTGTCATAACATAAAAACTACCATTGGGTTTGAGTTTTTGAACACATAACTCAAGCCACTCATAACACCATTCTAAATAGGCTTCTTCTGTTTTCCACTTTTCGATATGTCCATTGAAATTTTTGCCGATGTTGTAAGGCGGGTCTGCAAAAATTAAATCAACCGAATTATCGGGGATGATACTCAATGTTTCCAAAGCGTCTCCATGAATAATTCTATGTCTATCGTTTCCTAATGTTTCCATTTTATATTCAAATTAATGTCAATGCAAAGATAGTCAAATTTCAAATTTTATCAGGTAATGTCTTTCTCCAACTTTTCAACAAAGGGCACTCTCTAAAGAATGGCATATAACGCCCGGCAGCTTGGCGCAGTATCCCGATAGGGTATTGCGCCAAACTGACTGTTAGCTGAAGTCTCTGCAAGAGAGTTGAACAGTCTTGCGAATCAGGACATTGTCTGTAAAACATTGGGTAAATTTACATAAATCGC
>JAVBKZ010000068.1:0-68672 GCA_031553755.1 Bacteroidales bacterium | reverse complement strand
AGCAGAAAGTCAGCGGATACTTCCGATCCGATGCCGGTGCGGACTCTTTCTCACAACTGCTTTCTATCGCTGATACTGCCAGGAAGAATGGAAGGTCAAGGTATTATGCGTTGGCAGAAATTGCCAAATTGTAAAATCCCGCAGATCCTAAAGTGCTGACCTGAGTAGTTACATAATTGTTTAATTCTAATTTTAAAAAGTATGAAAGAAAAAGGTTTAATTAAAAAACAAGAATTGGTCCAAAAGTTGGATATTCAATTCGATGAAGTTTCTGAACTGTTGAGTGAAGAAACATTAGAGTCTATGGCAATGATGAGGACTGTAGGAGGTGGTATTAATTTAATTGGCTGTAAAACTGGCTGTAAGGACAAATGTGACGGTTGTAAAGACAAATGCGATGGTAAATGTGAAAATAAGACATTAGTATGCGATAAGGCCAATTGTCCAACAAGCAATCAAGAAGGTGAGTGTACTGGAAATCAAAATGGTACAATTTGCTTGCCAACAGATTCAATCGGGACAAAAATTGTTGGAATTTGCTAATTATTTTACTCGTCACAAATAAAAAATGAGATTATCTGAAAAATTAAAAATTCAGATAATCTTAATTTTCTAAAAAACATTATAATATGCGCATCAAAATTCCGATTTTTTTTTTATTTTTAACTAATTGCTGCGTTTTGTACACTTATACACAAACACTTTATTCTTCTCAACAAGTCAGGGAAGATATTGATTTTTATATCAAAACATTAGAAGAAGTACATCCTAATTCATGGTTTAAAGTGCCAAAAGATTCATTTTTGAGAATTACAGATAATATTGTGAAACAAGCTCCGATGACGAAAGATGAATTTGCGTTGCATATTGCTCAAACCAATTGTTTTTTCGATGGACATACAGGTATTAATTATTTTTATAATCTTGAAAAGGTAAATCAGTATATTAATAACGGGGGTAAATTTTTTCCAAAAATAACCTTTTCAGACACTAATATTTTTCACCAAGACAATTCATTTGGTTTGGTAAACATATTATCAATAAATCAAATACCTGTCAATGAAATATTAAGGAAAATAGAAAACCTTTTTAATGCTGAAAATAATGAGAATAAAATTTGTAAAATGAATCTATACTTTAGAGAATACATGTTTCTTTTATGCAACATAAAGAGTCCATTTTATGTAGCAGGAAAGATAGAGAATGGGGACACAATCAATTATATAATGGGTGGAATTGATAAGAATGAGTTAAAAAAACAAATAAAATGGCCGATTCCAGACATTCGAGAAACGTATCCACTTCGTTCATTTTTCTATGATTCCGATTCTATTGCAGTACTCCAATACAATACTTGCTCTTCTGAAAAATTGAAAAATATGGATTCTTTTTTAGATAAATTTTTTAATGAAGTAAAAAAACGAAAAATCAAATACCTATTTATTGATATTGCAGCTAATGGAGGAGGTAGTACTGAAAACAATGACCGAATATTAAAATACTTGCAACATGGGGATTTATGTCATCGCAATAAAGTGACTATGAAGAAAAAACAATATATAAAACGATTTGGAGTTGATAAAAATAATTTTCAAGATACAGATAGTTTGAAAACCACTTATACTTATGAAACAAATAATACAAAATCAAGTAACTGCAACGGATTTCCCGGCGATATTTACTTTTTACAAAGCAAGTATACCTATTCGGCAGCAGATGATCTTAGCCAATTGATAAAAAGCAATAAGCTTGCAGTAATTGCCGGAGAGCCAACCGGACAACCTTTGAATAGTTATACTCAAGCTTTTATAAGCAAATTACCAAATACTGGAATTTCATTTAGTTGTGCCGAAAAATATTTTGAAAAATTAGATATTGATAATTGCGAAACAAAAAGTATTTGCCCTGATATTCCTTTTGAAATCGGTTGCGAACTTCCGGATGAATTTACCATAGAACTGTTGAGAAGCATTATTGAAAAGTCAAAAAATTTATCAACCGAATTCAGACAAATAAGAAGAAAAAATTTCCCTTCTCCGAATAAAACATACACAGTTAATGAATTACAGGAAGATATTGATTATTATTTCAATACATTAGAAAATCTACATCCCGATTTATCAAAAATTATTTCTAAAGATTCTTTAATGCAAATTAAACAAAACCTTTTTAAACAATTCAATAAACCGGATAAATCATCTTTTTTTATCAAAGTATTAATATCAAACAATTATTTATTGGGTTCTTCTTTCGACTTAAAAAATATACCAGACGAATCTGACGATAATTTATTTCCTCGTATTTTTCTAAAAAATAAGAAAGTTTATTTTCAATCGGAAAATGATTCCCGATCGGAAATTATATCTATAAACGGGAGAAAAATTCATCATTTATTGGATAGTATTTCTAATTTTATTTCCGAAAAAAATACAGTTTGTAAACAATGCGATTTAGAAAAAGTATTTTCATTTTATCTCCGAATGTTTGATGTTCAATCGCCCTATGACGTGGAAACAATTACAAAGGGGAAAAAGAAAAAAGAAAAAATAACAGGATTACCTTCCGACCAATGGAATGTTTTATATGGCAACAAAACAGATATTCTTCCTTACAGGCTATACTGTTACCCCAATAATTCAATCGCAGTAATTGAATACAATAAATGCGATGATTCTCACAACAAAGAATTCGACTATTTTTTGAAAATATCATTGGATAGTATTCAAAAGTCAGGGATAAAGAATTTATTTATAGACTTATCTAAAAATAAGGGAGAACAAGACGTTTCGAATTTACCCAATGATCCTTTTTTTAACCACCTGAAAACTACAAATTCTGAAATCACAATAGAAATTACGGTAAAAAAATCATCAAATACAATGAGCCTCTTTTTCGAGGAATCAGATGCTATTGGATTTGTTAAGACAATAAATTATCCATTGGAATTTAAGTCAAAAGAAGGGTATGGAGGAAACCTGTTTGTTATTCAAAGTCCTCAAACAAATAATTATGCATCAATATTATCAGGAGCATTAAAGAAAATATCCAACGCGATAGTTTGTGGGGAATTAAATCGGTTTTCAGATGAAATTTACAGCAATACTTATAACATCAATTTACCGAATACAAAATATACGATTGATTCGAATTTGTTAAAATGCAACTTTCCTGCAATAGATTTTTCTGTAGATATTCCATACGAAATCGGTTGTATTCCACCGAATAATTATAACTTGGGACAATTGGAAGAGATAATTAAAAAATCAAAACAGTATAAACTTTATAAATAAAATTACCATGTACAAACTAAGCAATTACAATTATTATGTAAAAAATGATGACCGATTCATTTATTTCAATGGATTGTCGAGCAATTCTTTTTCTGTTTCAGAAAAGGAACACCATTTTTTTCAGCGTGAATTTCAGGATTTAATTTCGTTTTCTATTGTGTATAATTCTCTCTTTCAAAAATTTTATGATTGGGGATACATCATTGATGAAGAAAAAAATGAATTGGATACGATTCGTTTCCGTAATCGCCAAGAGGTTTTTGTTGACCGATTTTATCGCTTAGTAATCAATCCTACTGTAGATTGTAATTTCAATTGTTGGTATTGTTATGAAAAGCATCCGCAAGGATTTATGAATCAGGAGACAATTGAGAAAATAAAAAAACATGTAAAATACATGATTGAACACGAAAAAATAAGAGGAATGTTGCTAAATTGGTTTGGAGGAGAGCCTTTAATGTATTTTAATGAGGTTGTGTATCCTATTAGCAAGTATTGCAAAGAAATTCTGAACGAAAATAAATTGCTATTTCAATGCCATGCAACCACCAATGCCTATTTGATAACACCTGAAATGATTGATTCGTTCTGTGAAATAGGGTTGAATAGTTTTCAGATTACTATTGACGGAGATGAAAAACGACATGATAAAATTAGGAATGAAAAAGGAAAACCTTCATTTTCCCGAATCATGAACAATATTAATCTGATATGTGAAAAGATTCCTGATGCCGGAATTACACTTCGTATTAATTATGATGAACAAACATTAAAAAACAGTGATATAAGGAAAGTTTTTGAAGAAATACCGGAAAAATACCGGAAGAATATATCTCCTAATTTTCAACGTATTTGGCAAACATATAAATACAATAAGATAGAAGAAAATAAAGAGAGGTTGGATTTACAAAAATATGCAAGGGAATTAGGATTTTTACCTCGTTCTGCATCGAATGGACTTCAATTGAACAAATGCCACAAATGTTATGTAGACCGTTATTATCATGCAGAAATAAATTATGATGGAAAAGTGTATCGATGTACTGCCCGTGATTATACAGACAAGTATGTAGCAGGAAAATTAATGGATAATGGTGTTATTTTGTGGAATTCTGAAAAAATGGAAAAAATGTACGGAAAAGCAACTTTTGAAAATAAACATTGTTTGAAATGCAAATATCTTCCTATTTGCGCAGGTCCTTGTGTTCAAAAAATGATTGAAACTCCGGAAGAAAATTTTGAAAAAATATGTGTTCTTAACTATACTGAAATTTCTCCTGAATCATTTATTATTGATTGTCATGAACAAAAAATGGAGAGTTTAAGGAAATTTACCAAATAAGAAATTATTTAAACTAATGCCTTTCCCTTTCTTCCACCAACATGATTCAATGGACTGTGGCCCCGCTTGCTTGCGGATGGTCAGCAAATTTTATGGAAAAACTTATACGTTAGAACGATTTCGTGAGTTGACTGCCGCCAACCGTAATGGAGTTACTATGCTGGGAATCAGTGACGCGGCAGAAGATATTGGTTTTCGTACCACCGGTTTCAGGATTGGTCTTGAAAAATTAACTGAAAAAGTAATTTTGCCTTGCATTGTTCATTGGAGGAATGATCATTTTGTTGTTGTTTATAAAATTAAAGTAAAAAAACAAAAAAATAACAGTTACAAGGGGACTATATATATTGCAGATCCGGCTTTTGGCCTTATTCAATATAGTGTAGAAGAATTTTTAGATGGCTGGATTAGTACAAAAGAAGATGGGGAAGACAAAGGAATGGTATTGATGTTGGCTCCGGCCATTCGTTTTTATCATGATATGAAACCCGAAGAAGGAGCTAAAAGAGCAAAAATTTCATGGTTTTTCTCCTACCTGCTCCCCTATAAAAAACTGTTTTTCCAGTTGATGTTGGGAATGTTGTTGGGAATGTTGTTGCAATTGATATTTCCGTTTCTCACACAATCGATGGTTGATGTGGGGATTATGAATAACAACCTGAATTTTATTATCCTGATTCTGGTATCCCAAATGATTTTATCTTTAAGCCAAATGTCTGTCGGATTTATCCAGAATTGGATTTCTCTTCATGTCAATGTCCGTATCAATATTGCTCTTATTTCTGATTTCCTGATCAAATTGTTGAAGTTACCAATCGGTTTTTTCGATTCGAAAAAAACAGGTGATATTATGCAGCGTATGGGCGATCATGGCCGGATTGAAAGTTTTCTGACAGGTACTTCCCTTTCTATTGTCTTTTCTTTTTTTAATTTTTTTGTATTCGGAATCATATTGGCGTATTATAATCTACTCATATTGGGAGTATTCCTTTTAGGACATACTTTGTATATAGTTTGGGTATTATTGTTCCTGAAAATACGCCGAAAATTAGATTATAAACGATTTGAACGAGGTGCTCGTAACCAAAGTAACATTGTTCAGCTTATTTCAGGTGTGCAGGAAATTAAGCTGAATAACTGCGAAAAAAGAATGCGTTGGAAATGGGAAGCCATCCAAGCGGAACTTTATGAAGTAAGTATAGAAGGTTTAACTATCTCTCAAATCCAAAGTACGGGAGCTTTCTTTTTGTCGCAGACAACAGGAATTGTTCTGTCTGTAATTGCTGCTAAGTCAGTTATAGAAGGAGGGATGACTTTAGGAATGATGATGTCGCTCACTTATATTATTGGTCAATTAAAGGGGCCGATGGAAAGTTTTATTTCTTTTATTCATTCTTATCAGGATGCAAAAATCAGTTTGGAACGTTTGGGTGAAGTTCATTTGAAAGAAGATGAAGAACAAGTGGCGTTAAATAAAGCTACAGAATTACCAACCAATAAAGATATAAAAATAGAAGACGTGGATTTTCGTTATTTAAGTATAAGCGCTCCTTCTGTCTTGAATGGTATTTCATTAACCATACCACAAAATAAAGTAACAGCTATTGTAGGAAATAGTGGTAGTGGAAAAACTACTTTGTTAAAATTAATGTTAGGAAATTATATACCAAACAAAGGTAAAATAAAAATTGGAAATACAGATTTAGATAATATTGATGTCAGATTTTGGCGTTCTAAATGTGGAATTGTAATGCAAGACGGATTCATTTTTTCAGAAACAATAGCCGAAAATATAGCGGCAGGGGATGACCGGATTGACAAAGAAAAACTTCTGAAATCAGCCCAAATAGCCAATATCGAAGAGTTTATAGAGGAACTTCCATCTAAATATAATACCATGATAGGACAGGAAGGAAGTGGAATCAGCCAGGGAGAAAAGCAACGTATATTGATAGCCCGCGCAGTATATAAGAATCCGGATTACCTGTTTTTTGATGAAGCGACTAATTCATTAGATGCTAACAATGAAAGCGTTATTATGAAAAATTTGAATGAATTTTTTAAAGGACGGACAGTTGTAGTAGTAGCACACAGATTAAGCACTGTAAGAAATGCAGATCAAATTGTGGTGTTAAACAAAGGAAAAATTGTAGAAGTAGGTACACATGAAGAACTTATTCTTCTTAAAGGTGAATATTATAATTTGATTAAAAATCAATTAGAACTTAGTTCTTGAAGATTAAAAATCCAATTGATAAATTTTGCAATTCATAATTCCTGATAAATGGAAAAAAGAAACATAGAACTACGAAGTGAAGAGGTACGGGAAATATTAGGTCGTACCCCTCAATGGATTATCCGTTGGGGTATTTGCGTTGTTTTTTCAGTGGTATTAGTTTTATTAATTGGCAGTATGTTTTTTTATTATCCGGATATTATTACTTCAGAAGTGAAAATCACAACGGAGCATCCTGCGGTCTGGGTCGTTGCGCATAGTTCAGGAAAATTATCTGACTTGAGAGTTAAAGATAAACAACAAGTAGAAGAGAATACATTATTAGCAGTTATAGATAATTCAGCTCATTATAAGGATATAGAAGGTTTAGAGATATTCATGGATTCTTTACCTGTATTTTTTCAAGATTACAACCCTGAATTATTACTCTTGCCGAAAAAAGAGTTTTTGTTGGGAGAAATCCAGGATGCATATACCAAATTTTATTCGGATTGTGAAGATTATATTCATTTTTGTAAACAATGTTATTATCAGAAAAAGATTAATGCTACCCAAGAAAAATTGAATGGTTATTTATCATACAAGAATACATTGAAAAATCAACAAATGATGCAAAAACAAAGTACGGGATTGTCTCAAAAGCAATTTGAGAGGGAAACTCAATTGTTCGAAAAAAAGACAATATCCTCTGCTGAATATGAAATTGCAAATAAACAATGGCTTGCAGATAAACAAGTGTTAGAACAAACTAATTTGAATATATCTGCAACAGATATAACCATTGGAGAATTAAGACAGTCAATAATAGAACTTCAATTGGATTATGAAGAAAAAATGAAAACATATAAAAATACATTGCGTTCAGATTATGAAATTCTTTTGTCAAAAATTGCCTTATGGAAATATACATACCTTCTCAAAGCAGAAGTTTCCGGTATAGTTACATTTACTAATATTTGGAGTAAAAATCAGCAAGTCTCAGCAGGAAACAATGTGTTTGCAATCGTTTCTGATAATCCGGGGAAAATTATAGGAAAAGCTCAAATTCCGGTTGTCGGATCTGGAAAAGTGAAAGTAGGGCAAAAAGCCAATATAAAACTTGATGGCTATCCTTATATGGAATATGGTATGATTTCCACAGAAGTTTCTTCTATATCATTAATTCCGTCTGAAAAAGTTTACGTGGTTGAATTAAAACTGCCTGAAAGTTTGAAAACTTTTTATGGAAAAAAAATTGATTTTACCGGAGAATTAACAGGAATAGTCGAAATAACAACTGAAAATATGAGTTTATTCATGAGATTATTGAATCCGGTTAAATATTTTCTGAAACGGAATACAAAACAAAAATAATAAAATATGGAAAATCCTGCTATAAGTGTTTTAATGCCTGTATATAATGCGGAAAATTATATTAATAAATCAATAGAGAGCATATTGAAACAATCTTATACTAAATTCGAATTGTTAATCATCAATGATGGTTCGACCGATAAAACTCTTGACATTATATTGAATTATACAGATGAACGCATTCGGTTAATAAATAATCCTCATAATTTTATTAATTCATTAAACACAGGAATTAAAGAAGCTAAGGGTAAATATATTGCCCGAATGGATGCGGATGATTATATGTTGCCCAATCGTTTGCAAAAACAATATGAATTCATGGAAGAAAATTCAGGAATAGATGTTTGTGGCACTTGGGCAGAAACATTTGGAGATAATAAAAGAAAAATACAAACTCAAACGTCTCATGAAGAATTAATAACTTCAATGTTGCTTTATAATCCGATGGTTCATCCTTCAGTAATGATGAAAAAATCAATTTTTGAAACTGAATCCCCTTGCTTATATAAACATGATTATCCTTGTGCCGAGGATTATAAATTATGGACTGATTTAGCTTTGAAAGGTTATTGTTTTGCCAATATACCAGAAGTTTTGTTATTTTACCGCTCTTCACAAAATCAGGTTACAATAAAATGTAAAGAAGAAATGTATAAATCTACAGAAAAAATACAAGAAGAATATACGTTGCATATAATTTCTACTTTGAATGAAAAAAATAAAAAATATGTTGAAGTCTTGAATGCCTTACATAAATTATATGATCAAAATATTTTAAATTTAGTTCATTTAAGACAAATTATTTATCAAATTTATCTTAGTTATTTTAAAAATACTAAAAATTCATGACGAGTCTTGATTTGAATAAATTATTTATTTTTGTTTCTTAATTAAAATCCAATCAACATCATGAAATACTTTATTTATTCCCTTTCGCTTTTAGCATTGATTATATCGGCGATTATCATCATAGACAGAAAAGAATTTTTTCTTCCTTCTGCGGAATTTACCGCTTATAAAACAACCGGAAAAACAATACCTCCTTCAGGTAAGTTTAACGATAAAATATGGTTACACAGAGTTAATTCGGTCGAAAAAATGAAGAAATATCAATACAGTTACACCGGATTGGAAATCGATGTCCATTACGATTTTTTCCGCAAATTTTTTTATGTATCTCATGACGAAGACGCGTCTGTTAATTTAAGTATAGAACATCTTTTTCAATCCTTACAATCGACTTCTGATCATTATTTTTGGATTGATTATAAAAATTTAAATAATGAAAATAGGGAAGAATCATTAAATTTATTAATGAATATTGCTAAAAAATACGAAATACCTCATTCGCATATCGTTGTAGAATCGTCCGAAACGGAATGTTTATCTGTTTTCAGTGAGAATGGTTTTCAAACGAGTTATTATTTGCCGCGTTGCAATCCTTATACAGCGTCTAAAGAATCCATGCTCAAATTGGCAAAAGAAATAGACGGCCGGCTTCAAAAAAGCAAAGTAAATTATGTTTCGGCGTATTATTATGAATATGCTTTTATTAAATTTTATTTTCCTGAAACGAATATGTTGCTTTGGTACACAAGGGATAATCCATTGAAAGCTTTTTTTGTGAAAAATAAATTAGAAAAAGACGATAAAGTGAAAGTGATATTGTTGTCTGAATATAGTTTCGCGAAGTGAATAACTTTAAAATAAAATGAGGACATCAGTTCGCTAACCGGATGCCCTCATTTTGCGCGTATCTATATTATTAATTTCTAAAATGTAAGTGCAAAACCTATGCCAAAAATTTCTTTGAACTGAACGCGAGGCCCCCTATCTATTTTTTCTCCATTTACAGTTTCGATATAATGCTCTCTATCATAATATCTTAAAGTTGTATTAAGAGTTGTTGTCAATAATTTATTTATTTTAAAACTCATCAACAAATCCCAATTTATATCAACATTTCCAAAATCTTCATTATATGGGGTAAACATATCCAACTTGGAGATTAAATCCACATTTTTCATCACATTTTGTTTTGCGGAGGCAACAATATAAGCTCCCGGTTCGATTTGGAATTTTTGGTCGATATCCATTCCGAATGCTCCCTGATGCGATAATGTATCATTTAAAACAAAAGTCATACGAGCTGTAATCGGCGAAAGAAACAACGAATATTTATCGTTAGGCCTATAGTTGAATCCCAACGCGATATTTGAATACGCGGGAGCCATAAAAGTTGAAATATAATTGTCGACATCTGGATAATTATACCCTTTGGCAAATTGCGAATTAAAATCGACCATGAACGAATAATACCAAACTTTATTGATTTGGTAACCTAATTTGGAAGAAAATACGATTTTGTCGGCATTTTTCCGCCATTTGTTTTCGTCAGAAAAAATAACGCCATATTCCAATGATAAATCATTGTCCCACGACCATTTATTTTTTACGTAATCTAACGAACCATTCAGGTAAAAATTACTTGAAACAGTATTTTCTCCTCCTGCCGACCAATTAACCAACGCGGCCTGACCGAAATTCACACCTGCTATTCCCGAAAGTTTCCATCCCGAAGTAGTATCTTTCGGCGCCGTGTTCGGAAGTTTAGCCGCGGCATCTTTCACCGCGGTCTGGTTTTGCGCGTTTACGTGGAAAAATAATCCGGAAACCGCTATCAATATAAAAAATAATTTCGTTTTCATAAATTAAACATTAAAACGGAAATGCATAATATCTCCGTCCTCTACAACGTATTCCTTACCTTCAATGTTTATTTTACCGGCCTCTTTACAAGCGGCTTCTGAACCATATTTAATATATTCCAAGTATTTGATGACTTCGGCGCGGATAAATCCTTTTTCGAAATCGGTGTGGATAACACCCGCGCATTGTGGCGCTTTACTTCCTTTAAGATACGTCCACGCGCGAACTTCCTGTACCCCGGCGGTAAAATAAGTTTCCAAATCAAGAAGTTTATACGCCGCTTTGATAAGCCGGTTTACCCCCGACTCTGTTAAACCTATTTCAGAAAGAAACATTTCCCTTTCTTCGAAAGTTTCAAATTCCGCGATTTCCGATTCTATTTTAGCCGCGACAATCAATATATTCGCTTCTTCCTCTTTTGCCGCTTCCCGCACCATATCCACATATTTATTTCCTTTAATAGCCGATGCTTCATCCACATTGCAAACATAAAGTACGGGTTTTGAAGTCAGGAGAAAAAGTTCACGCGCCATTTTTTCATCTTCTTTGTTATCGAATTGAACGGTCCGTGCCGATTTTCCCTGCTCCAACGCTTCTTTATAACGTATCAACACGTCATACATTATTTTAGCGTTTTTATCTCCTCCCGTCTGCGCTTGTTTCTGCACTTTACTGATGCGCGAATCAACAGTTTCAAGGTCTTTCAGTTGCAATTCGTAATCGATAATTTCTTTATCCCTTACCGGATTAACAGAACCATCGACATGCGTCACGTTTTCATCGTCAAAACACCTCAAAACGTGCAAAATAGCATCAGTTTCACGAATGTTGGCAAGAAATTTATTCCCCAATCCTTCCCCTTTGCTCGCACCTTTTACCAATCCGGCGATGTCGACAATTTCGACAGTTGTCGGAACAATCCGTTGCGGATTAACGAGTTCCGCAAGTTTGCTTAACCGTTCATCAGGAACAGTAATTACACCTACATTAGGTTCTATCGTGCAAAAAGGAAAATTTGCCGCTTGCGCTTTCGCGTTCGAAAGACAGTTGAAAAGAGTTGATTTACCAACGTTGGGAAGACCAACGATTCCACATTGTAAAGCCATTTTATTGTAATTTAATATATTTGTGAATAGTGGGTAGTGAATAATAAAGAAAGTCCGATAAAGTTATAATCCACCTCTCACTGCTTGCGAAGCAAGCCTAACGGTTCACTATTCACTTAAACCGGCCGCAAAGATACAACTTTTTCACTCTTCCTCCTCATTCTCAACTCTCCACTCTCAATTCTCCATTCTTTTGGGCGTGCCCCTCACTCACGTTCGGGTCGTGCTTTCCGTTACAAGTCCTCATTCGCTCCGCTCATTCCGGGCTTTCCACTACAATCCCTCACGCTTCTTCGCTCGCAGTCGCAATGGCATTCACTCTCAATTCTCCACTCTCCACTCTCCACTCTCAATTATTATGAGAATAAAGATTTATAGAACAAAGAAGATAGATTTAGATTAAAAGACTTGTCTTTTTGTCTTTATTCTTTTGTCTAAAATCTTATGTGCCTTATGTGGTTAAAAAACATTGATATATCAAATTGAAATTTTTAAATAGTTACATAATTGTGCATTAAAATTTATACATTTGCAACAATTCTAAAAATACAAAGCGTTGTGTATTTGGAAGTACATATTAAAAAAAGCGTTAGCTTTTATTCTGGTTACTGAAACTTCGACCTTTCAAGAACTGCCAAGAGTAAAGCGAGAACGCTCACGTAGAAATACGTGGGCTTTACTCATTTATTTGGCAGTTAGGTAGTCGAAGACCTCAGTAACAAATAGAAAAAGTTAAAGTCCCACGTTTTTTGCATTTTAAATAACTAACCCGCTGACTTGGGGACGGGAGGCACACATACTATACAATTTTTATGAAAAAGAAAAAGTTTTTTTTATTTTTAATGGTAGCAACTGTATTGCTTACTATTAGTTGTGGCGATGATGAATCTTCCGAAGATTCCGGTATTCCAATTATTACAGATCCTAATAAACCTATTAGTGATCCGGTAGGCACCATTACGGCAAATATTTCGGAGAATACAAAAATTGAAATAAATAATTTTAATAGTACATCCGGTTATATTTGGTGGACCGGGCCAGATAATTTTTTTATTTCTACATATTATGCTTCAAAAGTTTCTATCTGCGATTTAGGCGTTATGTCCGGATTAGGAAATATTACCAATATTCCCCAAGAAGGATATACTGTTCCTCAATCATCTAACAAAACAGTAGCTTGTGAAACGGGTCATGGTTATATTGTCAAATTTGAAGGTGGTTCTTTGTCATCTCCTCTATTATATGTCCGTCTTTATATTTCAGAAACGATAGTCAGTACTTTCGGTGGAATTATGGGAGCAAAAGTTAAATATCAATATCCGTTTGAGCCGACTACATTAAAGGTATCTAACGATTTTCTATCGTTTACGAAAGATCAAAATACGCAGAGCATTACTATAACAACAGAGGCTTCCGGTTGGACATATTCTTGCGATTGTTCATGGGTAAATATTACTAAAAATAACAATACGCTTTCTGTTTCAGTATCGAAAAATGAATATTTAAAAAGGAAAGGAAACATTGTTATACAAGCAAATGAAAAGCAAAAGAAGATTGAAGTAGAGCAGGCTTCGTTAACAACATCTGCACCTTATGTTATAGGTAGTCTTTATTCCGAAAATGGAGTTTCTGGGGTTGTATATAAAATTTCAGATAATGGAACTCATGGTATGATCGTATCTTTGGAAGAAACATATGCAGTATGGTCTACCGTATATTATGATAATACAAGTTGTACAGATATTGCAAACGGAATGAATAATATGAACACCATAAAAAAGATATCCAATTGGGAAAGTAACTATCCCGCATTCAAATGGTGTAACGATTTCAATGTGAATGGTATTTCCGGATGGTATCTTCCGGCTGAAAACGAATTAAATGATTTGTATACCAATAAATCAACAGTAAATACAACTCTGATGAATTGCGGAGAAGTTCAATTAACAAACGCTCATTACTGGAGTTCGTCTGAGTACGCTAATAAGCACGCTTGGTCTCAGAACTTCTATAATGGCATTCAGTACTGCTACGGCAACGACAGCTATAAGGGTATGACTTATAGAGTTCGTGCCGTCCGGGCTTTTTAACAAATCGCATTAATTCGGGAGAAGTCGGATTGAATTTTCGGCTTTTCTTTTTATAAATAAAAATATCATCGAAGAAGATATAAGCTCAATCAATATGATTGACCAAGATAATATTTCTATTCAATCTAATTCTAATGGAATTATTATTGAAACAAAAATACAAACACCTATATCAGTTTATAATCTTTCCGGTCAAATGGTATATCAATCTATGATTGAAGAAAATACAGAAATTTCGTTGCGTAAAGGCGTATATATTGTGAGAATAAATAGCGAAAGCCAAAAAGTGGTTGTAAAATAGCATTATTTTCCAAGAGGCTGTCTAAAAAGGAACTCGAAGCACACGGATTACACAGATTATACTGAATAACACAATCTGATAATTTTTATATTGCTAATTATAAAAACATCGTAAAAATATAAAAATCTATATTTTCCGTATATTCCGTGTATTTTGTGTGCTAATTATTTATACTCTCCAACAATCGTATTTATTTCTAGCATTATTTCTGTTGCCCGTTGTTTATTCAGACCGACTTTTGCCGCTACAGCCATTATATCATTTGTAGTAGGTTCGCCATTATTATTGACAGTTGTTGTATGGAATCCATTAAAACCATTACTTGGCAGAAGGTCGTATGCAGGAGAAAGCTTCCACTCTCCGTTAAGCAGTTGGAATGAAAAGTTTTTTACATGGTCATCACGATTCTTGATGGCTATATTAAACACCATTTGACGGAAAAGCATGTAAACCTCTTCCATGTTTTTTGTCAGGATATGACACAGTTGTAATAAGTCGCCATAATCAAGGCTTGGTACTCTGTAATCGGCATTCAGCAACCCAGCCGCGCTTATGGTATGAATTTTTCCACGTAGAGTTCTATCGAATCGTTCTACTCCGAAATACTTTCCTTCAAACAAGCTTGTTTCAGGCATATTGATACCGCATTTTTTTGCTAATAGAGAATATTCATATTCTATTTTCCCTGCATCTATTGGGTCAATTGTAGATTTAAACTTGACAAGCCATTCTTTGCCATCAATTTTTACAAATACTTTTGGTCTTGCGCCACCGGAAGAGCCTCCAAATTTATACAAAGTATCGAGAGATTCTCCTTCATAATCAGTTGTAAGAATTTTTTCCGCTTCATTAGCCAAATTGTCAAAATCAATAATTTCATCAGAAGAAGATTCACTATAATCCGGTTGGTATTCTAAAGCGCCTCGCCCTGTATTGCCAACTAAAGCCAATCTTTGAAGAAGAGTGAGTTTGTTCGGATCAATGCCTTTACTTTTAAGATATCTGTCAAGGATGAGGTTTCCCCAACCGTCAGGTAAACTATCATCAAATACCCCAAATCCACCGTTAAAAGGAGTACGTTTGGCTATAAATACTTCAGGTTTGAGAGGTAGATTAAACGGAGAAATGGAGCTGCCGGATGATAAATAATCAGCATCATATTCAAATGCGCAAAGAAAATCGGGAGTTGTGGCAATTCTTCCAATTTTTATGCTGTTCATAAAAACTTCGATGACTTTCAATTTATTCACTACGAGTTCCTCTCTTTCTCTTTTTGAGTTCCTGAGTTTTCAATAGTTCATCAATGCTTTGATATGATTTTTTTGTAAACAGTTCCACAAAATTTTCCACATCATCTAAAGCAATAGCGCATAAAACCAAGTTGCGAAGAGTGATTTCTCCTGTGTTTTCAAATTTACGATAGACATCATAGCCAACGCCGACACGTTTAGCAAAAGCTTTTTGTGTCAGATTTTGTTCAAGTCTTCTATCTTTAACTCTTTCAGCAATTCCATCTAAAATTGCATCTGGAGATTTATTTATAATTGCGTTAATATTCATAATTACATTAATAAAACTACATTAATTATGTGTTTTTACACAATTACAAAGGTAGGAAAAATTATCATTTTTTGCAATTTCCGCGTTTAATCTTTATTTAAAGCAGCCTAAAGAATCAGTCAACTTTGTAAATGTAAAAAACATTCATATTATTTCCCCTAACTCTTTGTAACTTCTCCTAATTTCCTATATTTTCTATTATTTTCCTGAATTTTGTAAAAAATTAATTAAAATATAGGTGTTAAAATTCAGTATTTGTTAACGAATAGTAATTATTTTTATTTATTAAAACAATTATTCTTCCGGTTTGGAATTCAGCCGTACATTTGCATTGTAATTAAACAACAAACACACGCAACAATTAAAAAATTAAACAACATGAACGCAACAATTAACAACAACAGCAACAACGAAAATCAAAAAAGAATCAACGGACAAATCAAAGTTTTCGCTTTTATGTTTTTACTTATAGGATACGCGGTAGTTTCTCACTTCATGGGTAATTTGGTTACGATCCTACAATAAAAAGATATTAATAGGTATTGGTTGATATTAAGATATTCATTGTTTTTAAGATATTTAGAGGATATTAAAATTCTCCATTTTCCACTCTCCATTGTTAATTATTAATTAAATATAGTGTGTTTCCCCGAAGAGTTGTTGCTTCGGGGATTTTTTTATTGAAGTCAAGACAAATTCGTTGTTAAATATATCGACAAACGAGTTAGGGAGGATTATTTTAACGATTCAATCTGCATCGGAGATAAACCTGTAATTTCAGCAATCGTTTCTATGGAAAACCCTTTTTTCAAACAGTTTTTCGCTATTTCTAAACTTTTTTGGACTTCTCCTTCCTCTCTACCTTTTTCTACACCCTCTTCACGCCCTTTCTCTACACCTTCAGAAAACCCTTCTTCTCTGGCATAAAGCATGGCGTCCTGAACATCGGCGTATTCTGTTACACTTTTCTTGTATTCTTCCATTTCTTTTGTCGTTAATTGTGAAATCTCGACTGCCCGGAATAAAGTGTCGAAAACTCTTCCTTGCAATTCCGGAGGACGGTTTTCAAATGAGGGCAACTCCTTTAATAAATACATCCAACGGTCGAAATTTGTTGTAAGTTCGTCTAATTTTTTATTGAATTTTGGCAACTCCAAATATTTGTAAACCAGTTTGTCATAAAACACTTCGCCCGTTTGTTTTTCTATCAGCATCACATCGTGGAAATAATATTCATTCTTATCAAACAAGATAAAATCTACAATAGATATTGTATAAACAGCACTCAATTGAAAATCCCATTTCCCTTTCTTTGCCTGTGATTGAATCGGAAAAGTGGAGTAATAGATGCTTCTTTCCTTGAAGTGCGCTTGACGTACCCTTTGTAATTCAACTATAAAATATTTGCCACAGTCGGTTTTGCAATAAATGTCGAAAATAGCTTTCCGGTCAGTTTCCCGTTCTCCCAACTGTTCGGTTTTCAGGTAATTCAGGTTGATGATTTTTCCCTGATCCTGAATCAATTCATTGAGAAAATTAATCAACAATTCTTTGTTCGTTTCCGATCCGAAGATACGTTTGAATCCAAAATCAGTTAAAGGATTGAGATACTTAGTTTTGATAATTTCAGCCATAATACATTTGGTTTTTATGTTAATAAAATTGTAAGTTTCGGTAAATAACAACGCAAAAATAATGAATCTTCTTTTACCAGAAAAATATTTGATACTGAATTTGTCTCGATTTTTTATCAAACGCAGAGTGGAAAAAGTTTATTCACGGAGTATTGTTTTACTCTGTGAAACTCTGTGTTTAAATATTCAAATATCCTCCCTTGCCGTCAATTCAAACTGACGACAAGGGATAAGATATCCGTGTCTTTATAATGACGTGCTTCGTGTCTTTATAAGGATAAGGAACGAGGATTATTGGAAATACTCTAACAGGGTTCAAAACCTAGTTAGGGTTTAACCGGTAGTTATCAGTATAAATTATTTATAAAACATCACATTTTTCGACATAATTCTTTATAATACATATAATTTATATAATTTTGCAGCCTAAATATAAAAATCAGCGACATGTTATTCGTAAATAAATTCAAGTTGCTATTTATTGTATTTTTATGAAAATCAATTTGTACACTCATTTACTTGTCTACTTGTTTACTAATTTGAAATGAATAAAATCGTAAAAAAGGAGTATCTCTCCGAAAACGTAGTTAAATTTGAAGTAGAAACCCCTTTAATTGCCAAATCAAGGAAAGCGGGGCACTTTGTTATCGTAAAAATTGGTAAATATGGAGAACGTATTCCTTTGACCATCGCGTCTGCCAATAAAGATAAAGGAACAATCACTTTAGTCATTCAAGCCGTTGGAGGTTCTTCTAAAAAAATATGCGCCCTGAACGAAGGAGATTATATCACCGATTTAGTTGGTCCTTTAGGAAAAGCCACCCATATCGAAAATTTCGGGACAGTCGTATGCGCTTGTGGAGGTGTAGGAACCGCCCCGATGCTACCTATAGTTGATGCGATGAAAGCTGCCGGAAATAAAGTAATTACCGTTTTAGCCGCACGAACCAAAGAACTTGTCATTTTAGAGAAAGAAATGAAAGAATTATCAGACGAAGTGATTATCATGACCGATGATGGTTCTTACGGCCAGAAAGGATTGGTTACTAATGGTGTTGAAGAAATAATTCAACGTGAAAAAGTAAATCTGTGTGTTACTATCGGACCGGCTATCATGATGAAATTCGTAACGCTTTTGACAAAAAAATATGATGTACCTACCGTTGCTTCTCTCAACACAATTATGGTCGACGGAACAGGCATGTGTGGCGCGTGCCGCATTACTGTAGGAGGAAAAACAAAATTCGTTTGCGTAGATGGCCCGGAATTTGATGCACATCAAGTAGATTTTGATGAAATGCTGATGAGACTCAGCGCTTATAAAGACATGGAATAATTGTATGGCAACAGAAGAATATTTAAAAGTAAGACGTAACGAACCGTGGAGGGAAGACTTACGCAAACAAATGAAAAATAAAGAAAGGGCAGATATTCCTCGTGTTCACATGAATGAACTTGATGCCGAATATCGTAGCCACAACTATGAAGAGGTCAACTTAGGATTAACAAAAGAACAAGCCTTATTAGAAGCCAAACGTTGTTTAGACTGTCCTGCTCCGGCTTGTATAACCGGTTGTCCGGTCGAAATAAACATACCCGAATTCATTAAAAATATTGAAAGGGAAGCATTTCTCGACGCGGCAAAAACGCTGAAAGAAACCTCTGCCCTACCCGCCGTGTGCGGTCGGGTTTGTCCGCAGGAAAAACAATGCGAAAGCAAATGTATTCACCTGAAAATGGGAAAAGAAGCCGTGGCTATCGGACACTTAGAACGTTTCGCCGCGGATTACGAACGCGAAAGCGGACAAATGTCCGTTCCCGCGATTGCGACCGCAAATAACATAAAAATTGCGGTCGTTGGTTCCGGGCCCGCGGGATTGTCTTTCGCGGGAGATATGGCAAAATCGGGTTACGACGTAACTGTTTTCGAGGCGTTACACGAAATCGGAGGCGTATTGAAGTATGGTATTCCCGAATTTCGGTTACCCAACGAAATCGTAGATGTGGAAATTGACATATTAAGGAAAATGGGAGTAAAATTCATAGCTAACTGCATTGTCGGAAAAACAATCAGTTACGATGATTTACATGAAGACGGATTTAAAGGTATTTTTATTGCCAGCGGAGCCGGATTACCCAATTTCATGAACATTCCCGGAGAAAATCTGGTAGGAGTGCTTTCTTCAAATGAATACCTTACCCGGGTAAATCTGATGGCTGCAGGAAAACCGGAATCGGATACTCCTGTATTAAAAGGAAAAAGAATCGCAGTTATTGGTGGAGGTAACACCGCGATGGATTCTGTCCGCACAGCACGCCGTCTCGGAGCCGAAAGAGCAATGATTGTTTACCGCCGTTCGGAAGAAGAAATGCCCGCCCGTATTGAAGAAGTAAAACACGCGAAAGAAGAAGGCGTAGAATTTCTGACGCTCCATAATCCTATAGAATATCTTGGAGACGAAAAAGGCAAGATAAAACAAATGCGTTTACAAAAAATGGAGCTTGGAGAACCCGATTCTTCAGGACGAAGGAAACCTGTGGCCATCGAAGGCGCTATCGAAACAATTGATGTAGATATTGTTATTGTAAGCGTTGGAGTATCTCCTAATCCACTCATTCCAAGCGAGTTCAAAGGATTGCAAGTGAGCAAATGGGGAACAGTTATCGTCAATCAGGATACAATGCAATCCGACTTACCCGACGTATATGCCGGAGGAGACATTGTAAGAGGTGGAGCTACCGTTATATTAGCAATGGGAGACGGACGAAAAGCCGCTACGGCAATGGACAAAAAAATTAAAAATCAGCCTTAAAAATTAAAGAAAAATATTTAATGTAAATTTTATAAAAAAAAGTTAAAATTAACTAAAAAACACCCTATATTTGTAAAAAAAATCAAATTTAGGGTGTAAATTAAAAAGCATATTCCACATTTATATTCAAAATAGATTAAATTTGCAACGATTTTAAGATTTTTAGTTTACACACATCATCAAACAACAACACACGCATTATTGACTTATGGAAACACTATTTTGTAAAAAAGAAAAAAAGAAAATATTTTTTAATCCTTTCTTTTTTCTAACCTTTAAAAAAGGTTTTCTCTTCTTAATTATTACTTTTTTATTAAACACCTCCTCTCTTGTAGCTCAAATGAGTAATTATTACGATGAAGGAGCATATAGAGAACCTTTTTCCTCCACACAAGAACAGGTATTTGGAAATGGAGAATATTTCAATTCGTATAGTTCTGATCAATCTTATAAACCATTTTCCGGATTACAATCAAATTCACAACAACGTATCTCTTTCAATGGATTAGGCCTCTTAGAAGAACCTGCTCCCGTAGAAGACGCGTGGTTTTTATTCATCCCTTTTGTTATCATATTTATCGTTATGAGAAAAATAAAATCGAAAAAGAAAAATACAGCAACGCTTTTATTATTACTCGTTTCTTTAGGCTCGCTTCAAGCGGCATCAGTTACTCCGAAACCTCCTGTTGATGACAAAGATTTTGTCTTATGTTACGGGCACAAAATCATTAACATTTTTGCGAATGACGGTTACGATAATATTGGAGCTGATGGTTTTCCGGAAGGAGTAACACCTCCTGCTGTGACATTCAACCATGAAACCGCAGCTTTAGGAACAGTTAATCTCACTTCCAGGGGTTTGTTGGATTATACTCCAAATGGAAATACTGGAGTGGATGTAATCACTTACACGGTGGGTGGAAATACCGCGAAAATTTATTTGGCAGTATTGAAACCTTTTGCCGCCGATTATTATATCTGTGCCAATGTCCCTACTACAGTAGGACTTTATAAAATTCCGGGAGTTGCTTCTTATCAGTTTAGAAGAGGAACTAATCAAATCAATCAAACAACTCGCACAACACAAGGTTGGGGTAGTATTTTATCTCATACTACAGATACAGATACGGAGTCTGTTTATTTATCAGGTCAAACAGCCGAATGGGAAGATGGATATTATTATGAATATAAAGTAGACATCACCCTTTCCGCCCCCTACAATAATATTACAATCCCTTATATATTCCTACTTCACCGTTCCAAATATTGTGGTGGTACGGATATTGAAATTGATGGACGCTCGGGAGCAACAATGGTGGGACAAGATAATTATGGGAAATATGGACGGGATGATGACTCTTTTACCGGAACGATACTCGTAAATGAAACCTTTGGAGGAAATAATATTTCTGATCCGGAATATAACGCGACAGCGTTATCTTTTGTAGATCCTTATTATTCAAATTATTATGTAAATACTAATCCTTACAATAAAAGTGAGCCTTTGACTAATGCGGGCGGTACTAATTCTGCTTGGAAAGATTTACCTCGTTTGGTCGAAGGAGTGTATATGGTATCAAAAACAGGAGAACCTCACTGGAATCCAAATCAATATTTTTGGAATGTGAGAGATGACCATACTTATAAAAACGACCCAACAAGAGGCTATTTTTTGGAAGCAAACGCGGCGGAAGAAGGGAAAGCGAACAAAACGCAATTTTTCGTATATAATTTACAAAATCTTTGTACGGGAACCCAGTTAGTCTTCTCTGCATGGATGGCAGAGTTAAATATACCTTCTATATTATCTCTGTATTCTGCAGTACAATCCCCAAACATGACGTTTACAATGGCTTTAGGTCCGGAGGCAGATGCTCCGGTAATTGCTACTTACGAAACAGGCTCTTTTCCTCGTACTTCTAATGACTGGAGGCATTACGGTTTCAAATTTAATGTTCCTGAAAATATAGACCACTTGACTCTGAAAATTGTAAATAACAGTGTGCAATCCTGGGGTAATGACTTTGCGTTAGACGATATTCAAGTGTTGGTTTCTCGCCCTCAAGCTACTGCCCAATACGAAAATTGTAGCGGTATAATAACAGGAGATTACAATGGAGGAACCGATTCATACAATGAAAGAAGGTTTTACGCATGGATATACAATGAGTTTACAGATAATGTAGATGATAGTCGATGGGAAGTTGTCGGAGGAAATACCGGAATTAAAAATACATCGGAAAGAGCAATTCATGATGTGCTTTCAGATCCTGTTCCCGGATATTATTACCGGTTTGTTGTAGCGGGAGACTTTGGTAACATCAGAAGCGCGTCTTGCCGTTCGGCATCTGCGGTTATACAACGTCCGAATACAAAAATCGGAGAATGGGTAGAAGACTTGAAAGCAGTTATCAACCCGGGAACTAATGTACAAATTACCGGAAAAGTAAAATATATTGGTATTGCGGATAGGAGTAACATACCTGTAACCTTATATAAAGACGCACAGACAAGTAGCACAAAAATATCGCTTACATCTGATAGCCAAGGAAATATCAGCACGACTTTGGGTACAGAATGGTTAGATTTCAAGTTGATTATCGGAGAAATTGGTGATGCCGGAAGTGGAGTTGATCCTACTATCGCAGGTTGTCCGTCTCCCAGATCTTATGAATATATACTTGAAAGGGGAAATATAAAAATTACTCCGGGTAAGATTTGTAGTGGTGAGCAGGACACTATCAAAATATCTATCGCGAACGCGAATGACCCGAATAAAACGTACAGAGTAGATTGTTTCCTCAATAAAGACAGTTTGCCTTTAGACGCGTTCAGGATGGAACCTTTTTCCGGTTTTGTAGCTCCATCAAACATGACCGGCTCGTTTGTGGTTGGCTCCACAACTGTTTATACCTCTTATTTGGTGGCTCCCGAACGTAAATTGGTTTATACTTTTACTCCTAATGGCGTAACAGGAGATATTGTGCTTCCTCTTCCTATTGAGATAACCAACGCGATGGCTCTTACTTTAAAGAACTCCGCTGATTTGTACGAAAAACCGAAAGGAGCAGCTGATAATGAATATCAAAATGTTTCTACAACGGATGTTACCCTGTATGTAGGTCCAAGGGAAACTTGGTGGGTTGGCAAATCTGATGGAAATAAAAACGATTGGAATGACGCTAAAAACTGGTCACACGGAATACCGATGAAGTGTACGTATGTACATATTCCCGGAAGATTAGAACAAGTGCCGGATTCTGTTCGACCCAACATGACCGATGGTTTGAAGCATTTCCCCGAACTCAAAAATTATCATTACATATCTAATAATTTCCTTTGCGATACGATTCACTTCCATCCCGGAGGAGAGGTGGCTAAAACGCCTTATCTCGACTATGAAGGAGCTAAAGTTGAATTGGAAATGAAACGAGATCAATGGTTCATGTCGGCTCCTCCCTTAAGGGATATGTACTTTGGTGATTTTTGGTTAGAAGAAAGTTTCAACCGGATGCAACCAACTGTTTACGCGATGATGTATCAAACAGATAATCCTGAAATAAAGGCTTATACGGCAGAAACAGGCGCGTGGAGCTATCCGTTCAATACGTTGAAAGAAACATACTCGCCGGGGAAAGGCGCGGTAATCAAAATAGATACTCAAGGCGCGGAAAACGCGGTGAAAGATAAAAAGCCCGGAGCATATAAAGATACCTACACTTTTTATTTTCCGAAAGATTCAACAGAGTATCAGTATTATTACAAACCCAGTGGAAGACCAGCCGGAATATTTGATGAAACTCCGAGAACATCTTATTATTATACCGAAAAAGACGGATATTTTCCGGAAAGATATAATGAAGCCAACGGAGGTCGATTGAGAACAAGACGTCACCGTTTCATTTATGAAGACGAATTGACTTTCAGATATGCTGAACCTATCAATAAAATAGGAACCAGTTATCAGTTTGAAATATTGGTATTAGATAATTTAGGAGAGATAGCTTCGACTGTTTTGCTTGCGAATCCATTTATGTCGCACTTAGACTTCAACTTGTTTTATAGCCTGAATTCTACTAAAATAAAGAATACGTTTAAGATGGTTAACGGCAATGGAAGTACTGATACGTACATTACCGAAGGAGACCAATATTTTACCACTTTCCATGATGGCAATACGACGACTAATTCGTTGATTCCTCCCATGCAATCTTTTATTGTTGAGAAGGGAAGTGAATTTGAAAAATTTAATGGAGATGAATTGCAATTGAATACCAACATGTCGGTTTTGAATCCTGCCGGAACCGGATATATATTAAAATCGGCTCGACAAGAAGAACCCGAAATAGTGAATGTAGAAATTCTTAATAAAGATGGAAACCGTGAAGGGGCTATCAGTTTGTTTTATGACGAATTTGGAACACATCCGGTTCAATCCGAAGCGTTCTTTACAACTACAATATCTTCCGACGGAAAAAGCATGATTACTCCTGCCCCGTTCTTATTTGCCGGATTTGACAACAAAGCTTATTCGATACATTCATTCACAGGAGATAAAAACTATATTCCATTGGGAATTCGTTATGATTTTACAGGAACATTCTCTTTGAAATTGAATAAAATTTCGGATATGATAGGCGAAAAATTCGACATCAAATTAGTAGATAGCCAAACAGGATTGTCTCGTAATTTGAAAGAAAATCCGGTTTATCAATTTGAAAATACAACGAAAGATGTATATGGAAGGTTTTTCCTTGAAATTTCGAAAATCGGTTCAGGAATTAAAGATATAAGCGCGGCAAACGATAATATCTTCGTATATGAAAAAGATGGAATGATTGAAGTAAGAAGCGAACATTCAAATCCAATTTACAGGGTTGACATATACAGTTTGCAAGGACAGTTATTATTTTCCAAATCAGGAGTTGAAATTTCAGAGTTGTCATTAAAAAGGCCTCATACTTCAGGGATAACCATAATCAAAATAACAACTAAACTTGGAGAAAAAGTACAAAAGATAGTATTGAAGTAAAAAACTCCAAATACGCTATAAAAAAAAGACTCACTTCGCAGTGAGTCTTTTTTTATTCAGTTTTTAATAGGCATTAGTTTCTTACTAAGGCAAAAAGATTGTTTTAGGTTACAGCGACAAAGGTCTGCTATTTTAGAATAATAACCAAACAAAAAAACATATTATAGAACATAAAATTCTTATTTTTCATATTTTTTTTTAATTCGATACAATAAAATCAATTATTTTGAGTTATTAAACGCATTCAAATATCTTTTCCCACTCATTTTTTACGATATCCGACAAATAATTATTTTTTAATTTTTCGAAAGCGTTATTTCCCATCTCCCCGCATTTTTCGGGATTATTCCAAAGTTGCCTTATTTTTTGCTCCATATCGTTCATATCACTTGGAATAAAATGTAAGCCGGTAACATTATTGTCAATAATTTCCAAAAAACCCGCGTGTCCGGGAGCAATCGCAGGTTTGCTGAAAGTCGCTTCTTCAAGGATAGTCATCGGAAAACCTTCATAACAACGGCTGCCAACCAATAAAAAACGAGAATTTTGATAAAATTCCGATAATTTTTCCTTAGAAAGATGTCCTAATAGAACACAATTTTCAGGAATCGGAACAATTATTTTTTCTTCAGGCCTTAATGTTCCGGCAAAACGAAATTGAACGTCGGGCATGCGAGCGGCAACTTGTAAAATCAAATCAATTCCTTTTTCGCGGCTCAAACGCCCGGAAACAGCTACATAATCAGTGGAGAGTGGAGAGTGGAGAGTGGAGAGTGGAGAGTGATCTAAAAAATTAGGAATGTATTTCAATTTAGAAGAATCAAAACCGGCTTCGGTTAATTTTTGTATCTGAAACCGGGTGATGCAAGCATAAATATCAACATTATCTTTATATGCTTTCGTAACACGGGCATACCAATTCCGTCCCGCATAACCAATACTCTTTATCACCGAATGTTCGCAATTATGCCTGATACAATTCCATTCGTTTCCCGCTTTTAAACACAATTCACAAGGCATGTTATTTCGCATAAATAAACCGGTAGGACACATCAAACGAAAATTATGCACGGTCATAATAATCGGAACTCCCGATTTTTTAATATGTTTCAAAATAGCCGGAGAAATATACGGATATAAATTATGAATAACTACCGCTGAGGGTTTATTTTCTTTCATCATGCGTTTGATATCGCGAACCGCATCTGGCGCGTAAAATCCGCACAACAAGCCTTTGAAATCGCCCCAAAGAGTATCTCTCAACCCTTCGGTTGTTTTACGATACACCACGACTTCATGGCCCATTTCCCGGAACAAAGCGACTTGTTTGTCGAATACGACTTCTTCGCCCGAATAAACGCCGTAATTATTATGTATAAGGAGAAGTTTCAAAATAAACTATTTTAGATGGAAATTTAATGTATCGCAAAAATACGCTATTTACATCAGAGTAACAATAAAAATGAAGGTCGCAATTTTCTATCAAAGAAAAATCCTACTTTTGTATAGAATTTATTTTATTGCGTTCTATGAATCGGTATATTTTATTTTTGACTTTTTTATTCGTAAACCTATTTACGGCTGTTTTTCCAAACACATATACGATAGAAACTGTACCCAATGTACAATTAGAATCGTCAACTCGTTTTGTTACCAATCCGGACAATATCATATCTGTAAACGCCGAAAATATTATCAACAACAGGATAGCCTTTGTCAGGGATTCTGTTTCCGCGGAAATCGCTGTTGTTTTGATAGAATCAATCGGATATGAAGATATCGACAATTTTGCTACCGATTTATTTACCAAATGGGGAATTGGAAAAAAGAACGACAACGGATTGCTTTTCTTACTTGTTTTAGATCAAAAACAAATGGTTTTCCGTACAGGATATGGACTGGAAGGAACGCTTCCTGATGCTATTTTATCAAGAGTTATCAGAAACAACATTTCCCCTTATCTAAAACAAGGTGATTTTGACAATGGAATAATTGCCGGAATTAATGAAGTTTGTAATTATCTGCTGAATCCGGAAACCGTCAAAGAAATTTTTTATCGCGAAAAAATTGAAAAAGAAAACGAAACAAAACGATTTGTATACGGATATTTGGCTATTGGATTTATTATATTTTTGTTATTCGTCTACTGGATTTTTTCTGTTTTAAATTCCGAAAAAAGCAACTATCAAAAATACCTTTCTCTAAAAAAGGGAAAAGGATTTACGATTTTCTTCACAATTATTTTTCCGTTATTCATGCTGTTTTTTTGTATTTTTTTCTTCCTGAAAAGAAAAAATTTGCGAAACAAACCTATAATATGTTCACAATGCGGAAATAAAATGCGAAAACTGAATGCTCTCGATGAACTCGCATACCTCACTCCCGCGCAACAAACGGAAGAAACAATCAAATCGATTGATTACGATGTGTGGTTATGTGATAACTGTAAACACAAAGAAATTTTTTCTTATTCGAAAATGTCTCTGTATTCGCCCTGTCCGCATTGTCATGCAGTCGCGTATTTTCTTACAGGAGATTATATAGTGTCAAGAGCGACTACATTTTCTTCCGGAACCGGAGAACGTGTGTATAATTGTAAAAACTGCCACATTACCGACAAAAAAAGATATACCATTCCAAGAATCATAGTAACTCCATCAGGAGGCGGCCGCGGAAGTGGCGGTAGCTTTGGTGGTGGCGGTTCTTGGGGAGGAGGAAGAACCGGTGGAGGCGGCGCGAGAGGCGGATGGTAAGTCGATTATTTATAAAAATGCATCAACCAATATTCAAAAGCCGGATCTTGTATTTCTGTCGAATTTCCGGGAAGGATATCAATCAAATCTTTCTCAAGAGCCGCTTTCCTGAGATTTTTAATATTGGCTGAAGTACCCAATTTATACTTTTCCAATGTTTCTACTGACGAAAAATTAACAACACCCTCTCCTACCGCGATCAAAAAATTAATTTGTTTGGGAGTAAGGGTATCAATAATATTCGTAAACAAAAGGCTTAATTGCTCTATTAAACTAATAAAAGCGTCATTAAGTATTTCTTCCGTGCATTTTTTGGGAGTACGAAGCCACACTTGCTGACTTAATTGTTGCGTATAGTAGGGATGATTTTTCATTAAGTCGGCTATTTTTCCACAAAGTTCTCCTGAGATTTGTTTTCCGGTATCGGCAAAACGTTTTTGAATAAATGTTACCCAATCTTCTCTTTTGATTTTTTGCAAGAACATTATTTCTCCAAACTTATAAAAAGGCATTTCATAATTATTGAAAATCAACAAATTTGAAATGATTTAATTTGAAATCAATTGATTTGATATTGATTGATTATATATAAAAGCCATGTTAAGAATATTTGCCATCGCGGACTTGCTCCTCAATCTATTAAGTCACTAAAATAAGCACACGGATAACACGGAATATACTGATTCTCACGGATTATAGATATTTTTAACACAGAGTTTCACAGAGTAAAATAATACTCTGTGAATAAACTCCTTATACTCCGTATCGGAAGTTACTATTTCACAACCACTCTTTCTCCTGCAGTATGAGAAACAAATTCGGGAGCATACATACATTGAATTGTACTGATTCCGTTTGAGTATTCTCCCGAACGTGTCACATACAGCGGATATTCAAACACATAAGTTCCTTTAGGTAAACTATGGAAATAGAAATTCATCGAAGCGTCTTTCGAACTTTGATAATAAACGACTTTTTCTTTCCAATGGGTGCCGGATAGTTGTTCTACAGGTTCGAAACAAGAGCCTCGCATGTCTTTCAACATCACAAATTCCATATCACGATTGTTGCGAACTGTTAGACGAACAACAACTTTATCGCCTGTTTTAAGCGGATTAGCCGGGGTTACTTTTTCAAGAATTTTTCCCGTATTGGTTGTTTTTTCTATAAAAAGACTTTTTTCGACATTGAGTCCTGTTTTCGCTTGGGTAATTTTATCCAAATCTTCGAAATATTGCCAATATAACGCGCCATAAGCAGGGCCTTCGTCTTCTTTTGTAATTTTTACGTTATTCATATCCGGTGTAATCGCCTGAGCATCATATACTTTTTTGAAATAGCCTGTTCCAATTTCGGCATTTCCGGTTTGAACTTCATGTTTCCCTAATTGAATATCGACTTTACCCGCGTTTTCCAACCAGTTATTTCCTGTTTTCAGCAAGATATAAATCGAATTAACAGTAGCCGGAGTACTTTCCCATAACTGAGTTTGTTTTTGTTTCAGTAGCCACAATTTCATTTCGTCCATTTCTTGCGGTGTACTTCCTATTTCGTTGAAAGCTTCCATAATAAAAGTATGGACGGCAGTCGCGCTCTGGAACATAAACGCGTTGGCATTGTTATTCGCCCAATACATTCCCAAACCTTCTTTATGAGAGGCATATTGGCGCAATGATTTCAGCATATTTTGCGCGACGGCTTCTTTTCCTGTTCGTTGCATCAAAATGGCAGTAATGGCGCGGGAATACAGATTAGAATTGTACATCCAATATTTTTCGGCTATTTCCGAATAGAATTTTGCGGCCTCGTCAGCTTCTCCAAATGGAATGTCTTTGTAAAAACTTCTTACAAAAAGATATTCTAATTGATAAGTAGATATTGAAAATGTTTTCTTCCAGTTTTTATTATATCTTTTCATATTATCAAAATTTTCTTTGAATTTCAAGTCTATGAAACCAATTGCCTGACGTTGCATGTTTTTTATATCTTCATCGTAAGTAACCGATTTAAGTTGAGACAATTGCCCCATTCCATAGAGCAACCACTGAGTGATGGAAGGACTTGAATACATTCCTTTGAACCATGAAAAACCGCCATCTTGTAATTGTAAAGATTTTAATTTTTCGAGAGCTACTGCACCTAAATTATTTGCCCTGTTGATATCGAACAATAAAGCCAATAGTTGTTTTTGTTCGGTTTCGTTTTTAGCTTCCAATACCCAAGGTGTTTCTTCTAACAAGACTGCTTTCAATTCCTGATTTTTTTCCAGGTTGGAAAGCAATGTTTCTTTTGTTCCGCCTTGCTGTGTCCATGCTTCTATAATCTGCTTTATTTTAGGTGTATTATTGGCAATATAAGTAGCCAATATATTGGAATAATACGCTGAAAACCACGAAATTACATTTTCATTTTCGGGAGTTGTCATCGAAGGAAGCGCCTGAACAGCGTACCAAGTCGGATTGGAAGCGAATTCTAACGTTAATCGATAATTCGTTAATGTTTTCGATGAATTACCGGAAAGTTTATTGAATGAATATTCTTTGGTTTGTTTACCCAAAACATCCAAAGGAAGGCTTTCAGTTACTAACATTCTGTTGGGAAGAACGGGTAATAAATGTTGTTCGCCATCACTGAAATTAGTTGCTTTCGCTATTATTTTACAAGCTGCCATATCAATATCCGAAGGCACATCGAATGTCCAAAAAACAGCGGTTGTTTTTCCTTGTTCTACGGAGAATTTTTTCGAATAATCAGGAATAATGATATTCGCCTTGTTGGTACCCGGGTCGAAACATTCAATTTCTACCGTTCCGTCAATGTTCTCATTCGACAAATTGGAAATATTTGTAGCAATCGTCATTTTATCACCATGGCGGATAAATCGCGGCATATTCGGCGTTACCATCAATTTTTTCTGGCTGACGGCTTCTTTCATTATTTGTCCGTATTTCAAATCTTTGGTATGCGCGATACCCATAAATTTCCATGTCGTATTGCTTTCGGGAACAGTAAATGAAATCAATGTTTCTCCGGCTTCATTGGTCTTTAATTGCGGATAGAAAAATGCCGTTTCGTTAAAATTTTCACGGATTTGAACCGATTGTTCCGAAGTATTCGCGTTACCGGCAAATCCATCTTCTCCTTTAGCCGCCTGGGGAACAGCTTCCGCCATATTACTATCTTGAAGTTCGATTGATTCGTTTAATTCCATTGGCGCTGATTTCATGACCGCGCCGGTTCTGGTTGTGTGAGATTTACCAAACATAAGCACCCTGCCTCTCGCGGAATTCAGATTCAAACCAAACCAATTGAATGAATCATAACTGAATTCAGGCACACTCAAACGTTCTAATTGTCTGTTTACAGAAGTATTAGAATGATTGAATTCCATTCCATGCTGGAAATAAGGCGACCACAAACCGACATGATAAGTTGGATTGAAAGACCACGCGTGCGAGTAGATTTTATCTAATGAAGCATCATACATTCCGGCTAAAATTTCCGACAATACGGGTTTTTTATCCGCGTCTTTTACTGATATTTTCCATTCTTCTTTTTGTCCGGGCAATAATTTGTCACGGAAAATTTCCATATTTAAAGTTAGATTTTTATCAGGTTGTTTTCGTTTGATTTCTACATTTTGAGTAAATACATGACTGTCTTTTATGAATGTGAAACTCACGACAACTCCATTACCATAAGATTCCAAAAATGGGATTTCTATTTTTTTATTCTCATTATTTAATTCAAAACGTGAACTCGAAAGTTTCTTTCCATTTTTGAAAATATCATACAAAACATACACATTTTGAGCGGAAGAACCATAAATAATTTCCGCTTTTTCGCCTACCGAACAAGTTGTTTTTGGAGTGAGTAACCATTCATAAACCGGCGCAGGAGGACGTTTGTCGCTAACTGAAGATAAAATAAAATCTTTTTCGGAAGTTATTTCCCGGTCTTTATTGTCTTTTGCTTTGACAATAATCCTGTATTTCCCGGATTCTATATTTTTCAAAGTGTTTATATCTAAATCTTTCCATGATGAAAAATTCCCGGAAACGACTTCTTTGTCTATCGTCCAAGTGTCTTCTTTTTCTTCCAAAGTTAATTTTCCGTCACTTTTCAATTTGTATATTTCATAAGTACCTTCCGTTTCAACCGGATTATTCGAAAGATTCAAAGCTTTGATTACCATTTTCAAAGAATCATCTTTGTTTACACGATCTTCAATGCCATCAATTACCAAAAACATCGATTTATCTCCAATAGATATGTTTGTACGTGAGGTTTGGGTTTCTCCGTTCGTATCAGTTACAGACGCTTCTATTTCGTAGATATAAAATACATTTTTCCGGGTTCTGTCATTAACTAACCTTTCGGCTTCAAACGAAACTTCAAAACTCCCGTTGTCTTTTGTAACGGCAACGCCTTCCGCGATTTGGTTTGTATTTCTCATAACATAAGAAAACCAATGCGGACGTTGTATTACCCGGTAACGCACTTCCGCGTTTTGCAAACTCACACCCGAAAAAGTCTTGACAATTCCTTTAACAGTAACTTTATCTCCGAAATTATAAGTTCCAGAATCAGGTAAAAACCGGATATCAAAAGTTGGTCGTTTATATTCTTCGACCCTGAAAGAACAAACATCAAAAGTTTCATTCGATGAAATGGAAAATATTCCATTTAACACATTTTGAGGTAATACAAATTCTCCGCTAAAAGATCCGAATTCATTGGTCCTGAATGTTTTTGTTACTAATTCTTTATAATTAGCATCGCGAAGAGTTAATTGGAATGATTTTCCTGCAATTATTTTTTGTTCATTCTGGCTTAATTTTCCGGCAATTCCTTTGAGAAAAACCGTTTGTCCCGGACGATAAATATTTCTATCCGTAAATAAATACAATTGATCGATAGACATATTGGGTTCTTGATATGTAGAACTCCATGGAACAGGTGATAAAATCGAAAACGAATCTTCGCCCAAAGTTATATTGTAGAATGAAATACTATTATCCGCGTTACCTAAAGCCAATCCCGATTTGTTGGTTATAACTGATGAAGATGGTTGAATATTGTTTTTTACTTGCTTATAAAAATTAACTTTGGCTCCTGGAATGGGTTTTCCCGAAATACGGTCAACGACTAAAAATTCGCGCCCGGAATCCATCGTTCTGGAAATCGCTGCCAATTTGCTTACCGAAAATTGCTGATTCGCAACGTTTTGCGATTCGTTTTCCATATACACCACGTATTCATAACATCCCAACGATTTTACCGGAATTTTTATAATCGTATCGTAATCCTGATAAGGGTGCGTATTGGTAAGACTTATTTCCTTTTTTTCTATTAAAGACCCTGATTTTTTATACAAACCATTTCTCGACCAATTATCTCGATATTCGGTAACAGGCGAACTTATTTTATAAATATTGATTCCAAGTTTATTTACATTTCTATACCTGATTTTCAATTCTAATTCTTTTTCGGGATAAACCGTATTCGGAGCTTGAACGTTGGCATAACTTGAAGTCAAATCGTTCTTTAAATTTTTCAACAAATTGATTCTTTCGTAGTTAGGATAACGATTGATTCCGTCTGAACAAATTTCATAAGCTTTTTGGTAATTCTCATATCGCATCCCGTTCATTTCTTTTTCGACATCCAACTGTTTTTCCGAATTAATTGTTTCCGGTTCTAATTGTATATAATAATTGGCTTGTTTAAAAAGTATTTCAACGCAAAAACCATAATCTTCATATTGCCGGCTTAATTCCTCTAACGCTTTGATATAAGCGGTTTTCGCTTGAACCGAATTGATGTTGTTATGAACATAATTCAATCTGTCTAAGTCTGTCAAAACCAAAGCTTCTTTGTTATTTTCTATATAATGAAAGGCAAGTAACTTTTGATAAAATTGCAAGGTAAGAGAAACAAAATCACACTTTTGTACAAAAATTTCGGTATCGATGAAATCGAGAACAGGCGCAAAATATTTAGTGTCTTCAAGCTTAGTTTGCTGGAAAAAATTATTCGTTGTTTGGTTGTAATTCGTACTTAAAACCGCGAATAAATTAATTGCCTGGTTGATTAGGAAATCATACATTGTCGGACGCAAATTCTGAGAAGAATTTCCCATATTCAAAATATCCGCGTATTGAGAAACTTTAGTTGCCTGTAGTTCTTTTCCCGCTTGAATAGATAATTGAGCATGCTCAACTATTTTTTCCATAAAGATATTTCCCGGCCATTCCCTGATATCTTCCGTAGCAGGTCCGGCAATGGCTGTCCTTTCATTAATCGTATAACTATTCGAGCGGTAATATTGAGAATATAAATTTGCTAAAATCGAATGGAGGACACTTCGTTCTACCACATCAGTATCTTTTCCGGTATAAATTTCGATTTCTTTTATCAATTGAGGAAAATCATCATTGTTTATTTCTAATTTCATTTTCATCTTATAAATCAATGATTTAATCAATTGAGGACTATTTTTTTCCTTTAATGCTTTTTCGTAAATAGCGTTGATGTTTTCCAATGCCGATTGAGGAAGAGCTGCCTTTTCATCACGTTCTACATTTTTCCACAATTCGGCATAACCAGACAAAGTGGCATTAACCGGAGGTAATTCTTTTATATTCTGAGCAAAAAATATACTTCCTATTGTAGTCAAAACAAGACAAAAAATTAAGTAAAATAATTTCGTTTTCATATTTGCATTATTTTCTTGTAATTCATTTTTTCAACAGAGAAAGGAAAATACCAAAAATATTGATAAACGCACGGAATCTTTATCTCTGTATTAAAATTTATTTATGTTTTAATTTTAAATGGCTAAAATTACTAATAATAAAAACAAGAAAACAAACAATAAGTTTGAAATATAGAAATTCAGACAAATTTAACTGTTAATGAAGGAGATTTAAGTTGAAGAAACCAATCTAAGGAATTTTAAAACTTCACAAAATATGCTATCGCACGTTCTAAAAATGCATAACAGAAAAAGCCTGCAATAAATGTAATTCTGTAAACAACTTTATAATCTCCCTTTTTTCGAAATTTTTCTGCCTCGGCAATGAGACTAAAAGAAATAGATTTTAGACACAAAGTCACACAGGGAAATTATTCACAGAGTAAATTTTGGCATCAAGTGTTGAAATACTCTTTGAAATAAACCCCTTTCTCTCCGTGTTTGAAAAAAATCGAAACAAATTGAGTTTCAAAAAGTATCCCTCAATATTATTCTTTTGTCTATTTTTGCATACTGAAAAATAGGAAAACTCTTTATCTCCCTAAAGAGTTCATTAGGAACTTTGAAAGAAAATAATGAAAGTTTGCATAGCTGAAAAACCGAGTGTGGCACGAGAAATAGCGGCAATACTTGGAGCGAAAAATAAAAAAAACGGATATATAGAAGGAAACGGATATCAGGTGACTTGGACATTCGGACATTTGTGTTCGCTCAAAGAGCCGCATGAATATTATCCGCAATGGAAACGTTGGTCTTTGGCCGATTTACCGATGATTCCTCCTCGATTTGGAATCAAGTTGATTGAAAATGAAGGAATTGAAAAGCAATTCAAAGTTATAGAAGAGTTGATTACAAACGCTGAAGCCGTAATCAATTGTGGTGATGCCGGACAAGAAGGAGAATTGATTCAACGCTGGGTGATGCAGAAAGCCGGATGTAAATGTCCGGTTTACAGACTGTGGATTTCTTCGCTTACGGAAGAAGCGATCCGGGAAGGTTTTCAAAAACTTCATCATGAGACGGATTTTAACAAGTTATATGAAGCCGGACTTTCACGCGCTATCGGAGACTGGCTGTTAGGAATGAATGCTACTCGTTTATACACAGTTAGATACGGACAAAATAAACAGGTTCTTTCTATCGGACGTGTTCAAACTCCTACCCTCGCTTTGGTTGTAAATCGCCATTTGGAAATCGAAAATTTCAAACCGGAGCCTTATTGGGAATTGAAAACAATTTACAGGGATACAGTTTTTTCGGTTACAAAAGGAAGATTTGAAAAAGATGAAAAGGAAAAAGCGGAAGCTTTTCTCGAAAAAATTAAAGATGCCCCATTTGTTATTACCGATATCGCGACAAAAAAAGGAGAAGAATTTCCGCTTCGTTTGTTCGATTTGACTTCGTTACAAGTAGAATGCAATAAAAAATTCGGATATTCGGCCGACGAAACGCTCAAATTGATACAATCGCTATATGAGAAGAAAATCACGACTTACCCCCGTGTGGACACTACTTTTTTGAGCGATGACATGTATCCTAAAGTACCCAATATTCTGAAAGGATTACGTGATTATGAAAATCTTACATCTCCCTTGTCGCAAACAAAAATTCCGAAAACAAAAAAGGTTTTTGACAATTCGAAAGTAACCGATCACCACGCGATTATTCCTACAGGAGTACATCCGGTCAATCTTTCGCCGCAAGAACAAAAGCTTTTCGATTTGATTGCCCGCCGTTTTATCGCCGCTTTTTATCCGAATTGCAAGATTTCTACTACTACGGTTTTGGGCGAAACCGCCGGAATCGAATTTAAAGTTACCGGAAAACAAATCCTTGATCCGGGATGGCGTGCGGTTTTTATGAAAGAAAAAGAGGAAAGTGATGAAGAAAAAGACGATGAAGAAAAAACTCTTCCCTTGTTTGAAAAAGGAGAAAGCGGCCCGCACGAACCATCATTAACCGAAAAAATGACGCAACCTCCGAAATATTATACCGAAGCTACTTTGCTTCGGGCAATGGAGACCGCGGGAAAATTGGTTGATAATGAAGAATTAAGAGACGCTTTGAAAGAAAATGGAATCGGTCGGCCATCAACACGCGCCGCGATTATTGAAACCCTTTTCAAACGAAATTATATCAGGAAAGAAAAGAAAAACCTTTTTGCAACTTCAACCGGAATTGAACTTATTCAAACCATACAATCCGAACTGTTGAAATCGGCCGAACTGACGGGTATCTGGGAAAAAAAACTACGTCAAATCGAAAAAGGAGAATACGAAGCCAAAGTTTTTATTGAAGAATTGAAACAAATGGTTTTGGATATTATTGTCAATGTTAAACAGAAATGAACAATTTGTATAAATTACACCCTTGTCGCTTTCCTTTTTGTCTTCAAATATTCGGTTGGCTTAATTTAATATTTCCGACAATTTCCAAGCTTGTATATGTTGTATCCCATTGTTTGAAGGTAATGTAAGAGGGTCTAAAGACACTACATATTTTGAATAATTGTCGGGAATATTTTGCAATGCCGAATATTCTCGTTCCACGGTTTGTTCGTCGGTCAGAAGATATGCACATTGCAGATAAATCTTTTTCTCGCCTTTTATGGCAACAAAATCAACTTCTTTATCTTTGATATTTCCTGTATAAACTTTATATCCATAGCGTAACAATTCGAGATAAACCGCATTTTCGAGCAGATAACCTACTCCATGGATAAAACCGGGATACAAATAATTTTTGAAAGATAAATCGTTGAGATAGTATTTACAGTTCCCTGCCAATGTCTCTTTCCCTTTAATATTGTATCGTTCCGATTTATAAATCAAAAAGCTGTCTTCAATATAAGAAACATAGGAAGATACTGTTTCGTAGTTGGTCTTTCGATTTTTTGATTTGAAATAGTTAACCACATTCGGAACCGAGCAGAAGTTGGAAAGATTGTTTGCCAAATAAACGAAAATATCCTCCAGCAATTTAACCTCCTTTATTTTATGACGCAAAACAATATCCCTCAACAGAACAGTATCTTTTACGGCTGATACGTAATTATAGCGGGTTTCTTCATCAGGTAGGCGAAAAAGTTCAGGTAATCCGCCACCTTTAAGATATGTTTCATAAGTTTGACCCGTTTGGGGAAGAGAGTGAAGTGCGATATATTCTATGTATCCGAACGGAAGTATAAGAAACTCGACATAACGCCCCGACAGCAGCGTAGCCAACTCACCGGATAAGAGTTGAGAATTGGAACCTGTAATGAACAACTCACATTCTTCAACAAAATCCTGTGAGTGAGAGTTTACAAAACGCTCCCAACCCTCAATATTTTGAATTTCATCAATAAAAAGATATACCTTTCCTTGAGGTTGAAAGGTGGACTTGTACAGATGAAAAAGTTCTTCCAAAGACTTGTCATCATTCAGGAAATTAAATTCCATAAATTCCCTATTGATATACAAAATATTATTCGGAGAAACACCCTGTGCAATAAATCGTTTCGCTATTTGCCTCAAAATATAGCTCTTTCCAGCACGTCGCTGTCCGACCAATACTTTTACCAGGTTATTTCCTGTGTAACGGAAGATTTTATCACTATAAAACGTGCGCTCAAACCCTGTATCAGGTTGATTTTGGTTCCAAAAATTATATTTTTCAATAGAACTCAACATATTCTGTTAGATTTGAATTTATTTGCAAATATATCCAAAAAATCAAATGCAATTGATTTTTTTCGAAAATCAACTAAAAATCAATTATATTCGATTTTTTATTTACACAAAATTCGGAAGTGGATGTACCGATACAAACTAAAAAAGAAGAGGCTGTATAAAAAGTATTATCAGACAGCCTCTTCTATAAAATTTCCCTGATTAAAACCTGAAATCTACTCCAACTCCAAACACTTTGTTGGTACGGGAGAAAACGTCTTTTGAAGTTCCTTCTCCCGGTTCTTTGGTATAATCAGAATAAGTCGTCCAAAAATAGCCCAAATTTAGTCTAACCGTCGAGGATAGGTTTACAGCTCCTCCAAAACCTAAAGAATAGGAATCACAGGCAAAACTTAAATCTTTTTGGTAAGTATTTCCGACTCCATAATCTGTTATTTGTCCTCCGGCACTTATCAAAAACATTTTATTGATTTGATATTCTATCCCCGCGAGATACTCATTAGTAGAACCCGCGTCTTTTTGTTTATCATTCTGCATTTTCGCATCAGAATCAAAAAAATGATGATAACCAATATTTACATTCAGATTCGGAATAATTTTATAAGATGCTCCAACAGCGAAATATGCCGGTATGTCATGCGGTGTGTTCACTCCATTGGCAAACATGCCTGTATCATCTTTATCTGTGTCGTTTTCAACATTCAATGGGGTTCTGAATTCGTATTTCATACCAATATTCAAACGATCTAGATAATTAAAATTAAAACCAATTACCGGACAGACGCCCCACCCTGACTGGCTTGATTCGAGTATAGCGCCTTCATCAGTAGAAGCCTTCGCCATAATCCCTATCATTCCTCTTTGTGCGGCAGGAAGGTTGGTATTATTGGCCGCCGCATCCAAAATCGCCTTTGCATAATTCATTTGTGGAGAATATTCCGGAGAAGATGACGGTGTGAGATTCATTTTCAATTCTCTCATATATCCTTCATATTTGTTGTTTACAACATTCAATCTGAATCCGGCATAAGCAGAAAACATTTTATTAATTTCGTATGTACCTCCCAATTGAGCTCCATAAATAAAACTGGAACCTTCCATATGTTGTTGAACGGTATATTGGTTTGCTTTTAGGTTTGTCATAGGAGTTGTCGCGTTAATAACTCCAACACTTGAACCTGCAATCACCTCAAACGAAGGAAGACCTTGGTCAAAAGTAGCTTTTCCTCCTCCACCTGAAACAGCGAGATCTCCCGAAAGAACCCATTTCCCTTTTTTATAAGCTGCCTGTAAACTGGGAATAAGAGGAGCCGACGCTGTACCCTCGAAGGTTTTCGTATCTACTCCTCCATTCATCATGAAAATGGGAGAAGTTGAAGTTATCGTTCTTGTTTGGAACGCGCTTTGATTGGAGAACGCAAAATGAAATCCATCGGTGGAAAGTTTCGAAAGTCCGGCCGGATTGGTGTAAGCCGCGTCAATTTCGGTTGAAGCGTCTCTCGCCGGATTACGTAAAAAATGAACACTTTGATTCGTATTTGTCAATAATCCACCGGCAAAAACACTTGCCACAAAACAACAGGAAATTCCTGATAAAATAATTTTTTTTGTAAATTTTAGCATAAGAAATAAATTAAATAATTAGCTAATTAGCAGATTAAACAATTAGCGAATCAACACATTTGCTAATTTACTAATTGGTCCGCAAAGATATTATTTTTTCCGCCTATTCTTCCAATATTTCCAAACAAATGGAATAGAAGTCACTACAATGAGTGTTATAATAATGATTTCTAAATGTTCTTTGATATCAAAATCATATTGAAGTAAGAAGAAACGCTCGAGGTAATGCCCTGCCATCGTCATGCAAGTTACCCATCCTAAACAACCAATAATATTGTAGTACATAAATTTGGCTTTATCCATTCCTACAACTCCGGCAACAATCGGGGCAAATGTGCGGATTACAGGTAAAAAACGAGCGATTACGATGGTTTGAGCGCCATATTTTTCATAAAATTCTTTGGCTTCGAGGATGTATTTTTTCTTGAATAAAAATGTATCTTTTTTATGAAACAGATAGTTTCCGCTTTTTTTCCCGAACCAATATCCAAACATATTTCCGGAGACTCCGGCAATTGTAATTAACAATATCAGTAATAACAGGTTGTAAAAATCAGAACCCAATCCTGCGGATATCAGAGAATTAATAAGCTTATTACTATAAATTCCGGCAATGAAAAGCAAACTGTCTCCGGGTAAAAAAAAACCGACCATTAATCCGGTTTCGGCAAAAACGATAAAAAGCAATAACCATAAGCCTCCATAATCAAGGTAGAATGCAGGGTTAAAAAAATCTAATAATGCAATATCTAAAATCACAAATATGCTATTGTTTTTTCGAGTTTAATTCCTCTCGAACCTTTAATCAAAACATAATAATCTTTCAAACTTTCGTTTTTAAGATAATCAGTCAATTGATTTACATCCGAAAATGAAAAGTTTTTTCCTTCTGATAAACCGGAAAATATCTCTCCACATAGAAAAATTTTCCCAAATTGATTTTTATCTATAAAATCAAGGATTTTACGGTGTTCCGATTCACTTTCTTTCCCTAATTCTTTCATATCTCCGAGAATAACCGCTTTCGGAAATACATTCATCGCCGCGAAATTTTCCAAAGCCGCCAACATACTTGTCGGATTCGCGTTATAGGCGTCAATTATCAACTTGTTGTTTGCGGTTTCTTTGAATTGCGAACGATTGTTCTGAGGTTGATAATCGTTTAGAGCGCTACAAATTTCAGTTGCCGGCATATCAAAATAACAACCGATAGCTACAGCGGCTAACGCGTTTTCAAAATTATAATTACCTATTAATTTTGTTTTTACTTCATTTTTTTGTTCCTGGAAATTCCATTCAAAACACAGGAAAGGCGTTTTATTTTCTATTATTTGTCCAAAAACAAAAGAATCGGAAGTTGTTCCGTAATAAATTTTTCCGGAAGAAAAAGGAACATTATCCAAAATCGGGTTATCCTTATTGATAAATATTTTTCCTTTTGTTTTATCTATAAATTCATACAATTCGGATTTTGTCTTAATCACATTTTCGAAAGAACCGAAACCTTCAAGATGAGCTTTCCCCACATTGGTTATCAGTCCGTAATCAGGTTCCGCGATAGCCGCCAGAATCGCTATTTCTCCCGGATGATTGGCGCCGGCCTCGATTACGGCAATTTCATGTCCGTTAGTGAGTTGAAGCAATGTGAGCGGAACGCCTATATGATTATTGAGATTTCCTTGGGTATAAAGGGTATTGTATTTCTTACTTAAAACAGAGGCTACGAGTTCTTTTGTAGTTGTTTTTCCATTAGTCCCTGTTATCATAATAACCGGAATTTGCAGCATTTTCCTGTGATATCGCGCCAATTCTTGTAATGTTTCCAATGTATCGGTTACATGGATAATTTTCGGATTGTTTCGGTTTAAATCGGGATTATCACTCACAGCATATACACATCCGGCATCGAGCGCTTGTTGAATATAGGTATTGCCATCAAAATTTTCTCCTTTTAAGGCAAAAAAAATAGAATACGGTCGACAGTTACGTGTATCTGTCGTAACTGCCGGGTATTCTTCGTAAATTTTATATAATTCCGGAATTTCCATGCTTTTTTTGAAACAAAAGTACGGAAATAAATTTTAAAAGAAGATGGTCGGTATACTTAACCTGCTATTGTTTTTCAAGAACAAGACCTTTTTCATCTCTATTTTCAAATCTTCAATTTTAACCTGCAATTGAGTTTGAATTAAATCCGGAGTTATATTTTCTAATTTATAATGTAAAATAATATCCATTCCGAAAGATTCGAGGATATTCCGGACGTTACTGTCGAAATTAGCATTATAAACGGAAGTTGGATGTTCGTATACATTTACTAAAACAACCTTTTTCCCCTTCAATAATTTTTGATTTTCTTTATTTGAAAAAGAATACGCGAAATTTTCGCTAAAAATCCTGTCTATATATCCTTTTATCATTGCAGGTGTTCCTGTAGGCCAAATAGGATATACAAATGTTATGATTTCAGCGTTTTTGACATATTCTTGTTCTTTTAAAACATCTCCTGATGTTTTACCCGTTTTATGGGCGGTAATATCTTCTATACTCAATACTGGATTAAATTTCATTTCATACAAGTCTCTAACTTCCGTTTCCCACTTGTATTTTTCATAAAGCAAAGCTATTTCCGACCAAACAATTTTACTTAAACTTTTACCATCCGGATGACATAAAATTACTAATTGTTTCATTGGGATTACCTCAGGAGAGGATTTTTTTAATAATTCGTTTTCTTCGGCTCGAAATACGATTGTGGATGTTCGCATGCCGGACATACGTTGGGCGCGTTTTTACCCTTATGTACATATCCGCAATTACGACATTGCCATTCGATTTCTTCTTCTTTATTGAATACGCTTCCTTCGAGTACATTAGCCAGTAATTTTCTGTAACGGGCTTCATGTTCGGCTTCTACACGAGCAATCATGCGAAAAGCAGTTGCGATTTGTGGAAAACCTTCTTCTTTCGCGATATCAGCGAATTCTTTATAGAGGATATCCCATTCTTCTTTTTCGCCATCGGCGGCGGCTAAAAGATTTTGGGCAGTAGTACCTATAATTCCGGCCGGATAAGTAGCCGTAATTTCAACCATTCCTCCTTCGAGGAATTTAAAAAAACGTTTAGCATGTTCTCTTTCTTGTTCTGCTGTTTCAAGAAAAACACCTGCTATTTGTTCGTAGCCTTCTTTTTGAGCGACACTTGCAAAATATGTGTAACGACTTCTTGCTTGAGATTCACCTGCAAATGCTTTCAACAAATTTTTCTCAGTTTGCGTTCCTTTCACACTTTTTTGTTCCATAATAACTTACTTTGTCAATATTTAATAATAAAAAAATACAAGATTCTGATACACAAATATACAAAAAGACTACTTGGATAACAAATAAAATCACAAATAGTTTTCTTAAAAAAGTTAAAATTAAACCCTTAGGCACTATAATCCTACTATAATAAGTTTTTTATACCTTTGTGCCAAAATTTTAGGAAATGAAATTAAATCTCACTTTTAAGCCTACTTTATTCTGTATAAAAAATTATTCCAGGGAAAAATTCATGTCCGACCTGATGGCCGGAATTATTGTTGGAATTGTAGCTCTTCCATTGGCTATTGCCTTTGGTATAGCCTCCGGGGTAAGCCCTGAAAAAGGATTGATTACCGCTATTATAGCGGGATTTATTATCTCATTTTTAGGAGGAAGCTCTGTCCAGATAGGTGGGCCGACCGGGGCTTTTATCGTTATCGTTTACGGCATTATCCAACAATTTGGAGTCGAAGGATTAGCTATCGCGACTGTTATCGCCGGCGTTATGTTGGTTTTAATGGGAGTATTGAAACTTGGAACTATTATCAAATTCATGCCCTACCCTATCATTGTCGGATTTACAAGCGGAATCGCGCTCACTATTTTCACAACTCAAATGAAAGATTTGTTTGGGCTGACAATGGCAAGTGTTCCCGCTGATTTTATTTCAAAATGGATCGCCTATGGCAAGGCTGCAACAACGATTAATATATGGTCGTTTGTCGTAGGAATTTCAAGTCTGTTAATCATTATTTATTCTCCAAAATTCATCAAAAAAATACCCGGTTCATTGATTGCGATCGTAGTTATGACCGTTATTGTTTATTTTTTGAGGAATCATTTTGGAATAACCAATATTGAAACTATTGGAGACCGTTTCCAGATAAACGCTTCACTACCTGAGCCAACAACAATTCCTATCAATATGGAAACGATCAACTTATTGTTTCCCGCCGCGTTTACAATCGCGTTGCTGGGCGCGATTGAATCATTATTATCCGCGACTGTGGCCGATGGTGTTACGGGAGATAAACACGATTCAAATACCGAATTAATAGCGCAAGGGGCAGCAAATATAATCACTCCAATGTTTGGCGGAATTCCTGCAACCGGAGCAATCGCGAGAACAATGACCAACATCAACAATGGAGGACGCACGCCTATCGCCGGAATCATCCACGCCGTTGTGTTATTGCTCATTTTATTATTTTTAGGTCCGCTTACCAAACATATTCCGATGGCCTGTTTAGCCGGAGTGCTGATTATTGTTTCATACAACATGAGTGAATGGCGCACTTTCCGCTCTATATTGAAAAATCCGAAATCGGATGTAATTGTACTTTTAGTAACATTTTTCCTGACTGTAATTTTTGACTTAACTATCGCTATTGAAATCGGATTATTAATAGCAATGCTCCTGTTTATGAGACGAATTACCGAATCGACAAATATCTCTGTTATAAAAGATGAATTAAATTTATCATCGGATATCGAAAAAACAGCGGACAACGACAAATTAATATTACCCAAAGGAGTAGAAGTATACGAGATAGACGGTCCGTTTTTCTTCGGAATTGCCAACAAATTCGATGAAAGCATGAAACAAATAGGAAGTGAAAAGCCTCAGGTGCGAATAATACGCATGCGAAAAGTCCCTTTTATGGACTCAACAGGCTTGCATAACTTGGAAAGCTTATATCGCTTGTCTCACAAAGAAGGCATTCAGTTAGTTCTCTCAGGCGTAAACGAAAGCATTAAGGAAATGCTTCTAAAAACAGGATTCGCGGATAAAATAGGAAAAGAAAATATATGCGGACATATTAATGAGGCTTTAATTAAAGCAAAAGGCTTATTGCAAGAATGAAGGCTATATACCTACTCAAGAAAGCCTAAAATCGCAAATTCGATGTCTTAATTTATATAAAAAAATCCCCGAAGCAACAACTCTTCGGGGAAACACATTATTTTATTAAACTATGAACTTTGTAAATGGAGAGTGGAAAGTGGAAAGTTGAGAATTTTAGTATCCTCTAAATATCTTAAAAACAATGAATATCTTAATATCAACCAATATCTATTAATATCTTCTTATTGTAGGATTGTAACCAAATTGCCCATGAAATGAGAAACTACCGCGTATCCTATAAGTAATGACATGAAAGCAAATGTTTTAATTTGTCCGTTGATTCTTTTTTGATTTTCGTTGTTGTTGTTGTTAATTGTCGCGTTCATGTTGTTTAATTTTTAATTGTTGTGTGTTTAATTTTTTGTTCTTAATGTGTGTGTATCTTTATTTTGTCTGTGTGTGTCGTTTAATTACAATGCAAATGTACGGCGGAATTCCAAACCGGAAGAATAAATGTTTTTACAAATTCAAATAATTACCATTCGTTAACATATACTTTATTTTAACACTTATATTTTAATTAATTTTTTACAAATTTCAGAAAAAGAAAATAAAATAATGAGTTTAAAATGGAGTATGATTCAATAGAAACAAATACGGATGTAAATTTGTCTAAAGGTGTTTTTTAATTGTGAATTTTATTTATTCACAATGATATATGCGATATATTTGCTGTTTTCAGTAACCGGACATAGAGATAAATAGCCTGAGATTATTTTTCCTTTTTCAATTATAATAGGGGAGGAGGATTGCATTTGTTTGTGTTTTTCATGTATATGTCCGTCTTTGTTGTTGAAATCTATCCGGAAATATCCTGATGAATTTATATCACAAAAATTTTGATGTAGACGCAGGGTAAGTAATCCCATGCTGTTTCTCATGTTTATTTCGACACAGGGATGAAGTTTGAATTGATTATTTTGGATATATACCATCATGTCTATTCCGATACATCCCTGATATTTATTGCCGAATGTTTTTTTCAGAAATAAAATGATGTCTTGTTTTGTTTTTTCGATTAATCCGGATGGAATCAAATTGCAAATAATGTCACTTAAACGAGATTGAGACGACAAAACGTTGTTTTCGTAGGCTCCTTTTTTGTTCGTGTTGAATACGGAAAATCCTGAAAACTTTATATTTCCACTACCATCGGAATAAAATAACATAGCAAAGTCTAATTGTTTGTTTAAGACTTTTTCAATGGAAACGTTTCCTTGTTTTTTGATTATTCCTTGTAAAATTTGCTTTTCTGAACGCGCGAATGTTCCAGCGGGTAACCAAACTAAACCTCTTCCGGAAGAAGAATGTGGCGCTTTGGACAATAAATCGTATTGACTTGATAAAGATAAATTTTCGATTTCTTCTATTTTGGAATAAAATTCAGGGATAATATCTTTGCTTATTTCAGGATTTGATTTTATAAGATATTCTAAACACGTTTTTGCCGTATGGCGCGCGGATAATTCTTTGTATTCGGTATTCCATTCAGGTATGGAAAATTTTATTCCGGATGTTTTACTTAATATTTCAAAAAAATGAATGCTTTGAGGAGAGATACCCCATAGTGAAATTTCGGAATTTGATAAAATCACGTGATTTTCATTCAATTGTTCTTTTGTGATGGCTTTGGCTAAAGGTAAATTCTTGATATTTTCAGTAAATTCTTCCGATAATAAATCTTCTACCAATACAAAATCTTCAGGAGAATTGGAGTACCAAGCCGGTAAAAAAGCCAAATCCCGTTGCATTTTCAATTGATTTGCAGCGGGAGTATAATATGGCGAAGTATTAAGTATAGCCGTTTCGTGTCCGGGATTAAAATAATGAAAGCGAGTCATTATTAAGGACTAAGCAAATGCGTAATGTTACTCATGAACAGTTTGACAGAAATTGCTAATAGGATGAGTCCAAAAAATTTCCTCGTAATGAATACTCCTCCCGAACCTAATAATTTTTTAAAATAACCGACATATTTGAGAACGAAAAAAACAATTATCATGTTTAATAACAATCCCAGCAATATATTCACTTGGTTATATTCGGCTTTAAGAGAAAGTAGAGTCGTAAATGCTCCGGGGCCGGCGATTAAAGGAAACGCTATGGGAAACAACGTTGAATTTCCATCAGGCCCTTCAAGTTTGGATATTTCTATGCCAAAAGTCATTTCTACGGCAATAACAAAAATGACTAAAGATCCGGCTACCGCGAATGAGGATACATCGACTTTAAACAAATTTAGGATTAAATTTCCCGCGAAAAAAAACGCGACTAATATTGTCGTTGCTAATAATATCGCTTTCCAGGGGCTAAATTGTTTGTTTTTTTCTTGTAAATCAAGAAAAATAGGAAGGCATCCTACCACATCAATGATAGCGAAAAGAACAATGAAAACGCTTAAAAATTCTTCAAAATTGAAATACATAAATTTATCTCATCATTTTAACTACAAAAGTACAAGTGGGAGGATTATCTTCGAAGAAACTGCTATCTTTGAAAATAATAGTAACCAATCCCGGAGAAAATTCACAACTATATTGGTAAGTCCATTGGTAGTTATCTTCCATATAAAATTCGTCAAAAGGTAACGGAGAATCTACCCATTTGTTATTGATTTTATGGACGTAATAAACTCCCAAAATGCCTTCTTCGTATATTTGTTGAGTTAATTCATTGATAGGTATTTCGCAATAATAAATACCGGGAGAATCATAATGCCAAGTGTATTTATTATTATCTCCTATCGTATATTCTTTGGAAAAGACCCATGTGCCATTGTATTCTTCTATTGTGTAATATTCTTCTGTATAATATTCTTTAGTACACGATATCAACAGTAGAACAGACAAGCAGACCAATAGGTTTATCTTTAATTTTTTTATCACCTTTATGATTGTTAAATTATTTTGTTCAATTTTTGATTTTTTATTTTGTAGCGCAAAGAGAATCATTCAACGCGATAACCGCTTTAGAATAGCTATTTCTATCAATAACAAATTGCATGTTTACCTGTTTCAATGATTGTCCGAAACATTCGATATTTATATTGTTATCACTAAGTGATTTAGCTGCCTTATAAAGGAATCCAGGGTGAGCGATGTTTGTTCCCATGCAACATACAATTGCCACCGGTTTTACGATTACTTGATAAACGGCTGTTTTTAGTTCTTCAATCATCGCGTGTACATATGGTTTATCCCATGCTACCATTGTAATACTGTTGGCATTTGTAGATTTGAGGATATAACTGACTTTATGTTTTTGTAGGATTTCCATTACGCGAAGGTCGTAGCCGACTTCACCGACCATCATCGGATCGTGTACTTCAAAGGCGATTACATTGTCGGTTCCGGAAACGATTTCTACTTTTGGTTCGGGAGAAATATATTCATTAGAAATTAAAGTTCCCGGATGTTCAGGCTCAAAAGTATTTTTAATGCGAATTTTAATTCCAGCCAATTCAAGAGGTTTAGACGCTTTAGGGTGAATAGCTTCCATGCCTACATCCGCCAATTGATCGGCAATGATGAAGTTTGTTTTTCCTACGGGAATCGATTTGTCGATACCGACTAACTTAGGATCCGCGCTCGAAAGATGAAACTCTTTGTGAATAATAGCTTCTTCCGCTTTTACTTCAACAGCGACTTTACAGAATGTTACTTCCGAATATCCACGGTCGAAAGCCCGCATAATTCCTTCTGTTCCTTTTGTATAGCCGGTAGCTACACATAAAGTTTTTGAAAAATCGACATCTTTAAATGCTTTATGTATACGTTCGTCTATTGTGAGTGATTCGTTGTCGTTAAATCCGCATAAATCGATAAAAGTCGCGTTGATTCCATTGTTGTTCAGTATGTTGCACGAGTTCCATGCGGAATGTGCCTCTCCCAACGATGCTAAAATTTCTCTGGCAGCCAGGTAGATATTTGTTCTTTCTACATATCCGGATGCGATAACTTGATACATAGACTTCAAGTATGTTTTTGCCTGATCAATGCGGTATTGGATAAAGCCTTGAGCTTCGGACAAATTCAATCCGATTGATTCAAATCCTTCATTGATTTTTAATAACTTTCCGTATAATTCATCAAGCGCCGAATCATAATCGTCATCGTTGAGGAATTTGGCATATACACCGGGTTCTCCTGTTTTCTTATGTTCTAATAACCAATTGGTTACATTGTTATAAGCAGAAACGACAAAAATGCGGTTATACATTTCGTTGGCATTGCGATTTCCTTTAATGATATTGTTCAGGCAATCTCCGAATTGAGACATTGAAGTCCCTCCGATCTTTTCTACTGTCAGCATTCGTTTATATAGATTAATTAATTTTCAAGGACAAAAATAATTGATTTTTCTTTCATATAGATGTGGTTTAAGAAAAACTTCATGTACTTTTGTGCCGCATAATAAAAAAAATGAATGAAACTTATATACACACTTTTCTGCGTATTTATTCTTTTTACTTCTGTTTTAGCTCAACCAAAACATGAAATAAGGGCGGTTTGGCTTACTGCCAATTTCGGATTAGATTGGCCGTCGATACCTGTGCGAACGGATTCGGATATAGACCAACAAAAGAAAGATTTATGTGATATTCTCGACAAATTGCAACAATCGAATTTTAATGTAGTGTTTTTACAAACGAGATTAAGGGGTGATGTCGCGTATTCTTCTACAATAGAACCATGGAGTAGTTATATTAAAAAAAAATCAGAAAAACAGAATTACGATCCATTAGAATATGCCATAGAAGCTTGTCATGAAAGGGGAATGGAATGTCACGCTTGGTTTGTTACTTATCCGGTAGGGAAACGGAAAAATTTAGGGAAAGACGGTGCCAAGATGACAAAAAAATATGGAAGCGAATATTTTCTTGATCCTGGAAATCCCAATACTTCCAAATATTTGTTATTGTTGGTAGATGAAATAGTGAATAAATATGATATTGATGGATTTCATTTCGATTATATCCGTTATCCTGATCAAGCTGATGGTTTTCCCGATTTGGATACATATAAAAAATATGGTTCAGGAAAAAATCTGAAAGATTGGCGGCGTGATAACATCAACCGTTTTGTATATCAGGCTTATGACAATATAAAGGCGATTAAATCTTGGGTTCAGGTAAGTAGTTCTGTCGTAGGGATGTATGAAAAAGTTTCTCCGCTTAATTCATACAGGACTGCTTATTCGGGCGTATATCAAGACCCCGCGGATTGGCTGTCAAAAGGCAAACATGATTTTATTGTTCCGATGATGTATTATTCGGATGATTTATTTTTTCCTTTTATAAAAAATTGGAAAGAGAAATCTGCCGGACGTTGGATTGTTCCGGGCATAGGAGTGTATCGGTTAGACGCCAACGATAAAGATTGGAATAGTAAAATAATTCTTGATCAAATTGATTATTGCCGCGAACAAGGAACCAATGGAAATGTTTATTACAGGGCTCAATATCTGACCGAAAACAAAAAAAATATTTTATCGGATATCTCAACTTTATATTATAAATATCCGGCCGCTTTACCTCCTCTTGTGTGGCTGGACAGTATTCCTCCTTCTTCTCCCCAAGTTCCTGAAGCTGTCGGAACTAAACCCGGAATAGTTCGTTTATCATGGGAAAAACCTGTAGAAATAACCGAAAAAGTATACTATAATGTATATTGTTCTTCTTCAGAACCTGTGGATATTTCTGATGCTAAAAATCTGTTGGCGACTCATCTCAATAAGAATGAACTTTACCTGACGGTCGACCCTGATATTATAGCGGGATATTTTTTTGTAGTCACTGCCAATGACCGGTATCACAATGAAAGTAAAGTTTCCGGTTCTGTCTATTATTGTACCGGTTTATTCGAAAAATAATCTTGTTTTTTGGGAAGAAAAAAATATTTTCTTACATTTGTCAATCTATATTATAATCAAGCATTATTCCTGCGTATCTTCTTTATTACGAATTGAGAGTTGAGAATTGAAATCTAAAACTTATAACTTACTCACTTATAGCTCATCAACTATTTATAAATTAATTTAACGTTTACAAACACAACACAATTCACGTCTGAATTGTTTATTGAGTAAAAATTGATTTAGTAAATCAGATTATTAATTAATACATTTAAAAAATGAAAACAAGTCAAAAATTTATAGCAGAATTTATTGGTACATTTGTGTTAGTATTAGGAGGTTGTGGAACCGCGATTTTTGCCGGCGGGAGTGTAGGTTTTTTGGGTGTGGCATTGGCTTTTGGTCTGACAGTCGTAGCGATGGCTTATGGGTTGGGTCATATATCCGGGGCACATCTTAATCCGGCTGTATCAGTTGGAGCTTTTGCGGCGGGAAGAATAAATGAAAAAGAATTAGGATATTATATTGTCGCTCAGGTATTAGGTGGAATTTTGGCGGCTTGTGTTTTAGCTTTTGTCCTAAAACAATCGGATATGACATTAGGGACGTTTGCTGCTAACGGTTACGGCAATTTTTTCGCGGGAGAAGCTAATTATCACCAAACTACGACATCAGGAGCATTTGTAATAGAAGCGGTGCTGACTTTTATATTTTTGATTGTGATTCTTGGTTCAACCGATAGCCACGCGCCTAAAGGTTTCGCTGGTATTGCCATCGGTTTAACATTAACATTAATTCATTTGATAAGTATTCCATTGACTAATACTTCGGTCAACCCGGCTCGTTCTATCAGCCAGGCACTTTTTTCAGAAAATGATTTAGCCTTGCCTCAATTGTGGTTGTTTATTGCGGCTCCGGTATTTGGCGCGGCACTTGCAGGTTTTGCTTATAACGCGATTGTCAGACGTAAGGTAGCAAGTTAAGTATACTGTTGTTTTTAAATTGAAGGTCGATTCGATGAGTATTCAAGTAGAAAAGGGAGTCTTTTAGGCTCCCTTTTTGTTTTTTTAGTTAGAATCGAGAGATAATTCAAAAAGTTTTTGTAAATGATTGAGTTGCTTTTTTGCCTCCTTTTGTAGTGATATAAACGTTGTAGGTTTCACCTTTCTTTAATTTTTTAGTACTTACCGCTTGTTGCATTTCTTCCGAAACAATCGTATTACCTTGTTTATCTACAATATCAATATGTTGAATATCTCCATATACAATAAGATAATTTTCGGTTTCGTATATGTCGAATTTATTATTCTTGTTTGAATCTGGAGATTTAGACGGTAGTTTTGTTATTGAATTGGAAATGGACGAAGTTGTTTTTATTGAATCTTTTACTGTTTCTGAAAAATTTTGTGATGAATCTGTTTTTTCAGTTATTATTTGTTTTTCCGGATTTGAATTAATTGCTAAATTATTTTTATTGTTTTTTATATCGCAAGACATAAAAAACATAAACATAAGTATAAAAACTATCGATGGAGAGCAATTATAAGATTTCATAAATATAATAAATTTTACAGACAACCCTAACAGAGTTTTAAACTCTGTTAGGGTTTGTACTGTTAAAGCTTGTAATTGATGTTTTTTTTATTTCATAACTTTAGCTGTTTCAACAGCGCCATTAGAATAAGTTATTTTTTGAATGAAAACACCATGTTGAGGATTAATAACTTCGACTCCGGTAATTGTATAGTATTTAATACCTACGATATCACCTTTATCTACACTTGTAGATTTGATTGCCGAACTTTGACCATTGATTTCCAAGTAGAAAATAGTAACACCTCCCGAGCCATTGAACGACAATGTTAAATCAGTTTCTCCTGTCGAATTGATTGTCGCCGTTTCTGTGTAGGCCGTTTTAGAAGTTTTATTACTTGTATAATTGAAATAATCTTTACCTTTATCATCTTTCAATACAGGATATCTTCCTCCGGTAGAACACCATTTGAATTTGAAAGTTGTACAATTAGCCAACTTGAAAATCATTGATTTATTTTGTTCAATACGTATAGCCTGGCTGTTGTTAGGTAACGCGGAACCTTCGCCTGAATAAGTCGCGTATTCCGCAATATAAGGAGTTTCAGTCGTGCTGGCGTCAATGAATCCCGGAATTGAATAATTGGCTGTAAATGTAGAGGATGTAGCGTTGAAGTCTACGATATAAGGGAAGGTTGCCAAACGAGTGATTTCTGGTTCTGCTCCGCTGCTTGTTACTGTTACAGAAACAGCAGATGAAATTTTATACGCGTTTTTATCATCATAAGCTTTTGCTGTGATTGAGTAACTTCCTTTAGCGACATCATTCCAAATAAAAGAATAATCTTTTTCAATGGCGCCTTCTAAAGTTGTAAATCCGGCAACAGTTCCTATTAATGTACTGCCTCTGTAGAATTCCACTTTTGTAATGAAACCGTCAGGATCGGAAGCTCTGGCTGTCAATGTAATACTTGCTGGAGTTTCAAAAGAAGTGCCTGATTCAGGGCTTGTTATCTGTACAACTGGTAATTCATTGTTTGGAATTGGTTCCGGTCCAACACTTCCATCGTCATATACTTTGATGTAGAAATCGTAGATGCGAAGGCCTCCTCCGCTTGCGGTATTGATAATTTTTATGGCAATCGGTTCTTTTGTAGATGATATTCCACCTTTTCCCATTACATCCCAACCGGGGAATGTTCCCTTTGAAAAAGAAGAAATACTCGTTGTTTTCCAAGAACTTTCAGGTTGATCGGGTGAGCCGTATTTAATTTGCATTGTACGGTCTCCTGTTGTTAACATGTTGATTTTGAATTCTACTAAACTTGGCAATGTGAACAGCACATAACCATTGCTTTTAGAAATGTCGATACCACCTACCGAGAAAGGATTTCCGGTTTCTGTTTTTGCCGGATCCCATATTGTTTCCGCGCCACCATTACCAATCGCAATCCTTCCACTTAAATCGGCAGGAAGCGCGTTAAACGCATCTTGAATTTTGTACCAATCGCCTGTTAATACTTTCGTGGGGATAACCCTGTTGATAGAACCGTTGATCGTTTTAGTTGAACCTTCCATTCCTCCAACCGTAGTTACGGTATAAGTTCCATCGGCTGTAGGAGTTCCCGAAATTGTCAAAGTTTTATTCGTGATATTTTTATCTACTGTTAATCCAGCAGGAAGAGCCGTGTATGTAACATCAGTCGCGCCTCCTCCCCAAGTATAAATTGTAGTAACCATCGCTGAGCCAATGTTTACATCTTGTGCTGCAGCACCGGAAGTTACAACTAAAGAGGCGGGAGCGATGTTCGAAACCGTAATTGTTCCGTTAAGTGTTGCTGTATTTGTGCCTCCGGTTGTAGAGATTGAAAAAGAAAATGTTTCGGTTGGATTTCCTTTAATTGTTACTATTTTACCTTCTTTGGTTGCATATCCGGCAGGAACTCCGGTTACATTAACGTCTGTAGCCGCGCCACCAAATTTGTAAATAATTTCGATTTGAGTACCACTATAAATTGTTTGTGTAGGATTTCCTGAAACGAGCGCTAATGTGGCGATTGTAGGATCTCCTGATTCAATAGCTCCGAAATCGGCAGTTGTTCCATTATAAGGAATGGTAATTCCTGTAAATGCGACATATCCCACAGGTATTTTATTGGCCGGTAAATGAGTTGTAGCGTTAAAATTAGAAATGATTTGACCTTTATCAATGAAAACAGAATTGTCTTTTAATTTGCAAAAATCATTTTCTGGAAGGCTGCCATCTGCCTGACGAGGCGCTTTGGCTAAATCTACAGACAAACTCTTGAATTCACTTGTGTAATCTTTAGTTTGAGCCGAACCTTTTGCTTTATCTTTGAATTTATCACAATTGTCTAATGTAGTCCAACTGTTATATTCCGTATTGGGATTACTGGTAGAGAAAAATTCGTGGTTTTGACTTGCAGTCGAAGGTTTAAAACCGATACAGTTGCGGATGTACATGTCTCCATAGTCAAGAACGGTCGGAAATCGATAATTAAATAAATTATTCCAACCTATATTATTGAATAGATACATTCCTTCTTGAGCGTTGTTTTGATCATATCCTTTATTCGCGTTATCGAAAGAAATACAATTTTTCACAACGTGTACTCCGACAGATTGAGCGAATGCCGCGCCGCCGGAAGAACCTCCGCCACCAAGCTTAAATCCGTTTCCGTTCCCTTTACTTGCTGTTCCGTCGGGTCTGTAACCGCCTTTCCAACACCAACAGTTTTCGATGATAATAGGATGATAAACCATGTATAAATCCCAGTTGTCGTCTGCGTTATTCCACGCGCGACATCCGTGATATTCAGTTCCGGGTCCGGGAAATAATTTAGTGGCGAAACCGTCGGCATCTCCTTCATCGGAGTCGCGGTTGTTGTAAGAATCACAATTGATTACTATATTTCCACGGCAATATTTATAATCAGGATTGAATTCCGGACTTCCGGTAGGCCAATCTGAGGGTTTCGGCGTTTGATTCCAATCTTTAAACATACCAATCTGTAACCCTGTATCGCGGTTGTCGTGAATTTCTAAGTTTTCAAAAATATGATAACTACCTTCACATTTGATTCCATTATCACCGGCATTTTTAATTTCAAAGCCTTTTAAATGCCAATAAGCGCTTTTAAGTCCAAAATAAAATCCGCGGTTTAATACAGCTTCAGTATTGATATTACTGAAATCAAGAGTTACTTTTCCATCTCCTGCCGCCCAAAGTTTAATACGGCTATCGGCAGTTCCGGCTGTAAAAATAGCGATACATCCCGGATTTGAAGTAGAAGGCGTGCCTACCGGAGTATAAGTTCCCGCGTGTACATAGCAAATATCACCCGCGATTAGGGTTTTACATGCTTTTTCAATAGTTTTCCATGCTGATGAGATATCGGTTCCCGAATTATTGTCATTTCCGGTTGTCGATACGTGATAAGTACTTGCCGATATATGCGTAAGGCATATAAATGACATCAATAAAAAGAATAAATTTTTCTTCATGTTAAAATAAAATTTAAGATTGAAAATTAATGATGTGCAAATATAATCGCGGAAAATGATAGGGAATGTTGACAATTAATCTTAAAAGGTGGATAATTTACTTTCGTGTGTATCTGAGTTGGATAAAGTAACAATTACGCGTGTTTAATGTATCAAACGCTAAAATGCAGAGATGCATGATATTCATGAAAAAAGCCAACCTGAAAAATCAGATTGGCTTTTAAAAAGTTTTATAAAATTGTCAGGTTGATTATGCTTCTGTGATTGGTAGAACGGAAACGTACGATCTGTCGTCTCTTTTCTTTCTGAAAACTACAGTTCCATCAACTAACGCAAATAATGTATGGTCTTTACCTAAACCTACATTTTCTCCCGGATGGTGAGTTGTTCCTCTTTGACGAACAAGAATATTTCCTGCTTTGCAGATTTCACCTCCGTAAATTTTGACGCCTAATCGTTTACTTTCCGATTCGCGTCCGTTCTTCGAACTACCGACTCCTTTCTTATGTGCCATTTTTCTAAGATTTTAACGAATTAAGCTACAATTTCTTTTACTGTTATCTCTGTGAATTGTTGACGGTGACCGTTCAACTTTCTGTAACCTTTCCTTCTCTTTTTGTGGAAAACCAATACTTTGTCTCCTTTTACGTGAGAAATTATTTCGGCTACTACTTTCGCGCCTTCTATTACCGGTGCGCCTACCGTTACGTTACCATCGTTGTCGACCAACATCACTTTGTCGAATTCAACAACTGCTCCGCGATCCGCGTTGATGCGGTGAACAAACAATTTCTGATCTTTTTCTACTTTGAATTGTTGTCCTTGAATGTCTACAATTACGTACATCTGTTTTTTTGTATTTACAGGTTACCTCCCGGGGGTGAGTCGATTTTTCAACTGCTTAATCCGTACCCTCTGCGGAATTTTAGCCTGCAAAAGTAATATTTTCTTTTTTTATATCCAAATATGGAAAGGACAAAAACATAAAGTTTTATTTTGAAAAACAATAAATAAGATTTTGAGGATAACAATCCGCAAAATTCAGTTATTTTTGTCTATAATATTGAAAAACTGTTTAAAAATTTTGAATGGGGAGGGCTATATGAGTTATATTTAAACCACATAAGGCACATAGGACACATAGAAAATTTTAAACCATGGAGGCACGAAGAACATAGAAAATTATTATGAAAATAAAGATTTATAGAACAAAGAAGATAGATTTAGATTAAAAAGACTTTAAAACTTGTCTTTTAGTCTTTGTTCTTTTGTCTAAAATCTTATGTGCCTTATGTGGTTTAATATAATTCATATTGTTCTCTATTGTAAATTTAAACAGTTATTGAATTTATAAGGTGAATTGGGATAGCTTATTAAACAGATTAAAAAAATAAAAACGATGGAAAATCAAGAAAACAACAATGGAATCCAAATTGAGTTGAACGATGAAGTTGCTCAGGGAACATATTCCAATTTGGCTATAATCGCTCATTCTTCGTCTGAATTTGTTGCCGATTTTGTAAGAGTAATGCCTAACACTCCGAAAGCGAAAGTGCAGTCACGCGTTATTTTAACTCCCGAACATGCTAAACGTTTGATGCTGGCTTTGATTGATAATGTAAAAAAATACGAGGCTCAATTCGGAGAAATTAATTTGCATGGACAAGGTTTTGTTCCTCCGATTATGGGTCCGATAGGAGAAGCGTAATTATGCGGAACAGAATAACTTCTTTATTCGACATACAATATCCTATCATACAGGGCGGTATGGTTTGGTGTAGCGGATGGAGATTGGCTTCGGCTGTAAGTAACGCCGGGGGCTTGGGGTTGATAGGCGCGGGTTCAATGCATCCGGAAACATTCAGGGAACATATTATCAAATGTAAGGTTGCGACAGATAAACCTTTTGGGGTTAATATCCCATTGCTTTATCCTGAAATAGAAAAGGTTATGAATATTATTGCCGAAGAAAAAATTAAAATAGTATTTACTTCGGCAGGAAATCCAAAGACGTGGACAAGTTGGTTGCATGAAAGAGGAATTACGGTCGCTCATGTAGTTTCGAGTGCCAAGTTCGCTAAAAAATGTGAAGAAGCCGGAGTTGACGTAGTTGTAGCTGAAGGTTTTGAAGCCGGAGGACATAACGGAAGAGAAGAAACTACAACGATGGTATTGATTCCCAATGTCAGGAAACAAATTACTTTGCCATTAATTGCCGCCGGAGGTATCGCTACAGGAAGCGCTATGTTCGCGGCGATGGCTTTGGGTGCCGAAGGAGTACAAATCGGCAGCCGGTTTGCCGTTACACAAGAAAGTTCGGCTCACGAAGCATTCAAGCGATGTTGTGTTGATGTGGGAGAAGGTGAAACTATGCTCGCTTTGAAAAAAATAGTACCAACCCGCTTGATTAAAAATGATTTTTTCAAGCAGGTGGACGTTGCTGAAAATATAGGTGCTTCGGTCGAAGAATTAAGAAATTTGTTAGGTCGAGGACGAGCAAAAAAAGGAATGTTCGAAGGTGATTTAAACGAAGGTGAACTTGAAATAGGCCAGGTCGCGGCTCTCATACAAAATATTCTTCCGGTTTCGGAAGTAATGGAAAATTTATTAATAGAGTTTAATGCGACGGCAGAAAAATTGTTGGGATTGAGAATGTGATTCACCTCTTTTAATCTCCTAAACTCTAAAACTTATATGTTACATATCACTTATATCATAATGAAGAAAAACTTTTTATCAAACATTCAAATTTGTTTCGTGTCGGCCTCTTTGCTGATGGGTGTATCTTCTACTTTTGCTCAAGAAACCTATACAGGAACAGAATGGAACGATGTAAAAATTACCAAAAAAAATAGGGAAGAAGCGAAAACTCTTGAAATCCCTTTTGCCACAGAGCAGGATGTTCAATCCAAGTCGATAGAACAATCGCCTTATTTTCAATCGTTAAACGGAACATGGAAATTCAATTGGGTGGCGGATCCTTCTAAAAAACCGGTTGATTTTTACACCTCATTTTCTAAATCAGCAGGTTGGGATGATATTACTGTGCCTGCTGTTTGGCAAGTATATGGAGTCAGGAACGATAAAAACTGGGATAAACCCTTATATGTAAATACTCGTTATCCGTTTACTTATAATTCAACAACATACGAGGTTCAGGAAAATCCTCAAGCTGATTTTACCTATAATAGCAGTATGAGAAATCCGGTGGGAAGCTATCTCAAAGAATTTACAATTCCTGCCAATTGGGATGGACGCGATGTGTATGTTCGTTTCAATGGAGCAGGTCCGGGTTATTACCTTTGGATTAACGGACAGTTTGTCGGTTATTCTGAAGATTCTTATTTGCCTTCGGAATTTAATATTACAAAATACCTGAATAAATCAGGAAAAAATTTCATTGCCGTACAAATTTATCGTTTCACCAGCGGTTCATTTCTTGAGTGTCAAGACTTTTGGCGTTTCAGCGGAATCAGCCGTGATGTTTTCCTCTGGTCTGCTCCTAAAACTCAAATCAGAGATTATTTCTTCAAGACAGATTTGGATAACAATTACGTAAATGCCAATGTATCTATTGATGTGGAATTAACCGGAGCAGCTTTAAAATCAGGAGAATTGACTGCGAAAATCATGGATAACGGAACTGTTATTGCCGAGAAAACAATAACTAAGCCATCCATGGGCAAATTTACGATCAACATAGATAATGTGATTAATCCTAAAAAATGGTCGGCCGAAATTCCTAACTTGTATGATTTAGTGCTGACACTTAAAAGTGGAAAGAATGCTGTTGATATCAGGGGTGGAAAAGTTGGATTCCGTGAAGTGGGTATCCGCAATGATGGCGCTTTATTAATCAATGGAAAACGGATGCTTTTCCACGGAGTGAACCGTCATGATCATAGCCACATAAATGGACGCACTTTGTCCAAGGAAGAAATAGAAATGGATATCAAGGTAATGAAACGTTTGAATGTCAATGCTATCCGTACATCACATTATCCAAACAATCCTTATCTCTATGACCTTTGTGATAAATATGGAATGTATGTGTTGGCCGAAGCCAATGTGGAATGTCATGGAAATACAGGATTGTCCGGTGTCGAATTATTCAGAAAACCGATGGTCGAAAGAAACGAAAATCATGTAAAAAGATTAAAAAACCATCCTTGTATTTTTATCTGGTCATTTGGTAATGAGTCGGGTAGGGGAGATAACTTCAAATATGTATCGGAAGCAATCTATGCGTTAGACAAAACCCGTTTGAGACATTACGAAGGAAATAGCGAATGGAGTGATGTTTCCAGTACAATGTATGCCAATTATAGTCACATTGAAGGAATTGGAAAAGGGGGACAAAAACGTCCGCATATCCAATGCGAAAATAGCCATGCGATGGGTAATTCAATGGGAAATGTACGCGATATGTGGGATTTGTATGAAAAATATCCGAATCTGACCGGAGAATTTATTTGGGATTGGAAAGACCAAGGTTTACAAATGCCCATACCGGGAAATCCAAGCAAAACATACATGGCCTACGGAGGTGATTTCGGAGACAAACCCAACGATAACAATTTCTGTACCAACGGAGTTATATTTGCCGATTATAATATCTCGTCCAAATCATACCAAGTACGAAAGATTTATCAACCGGTTGATTTCTTCAAACCATCTAAGGAAAACACACGATATACCCTTAAAAGTAAATTGTCATTTAAAGTTATTGCTCCTGATGAATATGATTTCTCTTATTCAGTATTGGAAGACGGAAATGTTATTAAAACAGAAAAAATAAATGGTGTATCAATTAATCCGGAAGGAACTTACGAATTAACCATTGCGAATCCGTTGGTTAATCCCAAAACAGAAGCCGAATATTTTATCCGTTTCAATGTATATCAGAAAAAAGCTACTTGGTGGGCCGAAGCTGGATATGAAGTTGCTAATGAACAAATTAAAATTCAAGACGCTGTGAAACCGGCTTATCAGATACCGGCGACAGGCAACCTGACAATTAAGGAAAATGCTGATAATTATACAGTTACAGGTTCTGATTTTTCTGCTGTATTCTCTAAATCAAAAGGTTCTCTTGTTAGTTATGTGCTTAAAGGAAAACAAGTTATTTGCGAACCGCTCAAGCTGAATGTATTCAGGGCTTATACCGACAATGATAAAGTGCAAGCCGAGAATTGGGACAATATGGGATTGAGGGATTTGACTTTGAAAGCAGGTACTTGGAATGTAAAAGCATCAACTGCAAAAAATATGGTTGATTTGAAAATTGTCAATGCTTATTCCGGAAAAGGTCAGAATACATTTACCAATGAAGTAGCATTCAAAGTCTTGACCGACGGAACTATTATTGTCAGTTCAACAATTGATCCAGCTGCTAAGGGTGTTATTCTTCCTAAAATAGGATATGTATTGGAAATGCCTAAAGACTTCGAAAATTTCACATACTACGGACGTGGTCCTTGGGATAGTTATGAAGACCGCAAAGAATCCTGCTTCGAAGGAATTTATAATACTACAGTAACAAAAGAACAGTTAACTCCTTATGTATTACCACAAGAAATGGGAAATAAGGAAGAAACTCGTTGGTCTGTTCTTACAGACAATAACGGGCTCGGAATCATGTTTGTGGCTCCTGCGAAAATGGCGACTTCTGTAGCTCACTGGCGTGCCGGAGAAATGGTTAAAAACCGTGATGAAAGGGCAAGACATCCTTCTCAAATACCCTATATCGACAATACAGTTGTTTGTTTGGATGCCAGAAACCGCGCGTTGGGAAATGCCAGTTGCGGACCTGATGTGAGAAGTATATATGAATTGAAATCGGAATTTACGATTTTTAATTTCATTATTATGCCGGTGACTTCTAAACAAACTAATGAACAACTTGCCAAAAAAGCAAGAGTAGAAAGTCCGTTGATTACTCCTGTGCAAATTTCGAGGGATAATGAGGGTAAAGTAAAATTAACGACATCGACTCCCGAAGCTAAAATATATTATAGCATCAACAAAGGTAAATACCAACAATATACAGCACCGATTGAATTATTAAACGGTGGACATGTGGAGGCGTATTCCTCTGCTGCCGGTTATTTCGACAGCATGGTAACTACTGCTGATTTCAATTTATATATTGATAAAACGAAATGGAAAGTAGTGAATGTTTCCAGTGAACAAGGTGGTGGAGAAAAGGCTTCAAATGCTATCGACGGTGATGCCAGTTCTATTTGGCATACCCGCTATTCGGATCCGGAAGCACAATATCCACATGAAATTGTTGTTGATATGGCTGACACCTACAAGGTGAAAGATTTTATCTATCAGGCTCGTCAGGATGGAGATAACGGAAGAATAAAAGGTTACGAAATTTATTTCAGTAATGATCCGAATAAATTTGGCTCTAAACCCGATGTTACGGGAGATTTTGCCAATACAAGTAACCCTCAGGCAATAATAATTCCTGCACAACCGGAAGCTCGTTATTTCAAGTTAGTGGCTAAATCGGAAGTACATAGAAAAGCTTGGGCTTCTGCGGCTGAATTGGGAATTGAAGCTGTTGCAAAAATTGGAGCCAAGCCGGGAAAAAAATAAAACTACGAAGTTTTTTTAACACTGAGTTTCACGGAGTAATTTTTCACGGAGTCGACTTATGAGTTACTCCGTGAAATAAACTCCTGTTACTCCGTGTTTAATTGTTTGTTTTAGTCACAATTTTTTTTTGTTTTTTTGTCAACAGTCAATAGCCAATGAATTATAAACAGCTGACTGTAGACTGCAGACCAAAGGCTTCATTTCCTAAAATTATTCCCTATGAACAAAAGCCACATTATGGAATACTCGACATTACAGAGGCTGCGGTCGGAGTCCATATCCCAATTTGGATTCCGGCCTGTTTCAAACATTTTCCGGTCCATACATTGCAAGTTTTAAACAAGCTATACGAACCTTTCGCTTCATAATAATTATCATTAATGTCGAAATCGGGATGTTTAATCAGGATAATTTTTCCATTATCATCCAATAAAAAAGAGTTGTCAATATAATGTAATATTTTTTGATATTGTTTACTGCTAATTTTTAGGAGTCTTCCTTTTTCACCATCATTTACCGGTGGATTCTGAAAGTAAATAATATGCATCGCCGATCCGCTGACTCCTATTGTTGCTTTCAACGCGGTAGATACTTTCAAATCTGCCCAAGTCGGTGTATCTAAATAAAAACCTTTATCTCCCCAACCAATTGAAACGAAATTATATGTACTGTCTACTCCTTCGTATATTTCACGGGGAAACCAAGCCAACCAATCCCTTTCCTTTGTTTTCACAGGAAAAACAAAATCCGAATGCATGCCATTACTTCGTATGTAAACCGTAATACAATCATCGTTATTACATGTGGTGAAATTTTTATTTACTTTAATTTGGGGAAGTAAAAATACAGCGCATATCCATAAAATTAAGAAAATAACAACCCCTAAAATGATTTTAAGAAATATAATCCCTATCTTTTTTAATAATCTCATCCTTGTTTAATATTCATTATTACGAAACTTTTCCGGATAACAATAGATCCGGAATTATTCGTTTTTAAATCAAAGGCTAAGGTAATATAAATATTTTAACACGGAGTTACACCGGGAAAAATAATACTTTGTGAATAAACTTCTTCCATTTCGTGTTAAAAAATTAAGTACTGCAAATTGTATTGTAAATGGGGGATATTTGTAATTTGTTAAATCCTTAAAAATCAAAACAAATTCCTCTTTTAAAACTTTATCCCGGTTTCGACCGTAAAATCCGAGGAGTTTGTGTAAATTTGCAACTCAATTTTTGAAATTTATTGTTTACGGTTTATCCAAAGTATGGCGAAAAGAAAGGCAAGTACTCAAGCTAAAATACAAAGTCAGAGTCCATCTAAATTTATTGAATTTTTCAAAAGCGAGGTAACTCATTTCATCTTCGGATTAATTATCCTGATGTTTTCCATATACGCTACGCTTTCCCTCGTTTCTTTTTTCTTCACAGGAGCGGCAGATCAAAGCAAGGTCGAAGGATTGTCTATTTTTCATTCGGGAACAATCAGCGGAATTGAAAATTGGACGGGTACAAGAGGCGCTTGTTTGAGCAACGTGTTGATGAACGACTGGTTTGGTATTTCAACTTTTTTCATGGTATTATACCTGTTTTTAGTCGGATTCCGGTTGATGCGGGTCAAATATTTCAGGCTTCTTCGTGATTTCATCTTTTGTGCCCTCGGAATGATTTGGGGTTCGGTGGCTTTGTCTTTTTTTCTGGAACCTTTTTTCAGGGAAACCGCTGTATACATAGGAGGTAAACATGGTTTTTTTATTTCTGATATTTTGTCTGAAAACTTAGGAACTTTTGGCGCTTTCTTGTTGCTGATAAGTAGTTTCATCGTTATTATGATATTTCTTAATGCTGAAACAATTCCTTTCATGAGAAAATTACTCAAATTAAATTATGTACCTAAACCTAATTTTAAGAGAAAAGGAAAGAATGGGGATGATGAAATTGACGAAGAAGACTATGATGAAAATGAAGAAGAGGGTGAACGTGAAGAATTAACTAATCCCACACCTAACGTGCTTGTTGAAAGAAAAGATAAAACTGATACTTCTTTTGTGCGGGAGGAAGATGAATACAGCAATACCGAAACAGAATTCGAAATAGTAAAACCGGCTGAAGAAGAATATGTTATCCCTAAACCTCAACCTGTTGTCGTAAAACCTTTATCTGCGACAGAACAAAAACAGGACGAAGAAACCGATGATATTCTTGAAGAATTGGGAGTATACGACCCAACCCTCGATTTGTCGAATTATCAGCTGCCTCCAATCGAATTGTTGAAAAAATACGATTTGAATGATAAACAAGTGGATATGGCTGAACAAAATGCCAATAAAAATAAGATAACCCAAACACTTGAAAATTTTGGTATCAAAATTAAATCGATCAAAGCGACAGTTGGTCCTACAATCACATTATATGAAATTGTTCCGGAAGATGGAGTTCGTATTACAAAAATAAAAAACCTCGAAGATGATATCGCCATGAGTTTGGCTGCGTTGGGAATACGTATCATCGCTCCGATGCCCGGAAAAGGAACCATCGGAATTGAAGTGCCCAATAAAGACGCGCAGATTGTCTCCATGCAATCAATCATCGCTTCGAAAAAATTTCAGGAAAGTTCTTATGACCTACCGATCGCGTTGGGAAAAACGATTACAAACGAAGTGTTTATGTTCGACCTCTGTAAAATGCCTCACTTGTTGGTCGCCGGAGCTACAGGTCAAGGTAAATCCGTAGGTTTGAACGCGATAATAACTTCTTTGCTTTATAAAAAACATCCGGCTGAATTGAAATTTGTATTGGTCGACCCTAAAATGGTCGAATTCAGTATCTATTCTACAATAGAAAAACATTTTTTGGCGAAACTTCCGGACGCGGATAAACCGATTATTACCGATTTTACTAAAGTAATATATACCTTGAATTCATTGACTAAAGAAATGGACGACCGGTATGATTTGTTGATGAAAGCCGGAACCCGTAATATCAAGGAATACAACGAAAAATTCATTAATCGCAGGCTGAATCCCTTGAAAGGACATCGATATATGCCTTATATCGTAGTAGTTATTGATGAGTTCGGAGACTTGATTATGACAGCCGGAAAAGAAATCGAGTTACCGATTGCCCGTATCGCTCAAAAAGCCCGCGCCGTAGGAATGCACATGGTTATCGCCACTCAACGTCCGACAACTAACATCATTACCGGTACGATTAAGGCGAATTTCCCGGCGAGAATCGCGTTCAGGGTAACATCAACGATTGACTCTCGCACTATTTTAGATGGAACGGGAGCTAATCAATTGATTGGTCGCGGAGACTTGTTGTTTTCTCAGGGAAGTGATATTACCCGTGTGCAATGCGCTTTTGTAGATACTCCGGAAGTCGTGAAAATTTCGGAATACGTTGGCGATCAACAAGGTTATCCGACCGCTTTTTATCTTCCTGAATATGTAGGAGAAGAAGGAGGGGAAAAACCGGGAGAAGTTGATTTGTCGAACCGTGACCCTTTGTTTGATGAAGCGGCTCACTTGATCGTCGATCAGCAACAAGGTTCTACGTCGCTCATTCAACGTAAATTTTCTATTGGGTATAACAGGGCCGGCCGTTTGATGGACCAACTGGAAGCGGCCGGCATTGTCGGACCTTCGGAGGGAAGTAAAGCCCGCCAAGTGATGATACAAGACGCTTATAGGTTGGAACAACTTTTGAGTAGTTTGAAAAATTAATAAAAACCGTTCAATAATGAAGAATAATTTTATTTCCATAATCATAATATTGATTACACTATCAACTTCCGTTTCGGCGCAAAAAGACGCGAAAGCCAAAGAAATTTTAGATTTGGCTTCTCAAAAATATACCGAAGCCGGTGGAATTTTGGCGACTTTTACAACAAATATCAAAGACGAAAAAGCGAAAGTAACACATACTTTCGATGGAAACATACAAATGAAAGGCAATAAAATCAGCTTTTTTACTCCCGAAACGAATTTATGGTTCGATGGAAAAACGCAATGGGTTTATCAAAAACAAAGCGAAGAAGTGAACATCACCGAACCAAGCAAAGAAGAAGTAGAAATGATAAATCCTTCCGCGATTTTCGAAATCTACAAAAAAGGTTCTAAATATAAATACAACGGAGAAAAAAAAGACATTAAGTCAAGGAATGTCTACGAAATAGAATTGATTTCCGGAAACAAGAAAAGCGATATGAAAAAAATCCAGGTTCAATTCAACAAAGTTGATTATATGCCGGTAATGTTCAAGCTTTTCTATAAAAATGATATACAGAATATTATATATATCAATACATATAAAGTAAAACAAACGTTTCCGGATGCCAATTTTGTTTTCGATAAAAAGAAATATCCGAATGTAGAAATAATAGATTTAAGATAAAAATATGCAAACAGAAAAAACACGTTGTCTCATCATTGGTTCAGGACCCGCGGGATATACAGCAGCCATATATGCGTCGAGGGCAAATCTTTCCCCCGTTTTATATGAAGGAATACAGCCCGGCGGACAATTAACAACCACCACCGAAGTTGAAAATTTTCCCGGGTATCCCGAAGGAATTACCGGGCCTGCAATGATGGTTGATTTACGAAAACAAGCCGAACGTTTTGGCGCGGATATCCGCTCCGGAATTGCCACTGCTGCCGATTTAAGTAAATCTCCCTATAAAATCACGATTGATGAACAAAAAGTGATAGAAACAGACGCGTTGATTATCTGCACAGGAGCTACAGCTAAATATTTAGGATTATCAGACGAAACTAAATACGCCGGACAAGGAGTTTCCGCTTGCGCTACTTGCGATGGATTTTTCTACCGGAAAAAAACGGTAGCCGTTGTCGGTGGAGGAGATACCGCTTGCGAAGAAGCGATTTATTTGGCAGGCTTAGCTTCGAAAGTATACCTGATTGTAAGGAAAGATTATTTGCGGGCATCCAAAATTATGCAGGAACGCGTGTTGAATCATCCTAAAATAGAAGTCCTTTTCAAACACAATACATTAGGATTATTTGGCGAAAACGGCGTTGAAGGCGCTCATTTGGTGAAAAATATGGGAGAACCAACAGAAGAAAAAATAGACATCGCTATCGATGGATTTTTCTTAGCTATCGGACATACTCCTAATTCGGAAGTCTTCAAACCATACATCGAAACAGACGAACAAGGATATATCAAAACAATTCCCGGGACACCCAAAACAAATATACCTGGCGTGTTTGCAGCAGGAGATGTGGCCGATCCCCATTACAAACAAGCTATTACGGCCGCCGGAACCGGTTGTATGGCTGCTATAGAAACTGAAAGGTTTTTGAATAGCAAAAAATATCATTGATATTAGAATTTTCATTGGATGATTTCATGTCTAAAGACTTTTTTGTAAATCAGGAAATTGAAAAAAAAGATGAAAAAAAAGTAAAGAAAGAGGAAGAACGTATTTCTGTGCCTACATTAAAAGTAGATAAATTCAAAAATGTATTATTATATATAATGAGTATCCGTTATACTACCTAATCGCTCTGTCATCCCACACTTGATGCTGTCATCCTGAACTTGATTCAGGATCTCTTAATGAATTGCTGATTATCAATAGATTGCGGGTCAAGCCCGCAATGACAAATTAGGTTTTTAATTTGTTAGGTAGTATAACGGATACTCAT
>JAVBKZ010000042.1:0-59539 GCA_031553755.1 Bacteroidales bacterium | reverse complement strand
ATAACTCAATAATTGTGAGAAAACAAACTTGCCTGTATTCATAAAATTAGTAGTATACCACTAATTTACGAATTTTCAAATCAAATCAAAAAATCAAAGAACGATTACAATATTCTAAATATCAATCAGTTGTATAAAAATATCAAAAGTTAACGCAAAACTATTATCCATTAAAAATAATTTGATTATGCAACAAGAAGATGATTTAAGAGGCTTGGCAAAAGTCATGGACTTTATGCGAGCGCTTTCGATTTTATTCGTAGTGATACATATTTACTGGTTTTGCTACGAAGCCATTAAACAATGGGGTATTGACATCGGGGTAGTCGATAAAATCCTGATGAATTTCAACCGGACGGCAGGACTGTATACTTCAATCCTGTGGACAAAACTATTTGCCGTCGTGTTTCTCGCCCTATCCTGTCTGGGAACCAAAGGTGTGAAGGAAGAAAAAATCACATGGAATAAAATCTATGTTTGCCTGACTTTCGGGTTTATCTTTTTCTTTCTGAATTGGTGGGTGCTGGCTTCGTCGCTTCCAGCCGTAGACAATGCGGGACTTTACATCTTTACCATGACGGTAGGTTATATATTGTTACTGATGGCAGGTATATGGATGAGCCGCCTGCTCAAAAACAATCTATTCGACGACGTTTTCAATCTGGAGAACGAATCGTTCATGCAGGAAACAAAACTGATGGCGAATGAATATTCGGTCAACCTGCCTACGCGGTTTTGGTATAAAAAGAAGCAATGGAAAGGGTGGATAAACATTGTGAATCCGTTCCGTGCCTCGATGGTGCTGGGTACGCCGGGTAGCGGTAAATCCTACGCGATTGTGAATAATTACATCAAGCAGCAAATCGAGAAGGGATATACGGGTATAATACATCAACATTTAAAATCGGTTTCAAAGCATCCTAATATAAAAGATGGTGACTTATTTATCGTTCAATATAGTGATGTCAAAATGGGCAATACTTTTTATGATGCACTTGGAATCTACAAAATTGAGAACAGAGATAGTTTTATTGAAATATCATCAGGGAAGTTAACTTTCAAAAAGGGTATAGGTTCTCGTAAATTGGACAAGGCATGTTTAATCTTATTTACAAAAGTGCCATACACTCTCTTTATCATAGATAGTGGTAGCATCGAAGCAGACTACTGGAAAAATGAATTTATAAAAGCTGACTACAAAAACGACAACATAAACAACACAAGTCAATTCCTTGCTCTAACAAAAAACTTTGTTGCTCAACGATTACCTCAAGAGTTTGAAGTGTCAAAAGCCGACCAAGCAGATATTTTGAATAAATCTCTTCAATTCTTTAAAGAAAAAGACAACTTCAATTTGAACGATTTTGCCAATGAAGTAATAAATGACCCTAAAGCAATAGAAGTTTTCAAACAATACAAAACAGATTTCGAGCAGGAAAAAGATTTCGAATTCTCTGACAATTTTTCCATTTCATCGGAAGCCGTTAAGAAACAAGCCCGTGCTTTGAAAAGCATTATAAAATTGGATAAGAATTTTCATATTTACATACATGGAAGTCGTGAATTGATAGAACAGGGAGAAGATAAAAAAGGGAAATTCTACAAAGTGTATTACAAGGAAGAATCATAAAAAATTAAAATATGAATGTCACAAATCCTGAGTTAGTTTTGGTGAGAGGAATTAATTCCGAATGGTTTAAAGAGAATTTTAGCCAACTTTGGGTTGGCTTTAGTGGCCCCCCGCAAGCGATACCCAAAGAAGATGCGTATTATGTTGGTTTATATTTGGAAGCCCCAATCTCTGCAATAACCCATATTGGTATTGTTGAGAGAATAGAACCTTATGATGGAGGAACTGACTATTATTTAAAGGCTTTGCTGAAATTAAAAACACCAATTAAACCAGGGCATGCTATCAGAAAGCATGAAAATTGGACGTTGACAGATTTTAGCTTGACACAAATGCAAATGGATAGTATAAGATTACAAATAGATGCCATTTAAACTTGCTATTTTATTTCCGCTATGCGGCATTTATAGTGCATAACAGAAACAAAACTTAGATACCTCTCCGATGCAGACCCAATAGCCCCTTTCGGGTATTACTTAATATCGTTCGATTAAAATAATACCCGAAAAGGTGTTGTATTGAAAGTAATTCTTATATTTGCACCCGAAAGGGTATTGATATGAAAAATCTATCGTTACATGAATTTGTAAAGTCCAAGCGTAAGTCGTTGGGGCTTTCGCGGGAAGAACTGGCACAGAAAGCAGGTGTCGGACTACGTTTTTTGCGTGAATTGGAACAGGGCAAAGAAACCCTGAAAATGGACAAAGTAAATCAGGTATTAATACTGTTTGGGGTACAACTCGGAGTTGTCCCTATGGACAGGAATAATCTTATCGAACAATGAAGCAGGCAGAAGTTTATATGTACAATGACTTTGCAGGTATATTGACCGAGGATGAGAACGGCTATACCTTTACTTATGACAAACAGTATCTTGAAAAAGAAAATGCAGAACCAGTTAGCCTGACGATGCCTTTAATCAGTACGCCATACGTCAATAATGTACTTCATCCGTTTTTTGATGGGCTTATCCCCGAAGGATGGTTATTAGATATTGCCGAAAAGAGCTGGAAAATTAATCATCGGGACAGGATGTCGTTGCTATTGGCATGTTGCAAAGATTGCATCGGAGCGGTGAGTATTCAACCATATAAAGGACACGAGTGATGGAAACAAGATGTTTATATTGCTATCAACCGTTGGAGCAAGGGCAGGTCGATTTTCATCCTAAATGTTCAAAAAAGATATTTGGGACAGATGTGCCGCCGACACTGCCTTACAGTAAAGCCGATATAGAATCATTGGCTTTGGAAGTTGTGCGCTCCCATGTGACCATTCCGGGAGTTCAGCCGAAGCTATCACTCGATTTGGAGAAGACAAAAGAGGGTGGCAAACGCTTTACGATTGTCGGACTATGGGGCGAATACATTCTTAAACCGCAAACCGAAGAGTATCCATTCTTGCCGGAAAATGAAGATTTGACGATGCATCTTGCTGAAATTGCCCGGATAAAAACGGTTCCCCATTCACTCATCCGTTTTGAAGACAATTCGTTGGCTTATATTACCAAGCGAATCGACCGTAACAAGAAGGGTGATAAAATCCCAATGGAGGACATGTGCCAATTGACGGGAAAACTAACCGAACAAAAATACAAAGGTTCCCATGAGCAGATAGCGAAAAAGATTGTGGAACACTCGGCTTATCCGGTATTGGACTTGATAAATTATTTCGAAGAACTCTTATTCTGCTACCTGATTGGTAATTCGGATATGCACCTGAAGAACTTTTCGCTGTATAAAACGGCAGGTGGTTATGTCCTTACCCCCGCTTATGACCTTGTATCAACCAAGCTGGCATTGGCTCAGGATACTGAAGAATTAGCGTTGACTTTAAACGGAAAGAAACGAAAATTGAAGAAAGCGGACTTTGATAATCTCTTAAAAACAATGAAGGTTGATGATAAGGCGATAGAAAATGTATATGATAAATTTAGGAAGGTAATACCAGAATGGTTCGCATTTATTGATATTTCATTCTTACCACAAGAGATAAAGTCAGCATATAAAACACTGCTGCAAGAAAGGTCTGCTATATTAGGTGAGTAGCATTTTGTTCCTAACATATTATTTCGTTCTTTCTTTGAATATCCTAATCTTTAGAATAATATAACCGTTGCGGCGATAACAGAATAAACAACCAAGATTTGAAATAACTTACCTTATTTCATATATGGAATAATAAATGTATATTTTTATTTTGTACGTAAAACAAAAATATACTATCTTTGTCCTTTCTATAAAATAAGAACAAAAGAATATGGATAAGAATATTCTGAAAACGGTTATTGCCGACAACCAATTAGAAATCCCAAGATACAAGGTAATCCCCCGTGATTTCACTTTTGAGGAATTCGGGAACTACGTTTTTGTAGGTATTCGGCGGGCAGGGAAATCTTACTTGCTTTATCAACGGATGCAGCAATTACTTGCGCAAGGCGTACAGTGGGATGAGATGCTTTATATCAACTTTGAAGATGAACGCCTTACCGGAATGGGCGTAGAGGATTTGAACCTGCTGTTGGAAGTTCATTTAGAAATGTACGGAAAGAAGCCTATCCTATTTTTGGATGAAATACAAAACATTTCAGGATGGGAAAAGTTTGCTCGCCGTATGGCTGATACTAAGCATCGAGTTTATATCACTGGAAGTAATGCCAAAATGTTAAGTCAGGATATTCAAACGACTTTAGGAGGGCGTTATATTCCTATTGATGTTTATCCGTACTCTTTCAAAGAGTTTTTAACAGCAAACAACATTCCTGCTACTGCTAATCATCTGTTATCTACGGAAGGCAAAGCCGAAATATTACGAAAGTTCAACGACTATTTCTACTTTGGGGGATTCCCTGAAGGAGCAGAATTTTCAGCAAAACGGGACTACCTGACCAGCGTTTATCAGAAAATCTATTTGGGAGATATTGCAGCCCGCCATACAGTAGATAACACCTTTGCTTTACGTATTATGTTCAAGAAACTGGCTGAAAGCGTAAAACAACCTTTGTCATTTACACGGATTGCAAACATTGTATCGTCAACCGGAGCAAAGGTAGGAACGCAGACGGTCATTAACTATATGGAATACGCTAAAGATGCATGGTTAATCAATCCCGTGCAAAACATTGCGGGTAAACTGGTCGATAAGGAAACTTCCCCCAAGTATTACTTCACGGATAACGGCATTTTAAACCTGTTTTTATTGGATGGAAACACTTCTTTGTTGGAGAATATGGTAGCCGTAAATTTGCTGCGTAAATATGGGCGAAATGATGCTGTTTATTTCTACAATCAAAGTATTGAAGTTGACTTTTACATTTCCGATGATTATACAGCCATTCAGGTTTGTTACAACCTTGACAATAGTGATGGCACGTTCGATAGGGAAGTAAAAGCGCTGTTGAAAATTACCGAAGTACTGGAATGCAAAAAACTGTTGATTATTACTCGTGATACAGAGCGAACGGTAGAGATGAACGATAAAACAATTGAAGTTATTCCGGTGTGGAAATGGCTATTAAACTTGTAGTTTTGTTATTAAAACTATCAGTTTCGAAATGTCCGTTTTGGAACAGAGGAAAGGTGAAATATCACAAATACAATTAGGTATATTCAAGTCTTTTTTGTAACTTTGTAATAGTAATTGTGTAAAATCACGGGCAGAACGATGAAAAATAATCGTGTGCCAAATCGTGTGGATTTTCCGTTTGAAGAAACGATAAAACGGTGATTATCAATAGCGAAGATATAAGCGTTCACTTCTTGGTGGCACCACAAGCAAAAAAGCGAATTTACGTAAAACCCTGAATTTCAATAGAATTCAGGGTTTTTTTATTCCCTCGAAAAACGCAAAAAACAGCCGATTTCAGCATCTCGCGAGATTTTATCGAGACTATTTCGAGACTGTTTTAAAATAATATGAATATCCGCAACAATACCTAAAAAGAAAATAATAATTTATGTATCAGATAGTTATGAGAATTAATGGATTTTTATATAATCATCATAAATTTAAGCACTTACAGTTTACTTTAGGTAACAATACGGATACTCATTTAAAATAATCTCGATTTTGATTTTAATTCTTTGATTATCATTGTTTTGCGTAGCACTTTCCTGATGTGGATTCCTTAATTTTGTATCACTAAAATTAAGGTTAAAATGAAAAGAAATTCTTTTAAGGTGACTTTTTGACAAAAAAGAACCAACTCCTGAAAAACGGAGAAGTAGCAGTTTCCCTAAGAATCACTGTAAATGGGGAAAGAGTCGAAATCAGAACAAAGATGAGTGTTAACCCTGACATGTGGAGCCAAGCCAAAGAGTGCTCCCGCGCAAAGGATAAAAAATCTCGCGAACTGAATGATTTTATAGAAAAATCTCGCTATCGTATTTCTCAAATCTTTCATGAACTGGAATCTACAGGTAAACTTATCACAGCGGAGATTATCAAAAATAAATTTCTCGGGACGGATGATGAAACCCGAAAAACTTTGTTAAGTATATTTCGTCAACACAATGAGGAATGCAGACAGTTGATTGGTATTGATTACGTGGATATTACTATCAGGCGTTATGAATCATGCTGCCGTTATTTGGGTGAACTCATCAAAATCAAATATCAACAAGATGATTTAATGTTACACGAAGTCAATACTGAATTTGTCCGCAATTTTGAGGTTTATCTGAAAATTGAAAAGAAATACCAACAAAATACAGTCATCCGGTATATGAAATGTTTCAAAAAGATTATCAATATGGCGATAGCCAATGAGTGGATGACCCGTAGCCCATTTGCTGGTATTATAAATTTCAGGCAAAAGAGGTTATTATACTTCTCTCGGTCAATTTTTGTACAAAATAAAAAGTAAGCATCTTTGTGGTGACGAAACCCTATATCAGATGCTTACTTTAAATTTCTCCGAAGAAGAAATTCAACGGCTAAAATACGAAAAAGAATATAATTTGTGCGCTCGAATGCGTAAAAGATCGCACGCAGTCTATTTAAAGATGCTTTTTAAGATGAGTAATGAGTCCATCGGTTCTATCCTTTGTTGCCATCGTAATGTGTGTTTTTGTCATGTGCTTAGGAAATTTACTTAAAATAATATTTTAATCTTAAACGAATGATGTTACTTACCGAGTCGAAATCATCATCAATTGTATTGCGTGAAAATTGGCAGGTATATATTCCTTCGAAACGAAGTTTGTATGTCAGGCGATAACCACATCCGATGCTGAAACGGGAACGATTGGCAAAACGTTCGGAAATATCTTTTGAGGTTGAAAGGAAAATTTCGGCATAAGAGAGTCCATACCACATATTGTCTTCGAAATAAGAATTTTTATTCAGGGGATAAATAAATTCTCCACGAATACGAAAACGGTTACCGATATCCCATTCTTCAGTATTGTTGTCATAAGCCCAACGTTCTTCGAAACGTAACAACAACCTTACTTGAGGGCGTAGGGTAGGAGTGAAGTAAATCCTGGAACCAACCATTGTCCTGATTTCATAAGTGCTTCTCGCGTTTTGTTGATGTGTATAAGAAAAAGGAACGGATGTCATTAAATCAATATGCGGGTTGAGATTCCATTCGAAAGCCATTGTGTTGCTAAGGCTAAACCAATGCCCGTCTCCCGCCAAAAGCGTTTGCGCGCTGACCTCATTTTGAAATAAATATTTATTTTTGTGAGTATAATTCAATTCCGCGTCCATCCATAATTGAGCATCGGAAGTTGTCTGAGAAAAGATATGATTAATGCCTGAAAAGAAAAATAAAGCCAACCATGTTACAAATAACATGTCGGACAACGGATTTTTACTCATAAATTTAAACTATTACCGGATTGCGATCTTTCGAGCAGTCTCGCCAAACTTCAGTATGTAATAGCCTTTGGGTATATTCAAAGTGTATTCTCCGGATTGGTTTTTCATCTCAATTTCAGCGACTTTCAATCCGATAACGCTGAAAATTTGAATTTTTTTGCCAACAGGAGCATTTTCCACATTCAACTTATTCCCAACGATGGTTAACTCAATAGTAGTCCGGTCGGTATCAACAATTGTTATTTTCGGTTTTGTTTCTTGAGAAAAAACCAAAACCGGAATACTCATGGATGCCAAAAGGACTATTAAAGGTAAACACTTCCTCATATCAACATTAAAATCGGCAAATTTCTGCTACAAATATACAACAAATCATATAATAAAATGTTTTTTTACAAAATTAAGTTAGGGTATGAACATTTGATTTTATTGGGATTTTGATTAAGTTTGCTATATTATTTTCAAATAAAAATATCAAAAAAAATCGGATGTTAATACGAAATTTGATTGCTGTTTTATTATTGGCCGTTTGTAATTCATTTTCTTTTTCTCAAAATTTTACAGGAAAAATTGTTGATAAAACCGGAGAACCGGTTGTTGGTTCAACGATATATATCATAGAAAATAAACAAGGATTGGTTTGTAACGAAAACGGCGATTTTTCAGTTACTCTTCCTTCCGGCAGTTATCATTGCAAAATCCGTTGTTTAGGATATGAACCCGATTCTTTGTCGTTTACTATTTCAGGAGAAGAAAAAAAATATTTTAAGATCGAATTGCGGTCGAAAGATTTTATACTTAGAGAAGTTGTTGTCGACAACCTCGAAGATCCGGCATATGAAATAATGAGGAAAGCAATAGAAAGAGCGCCTTACCATTTATCGTTGGTCGAATCTTATGTGTCGGAAACTTATCTGAAAGGATCGGGAAAAGTAATTGTCCCTAAAATCTGGGAAAAAATGGCTCCCGCCGGAGAGGTAAAATTGTATCAGGATAAATTGTTTTTGCAGGAATCTTATAGCGAAATTAAATACGAAACTCCCGATAAGTATGTCCAGAAAGTATTGGCGTTTTCGAGTACGATTCCTGATAATTTCGATTCGAAAGAGGTGATGGGATGCGTCACTTCTAATCTTTACAATCCGATGTTGGGAAACCTCATGTCGCCACTGAATCCGAAAGCATTTTCAAAATATAAATTCAGGTATGAAGGATATGATGATTTGGGTGGAGAAGTTATCAATAAAATCAAAATAATTCCAAAATTAAAAGACCCTTTATTGATGGAAGGTTATCTTTATATAGCCGAAAATAGTTGGGACATCCGTCACGCGGAGTTAACGACTCACGGATATATGGGAACTCGCACTTTCGATGTTACGTATAGCCAGGTTTTACCGGGTGTATATTTGCCGACTTCGTACTACATTAAAATGAATATTTCGTTTATGGGACTTTCCGGTTTTTTCGATTATTTATCTTCTATTAAATATTTGGATATTAAAAAATCTGATTATCAGGAAAATAGACAAACGAATAAAACAAATCGGAAGAAGAAAACTGCTTTAGAAATCAAACCGGATGACAAATACAAGATAGAATCTGATTCTTTGGCAAATTCACGCGATTCGATTTTTTGGACTCAAATACGTAAAACCACGCTCAATGAAGAAGAAAAATTGAGTTATGTGAGGAAAGATACTGTGCAGGCTATTGCTGATTCGTTGAAGAAAGAACGAAATAACGCTTCATTCAAACCATCGGATGTTTTTTGGGGAGGAAAAATAGGAGGAGATTCGACTCGCTTTTCTGTGCAATATGGAGGATTGATACGGATTTTTCCTGAATATAATTTTGTCGATGGTTTTTGGTTGGGGCAAAAACTGAAATTCGGAATCCGTAGGAATGATTATTCTTTATGGCAGATAAATCCTGAAATTTACTGGACAACCGCTCGTAAATCGTTGAGTTGGAAACTTGATGCCGATTATAATTATTCGCGTTTGAAATTAGGAGAATTGAAATTTTCAGTAGGCTCTTTAACGGAAGATTATAGTGGAAATGCCGGAATGTTGCGTATTGAAAACGCGCTTTATTCCCTGTTTATGGGAGTTAATAACGCGAAATATTATGAAAATAATTACTTGAAAATCGGTAATAAAATTGATGTTTTCAATGGTTTATCTTTAGATTTGGAATTGGAAACAGCGAAAAGAAATCAATTAAACAACAACACAACGTATAGTTTTTTCGGAAAATCTGCCGACGCGAAACCGAATATTCCGGTTTATCCGGATAATTTAAATGCCTTTTATACAGGATTAAACGCGATTTCTGTGTCTTTGAAATATACTCCGGAATATTATTATTTCATCAATAAAAAAGGACAAAAACAATACCTGAAATCACGTTTTCCGACATTTAATCTTTCTTATAAACAAGGAGTTCAAGGTTTAGCAGATAATCCTTCGAAATTTATCAAAATGGAAGGAACGATTTCACAACAAATCAAATTGAATATATTCGATTATTTGAATTATGAAATCGGGGTAGGGAGTTTTCTTAATAAAAATGAGTTTAATTATATTGATTATCATCATTTTAATTCTGCTCATCAATTATTTACAGGAAAAACTTTCGAACAAACTTATATGTTGTTAGATTATTATAAATATTCAACTAATAAAAACTGGACTCAAATTTCTGTAAATTATCATACGCAATATTTAATGTTAAAATATTTGCCTTTTTTACAAGGGAAAATGCTTGGAGAAGCTCTGCATGCTAAGTTTTTACATACTCCTCAAAAAACTTGTTACACAGAGTGGGGATATTCTGTCGATATTCCGGTTGTAGGTTCTGTCGGCATTTTCACATCTTTCGATTCTGCTAAATTTTCCGCATGGGGAATAACGCTTTCATTTCCTTTATTGAAAGAATTAAGTCAATAATTATTCGTCATTGAGGACTTGATCCGCAATCTATTAAGTCGCTAAAATAGCACACAGATAACACGGAAGAACTTATTTAGACTTAAAAACACTTATTGAGCGAATTAAAACCTCTCCCCCTGCCCTCTCTTGTGGAGAGGGAGTAGCTTGCGCCCGATTTTATGCGTTTGGAGAGGGGTGTTCATTTATAGCCTAAATTCGAAAAAAATATTGAAGAATTGGAAACAAATTTCGACCGTTGGGTGTATTTATTAAAGCAATTATCTTCATTAGAAAATCGACCGCCAGAATTGCAAGGTAGAATTTTTGATATGTTATTTAGGGCGACAGATGTTTCAAAATTAACATTGGAAGAAATGGAATCCTACAGAAAAAGTATATTAGAATATGAGGATGTTCGTAGCGCTGTTGATTTGGCGAAAGAAGAAGGTATAGAGATTGGTATCAAGAAAAATAAAATAGAAATAGCTCAAAACTGTCTGAAAAAAGGACTTTCTGTTGAAATGATAGCTGAATTGACAGGTTTATCGGTAGAACAAATCAATAAAATATCTTAAACTATTTTTGTACTATATTTTTTACAGTTATCTTTACTTCCTAAATTTTAAAGCTATTATGTCGAATTTTCGTCCGGCAATTATTACGATTATCATACTGTTTGGAACAGTTTTTGGTGTTGTGTCTTGTAACGATAATACATCGAAATATCCAGTTGCGGAAAATATTCCTGAAAAAAGAGATTCTGTTCCGCAAGAAGTTAAAGTAAGGGAAGCAATCATAGAAAAAGATTTTTTGTATGATAAATACACGTTAGAGGATACTTATCCTTATAAAGATACGGTCAGGATATTCCAGTGGGAAAAAATAAAAAAAATGCTCGTTTTGGTAGATTCTATTCAGGAAAGTCCTTCTTCGTATGGAATTCTACAAAACAGGAAAAATAAAAATGGGGAAGCTCCTCTCGTTGATGTTTTTAAAAGAAACAGTTATAAAAATGTTACTGATACTTTCGGTATTGAACGTTACGAAGGAATTCCGTTGTTCGCGATAACAGATTCGGTAACACCAATGCGTTATGCATTAGACGGTTCGTTGGTTAAAGTAGAAATAGATACAACTTCATTAATCAAGTCTTCTACTATTTATTTTGATGGAAACTGGAATATTCCCCGTAAATATATTCGCTTTTTGCCGGATACCGTAGCATTCCGGAAAGTAATGTTGGTAGACCGGACGAATCAAAACATAGCCACATTCGAAAAAGTTGAAGAAAAATGGTTGGTAAGAAGTATGAATCCGGCAACGACAGGATTACATAAACCTCCCCACATGCAGGAAACTCCATTGGGAATTTTCGTTATTCAAGAGAAAAAAGAAAAAATGATATACCTGGAAGATAATTCGACAGCAACAGGAGGATTCGCTCCTTATGCCAACCGGTTCTGCAACGGAGGATACATTCATGGAGTTCCGGTAAATGTGCCTCGTAAAACGATGATTGAATATAGCCCGACGTTGGGCACTACTCCTCGTTCGCACATGTGTGTGCGCAACGCGACTTCCCACAGTAAGTTTATTTTTGATTGGGCCCCGGTAGGAGAAAGCCTTGTGATTGTTATTGAATAAGTTTTTTTAATGTAATGAAGAAAAAAATAGTTTACATTATATTTCCTGTTTTATTGGTTTTATTTCAGGGAGGTAGAAATATTGAATCCGGAAAAAATTCCGGTAATGCAATTTTACCAGACACTACAAAAATATCATACCGGCAACTTTACACCGAAATGTCTTTAGATGGTATTGTTAATTACAGGGCTTTCTTGCAAGCAATTGCTGGCTACGAAAAAATTGATGTCCTTCATAAAGGAATTCTAACACTTATCGATTACACAAAACCATCGACGGAAAAACGTTTATATGTACTTGATATTGATAACAGAAAACTTTTACATGAGTCTTATGTTTCTCACGGACGCAACAGCGGAGGAAATTTCGCTACTTCTTTTTCGAATGAAAACGGATCGTATAAGAGTTCTTTAGGTTTTTTCCTGACTAAAAATACGTATCAAGGAAAAAACGGATATTCTTTGGTGTTGGATGGTTTGGAAAAAGGAATCAATGATAAAGCGAAAGACCGCGCTATTGTTATACATGGCGCCGCTTATTGCGATCCTTCCTTTATTTCCGCTTCGGGCCGTTTGGGGCGCAGTCTCGGATGTCCGGCTTTGCCCCTGAATATTTGTAAACCGATTATCAATACGATCAAAGAAGGTTCTCTTGTTTTTATTTACGCTAACGATCCGGATTATTTGACTCAAAGTCCGATTTTATCTACGGTTTCTTCTCATAAAGATCTGTCCACCATTCCGGCTCGTTTTTCAACCATTTAGCAAACCATGCGAAAATCGTGTCGTGCCATTCCAACCGTTTTTTGTAAGCGCTGATAACATGGTTTTCTCCTTCAATTTCAATGAACTCAACCGTTTTGCCAAGCAGTTTTAAAGCGTTGAACATTTGAATACTTTCGCCAAGCGGAACGTTGGTATCAACACCACCGTGAAGTAAAAGTAGTGGGCTATTGATTTTATCAGCATGGAAAAGAGGACTTTGTTCGGTGTATAATTTCGGATTGTTCCACGGGAAATTTCCCGCGGTAGCCGTTCCGCTATAAGCATATCCCCAATATCCTTCGCCCCAATAACTCGCGATTGAACTGATACCGGCATGTGATATTCCGGTCGCGAAAATATTTGTTTTCGTAAGTACATATTGTGTCATAAATCCTCCGTAAGAAGCTCCAATACAGCCTATTTTAGTTTTATCTACGAACGAATGCGTATCACAAAATTTTTGAGTTCCTTCGATAATTTCTTGAGCCGCCGGTTCTCCCCACGCGTTTACGTGGCGAGCGGAAAATTCTTGCCCGAATCCGACAGCTCCGCTCGGTTGAAGCGTATATACGATATAACCCAATGACGCGAAAACATGCAACGGATAATTCGTGTCAAAAACCCTGGTTGTCGCGTGCACTCCCGCATAATAATATACAATCATCGGATATTTTTTATTCGGATCAAAATCAACAGGATAATAACATCTTCCTTTGATTAAGGTACTATCGGAAGTTGTAAAATTCCAATCTTCGATTTTTCCGACAGCGATTCCGGATAAACGTTCGGCATAAGGGTCTGCCAATAAACGAACATTGTCTGATTTTAAATCAATCGAATAAAGTCTTGTCGAATTTGTCAGACTTTGACCCGTATATACAGCGTCAAGCGAATTATCGGCAATATCGAAAGCGCCAATCATATCTTCTTTGAGACCGAGGCGTTTATATCCGTTGTTTTTAGGATTAAACGAATATATGACAGTCCTATCCTCGTCATCTGTTTTCATGTATATTTTATTGTCTATTTTAGACCAATGACACTTCGAAATGCTGGGATTAAAATTTTTAGAAAGCGTGGAAACTTCTTTCGATTTCAAATCCATCAGAAAAATTTGCTTGTCGTAATTATTTGAAATCTGGCCATCCTTGATATTCAAGCCAATACCATTGAAAGCGTCTCCACTACCAGTAATCAGCAATTGCTTGTCATCCGGTGAAAATGAAGCGTCTGAGATAAATGGGTCATCGGCTATCGTATCTATTTCCGCTGTGTAGATATTCATATTGTATAGTTTATAGTCTCCGAATAACCTGTTTTTCAGTTCTTCTTTCGAAGCCATAAAAAGCAAAAATTTACTGTCGTGGCTGATGTCACAAATATATACCGATGTATGGCCGAAAGTTAACCTTTCTTTCATTTTTTTATTAAAATCATATTTAAAAAGATTAGTTCTTTTTCTGTACGATCCGGTTCTGTCGGAAGGAGACAGATGCCTTTTGAATACCGATTTATCAGCCTTAATACTTTCATCGCAACTTAAAATCATATATGTTTCATCCGGAGAAATTTTGTACCAATCAAATTCTACTTCTTCCGCAATAAGATTTTCACTCAAATCCGCGACATTAAAAACATAAAAATTTTTATTTTTTATTCCATCTTTATGATAAATAATTCTATCGGAAGAAGGCATCCAATAAGGTCTCGCGTAGGATGGAAAATTGTAAATCAGTTTATTGTTTTTAAATTCCCTTAATTCAAAGTTAGTTGTCCTTTTCCCTGTATTGTCGACCGTAGTAAAAGTCGCGGTATAATATTTCCCGCTTGGAGATATTGACGCGTCTGTAACTCTTGTACCTTCCAACATGTCGTTTGTCGAAATTTTTCTTTTATCGGAAGTCGATAGCGTGATTTGAGCAAGCGTATCTTGTTTTTCTAATTTAATAACAGATTGAATTTCGGCTTTGTCGAAGTTCCTGAAAGTAGCTAATCTTTTTATATAAATGGTATATTGGCGAGGTTGTAGTTTCAGGTCGACAGTAACTTCTTTTGATTTAGACAATTCTGTTTCTTTGGTTTCTTTCGATTTTCCTTTTTCTCCATCCACATAAATTTCAAACATTTCGGTTGATGTTACCGATAATTTGGCTTTGCAAAATCTGTCCGCGTCAATATTAAAAGACAAAATTTGTATGGCTTTGTCTTGTTTGGGCTTTTTAGAATCCCAATCAAAAAAGGGTAGGGTGGCGATACTTCCTGAATCGGTTTTTAATACCTGTTTTTTATATAAAGCTTGTTTAAAATCGACTTGAGTAGAAAGCAATTCTTTGTCGGAATAATTTTTTTCTGAAGTGTTCAAACTATCGGTTTGTATCGGAACAAATACCGGAATTAATTCGCTTGAAAGATATGATTCTACTTTTATTTCTTTTTGGGAGAATGTATATGCGATAAACCCGATAAGAAATAATGTTGAAAAGATAATTTTTTTCATGGATAAATTATATTTATGTTTTTAATCTAATTGTAAGTTGAAAATATATGAATTTGGAAAAGTTTGTGAAAAATCGTTTTCTTCCTTAAATATTCCGAAAACTGAAGAACCCGATCCCGACATGGACGCGTATATCGCTCCTTGTTCGTATAATTTTTCTTTGAGATTTTTGATTTTCGGATATTGGGCAAATACACTTTTTTCAAAATCGTTTACCATCGTATCTTTCCATGTTTCAACCGGATTTTTGATGATTTCCGTTAACGAAAGTTCGGGTTGTTTCGGCGTTACCATCGAATATGCTTCTTTTGTTGAAACATGAATATCGGGTTTGATTAAAGTGATAAAATATCCTTTAAGAGATAATTCAACCGGATTAAAAATATTTCCGATTCCTGTTGCGAAAACAGGTTTATTCCGGATAAAAAACGGACAATCGGCTCCGATTTGTGAGGCGAAAGATTCTAATTCATCGTCTTGCAGATGAAATTCTGTAAACTTATTTAATAATTTAAGTATAAATGCGGCATCTGCAGATCCGCCTCCTAATCCGGCTCCAAAAGGAATATTTTTCCTCAGATAAATATCTATTTCAGGAACATCATACTTTTTTTTGAATAGCAAATAAGCCTTTATGACTAAGTTTTCGTCGGGATTTCCATCAATACAGATGCCCGATTGTTTGAAAATTCCTTTTTCATTTGCCGCAGGAACGATTTCCAAAGCGTCTTGAATGTTGACAGGATAAAATACAGTTTCTAAATTATGGTATCCATCAGGCCTTTTGGAAACAATATTTAAACCTAAGTTGATTTTTGCGTTTGGGAAACAAATCATGATAATTAATAATTGAGAGTTGAGAGTTGAGAGTTGAGAATTGAGAGCTACATTCCTAATTTTTCACTTTCCATTCTCCACTTTTCACTCTCAATTAAATTCCAAGTCCGTCACTGAAATAAGATTCAACGGCTTTTGACTGTAATATTTTTGAATTAGGAGGAACACTGTGAGTTAACCAAATATTTCCTCCCACAATAGTGCCTTTTCCGATAGTTATTCTTCCTAAAATAGTAGAATTAGAATAGACAGTAACATAATCTTCCAATACCGGATGGCGCGGAATATCGATCGGGTTTCCGGCTTCATCTAAAGAAAAACTTTTAGCGCCTAACGTAACTCCTTGATATAACCGAACATGATTTCCGATAATAGAAGTTTGCCCGATAACGACTCCTGTTCCGTGGTCGATACTGAAATATTCTCCGATTCGCGCTCCCGGATGAATATCGATTCCGGTTTCCGCGTGTGCCAATTCCGACATGATGCGAGGAATGAGGGGAACTTCCAATTTCAGTAATTCGTGAGCTACCCTGTGATTGAGTAATGCCCTCATTGCCGGATAACAAAAAATAATTTCTCCGTAACTTTTAGCTGCCGGATCTCCATCAAAAATAGCTTTGACATCGGTAGATAAAAGCCTTTTTATTTCAGGTAATTTATCAATAAAGGTTGTAGTATATATCGACGCATCTTCTTTAGCTGATTGAGAATCAACATCTTCAACTTCGAAGGATAGAGCGAAATATATCTGTTCGGAAAGCAATTTGTAGACTTGTTCCAAATTCACTCCCGTATGGTATTGTAATGAATTGGTATTGACCAATGGATTTCCGAAATATCCGGGAAACATGATCGACCGGATTTTATCTAAAATAGTACATAAACAGATGGAAGAAGGTAAGAGTTTGTCGTACAAAGGAATAAAAGGATAATTCTCCGAATGGTTATCCGAAAGTAACTCTACATTTTTTCGAATCGACTGATATATTTCCTGCTTATACATTTGATTTTATCTAAAATATATTTACATGATTGATAAAATATTCACTCGCAAAGGTACTTATTTTTATGAACAAACAATCCTATGTTAAATTTATGTAAATAACAAACAAATCATCTCCTTGGTTGTTACAACATAAACGAACCGATTTCTATTTAGTGGACTTCACCACAATCTATCAATTACTAAGATTCAGAAAATAAAAAATGCTTAATTACATATAAACTTAAAAGTAAATAAATTATGGACAGTTTAAAAAGAGGGAAATGCCCTGTAATGCATGGTGCAAACACAGAATCTACTGATTCTGTGATGAGTTGGTGGCCTAATGCACTCAATTTAGATATTTTGAGTCAACACGATACAAAAACAAATCCCTATGGAGAAAACTTCAACTATGCAGAAGAATTTGCAAAATTGGATTTGGAAGCTGTTAAAAATGACCTTAAAAAATTAATGACAGACAGTCAGGACTGGTGGCCTGCAGATTGGGGACACTATGGTGGTTTTATGATTCGTATGGCATGGCACAGTGCGGGTACCTACCGCATGGCTGATGGTCGTGGTGGAGCCAACACCGGCAACCAACGTTTTGCACCGCTCAACAGTTGGCCGGATAATGTGAGCCTTGATAAAGCACGCCGGCTTTTATGGCCGATTAAGAAAAAATACGGCAATAAACTTTCTTGGGCCGATTTATTGATCCTGGCAGGAACGATGGCGTATGAATCCATGGGTTTCAAAACATTCGGCTTCGCAGGTGGCCGCGAAGACATCTGGCATCCGGAAAAAGATATTTACTGGGGAGCAGAAAAAGATTGGTTAGGCAAATCACGTTATTCGGACGGAACTGACAGCGAATCTTTGGAAAATCCATTGGCAGCCGTACAAATGGGATTGATTTATGTAAATCCCGAAGGAGTTGATGGAATTCCCGACCCTCTAAAAACAGCTAAAGACGTGAGAACAACATTCAAACGCATGGCTATGAATGATGAAGAAACCGTTGCCTTAACTGCCGGTGGACACACCGTTGGAAAAGCCCATGGCAATGGAGATGCTTCTGCTTTAGGTCCTAATCCCGAAGCAGCCGGTTTGGAAACTCAAGGTTTGGGATGGATAAATCCGAAAGGAAAAGGCAATGCGGAACATACGGTATCCAGCGGATTGGAAGGCGCTTGGACAACCACGCCAAATAAATGGAATCACACTTATTTTCATTTGTTACTCAATCACGAATGGGAAAACGTTAAAAGCCCCGCTGGAGCCCATCAATGGGAACCAATAAACATGAAAGAGGAAGACAAACCGTTTGACGCACATATTTCCGGTGTTCGCCGGAATCCCATGATGACCGATGCCGATATGGCATTGAAAATGGATCCGGAATACCGCAAGATTTCCGAACGTTTTTATAACGATCCTGCCTATTTTGAAGAAGTTTTTGCTAAGGCATGGTTCAAGTTAACCCACCGCGATTTAGGTCCTAAAAGTCGCTATCTTGGCCCTGATGCTCCAAAAGCAGATTTAATCTGGCAAGATCCTATTCCCACCGTTGATTACACACTTTCCGATGCAGAAATTGAAGAATTAAAGGCTAAATTATTGAATAGTGGTTTATCACGCACAGAACTCATCAACACTGCATGGGACAGCGCACGTACATTCCGTGGTTCCGATTATAGAGGTGGTGCCAATGGCGCCCGGATACGCCTTGCACCGCAAAAAGATTGGGCAGGCAATGAACCTGAACGTTTGCAAAAAGTTTTGAATAAATTGACCGAAATTCAAGCCGGACTGAGCAAGAAAGTAAGTATTGCAGACTTGATTGTATTGGGTGGAAGTGCCGCCGTGGAAAAAGCTGCACAAGAGGCCGGTGTAAATATCAAGGTGCCTTTTGCAGCCGGACGTGGCGATGCTACGCAGGAAATGACCGATGTGGAATCATTCTCTGTACTTGAACCCATACACGACGGATACAGAAACTGGCAGAAAAAGGATTATGCCGTGAAACCCGAAGAATTGTTGCTCGACAGAACACAACTGATGGGCTTAACAGCACCCGAAATGACAGTTCTCGTCGGAGGAATGCGTGTTTTGGGAACAAACCACGGGAATACGAAACATGGCGTATTTACCGACAGAGAAGGTGTTTTAAGCAATGATTTCTTTGTGAATCTTACCGATATGAAATATACATGGAAACCTATGGGTGAAAATTTATACCGCATTGTGGATAGAAAATCCGGCGAAACAAAATGGACAGCCACCCGCGTAGATTTAGTATTCGGTTCTAATTCCATATTACGCTCTTATGCAGAAGTGTACGCTCAAGATGACAACAAAGAAAAATTTGTAAAAGACTTCATCAACGCATGGGTAAAAGTGATGAATTCCGATCGCTATGATTTGAAAAAGTAATCGAATATCGTTTTATGATTGTATGAATTGATTGGGAATATTATTAAAATTCCCAATCAATTTTTTACGCCAAGCAGACTATAATATTTCTATAACAAACATCGCTTATAAATGCGTATTTTTTATATCTTTGGAAAAAAAAGATATGAAACGATTTGTTTGGCAATTCGCCTTGAACGGTGGGCGAAAATCAATGAGACAGGTAATTTGGAATCATTGCGAGACGAAAAGAGACCGGGTCGTACCTCTCGCTTGTCTGTTGAACAGCAGGAAGAATTAAAATTGGTATTACAGAAACATTCGGAAGAAAGCGGTATGGATTACAATATTGGGGATGGCAAATCACTTTCAGCTTACATTGACAAGTAATATGGAATCATCTTGCAGGTTCGGGCATGTCAACGACTTTTTCATAAATTGGGTTTCAGCCTTAAGCGGGTACGCCCTATCGTGTCAAAAGGCGATGCAGGTAAAAAAAAGGGTCAAAAAAAACTTCAAGAAAAAGCGGTAACCGGAGAATATGAAATTTTTTATCAAGATGAATGTCATTTTAAGCTGACGTTGAGTATTATACGCGCATGGTTCTTGTCGGGTAGCCATCCGGAAATCAAATTGTCGACCGGTTTAAGGTTAGCGTATTTGGCGCCATGGGAACAAACGGGCAATTGATAACTTATCAAAATCCTGAATTTAATGCCCAAACATTTAAGATTTTTCTGCAAAAACTGCTTTGTCAGGCAAATTTGGGCAACACAAAAGAAGGGAAACGAAAGAAGATATTATTGGTATTGGATAATGCACGTTATCATCACGCCAAAATGCTGCAACCATGGTTGGAAGAAGTGTCGGATTTATTGGAATTGTTTTTCTTTCCGCCGTATTCCCCAGACTTAAACGGCATTGAAATGCTTTGGAAGAAAACAAGAAGGAATGTTACTCACAATCGTTTTTTTTTTTAAGTCTCTTGAAGAGCTTTGCCGGAATTTGACCTTGTATTGGGAAAAGTTTGAAAAACCTAACGAGGAATTTTTAAAAAAAACTATCTGTATTTATTTAGTGCGTTTATTATATTCAAAATAAAACCATGAGAAAATATGTATTTGAGGTTGGAAAATGAAATTATTTTTTTACAATCTTTTTATTTAAAACCATATTGTCTTTTGTCCTGATTGTTATTAAATAAATTCCTTTAGTCAAACGGCTTGCGTTAATTGTGTTAATTCCTTTTGAAGAAATAATGCGAATTCCATGAATATTTCTAACTTCGATTGACTCAACATCTAAACCTGCGACAATAAAATCGTTTCCTTGTTGGAGTATACTCCACGTTTCTGAAATGGTGGATTTAATTCCTGATGCTGATTGGGTTGATATAGTTTTTTCCTGACTGTATCCTGATTGCGAGTTTCCGTTTATCGCCATCACTTGATAAGTATATACTGTATTTGGTTGTAGGCCTGAGATGTTTTTGCTTGTTTCTCCGGTTACAATATATTCTTCGGTAGAACCGGATTGTGATTTTACAGTAATTTTTGTCACATTCATACCGCCTGTAATTGTTTTTATAATGATATTGTTGTCGGTAGCGATATATGACCAAGTTCCTGCACCTCCGGTTTCTTTCATTATTCCTCCAATGATGTTAGCTGAAGTTCCTGATTCGTTAATAGTTGCTCCTGTAACACTAAATCCGCGATCAGTAGCATCAGCATTTCCAGATGTGCCTTGAACAATCACTTCTTCATTTTTTTTACAAGGAATTTCAATTGAAATATTGGCTCCATTCAGGTATATCATTCCTGTTCCGAATCCCAATCTCAATTTTGTGTCAGCTCCTGCCGAAAACAATAAACCTTCCGTATCAGGGATTTTGTTTCCACCTGCAAATTTTAATTCTTCGGAAGAGGTCGCGTTTTTATAATTGAAACGAGGATTTACTCCGTCTAATACTAAGTTAGCATCGGCATTGTTAGCATTTATAATCCAGGTTGAAAAATCCCATGTTTTAGATGATTCGACAGATCCGTTTGTAGAAAGTATTACTTTATACGAAGTAGCATTGGCTACGGCATCCCATGTTACTAACACAGAGTTACTTTCAGATATCGCGTTCACATTAGCAGGAACCGATAATGTTTCTTCTTCCTCATTTTCGCCTATATATACTTCTCCCGAATCCGACACTTTCAATGTAGCACCGGCTCCATTAACACTCAAGATAGCTTCTTCTACATTATCTACATCTAAAGCAGTATAAGTGTATGTGGGTTTCAAAACCGTTCCCGAGTTGGAACCTCCTTTTAAACAATTTATAAAATTAGTCGCTACACTTTTTCCTGTGACTTTATCATAACTGGCATCAAGAACGGTACTCACTTTCTTGAAATTCGTACCTTCGACGTAACAGGTTGTTCCATTCGATCCGGCTCCTAAACCAATTGCTAAAGAAGATGTTGAACCTCCGGTTGAATTTTTAGACGTAATATTGTAATAACAATTCAAAATATGTAATTCAGCGTTTCTGGCGCGGGGCATTCTTTGTATACAGCCATCCGACCAGTAGCAATATTGAAAAGTAATGCTGTAAAATCCATCGGAGGGAAAATCATTCGATGCTCCACCTACCAAATTCGAAAAACAGTGATTCGCGCTTCCTCCGGAACCGCCTGCTTTAGGTAATATTTTATATCCGAATTTACACCACGAAATAGTGATGTTGTCGGATGTTTTAGTATTGTCGAAATTTCCGTCCACACCATCATAAAATTCGCAATGGTCGACCCATAGATTGTTGCAACCTGTATTTTGAAGTAAATCGTTTCCATCTACATCATAAGCTCCCGGACCTTCAAAAATGATATTGCGTACGATAACATTGTTAGAACCTGCTTTAAAACCAAGTATTCCTCCGTTTTTATCTCGGTAAGTACTTACTAATTTTATTCCGGAAAGCGCTAAAATAGTTTTATTCGAAATTATCTCATTAATCATTTCATTTTGTCCGAAGGTAATATCTTTTGTAATAATAATTATAGAAGCACCTGAAGCTTTTAAGGCGGTTGAAAGTTCTGTCCGGGTTGATATTTTTACAACACTTCCTCCTGCGCCACCGGTCGCGTTGCGTCCGAATCCGGTTGGAGATTTCATGCAATATTCTTGAGCAGACAGAGAAATTGTTGTTGATAACAATAAGAATGAAAATAGATAAGAAAAGATGTTTTTCATTTGAATAATAAAGTCTGAAAAATAAATAAAAGATAATCTTTACTGATTCGTCGTTATGAATCAATATACAAATCTAAATCAATTTATCCGGATTGAATTTGAATATCAGGCCTTAATATCGACTTTGGTACATTTATCCTTTTTGTTTGATATTTTTATCTTATACCCATTCACTCAATTCCAACCAACGCAAGGTTTTTGTATCTATTTCTTCAATGAGCTGGCTGATGCGGTTCGATTTTTTTATAAGTTCATCGTTAGATAAATTTCCGGTTGAAAGCTCTTGTTCTAGTTTTGTTTTTTCATTTTCCAAGGCCGGAATTTCCTGATCCAAAACTTCGAATTCGCGTTGTTCTTTATATGAAAGTTTTTTCTTTTCCTGAGGTTTAGAACGTTCCGGCTGTTTTTCTTTCGAAATTTCATCCGAAAGTTCCTTCCATTCACGATAACGGGTGTAATTTCCGGGAAAATCTTTGATGTTGCCGTTTCCGTTGAAAACGAGTAAATGGTCGACCACTTTATCCATAAAATAACGGTCGTGCGAAACAACGATAACGCATCCTTTGAAGTTTGCTAAATAATCTTCCAGAACATTCAACGTGATAATATCGAGGTCGTTGGTTGGTTCGTCCAATACCAGAAAATTCGGATTCTTAATCAATACGGTACAAAGGTATAACCTGCGCTTTTCACCTCCGCTCAATTTGTAGACATAGCTATATTGTTTCTCAGGAGAAAAAAGAAAATGTTGTAGGAATTGAGATGCAGTTAAATTGTTTCCTCCCCCTAAATCGATAACTTCGGCTATGTTTTGAACGACATCGATTACTTTCATTTTTTCATCGAAAATCAATCCATCCTGACTGTAATAGCCGAAATTGACAGTTTCCCCGATGTCGAATCCGCCTTGATCAGGGGCGACTTCTCCCATCAACATTTTAATGAATGTCGATTTTCCGGTTCCGTTGTTACCGACAATGCCTAATTTTTCGTAGCGGGCAAATATGTAATTGAAATCCTCGACAATTTTTAAATCGCCAAAAGATTTATAAACGTGTTCCGCTTCGAATATTTTATTTCCGATATATGAAGATTTTACTTCTAATTTCACATTGTCGGCAGAGCGTTCCTGCTTGATTTTTTCTTCTAAATCATAAAACGAATCGATTCTTGCTTTGGCTTTTGTCGCTCTCGCTTGCGGTTGACGGCGCATCCATTCCAATTCTTTTCTGAAAAGATTATTAGACCGTTCTAAATCCGCATTTTGAGCATCAATTCGTTCCTGTCGTTTTTCTATATAATAACTGTAATTTCCTTTGTATTGAAAGAGGCGTTTGTTGTCGATTTCGATGATTTCCGAACAAACCCGGTCTAAGAAATACCGGTCGTGCGTAACCATCAATAATGTAATATTTCCTCTGCTTAAATATTTTTCCAACCAATCAACCATCTCCAAATCAAGATGATTGGTTGGCTCATCAAGAATCAATAAATCGGGTTCGGTAATCAAAACATTGGCCAACGCTATCCGTTTGAGCTGTCCTCCTGATAATTCTTCAATCTTTTGATTAAAATCAGTAATCTTCAATAACGAAAGTATCTGTTTGGCGCGTTGTTCATAATCCCAAGCTTTGAGATGGTCCATCTTGACAAGCAATTCATCCAATTTTTCGTGATTATCCGAAAGCATTGCCTGTTCATATTCGGCAATCAGTTTTACCGTATCATTTTCAGAATGAAAACATGCTTGCAAGACAGTTAAATTTGCCGGATATTGTGGATCTTGGTTTAAATAACCAACTCTTAAATCTTTACGGAAAACAACATTTCCTTCGTTATAATCTTCTTTTCCTGAGATAATATTTAACAAGGTAGTTTTCCCTGTTCCGTTTTTTGCGATTAATCCGATGCGTTGCCCTTCCGAAATTCCAAATGATATTTGTTCAAAAAGGATTAAATCTCCGAAACTTTTAGTTAAACCGTCAACTTGTAAATAACTTGCCATAATTCAATTTTGACGGCAAAGGTAGCCGTTTATTTTTGTAGAATAATATTTAGGATTTATTTTTTCGATTACTGTATGAAAATATGAAAAAATAACATATTTTTGCACGCTTAGCTTTCAGTGTGAAAGTTTATATTAACTCTAACAGGGTTCAAGACTCTGTTAGAGTTTGGTAACTAATATAACTCTGTATAACTCCGTGTTAAAACGGTATAAATGATAAGAGTGAAAAAAAAATCAAATGAACTCATTATTATGTTTATAGAGTAAGTAATGTAAAATCATACAATCAATAAAAATAAAATAATGAAACAAAAAATTGGAAACAGAATTAAAGACATCAGGGAATCTCGTATGATTTCGGTAGAAGAGATGTCGGAACGTTCGGGATTAAGTATTGAACAAATCAATAAAGTGGAGCAAGCCGAAGATTTTCCGACATTATCTCCATTGATTAAGATAGCCAGGGTATTAGGGGTTCGCTTAGGTACATTTTTGGATGATCACGATGAATTAGGTCCGGTTGTTTCCAGAAAAGATTTTCATACAAATAATATCAGTTTTTCGACAAAACATGAAGATGATTCTTCACAACGTCACATGGATTATTATGCTGTGGCTCAGGCTAAAGCGGGACGTCACATGGAGCCGTTTATTATTCATATCGCTCCGGCAAAAGAAGGTGTCGATTTTGTGACCTCTACCCACGAAGGAGAAGAATTTATTTATTGCCTTGAAGGCGCTGTTGAAATTAACTATGGAACTACCGTTTATTTATTGGAAGAAGGAGATAGTATTTACTACGATTCGATCGTAGCGCATCACGTACACGCTGCAGACGAACAGGGAGCGAAAATTTTGGCAGTACTTTATACCCCGGTTTAATTATGCAACTTACAGATAAAACTATCGGGCAGTGGCTCGAATATTGGGCGGAAAAAACTCCTGATAAAGAATATGTAGTATATTCCGATCGTGACCTTCGTTTCACATGGAAACAATTCAACGAACGGGTTGATAATATGGCAAAAGGATTATTAGCCATTGGAATAAAACCGGGAGATCATATCGGAATTTGGGCGACTAACGTTCCGGATTGGCTTACATTCCTTTATGCGGGAGCTAAAATAGGATGTGTGCTTGTGACTGTAAATACTAATTATAAGCAACATGAACTTGAATTTTTGGTAGAAAATGCCGATATTCATACGTTATGTATTACGGAAGGTGTTTTTGATGGCAGTTATATCGACATGACTTATGAAATGCTTCCCGAATTAAAAACCTCACAACGTGGATTTGTCAACAATAAACGTTTTTCTAAATTAAAAAATGTAGTTTTTATAGGACAGGAAAAATACAGGGGAATGTATAATACTGCCGAAATTTTGTTGTTGGGAAAAAATGTTTCGGAAAATGCCTTGAACGAAGCCAAATCCGGAATCAGTTGCCACGATGTAGTGAATATGCAATATACTTCAGGAACAACAGGATTTCCTAAAGGAGTAATGCTTTCACACTATAATATTGTTAATAACGGATATTTTACGGGAGAAGGAATGAAATTTACACAAGATGATAAATTGTGTTGTTGCGTTCCTTTGTTTCATTGTTTTGGTGTGGTGTTGGCGACAATGGCATGCCTCACACACGGATGCGCGCAAGTAATGGTTGAAAAATTCGATCCGTTGATTGTATTGGCTTCCATACATAAAGAAAGATGTACGGCATTATACGGTGTTCCGACCATGTTTATTGCCGAATTGAATCATCCGATGTTCAATATGTTTGATGTAACGTCACTTCGTACAGGAATTATGGCAGGCGCGTTGTGTCCGATCGAATTGATGCGTCAGGTAACCGAAAAACTTCATATTACCCACATTACCAGTGTTTACGGACTTACAGAGTCTTCGCCCGGTATGACACATTCAGTTCTTGAAGATTCTTTTGAGAACCGGTGTACTACCGTTGGTAAAGAATATCCTTCTACCGAAGTTAAAATATTAAACCCTGAAACAGGTGAAGAATGTAGAGTAGGGGAGCAAGGTGAAGTTTGTTGCCGGGGATATTTGGTAATGAAAGGATATTACAAAAATCCGGGAGCTACAGCCGAAGCAATAGACAAAGACGGATGGTTGCATTCCGGTGATTTGGGAACAAAAGATGAAAACGGTTATTTCAGGATTACTGGCCGTATCAAAGATATGATTATCCGTGGAGGAGAAAATATATATCCTCGTGAAATAGAAGAATTTTTGTATCACTTGGAAGGTGTGAAAGATATACAAGTAGCGGGAATTCCGTCGGAAAAATATGGAGAAGAAGTGGGCGCTTTTATTATTTTACAAGAAGGCGCTACTTTAACACCCGAAGATGTTAGGGAATTTTGCCGTGGAAAAATAGCCCGACATAAAATCCCAAAATATATCTTATTTGTTGAAGGTTACCCTCTTACGGGAAGCGGAAAGATTCAAAAATTCAAATTAAAAGACATTGGATTAGAAATGTTGAAAAAACAAGGAATAGAAGTTGTATAAAAAATTTGCGAATTCAAAATATTCAATTACCTTTGCACTCGCAAAAGTTCGGGGTGTAGCGCAGTCCGGTTAGCGCACCTGCTTTGGGAGCAGGGGGTCGTGGGTTCGAATCCCGCTACCCCGACAACAAAAAAAAGCAACTATTTTAAATAGTTGCTTTTTTTTGTTAATAGATTTTCCTAAATAATTATAAATAAATATAAGCTAAACTCTAACAGGGTTCGAAACCCCGTTAGAGTTGTTGTACGAAAACTTTATCACTCCATATTATGGAAAACGTTTTGTACATCTTCGTCTTCATCAAATTTATCCAATAATTTTTCGAGTTGAACGCGTTGTTCTTCCGTTACCGATTTATAATCGTTGGGAATACGTTCAAATTCAGCGCTATGAATTTCAAATCCGTTTTCTTCCAAGTGTTTTTGAATGGCTGAATAAGATGCGAATTCTCCGTAAAGAACAATTCCTTCTTCATCTTGTTCAACTTCATCTACTCCGTAATCAATTAATTCAAGTTCCAAATCTTCTAATGTAACGCCGTCCTTAGGACTTATTTTGAAGACACATTTACGATCGAATAGAAATTGAAGGCTTCCGGTTGTTCCCAAAGAACCACCGAATTTGTTGAAATAACTGCGGACATTCGCTACCGTGCGGGTAGGATTGTCTGTCGCGGTTTCAACTACAATCGCGATACCAAAAGGTCCGTATCCTTCATATACCATTTCTTTGTAGTCGGCTTCGTCTTTCGATGTCGCTTTTTTGATAGCGCGCTCTACGTTTTCTTTCGGCATGTTTTCTTTCTTCGATTGCTGAACCAACACTCTTAAGCGAGGGTTCGTATCAGCGTCCGGTCCGCCTTCTTTTACCGCGATCGTAATTTGTTTTCCTAACTTGGTGAAAACACGCGCCATGTTTCCCCAACGTTTCATTTTTGTCGCTTTGCGATATTCAAATGCTCTTCCCATATTGTTATTATTAATTTTCGTTTTATATCGATAATTTTGATGATTCTGAGGGAAATGTTAATTTTCGTTATCCCCCTTTGGAGGGGGTAGGGGGAGGAATTTGTAATTTAATTTCTTCAATTGCAAATTCAATTTCCCGGATAACATTTTTCATATTTTTTAATACATCATCATCCCAAAATCTTAAAACAGTATATCCTAAATTTTGAAGATATTGTCCTTTTATTTTATCCTTAATTTGTATTTCTCTAAAAAATGACTACTACCGTCAAGTTCTATTACTAATTTCAATTCTTTACATAAAAAATCAACTATATAATTTCCAATGGGTCTTTGCCTATTGAAAGTATATCCATTCATCTGTTTCGATTTCAAAGCGTATTTCCATAAACAAGCCTCTGATTTTGTCATCTCATTACGTAGATTTCTTGCATAATCTTTCAGAGACTTATTATAAAAATAGTTCTGGTTTTCAGTATTTTGGTTCATAATTATTTTATATTTTGTAAACTTCCTTCCCCTGCCCCCTCCAAAGAGGGATAAAAATCTACTTTATATGATAACGCAATCCCATCAACAAACGTAAATGTTGCAGTCCTTCTGATTTTTCAAGAGTTTTGCTACTTTTAACTCCATTTTTTTCATAATTCATTTTATCCAAAATTCCGGATAATGATGACAGATTCATACAGATACCCCAATCATTAGAAAGTTTATATTCCGCGCCAAGATTTGTTTGAAAACCAACTGAAGAACCAAATGCTTTGAGATTTAAACTGGGAAAAGTTATTTTTGAATTATATTCAATATAACCAATGCTAATACTTAAATAAAAAAGCCATTCCGGATCTGAAGATACTCTCATGGAAAAAACGGGTCCTACATAAGAAATCAGATCTTTCGTATCTAAATATCCTTCTTTTCCCCCACCATAACTGTTATTTTCCACGGCATATTCACTATTACTTGCGGAATAAGCCGAATATATTAGTCCTAAACCATAGATGTCATTGAAATAATAGCTGAATGAAGCGTCCCAAACCGGTCCTGATGCTAATTTTTTATAATAACTTCTTTGAAAATCGTTAAAATCAGGATTCATTTTTGCCGTTCTCCACCCGTAACCTCCTCCGATATAAAAGGCAAATTTGGATAATTTCCTTTCCGGTTTAATGTTTTTTTCATTTGTAAAATGAGAAATAGAGTCATCTCCCATTATAAAAGATGATTCATTTACCCTTAATGAGTTTGCTGCCATCTGATGACAAGAACTTCCCCAAAAAGAAGGTTTGATATGTTCCGTTACAAAAACAGCGTTACCTCCCATTTTTCGAGATTCATCTTTAACCAGTTCAATAACAGTAATTGAATCACACTGGACAGTAAATCCGGAATCACTTACTTTAATTTTTCCAATCGTTTCCGCGTCTTTAGGTAAAAATTTGTCGTTGGTGTAGACTATCACCGGTTCTTCCGAACTTAACGCCGGATATGATTTCATAACCATTTGACCTATTCTTGGAGAACAGGATGTTAATCCAAAAAATAACGTTAAAAACAAATAAATGTGTGTTTTCATAATTTATACAACATTAAGTAATAGTTAAAAATATATTTGTTTTTTATCTCAACGCGGCTCCTAATTTTTGCTCCAAATTCTTTTGGATTTTCGACATGATATTTTCTATTTGTTTATCATTCAATGTTTTTTCTTCATCTTGCAATAAGAAACTAACGGCATACGATTTTTTGCCTTCCGGAAGATTTTTTCCTTCATAAACATCGAAAAGAGAAACTCCTTTCAGTAATTTTTTGTCTGCATCGAACGCTGTTTTTTCAATTTCGGAAAATTGTATTTTTTTGTCAACTAATAATGCTAAATCTCGTTTTACTGCCGGAAACTTGGATATTTCGGCGAATTTTGTTTTGTGAGATTTAATTTCTTTCATCAATAAATCCCATGATAATTCGGCATAATATACTTCGGTATCAATATCGAATTTTTTGAGCAATTTTTTTTGTAATATTCCCAACGAACCTAATTGTCTTCCCGAAATGGTTTGAATAGATAATCCCGCTGAAAATAATTCATTTTTAAATTGAGTATAAACTACTTTTTTAGATGAAACACCCAATCGTGTCAATACATTTTCGACATAAGATTTCAAATCGAATATTGATGATGTTTGGTCGGGATGTAACCAACTGTTCGACAGGTTATTTCCTGTAATCCATAAACCTAAATGAAACTCTTCTTTGATTCCGGAAAGTTTTTCGCCTTCTTTCACTTTGCCGGCATGGAATGAATAAGTGTTTCCGAATTCATATAATTTCAAATCGGTATTTTTCCGGTTCCTGTTGTATTCGATACTTTGCAATCCGCCAAATAACAAAGTTTGGCGCATAACGTCCAATTCGGCGCTCAACGGATTTTGTAGTTTGACGCATTGGGATGCTGGATATATTCCAGATTCGGTATAATATGAAGATGATGTCAATGAATTGTTCAGAATTTCATTGAATCCGCATCCTGAAAGTTGTTCTGAAATCAAATTTTGAAGTTTATAACTTTTATCGGTTTCTGTTTCGTAAGAAAGATTAGACTTCAGGCTTTCCCCGATTTCGATATTGTTGTATCCGTAAATACGTAAAACATCTTCAATCACATCCACATCACGTTGAACATCCACACGATAGGTTGGAATGCTTAATTCTAATCCATCTTCGTGGCGTTTTTGTATGTTGATGTCGAGACTTTCAAGTATGCTAATTAGTGTATTTTCCGGAATTTCTTTACCTATTAAATCATTCACTTTTTTGAATGATAAATTTACTTTCGCGTTTTCGATAGGAGACGGATAGATATCCTGAATTTCGCCACAGATTTTTCCTCCCGCGATTTCTTTAATCAAAAGTGCCGCGCGTTTCAAAACATAAACGATGTTATTCGGGTCGCAACCTCTTTCGAAACGGAACGAAGCATCTGTATTTAGACCATGACGACGAGCGGTTTTTCGAATCCATGTCGGATGAAAATAGGCTGATTCGAGGAAAATATCAGTTGTTTCTTCGGTAACTCCCGATTTTAATCCTCCGAAAACACCTCCGATGCACATGCCGCCTTCGGAGTTGCAAATCATCAAGTCCCTGTCGCTGAGTTTTCTTTCTATTCCATCCAAAGTGACAAATGCAGTTCCTTCGTTCAAAGTCATCACATAAACCTTATCTCCTTTGATTTCTTTCAAATCGAAAGCGTGCAACGGTTGGCCGGTTTCATGCAAGACATAATTTGTGATATCCACAATATTATTGATTGGCCGCAAACCAATAGCCAACAAGCGGTTTTTTAACCAATCGGGACTTTCTGTTACGTGAACACCTTTTATGGTTACTCCGGAATAACGCGGACAGGCTTCCGTATTTTCTACAACTACTTCTACCGCCGGATTTTTGTCGTCGATCTTAAACGTTTCAACAGAAGGTTTTGCCAGAACAACATTTTTGCCATTTTGTTTCAAATAAGCGGCTAAGTCGCGGGCAACTCCAAAATGCGATGCCGCGTCAACACGATTCGGTGTAATATCTGTTTCTAAAACAAAATCACTTTCAACGTTATAATAAATTTTAGCGGGAGTTCCGATAACCGCATTTTCAGGAAGAACAATAATTCCATCGTGACTTGTTCCGATCCCGATTTCGTCTTCGGCGCAAATCATTCCGTTCGATTCGACTCCCCTGATTTTTGATTTTTTGATTGTAAAACATTCTTCACCTGAATATAATTTGGTTCCGTTTACGGCCACTACAACTTTTTGTCCGGCAGCTACATTAGGAGCTCCACAAACGATTTGTAACGGCTCTCCTTGTCCGACATCAACTGTTGTTATATGCAAGTGGTCGGAATTCGGATGGACTTCGCAAGTCAACACTTTCCCGATAAAAAGTCCTTCTAATCCACCTTTGATGGTTTCCGATTCTTCAACGCTTCCGGTTTCCAATCCGATAGAAGTTAAAGCATCGGCAGTTTCCTGAGGAGTTAAATCAATGTTGATGTAGTCTTTGAGCCAGTTGTAAGATATATTCATGATTGTTATATGATTTTCAAAATTTGCCGTCAAAATTAATAAAAAAAGTTGTAAGTAATAAGTTATAAGTAATAGGTTTTTATATTTAACTTTGCAACCCGTAACTGAATTGAAAGTTAAGAGTTGAAAATTGAGCGTGTTTTTTGCTTTTCATTTTCCAATCTCTACTTTCCATTTTCCATTCAATTAATATTTATGGATAAAATTAAAAATATAGTATTTGATTTAGGAGGAGTTATTCTCACATTGAACAGGGATGAAGCTGTCAGGCGTTTTAAAAGTATAGGTTTGGGACAAGCGGAGGAATTATTGGACCCCTATCATCAAAAAGGTGTTTTCCTCGATTTGGAAGAAGGTCGGCTTTCGAAAGAAGAATTTTACGAAGCTTTACGTCAGATAGCAGGTAAACATATTCCGGGAGAAGATATTGATTATGGATGGCTTGGTTTTATTCAAGACACTCCTTTATATAAATTAGAATTGCTCGAAAAATTGAGAAAATCCTATAATCTTTATTTATTAAGTAATACGAATCCGGTAATTATGTCGTGGGCTTTATCTCGTGATTTTACCCAACTTGGTAAACCGTTGAATGAATATTTCGACAAATTATATCTTTCTTGTGAAATAGGTATTACAAAACCCGACGCGAGAATTTATGAATATTTGATTCAGGATTCGGGCATAATTCCATCCGAAACATTATTCATAGATGATGGCGCGGCAAATATTGAAGCCGGAAAAAAGTTAGGTATGCGTGTTTTCCAACCCGAAAACGGGGAAGATTTCAGGTATATTTTTGAGGAAAAAGGACATTTTTAGAACAGAAGTCATCTTAACTTTTCAAAAGATCTAAGATAATAAATTTTTAACACAGAGTTCACGGAGTAATTATTCACAGAGTAGATTCGATACATTAAGAGACAAAATACTCCGTGAAATAAACTCTTTCTACTCCGTGTTTGATAAAAGTCGGGATGAGTTTATTGTTAATAAACGAAATTTTCTGTAATAATCAGCGTTATCAGCTATTTTTATATATCTAAATAAAATATTCATGAAAAAAGGATTAATATCTATTGTATTCTTGTTTTTCGCATTGTCAATCTCTGCAAAAATCGAATTGCCAGCTATATTTACCGATAATATGGTACTTCAACAACAAACAGACGCTCCTATCTGGGGAAAAGCAACTCCTAAAAAGAAGGTGGAAATCATCACTTCATGGGATAAAAAAATGTATACGACATTAGCCGATGAAAACGGGAAATGGAAAACTTTTATGAAAACGCCAACTGCTGGTGGACCTTATATTATTTCTATTTCTGATGGTAAAAAGATTGAACTGAAAAACGTCTTGATAGGGGAAGTCTGGATTTGTTCCGGACAATCAAATATGGAAATGCCTTTAGCCGGATGGGGAAAAGTCAACAATTACAAAGAAGAAATAGAAGCAGCTAATTATCCTAATATCCGTTTATTGCAAGTTGATAAAAAAACTTCAATCACACCCCAAGACAATATATCTATCGAAGGCGGCGGTTGGAAAGTTTGTTCTCCGGCAACTATTGCAGGTTTTTCCTCCACAGCTTATTTTTTTGGACGAAATTTGAATCAAAATTTAGATAATACTCCAATTGGATTGATCAATACTTCTTGGGGCGGAACAATTGCCGAAGCATGGACAAGCGCCGAATCGTTAGAAAATATGCCTGATTTCAGACAAGCGATAAAAGATGTTCAAAATACAAATGCTGAAAACTTACAGCAAGCGCTCGATGCATGGAACAAGCAATTTGAATTGGCCGACTCCGGCATGCAAAACGGAACAGCTATTTGGGCGGCAAACAATTTCAATGATTCTGATTGGAAAACAATGAATTTACCTTGTATGTGGGAAGACAACGGTTTACCGGGCTTGGACGGAATCGTGTGGTTCAGAAAAGAAGTAACTATTACTTCGGCAATGAAAGGTAAAGACTTGGAATTAAGCCTTGGAGTTGTTGATGATGATGACATTACCTATTTCAATGGAGAACAAGTTGGAGCTACTGTAGGTTATGGAATCGACCGGAAATATCGTGTTCCGAAGAAATTAGTTAAAGAGGGAAAAGTCATCATTACCATTAGGGTAACAGACACCGGTGGCGGAGGTGGTTTTGATACGTCTGCCAAAAACATGTATATCAAATCAAGCGATTCTGATGTGATCTCTTTAGCTTCCGAATGGAAATACAAAGTTGCTATAGATGCTCGTAAATTACCTCAAAAACCAAAATCCGCAAACGATCCGAATCGTGTTTCGGTTCTATATAATGCTATGATTCATCCGATTGTACCTTTTGCAATCAAAGGAGCTATCTGGTATCAGGGCGAATCGAATGCCGACCGCGCTTATCAATACCGCGAACTTATGCCCTTGATGATTCGCGACTGGAGAAAACAATGGAATCAGGATTTTCCTTTTTATCTTGTACAGTTGGCTAATTTCATGGAAATACAAAAAGCCCCTTCTCAATCGGGTTGGGCCGAATTACGCGAAGCCCAGTTGCAAACCTTGCATTTAGACAACACAGGAATGGCAGTAACTACTGATATTGGTGATGCTGTAGATATTCATCCGAAAAACAAACAAGACGTAGGTATCCGTTTGGCATTGGCTGCCCGCGCAAATACTTACAAACAAAATATTGTTTATTCTGGTCCTATTTATCAATCGTATAAAATAGAAGGAAATAAAATCAGGATTTCCTTTAATCACACTAACAACGGATTAAAAGGAAAAAACAACGAACCATTGAAAGGTTTCGCGATTGCCGGATCTGACCATAAATTTTATTGGGCGAAAGCCGTAATCGAAGGCAATGAAATTGTAGTTAGCGCACCTGAAATAGAATTCCCGGTTGCTGTTCGTTATGCTTGGGCAAACAATCCTATCGGAAATTTATTCAATGGAGCAGAACTTCCGGCTTCTCCTTTCAGGACTGACGATTGGAAGTAAAATTTTATTAAAATAAAGACTTTAAGAATAAAGAAGATAGATGTAGACAAAAAGACTTTAAGACTCGTCTTTTGTCTTTGTTCTTAAAGTCTTTGTTTGTATGTGGTAAATAAATCTGCAATAAAATCACAATTATAACCGAATCTATTCTTACCTGTTAAAAATCAAATAATTACACTTTTATTTCATAACCAAATTTCTTTTTATTTATTTGCTTAACCCTTTATCTTTGCAAAGTGATTTTTTTTTATTTACTTATTATTAAACTTTATTTATCATGAGAAACAATTTTTTAGCATTAGTAGCAGTCTTTGCAATGACTATTTTTTGTTCCAGCACAACAATATCAACTTCCGATATGCAAGGGACGTGGAAAGTAGTAGAAAATAACGGAAAACCAGTTTCTCCTTCTTTTGAACATATAAAATTGATTACAAATAATTCTTTTTTTTGGTATCGTTCTGATTCAGAAGGTAATGTGTATACAGGAGCAGGAGGCTTTTATACATTGAAAGATGATGTATATACAGAAAACATAACTTCTACTTTGCCGGGCATGAGTCGATTTTTAGGAAAGAAAGGAGTATATGAAGTAAAAATTGAAGGAAATAAAATGTATGTTTCTGGTATTCTTAATGGTACTATCAAAATTACTGAAGTTTGGGAACGGGTAACTAATCTTTCAAAGTAAAAATTTATTCATTAACTCTGAAATAAATGAGTTGAAAAGATATTATTAAATGAAGAAAAGACCTTTAATTACAAGTCTATTTTGTTTATGCGTCTTTGTTGCTTGCTTAGATAAAAACGATACTGTTTCCAATTATAAATCGCAGGAAAATACTTTGTCTGATAGTCTCAATGTTGTAAAAGCCGGTCAGTTGATACAGTCGGGGCAATATGATGAAGCAAAAGTTTATCTTCAGCAAGCAGCAAAGAGCAAAAATATTCGTGTTAAAGCTGCTTATTATTTTCAGATGACTATTTTGGAGGAAAAGTTAGAAAATTTGGAAGGAGCTTATGCCAACTTTGTAGAATATCATAATTATACAGAGGAAATTTTCAAGGAAGAACAGCAGCTTTTTTTGAAACAAGAGGATAGGAAAACACTTTTAAATTATTTATTTATATCTTTGGGAGTATTGGCCTTTGTGGTTTGCTCGGTTATTTTTTATCTATTTCATAAAAAGAAAGCCAAAGAACAAAAGGAATTTCAATCATTGTTGAATCAATATAAGGATGGTGAAATAGAATTAAATCAGCTTGATAAACTTATCGAATCGAAGAAATCTTATTCGACTCAACTAACCTTCCAAGCTTATTTGATTCAAACTGAATTATTTAAAGAAACTTCCATTTATACAGAAATGCAAACTTTGGGCAAACAAACTAAAAGTAAAGATGCCAAAGTATTCAATTATCAAAAACAAGAACAATTACAGATTGAACTCCAAAAATACTTTTCGACATTTATTTCTGATTTGAAAACATACTCTTCAAAATTGACCGAAAAAGATACCCTGTTGTGTTGTCTCTCTCTTCTTCCAATAAACACGTTTACGAAAGCGCTCTGTTTGGGATCTACGGATACAAACATTGTTAAACAAAGAAAGTTTCAGATAAGAAAAAAAATGCCAAAAGATTCTTTTTGTCAATTGTTTTTTGAGTTTATTTTTGAAAAACGGAGTGATTGATTATAAAGTCATCTTGATTTTTTTACATTAATAATTAAAAATTACAACATGAAAAAAATATTATTTCTATCCATTTCTTTGCTGGTTTCTTTATTCTCTTACACTACAGATTTTGTGTATAAAGAATATTATGCGAAGATATATACCGCGGACGCTCATATCTCCGATTCAAATTATGTGGCCGCCCTTACTATTTATAAAGAATTGGTAAAGCAATATCCGTACCATCATTATAAATATATTCATAATGCTTGCTTGTGCGCCATAAATACAGGGCAATATGCCGATGCATTCATGTTTGCCCAACGGTTAATAGGCCAGGGATATGAGATGACAGATTTTGAAACTCCGGCATTCGAACACTTCCGGCAGCAAAAAAAATACTGGAAAAAATTTGTATCGGAATATCCAACATTGAAAAATCAATATGAAGCTCAAAAAGATCAAGCCCTGCGAAAGAAATACGCTGATTTATTTGTTTTGGATCAGGAGGCTGCTAATCATAGCAACAAGTCTGAAGATAAAGATTGTGTTTTATACGACTTATCCGTTACTGTTTCAAAAATAATAACAGAACAAGGATTTCCTCACTTTTTATTGGATAAAGACTCAATCCGGATAAAACTCTATACAATGTTGAGGCATTATTGCGGATTAAAAAACCGGATCCGTCAGGATGAATCTCTATTAAAAGATTGTTTATCTAACGATATGTCTGAAAACAAGATAGATAGCCTGTCAAAAGAGGCATTGTACCGGGGATTGGTGTTACCTCAAGATTATGTTGGTATTGTTTCACACTGGGACAACAGCTCTCCGTTTGGAATTGTTGCGGCCACGATTAACTATAAGGATGAGACAATTAAGGTCTTTTTGAAAAATATACCCTCTAATGACTATGAACAAGCGAATCTATTGAGAGAAAGTATCGGATTGTTACCCATCGATGAAAAAGCAATAAATACATCGAAGTATAAAAACTATCCTTTCAAAGAAATAAGACAGGCATGTGAAGCGAGTGACTCTTGCAGAACGCAAAAAGATTGTAATGTGATAATAGGGGAAGTCGTAGAAAGAGTAAAAAAGGAAGCTCAAAAGGGCGAAGATCAAGGCAGTTCAAATTATTTCTTCAAACCTGACGTTGGCATAAGGGATACATATTATTATGGAATATGGACTTTAATACCAGAACGCAATAGAGCCGTAAAAAATACCCCTTAAATTGTAATTATTATGGTGCTTTTTAGGAACGCTTTTATTGATTCATTTCCAATAAATCGTCCATATATATCCGAGTGTTAGACAAGCGGGGAACTTTATGTTGCCCTCCGAGTTTTCCTTTTTGTTCGAGCCAATCGTAAAACAGATTCTGACGGGCAACTACCAGGATAGGAAGATCTAAAGTCATATTTTTATAACGCTTTGCTTCGTAATCCGAATTCAAATCTTTTAATGAACTATCTAAAACTTGAACAAAAGCATCTAAAGAAGCCGGTTTTTCTTCAAATTCGATTAACCATTGGTGTTTTCCTTTATAATCAGACGACATATAAATAGGAGCCGCCGTATATTCCCTGATTTTGCTGTTTGTTTCCCGACAAGCCCGAAGTAAAGCCTTGTCGGCATTGTCAATCATCAATTCTTCGCCAAATGCATTGATGTAGTGCTTTGTACGGCCTGTAATGATAATTTTATAAGGATTGAGATTCTTAAACATCACAGTATCGCCTATCTTATATCTCCACAAACCACTATTAGTTGTTATTATCAAAGCGTAATTTTTATTTAATTCAACATCTTGTAACCTGATAACTTTAGGCTTACCCGACTCCAAGTCTTCAATAGAAATGAATTCAAAAAAAATACCATAATCCAATAAAAGCAACAGTGAAGAATCGTTCAAATCGTTTTGAATCGCGAAAAAGCCTTCAGAGGCATTGTATGTCTCCATATAACGCATTCTTTCTGACGGAATTAAGTTTTTGTATTGATCACCGTATGGTGTAAAACTGATTCCTCCGTGAAAAAAAACTTCCAAATTAGGCCATATTTCAGTAAGATGTTTTTTGCCGGTTTTTTGCAATATTTTTTTTATTAAAACCATAAACCAGGAAGGCACTCCTGAAAGGTTCGTAACATTCTCATTGATAGCACTGTTACATATCGCTTCTAATTTGGCTTCCCATTCATCCATCAAAATTATTTTCTTAGATGGGGTTCTGAAAATATTCGCTACCGGATTAATGTTTTGAATAAGTATCGCTGATAAATCGCCAAACAAAGAGTGTTGGTTATAAGTCACAGGTTTACAGCTACCTCCCAAAATTAAACCTTTTCCACGAAAGAAAGTGCTATCTGTTCTGTTGTTCAAGTATGTAGCTACGGTATCTTTTCCTCCTTTATAATGACATTCCCTAAGAGAAGTTTCGCTGGTTGGAATGAATTTACTTTTGTCGTTTGTAGTTCCGGACGATTTGGCGAACCATTTTATTTTTTCAGGCCATAAAATATTATTTTCACCTTTCATCATCCTTTCAACGTCAACCTTGATATCTTCATAGTCCTGAATAGGTACGCGTGAAGTAAAATCCGCGTATGATTGTATGGAGCTATAATCGTACTTTTTCCCCCATTCCGTTTTTTTAGAAACTTTAATAAGATCGTTTAATTGTTCAGCCTGAATCAAATCGGGATATTTTTCAAAACGCGCGATTTTTTCTAATCTCGAACGAAAAATCTGTAAAGCCAATTTGTCAGGATTCATCATTTGTGTGTACTTTTTTTGACAAATATAAGAGTTTATCCCGAAACGCTTACATTAAATCCTTCATTATTTAATATTTCTGCAATTTTATTTAATTTTTCCAAAGGTATTTTTTTTAGTCCTTCGGCAGGAGTAATCCTGTCAATTGTATAGATCATCACTTGCTTTGGATTGATTTTTTTTAGGACATCAATCCATGCGTTAATTTCCGGACCGGATGTGTTATCAACGGAAACTCCTTGATATGTTCCGGATAAAAACATGGTTTGTATGATTAAGTTTCCATTGAATCGCTTCAAATTTTCGATTAATTTATCTATAGAAAATGAAGAATTGACAGGTGCGTCTATCAATTTAATTTTTTCTTCAAAAACAGAATCTAATTTCAGGATATTATTATCAATCTTATTTAATGCGCGGAAAACACTTTCTTTCTCAATCATAGTTGAATTAGAAAGTACGCTGATTTTCGCATTGGGAAAATATTTGTTACGGAGTTCTATCGTATCATCAATTATTTGTTCAAAATCAGGATGGAGAGTCGGTTCTCCATTTCCGGCAAACGTTAATACGTCCGGAAATTGATTGTTTAATCGCATTTCTTTCAACCGTGTTTCAAGAGCTTCATAAACTTCTTTTCGTGAAGGTAGAGGCATTTGTTTTCGACCATCTGAATTATAGCCACATTCACAATATATGCAATCGAAAGAACAAACTTTTCCTTCTCCTAAAAGATTAATACCTAATGAAATACCTAACCTCCTACTTTGAATAGGACCGAAAATAATCCCGGAAAACAACATAAGTTAAATTTTATAGAATAAAGTATGGAGCAAAAATACTTATATTATTATTTTTTCTAACAATAATTATACATTTAGTTCGTTTTTTAGAACAAAAATGAACCTGTTATAGTTCATGAATCACAATCAATAAATTAATTTTAGCCGCTCGGTTATTTTTTCTAACTTTGCGTAAAAATTTTCAAACATGAAATTCAAAACTATTATTCTTTCCGTATTCGCAGTCGCAATTTTATCAAGTTGTGGTTCTTATAAAAAAGTAACTTATTTGAAAGGTGTAGAATCATTAACTCCTCAACAATTATCAGAGGTTAAAAATCTTTATACTCCTAAAATTATGCCGGGAGATATTCTTACTATTTTCGTTAATTCAACAAATGCTTCAGTTTCTATACCTTTTAATTTACCATTGATGCCTGTACCCGGAAATGGGATAGGGGGAATTTATAATACGGTCGGCTCTCAATCTTACATGGTAGATGAATCCGGAAATATTAATTTTCCGGTATTAGGGATAATACATGTTGCCGATCTTACAAGAACCGAAGCTGAGAATATGATTTATAAAAAAATATGCCCGAAATATATCAAAGAAAATGAAGGTTTGATTGTTACGGCAAGATATACCAATTACAACATTAGTGTTTTAGGAGAAGTAAATCGTCCGGGTAATTATACTTTTCCTACTGAAAATGTAAATATTTTACAGGCTTTGGCTCAGGCCGGAGATTTAACAATTTATGGGAAACGCAACAATGTACTTATTAAAAGGGAGCATACTGACGGTATTAATGAATTTGTAAGAATCGACCTGCAAGATAAAAATTTAGTGTTGTCTCCATATTTCTACCTGCAGCAAAATGACGTGATTTATGTAGAACCTAACAAAACAAAAGGAAATGGGGCGAGTATCGGTTCTACAGAAAATATGACAATTGCCATTGTTTCTACCTTGATTTCGGTTGCTACTTTACTTATTACGGTATTCAAATAGAATAAGTAATTATTCAAAGTTAATTCATCCTTTTTTCTTTACATTGACCATTTTACAATAAGGAAATAATCCGCATTCATTGCAATGCGGGTTGCGTGCCGTACAAACGTATCTTCCATGTAAAATAAGCCAATGGTGTGCTTTCGATAATAACTCGGATGGGATATGCTTAACTAATTCTTTTTCAGTTTCTAAAGGTGTTTTTGAATTATTGGTTAATCCGATGCGGTTAGACACCCGGAAAACATGTGTATCTACCGGCATCGCGGGAATATCAAAAGCAACGGAAACGACTACATTCGCTGTTTTTTTGCCCACACCGGGAAGTTTCATCAATTCATTTACGTCGGCAGGAACTTCTCCTCCAAAATCATCTATAAGCATTTTCGACATGTCAAGAAGATGTTGGGCTTTGCTATTCGGATACGAAATACTTTTGATATAATGTAGTAGGGTTTCTTTGTTTGATACAGCCATTACATGTGGTTCGGGAAACGCTTGAAAAAGCGCGGGTGTTACCATATTGACCCGTTTATCCGTACATTGAGCGGAAAGCATTACTGCCACCAATAATTGAAACGGATTGACGTAATGCAATTCGGTTTCAGCAACCGGCATGTTTTTTTCGAACCATTCGATAACTCCCTTATATCTTTGCTTTTGAGTCATTGTTTTATTGGTAATAAAAGAGAGGCTGTCCGAAAAGTATTATCAGCACACAGATTACACAGATTACACGGATTTTACGGATTTACACAGATTTGTAAAAAATAATTCATGCTGAAAATCAACTAAATCTATAATCCGCGAGCATCTGTATAATCCGTGTACTTAATATTGCGATTTTTTAGACGGCCTCTTCTCAAATCTTCATTGAATTCAGTATGCCGCTTCAAATTGACGTAAAAACCTGACATCATTTTCAGAAAACATACGCAAATCTTTAACCTGATATTTTAGGTTGGTTATTCTTTCGATTCCCATTCCTAATGCATATCCGGAATATATCGAACTGTCAATTCCACAATTTTCCAATACATTGGGATCTACCATTCCGCAACCTAAAATCTCTACCCAACCGGTATGTTTGCAAAACGGACAACCTTTTCCTCCGCATAAGTTACAACTGATATCCATTTCAGCGCTTGGCTCTGTAAAAGGAAAAAAAGATGGTCGCAAACGAATTTTAGTATCCGTACCAAAAAGTTCTTTTGCAACAAACATCAATGTCTGACGTAAATCGGAAAACGATACATTTTTATCGACATACAAAGCCTCTACCTGATGAAAAAAACAATGCGCCCTGTAAGATATCGCTTCGTTCCGGTAGACTCTTCCCGGACAAATAATCCGGATTGGAGGTTGCGTTTTTTCCATTACCCTTGTCTGGACGGAAGATGTATGCGTACGAAGAATCGTATCAGCTCCGTGTTGGATGAAAAATGTATCTTGCATATCTCTTGCCGGATGATCGTCGGCAAAATTAAGGGAAGAAAAAACGTGCCAGTCGTCTTCAATTTCCGGACCTTCCGCGATACTGAATCCCAAACGTCCGAAAATATCGCAAATTTCTTTTTTAACGATTGATAACGGATGACGTGTTCCCAATGCATACGGATAGGCTGTACGTGTCAAATCAAGATTCTCATCTCCGGAAAATTCGTTTTCGAAAATTTCTTTCAATTCATTAAACTTATCTTGAGCCTTATTTTTAAGCTCATTGAGTTTCATTCCTACTTCACGTTTTTCTTCAGCCGCGACATTCCGGAAATCATCCATCAAAATAGAAATCTCTCCTTTTTTACTTAGGTATTTAATCCTGAGATTTTCTAATTCTTCTTTAGTTTTAGCTTTGAGGGATTCTATCTCTTCCGATAATTGATTTATTTTATTTATCATATCTGTCTTTTTTTTGACGCACAAAGTTATATAAAAAAACGATATTGAAGAGTGTTGGATAAAAAAACGGCAAACAGATTTTTTTTCCTATCCGTTTGCCGTCTCTTTTTTTTATAACCTGGATGTTATTTTGCCACTTTTTCGAGCCACTTCAACATACCTATCATGGTGAACATTGACAATAGGCAAGCGACTACAAATACCGACCAAGTCATCCAAATAGGAATGTGTTCGTAGAGAATTGCACCTATAAACAACAGGGAGTTACCAATTGCTGTAGCACATAGCCACAATCCTTGCATCATACCTTGGTATTTAGGAGGTGCTACTTTTGATACAAATGAAATCCCCAACGGAGAAATAAATAATTCAGCAACCGTTAGGATAAAATAAGTTCCAACCAATAAGAACGGAGTTACTTTTTCGAAAGAAATGCCTGATGTAAGCTCTGAGTGAAGAGGAAGGGTAAAAGAACCCAAAGTCATTAATACATAACCCGCGGCAGCAATACCCATACCTATAGCAATTTTTTTTGGAGTGGAAGGCTCTTTCCCTTTGGCACGCAACCATCCGAATAAAGCCAACACAACAGGCGTGAGGAATACGACAAAGAACGGATTAATTGATTGGAACAATTCAGCCCCGACCAACGTAGTGAATCCAAGATTGATTTTAATTCCGCTCAGGTCTGTGTAATCTTTAGCGAACATAGTCAAAGTCAATCCATTTTGGTGGAACGAAAACCAAAAAAAGATAACTACTGCAAACACTGCAAATAAAGCATAAAGACGTTGTTTCACTTCTTGTATACTCATTTCATCTCCTTCTGAACCAACTCCTTTAGCACCATACCGTGTGGGATTTGGAAATTTATTTTTATTGAATAGATAAATCGCTAAAGAAACAAGCATAGCTCCGATAGCGACAGCAAATGCATAATGAAATCCGGTAACAAACACATTGAGGTATTCGGTTGCAAAATCAAGAATACTACCCGTGTAGTTCATCGAAGATGCATAATTTTCGAGTTCAACAGTGCCTGCGGCTGAAATATTTCCATTTAAAGCACTGTTACACAGATCAGGAAGCGCAGCTTCATAGATGAAGTTATGAGAAGTTACCCACCAGTTACGGACAGCCACAGCTATTATGGGAGCAAAAATAGCACCTACGTTAATAAACATATAAAACAGGGAAAAACCCGAATCGCGCATTTTTGAATATTGCGGATTGTCATACATTTGTCCGACCAAAGCTTGGAGATTTCCTTTGAATAAGCCATTACCAAAAGCGATAATGAATAATCCTAAACAAGAAACGGTTAACAATGGAATAAACATATTTTCCGACACAGGAGTAGCCGTAGGGTAAGCCAAAATCACATATCCCACAGCCATCAATACAAGACCAACCAAAATGGTTCCTTTGTAATTTTTTGTTTTATCAGCAATCAAACCACCCACAAAAGCGAGTATATAGATTGAAAAATAAAAGATTGAATAAATAATACCGGCATTTGTGCCGTTCAATCCAAATTTTGCTTGTAAAAACAGTACAAGAATGGCCATCATGGTGTAGAATCCGAAACGTTCGCCCATATTCGAAAGAGCGGCTCCTAGTAATCCTTTGGGGTGATTTTTAAACATATATTTTTATTTTTAGTTATGTCGGGCAAAAATACATATAAAATGGGGATATTACAATACTATTTTTGTAATTAGTTTGTATTATCCTTTGCTGCTCAACAACCAAGCATCCTGATGTTTGGGATTGTTTATTCTGAATTTTTCGAGGAAAGACTCGGCTTCGGTTTTATCGTTAAACGATTGAATATATATTCTGTGACGATTGTTTTTGGATATAATAGATACTTTGCCGAATTCTTTTTCAAATCCTTTCAGCATTTTTTCGGCGTCAGGTTGAGTGGGGAAACTGGCTACAACTATATAGTAAGTACTTTCATTTGTTTTGATTTCTGTATTTAACGATTTGCCGGAAGATTTTTGTTCAGACAAATTATTATTCATTGTTTCAGGTTTGATAGCCTTAAGGTTATCAATCCCCGGTTTCTTTTCGGACATTTGTTCTGTAGTTGTTACTACAACAACAGATTCGGTCGCCTTTTTTTTCGGAGTTATTTCCTGATTGGTTGATGAAACATAAAACATACTTGCGTATTGGGCCGGAATATCTTTGTTATTTATTGGAGTAGAAAACAACAAAAACAACAAAATAATAGCGACGGAAGAAACTATTCCGAGTAATTTTCTTCCTATAGGAATTAATAATACAGGTTCTTTTTCTTCTGTAATTAAAATTTCTTCGGATTTAGAGATGACTGTATTTTCTATATTTTCCAATATTGGCATATAGAAATTCTTGAATCCGAAATAATTTGCGTTAGATGATAAATCTGACGCCGGTGTAAATTCTATTTTATTATCAACCAAATTAAAATTTCCTACCAAAGGAACAATAACTTCGTTTTTTGCATTTAGGAGGGATTTAAATTGATAGGAAAAATCAAGAATAATATTTTTCGCCTCATTATATGATATTTTCTGTTCCTTACTAACCGAATTTATAAGTAATCCGTCATTGTGTTTCAGCTCCGGATTAAATCCAAGAGATAGGGTCGGAGGAGCAAAAATATTCTCTGTCACCCCGCTTTGGGTAATGATCACATGATGTACCAACGCTCCGAATTCGGGAATAATGACACATTCATGCTTGGTTAAAAGATATGCGATATGGGAGAATAAATTTTGCATGATGCAAAAGTAGATAAAAAAATACAAAATACATCTTTATTTTCTTATTTTTGCACTCGCAAATTAGATAACATTCTGAATAATTATAGATTAAACAATATATCAATGGAAATTGCAAGCAAATACAATCCCGCCGAAGTAGAAGATAAATGGTACCAATATTGGATGAAATACAATTTGTTTCATTCAGAACCGGATAATCGTGAACCTTATACGATTGTAAGTCCTCCTCCTACTGTAACCGGAGTGTTGCACATGGGACACATGCTCAACAATACGATTCAGGACATTCTGATTCGTCGGGCGCGGATGATGGGAAAAAACGCTTGCTGGGTGCCCGGCACGGATCATGCTTCGATTGCTACCGAAGCGAAAGTAGTCGCTAAACTTGCTTCCGAAGGAATTAAAAAATCCGACTTAACCCGTGAAAAATTCTTAGAACATGCTTGGGAATGGACACATAAACATGGTGGAATCATCCTCGAACAGTTGAAAAAACTGGGCGCTTCGTGCGATTGGGATAGAACCTGTTTTACGATGGACGAAAAACGTTCGGAAAGCGTTATCAAGGTATTTGTTGATCTATACGAAAAAGGATTGATTTACAGAGGGGTTCGGATGGTTAACTGGGATCCGGCGGCAAAAACCGCTCTTTCTGACGAAGAAGTAAATTACAAAGAACAACAAGGTAAATTGTATTATTTACGATATAAAATTGTGGGCGAAAATGGCTTTGCTGTAGTCGCGACCACACGCCCGGAAACTATACTTGGAGATACTGCCGTCTGTATCAATCCGAATGACCCGAAAAATGCTTATTTGAAAGGCAAGAAAGTTATCGTACCATTAGCCAATCGTGAAGTGCCAATTATTGAAGACGAATATGTAGATATTGAATTCGGAACAGGTTGCTTGAAAGTAACTCCGGCACATGATGTGAACGACTATATGTTGGGCGAAAAATACAACCTTGAAGCATTGGATATTTTCAATGATGACGGAACGTTGAACCAACATGGCCTGCAATATGCGGGAATGGATCGTTTTTATGTCCGCAAACAAATTGAAAAAGATCTGGAAACGGCCGGATTAATGGAAAAAGTAGAAGCCTACACCAATAAAGTTGGCTTTTCGGAACGAACCGATGTACCTATTGAGCCCAAACTCTCCATGCAATGGTTCCTGAAAATGGAACAATTGGCAAAACCTGCATTAGATGCGGTAATGGACGATACCATCAAATTGCATCCCGCTAAATTCAAAAATACTTACCGCCATTGGATGGAAAATGTGAAAGATTGGTGTATTTCACGCCAATTGTGGTGGGGGCACCGTATTCCGGCTTGGTATATAAAACCTAAGGCCCACCTTAATCCCTCCCAAGGGGGAAATTGGGGATTTATTGTAGCAAGTTCCGAAGAAGAAGCTCGTCGCTTAGCTATTATTAAACACCCCTCCTTGGGAGGGGACGGGGGAGGTTTTGATCTTATACAGGATGAAGATTGCCTCGACACTTGGTTTTCCAGTTGGCTGTGGCCGATTTCCGTTTTTGACGGCATCAATGAACCGGAAAATAAAGACATCGAATACTATTATCCGACCAACGATTTGGTAACTGGACCGGATATTTTATTTTTCTGGGTGGCTCGTATGATTATTTCCGGATATGAATATCGCCAAAAGCCATGTTTCAACGATGTTTACTTGACCGGAATTGTAAGAGATAGTTTAGGTCGAAAAATGAGTAAATCGCTTGGAAATTCTCCCGAACCGCTTGATTTGATTGAGAAATTTGGAGCCGATGGCGTGCGCATGGGATTAATGTTGGCTGCTCCTGCGGGAAATGATATCTTGTTCGACAATTCGTTATGTGAACAAGGACGTAATTTCAACAATAAAATATGGAATGCTTTCCGTTTGGTGAAAGGTTGGGAAGTCGCCGATATTGCTCAACCCGAATCTTCCCGTTTATCTATTGAATGGTTTGAAACTCAATTGAGTAAAACAATTGAAGAAATCAACGATTCGCTCGAAAAATACCGTTTGTCGGAAGCGTTGATGGCGGCATATAAACTATTCTGGGATGAATTTTCTTCTTGGTACCTCGAAATGATTAAACCGGCTTATCAACAACCGATTGATAAAAAAACGTATGAAGCGACACTCGGTTTTTTTGATTCATTATTGAGAATCCTCCATCCGTTTATGCCATTCATTACGGAAGAATTATGGCAAGCGTTGGCCGATAGAAAAACCGGCGAAAGCATTATGGTTGCTCCAATGCCTAAAGCCAAATCATATGATGAAAACTTCTTGGCATCTTTCGAAAAAGCCAAAGAAGTGATTGGTAATATCCGTACCGTTCGTTTGCAAAAAAATATTCCTAACAAAGAAACCCTGAATTTGGAAGTTATCAACGCTTACGATAACAGTTTGGATAGTATTATCATTAAAATGTGTAATCTTTCGGGAATTTCTCAAACACAGGAAAAATCGCCTGGCGCTGTTTCTTTCCTTGTCGGCACAACCGAATACGCGGTTCCACTCGGCCACAATATCAATGTAGAAGAAGAGTTGGAAAAATTGAATACTGAATTGGTATATTTGCAAGGATTTTTGAAATCTGTCATCGCGAAATTAAGCAACGAAAGATTTGTAGCCAATGCGAAACCCGAAATTGTAGAAAACGAACGTAAAAAACAGGCAGACGCGGAAAGCAAAATCAAAACATTGCGCGAAAGTATCACTGCCCTGAAAAATTGAAACCATGGTGTTTTTTTAGCTACATAGACACGTAGGGCACAGGAAAGAAAAATAAAATAATGTGTCCTATGTGGTTAAAAATTAAAACAAGTGCATGAAAAACAAAAGAACATATCATTTTACATTACAACTATTTTTAGTTGTATATATATTTGTTTTTTCTTCTTGTACAAGCACTTATAATTTCAGCATTGAAACACAACAACCTGCGAAATTTACATTTCCCCGTGGTATTTCATCTATCACAGTTGTTACTAATACGGCAGAACCGGCAATTAAAAATTTTGGAACACATTGCTATGAAAAAGGAAAAGAAATAAATACTCCCATCGAGTTAGATTTCGATACCGCTTTTTCAATGTGCGCCATGTCGTTAGCGCAAGGGATTAAAAGTTCGGATTTTTTTTCAAAAGTCTCATTTCACAAAACATCTCTAAGAAAAGATAATTCATCTCTTGAAATAAAAAAAATTAATCCGAAAATCGCGGAACAAATTTATGAATTAACAAATACAGACGCGATTGTATCTGTCGACAGGTGTTTGTTCAATTATAATCAAGAAATAACAAAGTTATCTACAGGTTATACGGCTGAACCTTTTTATACTTTTGTAAATACAAAGACAATTGTAGACATGGTGTGTAACATCTACTTGAAAAATACGGAAAATCCTGTTTATAGCTTTTCTTTAACTGATACTTTATATTATAATTCACAAATCGATAATGATTCGTTAAATATATATTATGTAATTCCCAATGTGATGGTAAGGGAAGCTGCTTCATACATAGGAGAAAAAGCTGTCTATTACATCGTGCCTTCTTGGAAAAGAGAAAGCCGTTTCCTTTTTACTAACTACGAATCCCGGATGAAAGAAGCGCTTGTATATGCGAAAGATAACAAATGGATAGAAGCAAGCGAAATATGGAATAGTTTATATGGTTCTGAAAAAAATCCGCTAAAGAAAGCTCGTTTGGCTTATAACTTAGCAATTTCTTATGAAATGCGCGATGATTTTGATTCAGCCTTGGAATTAGCCCAAACAACGAAAATATTAATTGAAATAAATAACAAGAAAAATAAAGAAGAAATTCAACTTATTTCTAAGTATGTTACAATATTGGAAGAACGAATTAACAAAAATCAATTACTAAACGGTCAGTTTGAGTAAGTAATCTTAAGATATCAATCATATAAATATAATCATGGCAGACGACAAAAAAATTATTTTTTCTATGGTGGGAGTCAATAAAATTTTCCCTCCTCAAAAACAAGTTTTAAAAAATATTTACCTTTCGTTTTATTACGGAGCTAAAATCGGGATTATCGGGTTGAACGGATCAGGAAAATCGACTTTGCTTAAAATAATCGCGGGAGTTGAAAAAGAATACCAGGGAGATGTGGTTTTTTCTCCGGGATATTCCGTCGGATATTTAGAGCAGGAACCTAAATTAGACGACACAAAAACAGTTAAAGAAATCGTTCAGGAAGGTGTTCAGGAAATTGTTGATACACTCAAAGAATACGAAGAAATCAATGAAAAATTCGGATTACCGGAATATTATGAAGATCCGGATAAGATGGATATTTTGTTTGCGCGTCAGGCCGAATTACAAGATAAAATTGACGCTACCGACGCGTGGAATTTAGACAGTAAACTGGAACGCGCGATGGATGCCTTGCGTTGTCCTCCGGAAGATCAACTTGTCGGAACGCTATCGGGAGGAGAAAGACGTCGTGTGGCTTTGTGCCGTTTGCTTCTTAAACAACCTGATGTATTGTTGCTCGATGAGCCGACCAACCACTTAGACGCGGAATCGATCGACTGGTTAGAACAACATTTACAACAATATGCAGGAACCGTTATTTGTATTACTCACGACCGTTATTTCCTTGACCATGTTGCCGGATGGATTCTTGAGTTGGATAGGGGAGAGGGCATTCCTTGGAAAGGGAACTATACTTCGTGGTTGGAACAAAAAACAACCCGGATGGCCCAGGAAGAAAAACAGGCAAGCAAACGCAGGAAAACCCTCGAACGGGAATTGGAATGGTCGCGGATGGCTCCGAAAGCCCGTCAGGCTAAAGGAAAAGCTCGTTTGAATTCTTATGAACAATTGTTGAATCAAGACGTGAAAGAAAGGGAAGAAAAACTCGAAATATTTATTCCCAACGGACCACGTTTAGGTAATAAAGTAATTGAAGCGCAACATGTAGCAAAAGCCTACGGAGATAAATTATTATACGACGATTTGAATTTTATGCTTCCTCCAAACGGCATTGTCGGAATTATCGGCCCTAACGGAGCCGGAAAAACAACATTGTTCCGTTTGATTATGGGATTAGATAAAGCGGATAAAGGTACGTTTGATGTCGGAGAAACCGTGAAAGTAGGTTATGTAGACCAAAGTCATGCCGAAATCGATCCGAATAAAACCGTTTTCCAGGTTGTTTCGGGAGGAACCGAATTTATCCGTGTTGGAGGAAAAGAAGTGAATTCACGCGCTTACCTCGGAAGATTTAATTTTACCGGAGCAGATCAGGAAAAATTATGCGGAATACTTTCCGGAGGGGAAAGAAACCGCTTGCATTTGGCCTTGACATTGAAATCCGAAGCCAATGTGTTACTTCTCGACGAGCCGACCAACGACATTGATGTAAACACTTTACGCGCGTTGGAAGAAGGTCTGGAAAACTTTGCGGGTTGCGCAGTTGTTATATCTCATGACAGATGGTTTTTAGATCGTATTTGTACGCATATATTAGCTTTTGAAGGCGATTCTCAAGTATTTTTCTTCGAAGGTTCGTATTCCGAATACGAAGAAAATAAAAAAATGAGATTGGGAAATGTAGAACCCAAGCGAATGCGCTATCGTAAGTTAATAGCAGACTAAAATAGTGAGTGGTAAGTGGTAAACAGTGAGTAACTGATTAGAATTAAAGCTACTATTCACTGTTTACCATTATTTATTCACTATACTCATGAAACAAATCATCATCGGATTTCTATTTTTTTGCATCATTATTCCGGCAAAAGCCCAATCTGGTGATGTCGGGAATTTTGTAAAAAAACGGATTCTCCAAAATGACAGTAATTATATTGAAAACGATGATTATTATCAGTTTGAACAATACGAAAAACTGTCTTTCGTCCTAAAAAAACTTCCTGAAAATTTTTTAAACCAAGATATTAAAAATAAAAAGTTTAATTTTTTATTTGATTATATAGATACAACCAATGTCGCTAACGGAAAATCCATCACTTTCGCACTTAGGGAAACTCTTTCTGACGAATACCGGAATAAAAAAAACGATACCAAAAAAAGTATCATAAAAGCAATCAATCACGAGGGACTTGATGAAAAAATACAGAGTGAATCTATTGATGCCCTCAGGCAAAGCGCTTTTGAACAAATTAATATTTTTAATGACGAAATCAATTTATTATTCAAACAATTCATTTCTCCGATAAGTAAACACGCCCTTTCTTTTTATGATTATGAAATAAAAAACGATACCAACTATAACGATACTCAATGCGTCAGGTTGTCTTTTATGCCTAAAAATCCTTATAACCTCTGTTTTACCGGAGAATTATGGATTGAAGCCGATTCTACGCGAAACTTTATCCGTAAAGTAATTCTTCATTCAACACCCGAAGCCAATATTAATTTCATTACCGGATTGGAAATAGTACAAGAATTTAATCCGCTTCCTTCCGGAATATTAGCCAAAACAAAAGACAATGTAAATATCCATTTTTCCATATTCAAATTATATTATCAGGTACTTGCCAAAAATGAAAGAAGTTTCAAAAATTATAATGTTATTCAAAATGAAAAAATAAAATTCAGTAGCAATAACGAAGTCTCAATTCTTCCTGAAGCCGGAAATTATTCCGAAATCGCTTGGAAAAAACTGAGGTATGTTCCTCTTTCCGCGGGAGAAAATAAAATAGAAGAGTTAAATTCTGATTTAGAACACAAAGGTATTTATAATATTGTAACTCAATTGTTTCAAATATTGTTCTCTAATTATGCCCATACGGGAAAATCCGCCCGGACAAGTAAATTCGATATTGGTCCGGTTTGGAGTATGTTGAGCAGTAATGATGTAGAGGGATTTCGCTTTCGTTTAGGCGGACGTACAACAGCCAAACTCAACGACCGTTTTTTTCTAAAAGGTTATGGAGCTTATGGAACCAAAGATAAGTTATTTAAATATTCAGGAACAGCTACATATTCTTTGACAGATAAGTTATTTCATGAAAATGAATATCCTAAAAATAATTTTTCCCTAACATATCAATATGATACGCGGGTTCCCGGACAAACCTATTTTTACGCTGAACCTGATAATTTTTTCTTTTCGTTCAAACGGGGAAATGCAGGTAAAATGACATATAAAAAAGAAATAGATTTTTCTTATGAAAAAGAATATACTAATGGTTTTTATTGGAAAATATGGAATAAATCGTGGGATGAAAAAGCCGCGGGAGTTTTACGTTTTCAAGAAAAAACAGCCGATGGCGATATCATTGATATTGATAAATACAAAGCTTCGGAAATCGGATTGAGCTTACGTTTTGCTTTCAATGAAAAATTTTATCCGGGAAGAGATTCTCGAATCATGTTGATGAAGGAAGGACCGGTATTTGCTCTGACACAAAGCCTTGGACTAAAAAAATATTTAGGAGGAGAATATAATTATTATTTCGCCGAATTTTCCGTGCAGAAAAAAATTAATATATCTGTTTACGGATATTTGGAAACAATCCTGAAAACCGGACGAATATGGGGCGAAGTGCCTTTCCCTTTATTGATTCTTCCTGATGCGAATCAAACTTACGCCATTCTTCCAGAGTCTTATAGCTTAATGAATGCGTTAGAATTTATTAATGACAAATACGTTTCCGCCGATTTAACTTATAAACCGGAAGGCTATTTTTTTAACCATATTCCGTACATTCAAAGATTAAAATTAAGAGAAGTGCTTTCTTTTAAAGCCTTATATGGAGGTTTATCTAAAGGAAACAATCCGGATTATAACCCGGACTTATTCCTATTTCCGGAAAATTCATACCAGATGAACAAACAACCTTATATGGAAATGTCGTTCGGAATCGAAAATATTTTTAAAATATTGCGTCTCGATTATGTGAGAAGGCTTACTTACCTGAATAACGCCGGAATTGACAAAAATGGAATAAGGGTAACTATACTACTTTCTTTTTAATTATAAAATAATGTTTTTGATTGAATGGTACTTTTATATACATAGAATGGTACGTTTTTTTCGGCAAATTCGAAAGAAGCTATCTACTTTTGTGAAAAATATTAAGTATTATAAATGCTAACATACTAACTCTTTAAAAAATAAAAATGAAAAACATTCTTTTATTCTCATTATTGCTGATTTTCTTTATTTCAGAAAAAGCAAATGCTTTAATTCTAACTCAACAAACAGCTTGGTTTGAAACAGCTTATGTTACATGGGAGCCAGTTGCCAATGCAATAAAATACAATGTTTATTATAGTGGAGAAGGTATAACCGATAAAAAAATTGATGACCAATTGATTCGTCAGTATACCGGATACTATCGTGCTGATGTATTGGGATTAAAAGCCGGCAACTACACGATAACAGTAAAAGCTGTAAACAGCGAAAATGTGGAATTTGAAAGTGCAATTTCATCTTCAATAACAGTAAAAGCCCACGATCGCAGTGGATTTGCCCATTTTAACTATTCAGATATTGGAGCATATAAAAATGACGGAACATTGAAAAGTGGAGCCCGGGTAATTTATGTATCTTCCAAAACCGCTAAAACTGTAACTTGCACGGTGGGAGGTACTGCTTGTACCGGATTACAGGCGATTATAGATGCTTACCAAAAAGGAACAGATACCACTCCAATAAGTATTCGTATAATTGGTACAATTGAAGCGGCAGATATGGACGATTTTTCCAGTAGTGCGGAAGGACTGCAAATCAAAGGAAAAAATGCTTACAGTGTAATGAATATTACCCTCGAAGGTATAGGAAATGATGCTACAATCAGAGGATTCGGTATTTTAATGAGAAATTGTAAAAGTGTAGAGTTAAGAAATTTTGCAGTTATGCTTTGTATGGATGATTGTATTTCCATAGATACTGATAATAGTAACTGTTGGGTACATAATATCGATTTTTTCTATGGCAAAACAGGTAGCGCTTCCGATCAAGCCAAAGGAGATGGTTCGTTAGATTGCAAAGGTGATTCCAAATATCTTACTTTCTCTTATAATCACTTCTGGGATTCAGGAAAAATGTCGCTTTGTGGCATGGGTACGGAAAGTCCGGAAAGTTATATAAGCTATCATCACAATTGGTTTGATCATTCGGATTCACGTCACCCACGTGTGCGGACAATGACCGTACACGTATACAATAATTATTTTGACGGAATTTCTAAATACGGAGTCGGAGCTACTATGGGTTCCAGTATATTCGTTGAAAGTAATTATTTCCGCAATGTTAATAAACCAATGATGATTTCTTTACAGGGGACTGACATATCAAATGGTGTTAACAATGGAACATTTTCCGGAGAAGATGGAGGAATGATTAAGACTTACGGAAATGTTTTTGTTGAAAAATCAGGTAATTTCAAGTGGACTACACACAAAACTTCCGCGACTAATTTCGATTGTTATGAAGCCGAAACGAGAAATGAAGTAGTTCCTTCCGCATACAAGACTCTTGTAGGAGGTACCACTTATAATAATTTTGATACAGATAATAATAAAATGTATACATATACGGCAGACGCCGCGGCCGATGTTCCGGCGATCGTAAAAGGACAATATGGAGCAGGACGTATGCAACAAGGCGATTTTACATGGACTTTCAATAACAGTGTAGATGATTCTTCTTCGGATGTAAATACCGCGTTAAAAACGGCAATTACCAATTATAAATCTTCTTTAGTTGCAATACAAGGAGTAGGGAATCAAGGTGGAGGAGAAGAACCAGAGCCAGAAGATCCGGGAAACATTGAAGGAAACCTTGTGTGTCATTTTACAGGTAAGACACCTTCAAGTTCAGCATTTACCATTTCTGGAAATTATTCCGACAGTAAAGGTTCTGTAACTGTTAACGGTACGACATACTCTATTTGCTTAAAAATGGAGTCTTCTACAAAAGTTTCGTTTGCTATTGCTAATCCGATGACAATGACATTGATATTTGCGGAAGGCAGTAAAACTGTGAAAGTTAACGGCATTGAATACGCAGTAGATTCTCAAGGTAAAGCAACGGTAGAACTTACCGCCGGATCCCACGAAATAACAAAAGGAAATGCGGCAATCAATCTTTTCTATATTTCTTTGATTAATAGTTCGACAAATGAAAAAATCATTCGTTTGAATACGGTTAATTTTAGTGATGGAATCGTATACAATCCTGAAAATCTAAAAATAGCAATATTTGATATCGCGGGACGGATTATATATTCAGGTATAAATGATTTCAATATGTCGGGATTTGCTCGTGGAACTTATTTGATTCGAATAGATAATAATAAGGCAATGAAAGTGGTTTATTGAAAATAGAAGAAAATATTTCTTAAATAAAAAGCCAACTAATTTGCAATGATTAGTTGGCTTTTTGATAAAACCGTATAAAACTTTCCTTGATTTAAATATTTTTCAAAAAGGATTTAAAATCTGCAAAATCTTTAGAAAGTTCGATGCTTTGCTTTTTTCCTTGCATAAAAACTTGTAGTTTCTGTGGAATTTCTATTTTGTTTTCAATAATACTTTCAACAGTTTCCAAAAATTTAGCAGGATGGGCAGTTTCCAGAAAAACACCGTTTTCTTCGTCTGACAATCCATCGATTAACGCTTGATAACCACAAGCGCCATGTGGGTCGAGTAAATATCCGGTTTCTTCTTTACATGTTTTTACAGTGTTCCTGATTTCTTCATCTAAATAACGAAATCCCGAAATTTCCGCGCAAATAGCTTCGTGACTGTGTTTATATAAATCCAAAATTCTCGCGAAGTTGCTTGGATCTCCTACATCCATAGCGTTGGCTATTGTCGCTATTGATGGACGGGGATTGTATTCTCCTGTTTTCAGATACTCAAAGAAGATATCGTTGCGGTTGTTTGCCGCGATAAATCGCTTGACGGGCAATCCCATAAATTTACCAAATAAACCGGCTGTTATATTCCCGAAATTTCCACTTGGAACACAAATAACTAAATTGTCGGCTTTGCCTTGTTTTTTCATTTGCGCGTAAGCATAAAAATAATAAAATGCTTGTGGAAGAAAACGAGCGACGTTGATTGAATTGGCAGAAGTTAATGAGAGTTTTTGATTCAATTCTTCGTCCATAAATGCCGATTTCACCAAAGCTTGACAATCATCGAATGTGCCGTCAATTTCTAAAGCCGTAATGTTTTGTCCCAAAGTAGTAAACTGACATTCTTGTATCGGACTTACTTTTCCCTTGGGATAAAGGACAAAAACTTTTATTCCTTCAACTCCCAAAAATCCGTTAGCCACAGCGCTTCCTGTATCTCCCGAAGTCGCCACTAAAACATTTACATCTGTTAAACCCTGTTTTTTGATGAAATAACCAAGCAGCCTGGCCATAAACCGTGCTCCGACATCTTTAAATGCCAAAGTAGGACCATGATACAGTTCCAGGCTATATATATTGTCTTTGACTTTAACGACCGGAGTATCGAAGTTCAACGTATCATAAACAATTTGTTTTAAAGTTTCAGATTCGATATCTTCTCCGAAGAAAGCATCGGCAACTGTATAAGCAATTTCCTGAAAGGATAAATTTTCTATATTTTCAAAAAAAGAATCAGGTAACCGCTTGATTTTTTCAGGCATATATAAACCTTTATCGCTTGCTAAACCTTTAACTACGGCCTCTTGTAAAGAGACAGCCTGAGTTTGCTTATTAGTACTGTAATATATCATAAATTGTATTTACTATTTAAAAATAGAATAAAAGAAAATGAATAAATCTTACCAGATCGACTTAAATGATAGCCAATGGGGTACAATATTAAACATTTTGAAGGATAAACGCAAGCGAAATCATCGTTTAAGAAAAATTTTCAATTCGATTTAATTTTTTTATATCTTAAAGATATGGAAAATACGTACTGGTAGTTAAATTTTGAGCCTTTCGAAACCGAATGTAGCATCTCTTTCATCTTTGATTCCTGATATTTTGTTTTTTAGTATTTGCGCTGCGATCATACTGAATGTGATACCATTACCTCCATATCCTAATGCATACAATACATTTTGCGGCCGGGCCAACTGCCGATAAACGGCAATCCGTCTTTCGTGAAACTGAATGTACCGCACCAAGCCATATTGGTTACAAAGGGGATGTGAGGGAAAAGTTTTTTGAATTTCTTTTCTAATAATTCTGTTTTTTTCCTTAACAGGCTATCTCGTTTTACGGGATTTTTGAAATCGACGTCTTCACCTCCCACGAGAATCCGGTTCCCGTTGTCAGTGTGGATATAAAGATAGGGCTCTTCCGTTTCCCAAATAAGGCTGTGGCCATGCCAGATATATTTTTCGTTCAGGGGTTGCGACATGATTACGTAAGTCGATGTCAGTTTCATGACTTCTTTCGGCAGGAATTTTCCAGCTTCGAACCCTGCCACGATAACGGCAAACCGACACGAAATCTTGTAACAATGCAGGACACGTCAGGGTTTACGTAGCCATACAGTCCTTCACGGCTCGCATCTTCCTTTCCGGTATTGGTTTATCGCGATTCATTTATTGACAAGTACGAAGAAAAGTTTTTCGGCAGCAGAACTTCAACGCCAGTTGGGTCATAAACGATACGAGCCTATTTGGCTAATGCTTCATAAACTTAGGGATGTGATGGGTCAACGGGATGATTTATATGAGTTGACAGAAGTTGTAGAGTTGGATGAAGGCTTCTTTACAACAGAAGCGGAAAATAAAGACGAGCCCTTAAAACGCGGACGGGGCAGCCAACGCAAAACAAAAGTAGTTGTCATGGCAGAAAGCAAACCCGTTGAAGGACAAAAAACTAAAAAAAGGCAAAGGGCGCAAAGCCGGGCATTTGAAAATGGTCGTCATAGATGATTTACAATCCGAAACAATAGATACAGCAGTAAAACGGCATATAAACGAAGATGCAAAGATTGATTCGGATAATTCCACGTCATACACTAATTTGAAAGATTTGGTAGCTGGACATTGCCCTAAAGTTATTCCAAAACAACAAATCGGGAAATTATTACCTTGGGTGCATATTGCTATCAGTAATGCCAAACGCTTATTATCAATAGTTCGTTCAAAATTAGTAATTATTTACGCGGCTTTAGCGCCAAATAATAAGAGTTCTTTGAAAATTTGTTGATTTTTGGGCTTGTTCGGGGAAATGCCGAACTTATCAAAAAATCGGATTAACAGCAATGCAT
>JAVBKZ010000079.1:0-12596 GCA_031553755.1 Bacteroidales bacterium | reverse complement strand
ATTAATATTGGTTGATCCAAATTTCCAGTTCGTTCTATCTAATGCCAATCGAAAAGGTGGTTTGTGAGGCAATAGCTTAAAAATCAACAGGGCAATCAAGTCTGTATCTAATTTGTAATCGGCCATAAAACGTTGAATCCTTCGTAAACTGGATTCGCTTTTTGAACCGCTTTCAAAGGCGACTGCCAATTTTTCAAACCCAACAGTCTGAACCTTGCATAATGCACAAATAAACATGCCAAAGAACTTTATTCGGGCTAAGTTCATATTTTCCCCGAAATGATTGAGTAATACTGCAATCAATTTTGTATTTTTGTCCTGAACCTTAGTAGTCATAATGTAGAGTAAACCGTAGGAAGTTTTCCTCTAAGATACTGATTATTAAGGTTCCATCCTAATAAATTCGCAACTATTTTACTGAATATCTGTAAGTTATTTATTTTTTGTCATGTACTAAAGGAAATTCAATAAATTCATAAAAAACTGTCGATAGCAAAAAAATGGGATGTTTCATTGAATAGAAACATCCCATTTTTTTATCATTTCAATCCATCATTTAGCCCATCTTGGATCTCCTAATGGACCTCCATTGCTTGCTGCAGTTCTTAAAGAAGAAGATTTAGGCAATGTAAAATTACCATTAGCAGGATCAACAAAAGCAGGATCTTGTTTCAAGATATTTTTAGTCTCGGTCCAAGTTACTGTAGGTGTAGCATTTCCGGAATAGTTAACATCATATTCATCATTATAAGAATATTCCGTTGTTGCTCCACTATCTTTATCTCCAATTCTGAAACCTTTTCCTGATGTAGATGTTTTAGCAAAAATATTATTCTTAATTACATAAACACCGAAATTCGCAGAAACTGTAAAATCAATTAGATATTGAGTTCCCGGAGAATAATTATAGAATGTGCAATTTGATAACTCAAATTTTTGATCCTTATCCGCAGCACCCATACGTAACAAAGTTCTTCCTTGATTATAGAATGTTGATTTTGTGATTTTTATATTTTGAGCAATATAGTTCCTTAAATCAATAGCTTGAGCTCCTTGAGTACCATTAGCATTGACATCATGAATAATACTATTGTTAATCAAAATATTCTTAATTGTTGCTGTATTTAAATTTGCAGTACTTGAATAAATAATAAACGATTTAGTAAAGTTTCCGATAGAGCAATCTTCTATTACTAAAGAATCAATACTTACAAATTCTCCTATTCCATTTGCATCATCAGCTTTAGACATTTCTATAAAATCCGAAGTTGTACCATTACCTGTAAATGTAATACCATTTAAAGAAAACTTACCTATGGTTTCTCTTAACGCAAATTTACCTATAGAAAGAATTGGAGCTTCATCTGCATAAGATTCAAGTGAAATTGACTTATTGATAGTAACAGTTGATGTTGAGAAATCATAATTTCCCGGTTTCAAACGAAGTATCCATCCAGGCTGAACATTTTTAACTTGATCAAGAAAATCAGAAGGATCTACAATTATTTCGTTGGCTGAACGAGTCGTAGACATCAAACGACCACGTCTTTTTGTATCATTATAAATATATGCAGTGTACGTTGAAACTGCTTCTAAACCATTAATTTGCTTTTTATTCGCTTCTTTTTCCTCAGAAGATATTGCATATACATGTGAAGAACCATCAGGAAAATTTAATACGATTTTCTTGACATCTGCAGTTGTTTCTCCTACATCGGGTTTCCACCTAAAGACAATAAATGAATTAGAAATATCTTCTTTTCTTACAGAGTTAAAAATATTTTCCCTATAAGGAGTAAACATAAAAGCCTCTGTAAATTGAGAATTCCCTGTAGCCGTGTTTTCACTAATAGCGCGTACTTTCGCATAAAAATCGTATACTTCTGTATTTTCAATTACCGGTCCGGAAGTTATTGTATAAAATGGTTCTGTGGATTGGTAAGTTTGAGTTGATCCTATAGGAAACGTAGGATCGTCAGAAACCAATAGTTCATATCCTTTTGTAGGCCCTTGAAAATCAGTAGAAAATGGTTTCCATTTCACAGTTACGCTTGTTGATGTTGTATCTACAGACATCGAAATAGGCATAAAGAGGCGAGACTGTTGTAAGGCTTCTTCATCATCCTTACAGCTTGTGAATAACATTGCTGATAAAGCAACAATGGCAAAGCAATATTTTAAAAATAATTTATTCATAATATTTATTGTTTTATTTTTTCAGCGTAAGGTGTCCAATTTGTCAAAGGATCGTTTGTAAGACTTCCTTGGCTATTTGTAATTACAACACTCATGATTGGCAATAATTGATTTTCATCGGGATTTGCTTGATAAATAGTTTTTTCTACATAAGTATCTTTATCTAAAAGATATTTACCGGTTCCCGAATCTGTCGCATTTGTCCAAGATTTTTTACTCCAACCATTAGCTGTCGTTTTATCAGAAATATCTGTATCAGTTCTGTTCAATCCGTAAATAGCAATAGTTTGTGCATCTGCATTCCATTTCCAATATACAGTATTAGGTACTGTAGCATAAGTTCCCATGTCACCTTGTCCTATTCCACTATTTCTTAATTGATTCAGATTCAATTTGGCCTGATCCATTCTTTCTTTCAAAATACCCCAACGCATTAAGTCCCATTTACGAATATTTTCTCCACAAAATTCATAAGCTCTTTCATCAATTAACGCGTTAAAAAACTGTTCTTTATCTGAAACATAGTTTGGATATTTACTTGCTATCAAATCCATCCGACTATTACCATTGAATGCTCGATTCCTTACTTGTTCTAAATATTTTATGGCATTAGCCGGACCTTCTAATTCATTGAGAACCTCAGCATACATTAACAATACATCGGCATAACGAATTACACAGAAATTGATCCCATCATCATTGCTGGTAAATACACGTTTGCCCCATTCTGGTCTCCATTTCGCCAAATTAAATACATTGACACTTGTCATCACTTGTACGCCATCTTTCCATTTAAAAGGAGCGATTGTTACATCACGACGGGTATCAGATGAAGCAAAATCATAGAAAAAAGAAGGTACTACGCTAACTTCATTTTTGATAGTCATAGGAGTATTTTCATTTCCAACCCATTGGTCATATTTTTTAGCTTCAAATTCGTGTCTTAGGCCCAAATATGACATATATTCTCCTCGTGTTGAAGAAAAAGGCATTTGAAAAATCGCTTCTTTTCCTGAACTTACGTCATCTTGACATTGGTTTCTGAAGAAATCTTCGAATGTATTCATCAATTTATATCCGGAAGATGTTCCTTCCATCACAATTACATCTTCGCACGCTTTTTTTGCTACTTGATATAGCGAATCTCTTTTTGCATCAGGAATTGTGCGAACGATATGATAATCGGTTGCTGATTTTTTCCTTAATGAGTATCCTGAATATTGGAGTGCGATACGAGCTTTTAACGCTTTTATAAATCCTTTGCTAACACGCTGAGTTGTATTTGTACCTGCTGGTATTTTATCTGCCCAAGGCACTAATTCTTCAGCAACAGATAAGTCTGAAAGAATTTTATTATAAACAACATCTCTATCAGATTTAGATACATAAAGATTATTAGAATTCATTAAATCAAACCTGGCAGGGACATCGCCCCAAAATTTAATCAAATCAAAATAGAAAAAAGCTCTTAAAGTTAAAGCCTCTCCATAATAACAAGCCATTTGTGGATTGATATTTGGGTCTATACTACTATAAGTAGGTATATAATTTATTGCTTGATTGGCTCTGTCAATGCAGGCATATACTCTACTCCATGGATCTCCACCATCTTTATCATTGAATCCGTCTGCTAATTCAGAAGATGCAAGATATACTGCTAATGTTTTTCTATCATTAGTAGAAACAGAAGCCGATTTAGAACCACTTTGTGTTTCAATATCCGTGTTTACTCCCATGTAACCAATCAGACGATTACGATAAGAGCGATTTTCCGTCATTGCATTATATATGCCTATAATTTCACTATTAGTAAAACCTGCATCGGAAAATATTTGTTCCGGACTTTTTTGTGATTCAACTTCAGGAGAAAGATAATCTTCACAAGAACCCATTAATCCGGATAATACTAATAGCAATGTTAATTTAATATATGATATTTTATTCATAATCTAAATATTCTCATTAAAATGTTATATTTACACCAAAATTACACCCAATACTTTTAGGATAAGCAGAATAATCAACTCCTGGAGTTAAAGGGGTAGATCTCCTTGAATCAACTTCCGGATCATATCCTGAATATTTTGTCCACACAAATAAATTACTTCCGGTAGCATAAAATCGAACCAATTGTAAAGGCACTTTACTAATAAGAGATTTTGGCAAGCTATATCCGATTGTCAAGCTATTCAAGCGCAAAAAAGAGCCATCTTCAACCGCCCATGAATGAAATAAATATTTATAATTAGGAGACCAAATGGATGCATTTGAATTTAGCGTAGCAAGAATGGCAGGGTCAGTTACTAAAGCTCCTGAATTATCTATATTTGTCCATCTAACTGTTGAACCCATGTCGGTTGTCATATTACGATATTTATAATTTGCATTATTATTAGATGTAAATTCTATTTTGTTTGCATTGTAAATATCATTTCCGTAAACAAATGTAAAATTGGCAGCTAAATCAAATCCTTTGTAGTGACCATTTAGAGAAAATCCTCCCGATGCTTTTGGATTAGCATCTCCGATAATTGTCATGTCATTTGCGTCAATTACGCCATCGGCTTTTATGTCTTTCAATTTTAAAGCTCCTGGTCCCCATGCAACTCCAGTATTACCACTATTGTCTACAACTCCCGTTTTTGCAACCCATTTACCATTTACATAATCAAAATCATCAACAGTATAGAACCCATCTGTCACATAACCATACATTCGGCCAACAGAGTTTCCTACCATCACCTTATAATCTGTAGTTATTAATGCGTTCCATCCTGATGCTGCTGAAATTTCTTGGAGTCCACCCAAATTCTCTACTTTATTTTTATTAAATCCAATGTTGAAATTAAAATCTAATCCATAGTTTTTTTTGTCGATAATAGCAGTGTTAATGGCAAATTCAATACCTTTATTTGAAGTTTCTCCCATATTTCGAGGTTGAGTACCATAACCCGTTCCTGAGGTTGGAAAATCAATTAATAAATCTTTAGTTGTATTATAATACAAATCTACAGAACCGCTTATCCGTCCATTAAAAAAACCATAATCAATTCCGGCATTGCGAGTGTAGGTAGTCTCCCATCTTAAATCAGGATTATATAATTTAGAACCTAAATTCCAATAAGAAGTACCTACATTTAAATAGTTAGTGGTAGAAATTTTGTAATAAGGTTCATAATTCCGATCAATGTTATTATTCCCAGCAGTACCATAACTCAATCTCAGTTTTAAATTAGATAGCCAGTCATTGCTGCTTTTAAGAAATTCTTCATCAGATATTCTCCAAGCTAAAGCCAAAGAAGGGAAAAATCCCCATTGATTACTTCCGGGTGCAAATCTGGAAGATCCGTCTTCCCTGAAAGTTGCAGTAGCAAGATATTTTCCGGCATAATCATAATTTATACGTCCAAAAAATGATAAAAGATTGTCTTCCGGGCTTATAAAATTATCAAAAGATGTTGTAACTCCAGCTGCTGTATATTTGAATGTTTCTTGAGGAGTAAACATCCATGGCATATTTTCTGTCGTTTTTGTTTGAGTCGTTTTTGACAAACTAATAGTTTCTTCCCCAATCATTAAAGAAAGATTGTGATCTTTTCCGAATATATTTTTTTTATCATACGAAATTGTATTTGTATTTCTTGTAGTTCTATATTCCGAATTGGTAACCATAATCGCAGCACCTGTTTTTAATACCGCTTTGTTTTTTAAATAATCCGTAGATGCACCATAATAACGGTCTTCTCCCGTGTATTGGTCATCAACTCCAAATTCGACTTTTGCTACTAAACCTTTGATAAATTCATAAGAAATACTTCCATTGAAATTATACCGTTTATCATATTTATATTTATAATTATCTTTAACTACTTGTGTCGGAGGATAAAGATTTCCAACAACTTCCTCATCGTCAGAATCAGAAGCAATGTTTCTCATTGATATTGGAGTGTAAATTACACATTGTTTAAGGCGAGTATCAGAAGATGTTTCTTTTCCATTTTTAGTTTCATTAGCGCCTGCTCCATTTACCCCGGTCTCAGAATAACGTCCATTCAGGGAAAGTTTCAAACCTTTTAATGGATCGATATTTAATTTTAGGTTCAGGTTATTCCTGTAATAATCTGATTCCATCATAATAGCTTTGTCGTCAATTCTGTTATAACTGAAATTATAGCTTACTTTTTCAGAACCTCCGGTGATACTGATATTGTTATTGAAAGTTGATCCGGTACGTCCGAATACTTCATCTTGCCAATCAGATCCGTTGATAGATTTATAAATATCCATATCCCGGTAATTTCCAAAATAGCTTACATATTGGTCTGTTACTTTATTTTGCAAAACAGCTTGTTCATATTGCCAATTTGCATATTCATAAGGATTTAACACATCCAATGTTTTCGCGATTTTTTTAAATCCACCATATCCATTATAACTGATAGAAAACTTTCCTTCTTTAGGCGTTTTGGTTGTTACAATGATAACGCCATTAGCTCCTCTGGCTCCATAGATAGCAGTAGAAGACGCATCTTTCAATACATCGATAGATTGAATATCTGAAGGAGAAATATCATTAATACTATTAACAGGAAAGCCATCTACAATATACAATGGTGTATTATCTCCCGTTATAGATCCTCCTCCTCGAACACGGATTTTTATGTCAGCATCAGGAGAGCCTTCAGTAGTTGTAACTTGAACACCAGCCAATTTTCCTGTGATAGCTTCTGCTGCTCCAGAAACAGGAATATCTTTCAATGTACGTTCTCCTACGGAAGATACGGATCCTGTTAAATCTTTTCTTTTTACTGTTCCATATCCGATAACGACCACTTCATCTAAATCGGTGGCGTTTTCTTCTAAGGTAACATTGATTACACTGCCTGTGATGGGCGATTCTTTAGGTTTCATTCCTACGTAGGAAATTGAGAGTGTTTTTCCGCCGGCAGGAACATTGATAGAGTAGTTTCCGTCGATGTCGGTTACTGTACCGACTGTGGTTCCTTTCACAACAACTGAAGCTCCGATAATAGCTTCGCCTGAAGTGTCTTTGATAACTCCTTTCACTGTTTTTGTCTGCGCGAATAATGAGGCGCTACAAAAAAAGCTGACAAGGGTAATCAAAAACCACTTTTTCATGGTAGATTTGTTCTTTGTCATTTTGTCTGGATTCATGTTTAAAAATTTGATTTAATATTTAGTTTGTATTTTTTAGACAAAAGGGAATAATACGTATACAAAGGTATGGTAATACTTTGGAGAGTGTAGAAAAAAAAATCTCTTTTAAGAGGGGATAAAGTAACAATATTTATTTTTTTGCCTATTTATAGCAAAGCCGAACCACGAATTTCGTAAAGAAATCAGTGATTCGGCCTTGTTATTTTATATTTACGATACTTACTACTATCGGATTTCGAACTGAATATCGAATCGTCCGGAAGTTACATGGACAACTGAATCGCCTAATGCTTTGAATGATTCGTTTGAGAAACGGGAGCGTCCGGAGAAATTGAATTGTCCGCTCACTATTTTATTTATCGTGTCGAATTTGGTTATTGTTATTTCACCGACTTCTTTTCCTCCGAAAATATAAGTAGCTTCTTCTTTTTTAGTGGGATAATATATAACTTCATTGATTCTCTTTTTTTCGTTTTCCGTCGGATTCAGTACTACTAAAGACATAGATCCTCCATTTTTAGCGTCGGCGCCTAAACTCAATAATTTTAGATCTTTGTAATAAATAGCTCCAACCGGATTACTTTGCCAATATATCGATTTTTTTGAATTTACGAATAAATCACCATTAATGTAACATCCCAAAGTATTGTTTCCTGTCTGAGATTCTTTGGGTAATTCGAATAATTCTTCTCCTTCTTTGTTATCCTCGCAAGAGTATAAAAGAAATAATGATAATAAAAGGGACAACGATATGATCCCCAACAATTTAGCTGATTTCATAATTTTGATATTTATTTGTGTTTGTGAATTTGTATTAATTGTAGAGAGTGGAAAATTGAGAGTTGAGAGTTGAATATTGAGAATGATTCCTATAACTCCGTTTAACTCCTTCTAGCTGCCTCTAATTCTTTTAGTTAATCCTCCTTCAGGGGTTAAGGGTTTTATTGTAAAATTGTTACTAAATTACCCATAAAGTGAGATGCGATCGCGTATCCTATAAGTAGAGACATGAATGCGAAAACTTTGATTTGTCCGTTGATCTTTTTTTGATTTTCGCTGTTGTTGTTAATTGTTGTGTTCATGTTGTTTAATTTTTAATTGTGTGTGTTTAATTTTGTTCTTAATGTGTGTGTATCTTTATCTTATTTGTGTGTGTTGTTTAATTACAATGCAAATGTAAGGCTGAATTCCGAATCGAAATAATAAAAGTTTTTAAAGTATTGATTTATTATCATTCATTAACAAATAATATCTTTTTATCCTTTTATTTTAATTAATTTTTTACAAAATTCAGAAAAAGAAAATAAAATAAGGATGGTCGAAAAGAAGAAAAAAGAGCCGCTCCCTTACGGAAACGGCTCTTTTTAATCAGTTTGGATTTATTTTTAATAGGCTTTGTTTATTTCAATACTTTTGAAGTTGAAACAGAACCATCTTCGTAAATAGTTTTAACGATAATAATTCCTTTCACATTTTCGTTTACTTCAATTCCGGTAAGGTTGTAGTATTTTACAGAAACGATAGCTTTGTCGCCTGAGATGGTGTTGATATTTGTAGGTGTAGCTGCAAATACAGTTGATCCCATCAAATATTCACACGCGTTTTTGAATAAAAGCGCGCCATTGCTATTCAAATTTTCAGAAGCGGCACTAAGTGATATCAATAAATATTTATTGTTATCGACAGCTGTATTATTATTTTGCTCAATTATTGCTACTGCGGTAGCAGTTGTCCCTTCACTATTATTTGCGATATAATTGCCTGTAGTAGATGAAGTCACATCTACCCAACGAATAATACCATCACCCATGGAAACCGAGTTAGTTTCTCCTGTCATTACAACTCCATTAAAAATAGGATGAGTTTTATAACTTTCATTCACACATAACGATGTGTTAACGGCAGCTCCGTTGTTTCCTGCTCCTGCAGGCCAATTAGTTTTACTATACATGTGAGCTTTTGTATTTAATATAGGCAATTGATCTATTTTAGTTCCTAAAGTAAGAGCTAATGTATTACCAGATTTTAAACTTTCATGTAAGACAATTAAATCATAATTACCAACCGCCAGGATATCATTAGTATCATCATTTGAAAAATTACCATTATTCGCATTGAATGTTTTTGCATCGTAATTTGGTTCAATAACCAACTTGTATAGACCGTTAGCATTAGTGAGCGCGGTAGAAGCTACAGAAGCGTCATATAAAAACGCTACTGTTTTCGCATTCGGATCTTTTACTGTGATGGTTCCGGTTTCAGGGAATACTTGATTTGGAGTAGCATAATCATCTGAAGCGATAGCTTTAATGGTATAGTCGTATGCTTTGTAAAGGCCTGTATTGGCAATTCCGGAAATGGTTAAAACGGGAGCAACAAAGATGTAATCTACACTGATTGGCAATCCTTCAACTGTAACTGATTTTACATTAGTAATATTATATGTGATGTTAGCAATCGAGTTACCATCTTTTACCACTTGATTAGTCGTAGACGCGGCCGAAGTTAATTCAAAATTCGGAGCGGGAGTTACATAAGGGCTAATAACAATGGAACCTGTTGTTGGAGTTGAATTATTTGTTCCATCGGTAGCTACAACCGAATAATAAAGCGTACGGGCAGAAGTTGGTGTTCCATCAATAGTAATGGTTTTTGAACCTACAGCTTTTGTTGCCTGAATATCGGTAGGAGCAGCTGTCGGATTACCTCCCGCGGCATCTAACCAAGTTAAAGTAGCATCAGTAGCGGCACCTCCCCAAGTAAAAACAATAGGATTTAACGCGGCACTTACCATTCCGGTTGCAACAGCGTCTCCTGTTGTGCGAGAGATAGTGGGGCCGGAAGGGTTTGTTTTAACTATAATACTTTTTATATAAGTTCCACTCCCCGCACTTGGATTAGCACCTGTATTAGTGGCAGATAATCGTAAATATTTAGTACCATTTACTGTATTAGCTATCGTAAATGTTTGAGATGCAATATTCCCTAAATTTTGTGAAACATAATTGATCGCTGTTCCTTTGTTTGTTCCGTCTCCGGTAATATCGGTGGCAGTTTCTGTAGCTGTATTGGGCGTACTGAAAAACAAACCTATAGATCTATTACTCGTACATCCCCATTCGACAGTAACAGTTCCTCCATCAATAAAATTGATTGCAGGAAGTAAAAAAAATCTAGCAGTTCCTCCAAATTCTAAATATCCTGTTATGGAACCACTCCCAATAGTTATCGAAGTAGTAGGATTGATGCCGCAATAACCATAATAACTATTAGAATTAAGATCCGAAAAGTTACTACCCTTTCCACTATTATTTGATCCAGTTATAGCAGTGCTACCCCATGTTGAAGATGTAAAATCAATACTAAAAACTGTTTGGAGTTCCGCTTTCACTCCCGCTATCCCTATCAGCAATAAACTGACCAGCAGCAAACTAAATTTTGTAAATCTCTTCATGATAAAAAAAATAAATTATTAATATATTTTAAAATAAGTAAACGCGACAATTGTATGTGTGTATACCAGTCGCAAATATATGTGATATGAAAAAGAAAATGATAAAAAAAAATATCAATGAAAGAGGGTAAAAATACCAACGTAAAAATTCTTCTAAAAAAATTAAAATGTTGATGTTACTTGTGCCATATCAAATCTGAATTAAAATAATTCTAAATTGAAATTTAAAACAATTTTTCATTCAATAGCGTTATATTTGCATTCGTTCAAAGTTATAACTCACACTTAATTTTTATTAAAATGAAAAAAAAAATTACATTGATCACGTTATTGATCGCGTCTACCGCTATTTCTTTTGCTCAAAAAGGAGAAACTTCTTTAGGCTTAAATATGGCTTATAACACCGTTTTGGAAAATACCGGATTGGGACTAAGGTTTCAATATGGGTTAGACGACCGTATTCGTGTGGCGCCAAGTTTCAATTATCTTTTCGAAAATCACAACAAGAGCCTTTTTGAAGTCAACGCCGATATTCATTACCTTTTCCCGTTAGATTACAACTTACGTTTATATCCTCTTGTCGGACTTAATTATACCAATATTGATTTCAAAAATTCAGGAGGTTCGGATTCCGGTTTTGGAGCGAATGTTGGTATCGGAATTGAATTTCCATTGACCGGACAAATCAGTATGGGAACCGAATTCAAACGCTCTGTCCTTTTTGATATGACAGACCAAGAGTCAATTTGTTTCAGTATGTCATATAAATTTTAAATTTATGTTTTCCGGTTTTACTCCCGCGACGATTCAATTTTTTAAAGATTTAAAAGAAAATAACAACAAGCCGTGGTTTGATGAGCATAAACCTGTTTATGAAAAGGAAATTCTAAACAGGATGAAAGATTTGGTTGCGGCTATGACGCCCGCGATGTGTGCGATTGATGCGGAAATTGACTTTCGTACCAACCGGGTGCTTTCCCGGATTTATCGGGATATACGATTTTCTCCCGATAAAACGCCATATAAAACCCATTTGTGGATGACATTCCAACGGGTCGTTTCCGAATGGGAAAACTTTCCGGCATTCTTTTTCGAAATATCAGGAGAAGGATATATGTATGGGATGGGATTGTATGGTTCGAAAAAGAAAATTTTAGACAGGATGCGTGAACGAATTATTTTCGAACCCGAACGATTCAAAGAAATTACGCAACCGGCTATCAAGAAAGGATTTAATATAGGTGGAGAAACTTATAAACGTCCGGTAAAAAACGATTTGCCTGAATATTTTCAACCATGGTTCGAACATAAGGATGCTTATGTTATTAAATCCTGTCCGGTAGGAAACGAAATGTTTTCTGCTGAGTTTGCCGAATTATTGTCGAATGATTTTCTTTCGATGAAACCGTTTTACGAGTTTTTAGTAGATATTTGCGATTAATTAAGGCTTATTCTATTCAAGAGGGTGTCCGAAAATATTTTTGGACACCCTCAATGGTTGCCAAGACTTCGAACAATAGCCATTATTTATTTCCACATCCCGACGATAGATTATTGTGTCCATCTCCATCTTTTTCTTTTTAGGTTTTGGAGATGTGTAATTAATAGTTTTGCGTTAACTTTTGACATTTTTATACAACTGATTGATATTTAGAATATTGTAATCGTTCTTTGATTTTTTGATTTGATTTGAAAATTCGTAAATTAGTGGTATACTACTAATTTTATGAATACAGGCAAGTTTGTTTTCTCACAATTATTGAGTTAT
>JAVBKZ010000107.1:0-9803 GCA_031553755.1 Bacteroidales bacterium | reverse complement strand
GGTGCGGACTCTTTCTCACAACTGCTTTCTATCGCTGATACTGCCAGGAAGAATGGAAGGTCAAGGTATTATGCGTTGGCAGAAATTGCCAAATTGTAAAATCCCGTAGATCCTAAAGTGCTGACCTGAGTAGTTACGTTTCATCGAAGAAAAATTTATTTAATCTTTATTTATCTTATTTTGTTTTGGAATTATTTTTAAATTCAAGTTGCTTTTTATAATTATAATTTAAATACTATGAAAGCTATTCGTAAAAAAGCGTCTAAACTCACAAAAAAAGCAGATTGAATATGGTTCAAAAAACGCCGCAATACACATATTTTTCTATGATATTTTCAAATCCATGACACTTAAATTGAAAAATAAATGACACAAAAATCACTACAATATCCCTCGTTTCTATAAAATATTTTGAAGAAAACATAAAAATTACTTATTTCTGTTTTCTCACTCTATATATCTTATATATAGGACATAATATACTTAAAAAAATAATTGCCATAATATCATCTTTGACAGGAACTCCCAACGCATGCCCTCCTTCAGGAGGACGTGCATAAAATCTGCTTCTCAAGCTATTATCTTGTTGAAAAGGCATTCGTTCCTGAGTATAATTATCATTAAATATCACTTGGTTTTCAAGAGAATTACTTTCTTCAAACGGCATTCGTTCCATAAAAACATTCTCTTGTTGAGCTTTTGCAGAAAATGTTATTACGACGAACAAAAAGAGAATTTTCGTATATCTAGACTTGAACATAATTTACAATATTACTTTTTTCACCAAACTACTATTAGCCGTTAAAACCTTGACAATGACAATGTTTTGAGAAATCTTCAAATTGATTTTACATTCGCTGTTATCGATATTAGCTTCAGAGTAGATTTTCCGGCCATTTAAATCATAAATTTCAACCGCTGAAATATTTGTATCTTTCGACGAAATATTTAATGTTCCATTTTCGACCTCAACGAAAATATTATCATCTGCTACCTGATTTTTGATTGACATTTGATTCGACAAAGCAAAGGATAAAAACAATCTTCCCGATATGTTTTTATTTTTTTGGATATCAAATGAATAAACCGCATTTTCACGTAGATTCAAGACTTTACCTGTTTGTTTGTCTTCGAGAAATATGTCATACTTAGGGTCGAACACATCCAAATCTGTTACTTTCAGATTGAAATTACCGTACAAGGATGTTCGCATTCCTAACTCTATTTTTTTATCGGTCAAATCTCCCAAAGTATTGATATCTGCAGCTTTTCCATCTATAAGTGTATATAAAACCGGAGTTTCATAAACGTATGAAGAAAACAAAACATATGAATCTTCAGTCGGATCAAATCCGTTCTTTCCGTCAACAGCATAACGTATAGCGGTTCTTTGTCCACTTCTTTGTCCGTCTTTGACCGCTTCTATATAGAACACATTATCATATTCCGTACCGTTCGAATTTATCATTGAACGCAATTTCATTCCCGGTTTTGTGATTGACATTTCAGGAGTAAATGTGAGTCCTCCGGAATAAGTATCCAATCTATCCACAAAAAATGATTGCATTGGAGATATGATTCCATTTCCGGCATCTCCGGTTTGAACAACCTTTCCGTCCGACATTTTCATGTAAGTAACAAAAGTAGAATTTCCTGTCCAGATTTTATATCCGGGAGCAATGTTATTAGCATTTCGCTGTTGGAACAAATTGAAATCAATGTGCGACATCAACGGATTTCCGATAATCAAAGACGCTCCGGGCGTTGAACTCCACAAAGGATTATTGACCGTGAATGTTCCTGTTGACGACAGTTCTTCGTAAACAAACCGTCCGTTGTTCGAACGAGATAAGTCTGTATCTTTATAATTCAAATAATTACCCTGTTCATCAAAATATTTATATTCTTTGGCCGTCTTAGGAAAGAAAAATAAACTGTCGCGTTTATTTTCATTATCAACCCATACAGCATATCCCAAACCAGTGAATAGTGGTACTTTCATCGTGTTGAAAGGATAACTCCATTTTCCAATACCTTTATTAATTCCTGTTTCCGGATTTGTAGTTTCATATTGCATCATGAAAACCATCGGATCCACCCTGTTTTCTGACAAAGCATAATCTCCGGAATACATATCCCGCAATGGTGCTGAAATCATATTCCATCGATCTGATACCAATTTTAATTCAACGAAAGCAAAATCATAATCCAACAAATATGGTTTAGCCACCTCTCCTCCATGTTCAAAATAAATACGGGCACATTGAGGCTCTCCATATACTTCACTACGCAATGTAAAGCCTGACGATAGATCTGGGTAGAAATTCTTACCATCAGGAATCTTTACATTCGTACACTTTCTCGGGACTTTATGATTAGAAGAATTTGAAGGATCTACCCAATTCGACGGATTATTCCAGTCGGAAGAATATCCTAACCATTCAAGACTATCCGGGACAACCAATATATTGAAATTGAATGCATCTGACATGTTGTATACAGGAATGTTATAAATGTATGTATTGACATAGCGTGTTAACTGTACATCCTGCATTCCCACACTGACTATATTGTTTATATTAGTAGTATCTTTATCCGTATAATATGTAGTCGCTATTCCGGGAAGTTGTCTCGGAGATATATCTACATCTTCATTTCCACAAGTATTAAAATTAGCGCGTAAATTATGAATATATACCCATGCCTGACTTGTAACTCCCGACGTAGTTACCTGATATTGAAGAGAATCTAAACCAAAAGCATTATCTTTTGGCGTATATTTAATTTTGGAATTGATGCCTGAATTGATTACAGATGCAGTACCTTGATTCAATGTTCCACTCTGTGAAACAATGGACAAAACATTGTCTTCCGGATCAATTATGTCATTCCTCAAAACATCAATATTGATAATGCCTGATGTTTGAACATAATCATCAAATGCTCCGGGAGGCATGGGAAAAACAATAGAAGTTGGCGTTGTGGGCAAATATGCCCAACTGTCAATCCATTTTTGAACGCCTCCTCCTGTTGTCGAACCTCCTTCGTTTTTACCTCCGGGCAAGGGAAGTCCGGAATCTCCTCCGAATGCGTGTTTAAAACCATTGCTGGAATCTCCATCCGGCAAAACAGATGTCGCTCCGTTAGCTATCCAAGTATCATCATATTGGTCATTCCAATACAATTTATAATCCGGTAAATTGATTCCATTCAAGCGTTGAACCTTGATGCCTCCTTCATTTTTTCGATAATTCAACAAAGTAAAATGGACTTCTCCTTCTTTCAAAAAAGTTGTCAACTTAATATTATATCTTTCTAAAGAGACAGAATTGCCATTCGCATCTGTTCCATCCCATTTTATAGCAGTTGTTCCTGTTACATAATTTCCTGAATACACTTTATCGGGAGAATCAGTTCCTCCGAAAACGCCATCTTTATCAATATCTATAATCAAGCTATAAGTACCACTGATATTCGGCGTTGTGAATGAAAAGGTCTTTGTTGTTTTAGAATACTGTATGTTTGAAATTACATTCCTTGGATGAGCATTTTTTAACCATGCCTGACTTTGATACGATTTATCAATCGAAGTTGACGACGGAAAATTTACTGTATCCGGAAGATTGAAAAAAGTTTTGTTATACAAACTACTTTCTCCGTAGTTATACCCCGATGCAGGAGTAGATTGGTAAACCGGCAAATTTGTCGTTTTATCCCTGACACCTAATCCTGTCGAAGAAAAATGGTATCCGTTCGGATCGGAATCCGGTAGTTCTACACTATAGAGATATCCGTCCTTAGTCAATACCCAAAAACGATTGCCGACTCTGAGATGATAACCATCCGCACCTTGTCCGCCGGGTTTTCCTGCACCCATTGGGATGGTATTATAAAATAAACGTCCTTTTTTTATGTCAGATGAAGATCCACTACCGGATGCAGCTACAGTAACATCGAAAGCAAAAATATTGGCATATCTACGTTGATAATCAAAATACGTCCTGTTGGATACATCCCAAACATCGTTTTTAGGCAGTCCCCGGGCTGAAAGTTCTGAGCCGGAAATATAAAAATCAACTATCCAAATACCTTCATTGTCTCCGGCAACAGGAATTTCGTATGCATTGTAACCGGCGGCATTGAACTTTTTAGGACCAGCTGTTTCCATCGCTCGCGAATTAATTCTGTACAAAGAGTCCGTAATAGTAACAGAAGCTCCTGTTGGGGAAGTGTATTTAATTGCTCCCTGAAAAGCATCTGCCGGAATATCTCCCGCTTGATTTGGATTTGTACCGGATTTATACGCAATACTTTTTAATCCCAAATTACTGGAACCCAAATAAATAGTCTCTCCGGATTTTGCATACACAAATAGCCGGAAATAAGGAGCGCTTTGAAAATTAGTAGGAAGATTCGACAACAATGGAATTCCGGTTGCCAATGGTTGACTTAATGAATAAGTCTTTAAATCAATAGAACCCTCTGCTTTAAGTAAAAAAGAAACAAAAACTGATAAAAAAGTAAAAACTAAACGCCTCATGATCATCTTTGATTGTTATTAATGTGTGATTTGTACGCATTTTATTAGTGTGCAAAGATAATACCATATTTCAAACCGTGTGTTTTTTTTACATTTTTTATGTTTTATATGTATTTCAAAGATTAAACTACAATACTTTATTTATCAATTTTAATGGTTATCGGATAAGCAAAATCAGTCCAAAGTTGATTGGCTTTTTCCGGAGTAATTTCACCATCATAAACAAGTATACGGTAACACAATGAATGTTTTTTCCCCGGCTTAAGAATCCAATCCATATCTTTTGTCGGGGAAAAATTTATAAATGCATCTCCCCTACCCCCATTAGCGTTTTCATCCCAAATGCGTAATGGTTCCGGATGATTGTAATTAGACGGACTGCTCATAAAAAGGATTCCGGTTTTTCCTCCTTTCGGACTGTCACCAGTCAGGTAAATCCAACGAGCTTTGGTTCCATCGATTTCAAAACGTTGTTTTCCCTCAGATGTCATCATGGTACAATTATCTTTATTCCAATAATCGGTAGCACGAATAGTAAATCCTCCATACCTATAAGTTTTGAGAATAACCGGAAGAGTTGTGTTAGGAGTTAATTCGGATTCAAAATTCCAAAGGAAAGATGCTTTACCGGGATAATTCCAAACCTTAACATCACTAATTTCGCTCATAATATTTTTTTCTCCTGATTCCTCAAAAATATAATGATTCTGTAAGACTTTATATCCTGCAAAAACATCGCCTTGATATATATTTAAAATTTTATCAAACCGCACAGTTCCTCTTTTATCTCCCAGATTCCATAAATCGAACACCTTGCTATTATATTCCAAACGGGTCCACGGATTCCAAATGCCAAAATGATGATAATGGTCTTGGGGTTGTATGTTTGTCAGTGTATCTCCCGATGGAGACCATACCGGATGAATAAATCCACTGCGTTTGAAAGCCGTATCAATTCCAGGAGGCGGATAAATTGTTTTGTAAACATACTGTAATACCGGCGATTGTTCATTCATAATAATCAATCCTCCATCCTTATCTATAACTTGTAATTGTGATGATTTATCTTTCTTCTTTCGATTATTCCCTTTTATCATAAATGTTCTCAAACTTTTTTCAGGAGTTTTGCCCGATAAAATCCAGTATAATTTAGAACCGTCTTGCAATACTTCTAACTGAGAAGATACTTCAATCTCTTTTCCTTTCACAACTTCAAACACACTATATTCAGAAAAAAAATCCAATTCACTTTGGTTCAAATCCATACAAACAACTGCATTTTCACGGGAATAATTTCCGGCATCAACAGTCAATTTTAGTTGCTTTTTTCCATGAATTGAAATTATCACGAAAAAGATGAATAATAGAATTAATTTACTTACTCTCATATTTGTACTTATTTCTTTATTCCCCAATTTTTGTTCGGAACATTCCCCAATTGAAGTTCCAGAACACCACCATTCGCAAACTCCTGATGAGTAAATCGGAAATCATCATTCAATTCTTTTCCGTTTAATTTCGCCGATTGTATGTAAATATTTTCAGGAGAAAAATTTATCGTCTTTATCTTAAAGTTTTTTCCTTTATAATACCTGTTATCCAATTTGATTGTAATTTCTTCAAAAAGAGGAGTTGTAATTTCGTAAACGGGGTTTATACTTGCACCTCCCTGTACATCAAATAATCCGATAGACATTAATGCACTCAACGCACCAAATTGGCCTTGATCTTCATCGCCATTATATCCTCCATAAGGAGACGTATTACTGAATAATGTTTCGTGTATTTTCCGCACCTGATATTGTGTCATCCACGGCGCTCCGGCATGACTGAATAAATGAGCGATATGTAATGATGGTTGATTTTCATAATCTATCCAATTTTCGGCATGTTTGCCATGATCGGTTATCCATTGCAATGGAGCCGCTTTTTCAAATTGGGTAGAAAGTTTTTCGATAAATGCGTCTTTGCCTCCAATAAGATTAATTAAATCAGGTATATTTTGAGGAACATAATAGGTAAAAATAGCTGAATTTCCTTCTACAAATCCGGGAGCGTTAAAGCCTTTTACAACCGGAGAAAAATCGGGCATCCATTCGCCATTCACCATTTTAGGACGCATCCATCCTGTCGATTTATCAAAAATATTTCTGTAATTAAACGAACGGTCGTAATAAGTTTTGTATATATCTTCCTTTCCCAATGCTTTTGCTAATTGTGACAAACACCAATCTTCGTAAGCAAAATACAAAGTTAAAGCAGCCGTTCCCCTATGGTTTCCTTGCTCAAATACGCCATGTGGAACATATCCTAATTCTTTGTAATATTTCATATATAAGTTAGGATTTGATTCGTAACCCGCATGATCGCGTATTCCTCCAGGTTCCGCATTTTTAATAGAACCTTCAAAAGCGGCTTCAATGTCGAAATTCCGGATGTTTTTATTGTAAGCTGCCGCAATCATAGGAATGGCCTGGTCTCCAACCATCACGTAAGTATAATTACCTCCCGAAGGACCGCGAGCAATTAATCCTCCATTATGGTAATAGTCAACAAGCGTGGCAATAAAATCATTCAAAACCTGTGGATATGCCATCGACCACAAAATATTCAGATTCCATTCAGAGCCCCAGAATGCATCCGAATTATATTGAGCTCTTACCGGTTTTCCGGTTTTATCTAAAGGCAATTGGCGAATAACCGGAATGTCTCCTGTATTGTCAATGTATTTTCCGTTTGCGTCACTAAATGTATGTCGACCCAACAACGAACGCCATAAATCGGTATAAAATTTTGTCAACTGTTCTTTTGTACCTCCTTTAACCTGAATGATACTCAATTCCTTATTCCATTCATTCGCCGATTCTTTTACTGTTTGGTTAAAATTCCAATGAGGTAACTCCGATTTCATATTCAACTTGGCTTGTTCTTCACTTACATAAGAAATGGACAATTTCACCAATAAATCTTTCTTTTTTGAAAAATCAAAAGTCAAATAACCTCCTGTCTCAATGCCGGATATGAATGTCGTATCTTTCAACAACGTTTTTTCTTTGGTTCCGGTTACTGATTTTTTCCAACCTCCTGCCTCTTTTATCGGCTTATTCAATTCTGCATAAAAATAAACAATACAAGGTTTTTTCCTGCGAGAAGTTGGCGACATGATTGTATAACCGGATATTTTTTGGTTATCAATCACCTTAAAACATGCCGAATCCATTGTTCCATGAGCTAAATAAGCTCCAATATCAAATAACAAATGGCCTTCATTTGCAGAAGAGGGAAATGTATATTTATGAAAACCGACACGATTGGTGGAAGTTAGTTCGGCGGTGATTCCATAACGATCAAGAAAAATTTTGTGATAACCCGCTTTTACAATTTCAGTATTGTGTGAAAAAGAGGATTTATTCGCTTCGAAACCATAATGTCCTTTCATCTCTCCGGTTACAGGCATAACAGGAATTCCAGCTAATTGCCAATCGTGTATATGGCTGAAACATTTAACTTCGGTAGAATCGTACAAATATCCAGAGTTCCATGTGCCAATAACCCTTGTATCCGGGCTTAGACTAACCATCCCAAACGGACGACAAGCTGATTGAAAATAAAACCAACGTGATTTGTGAGTATCTATCAATGGATCAACATAATCTACCGGTTGCTGAGCCTGGAAATTATGAGTATTGAAAAATGACAAGAACAATAAAAAAAGGCAATGAGTTTTCATTCGCGACTATTATTAAATTAAGATTATATCTTTACTTGCAAAGGTAATAGTCTTTAAATACATTTATATAAAGCGCTATAAGTTTTTACACAATAAAAAATGTTGTGTATATTTGCCAACAACAACAAAATGCTAATATAGCTAAAGAAATGTCTTAATTCATTCTTTTTTTATTAATAAAAACAAATGAGTATCCGTTATTTTACCTAAATAAATTGAAAGCCTAATTTGTCATTGCGGGCTTGACCCGCAATCTATTGATAATCAGCAATGATCGATAAAAAATCCCGCATCAAGTGCGGGATGACAGAGCGATTAGACAGTATAACGGATAATCATAACAAATTAAATAAATTTTCACAAAAATAGATAAAAAAGAGGATATTTGCTTGGTAGTATTCATTGATATTTGTTGGTACTCATGAGGCTGTCTAAAAAGTCAAATAGCACACAAAATACACGGAATATACGGAAAATACGGAAATTTCAGATTTTTACATTTTTATAACACACTTATAATTAGTAATATAAAAATTATAAAATTGTGTTATCCAGTATACTCCGCGTGATCTATGTTCTTTTTTTGTGACTTTAGTAGATTGCGGGTCAAGCCCGCAATGACAGCACAATTTATATAATTCAATATTCTCAAGAGGGTATCTAAAAAGTAACTCAAAGCACACGGATTACGCTGATTACACAGATACTCACGGAGTATATGTTTAAATCGTTGATTTTCAATATGAAATATTTTTTATTAATCAGTGTAATTCCGTGAACTTCGTGTAATCCGTGTGCTAATAATATTTTTTAGACAACCTCTTAATAGATTACGGAGCAAGTCCTACGATAACAAATGCTCTTCAAGGCCAATTGTCCGCTATCCACTGTCAACTATCCGTTGTTCACTATCAACTTGTATAATACAAAACAAAAAAAGTCCTGCAAGATTTCTCTCACAGGACCTTCTCTCTTAAAACGGCAGCTACCTACTCTCCCACATGGTTTCGCAGTACCATCGGCGCGACCGGGCTTAACTTCTCTGTTCGAAATGGGAAGAGGTGGAACTTAAAACATACTTTCTTAAACCCTTTCCCAAATATCCATATTTGAAAAATTCATGAGAAATATTCAATAATGCTTTGCGGCGAATATTGTACGAACTATAATGTTGCATAATACCAAGATATGAATTAAGGGAAGCGCGAACATGTTGCAAATCCGAAGCATCTTTCGACTCCATAAGAGTCTGGTCTGTTTTACGAACCGCACGGAAAAAATTCTCCTTCGTACGATTACCGACATAAATTCTATTGGGTTTGATGTATGCGCCTAAAAAAGCGACACCTTTGGTATAATGTTGTAAATAAATTTTTTTAGGATGCAATGTCAGGTAACTACTCAGGTCAGCACTTTAGGATCTATGGGATTTTACAATTTGGCAATTTCTGCCAACGCATAATACCTTGACCTTCCATTCTTCCTGGCAGTATCAGCGATAGAAAGCAGTTGTGAGAAAGAGTCCGCACCGGC
>JAVBKZ010000009.1:0-45765 GCA_031553755.1 Bacteroidales bacterium | reverse complement strand
GGTGCGGACTCTTTCTCACAACTGCTTTCTATCGCTGATACTGCCAGGAAGAATGGAAGGTCAAGGTATTATGCGTTGGCAGAAATTGCCAAATTGTAAAATCCCGTAGATCCTAAAGTGCTGACCTGAGTAGTTACGTTTGAGGCGCATTTGAATTTCAGAGGGGATGAAATCGACTTGTTCAGTTTCTATTTGGATAACGGCTTTAATATTGGAGAAACGGAATACGAAGAATTATTCCACATTGATTTGACATTAAAATCAAAAGCACTTGACCCGTATTTTATAGGAAAACATAGAGGAATTACTGTAAAAAAACCATATTTAAAAAAGACCAAATATTGGAATGATCTACTTGTAATGCTTGATGAAAACGCTAAAAATTGGCTTCAAACATCATACATCTTGCTAAATCTTCCAGAAGAAGACCAACTTAAATTTGAAAAAAATCTAAAACACCTTTCATGTAGGGTTGTGAAAGGCAAGTGCATTCGACGGCACAATTGGTTAGTCATGTATTGTGGTCCAGCAAGAAGAAAATATGCAATAGTTGGTTATCCCTATAAAGATACAGATAAAGAAACGAGAAATGACATTATCAATGAAATAATGGCTTCGTTTGATAATGAGAAGAATATTAGAGGAATTGTAATATTAGGGTATAATTTAGATTCTAAAAACTACCCATATTCTGTCATAGCAGGAAGTCTTAAAACCGATTTTTTCGATAGCCTGGAATTGAAACTTAAAATAGAGTAATTTTTCAAGGAGATATATAGTAATCAGCAAGTAAAACCTTTAGAATGTTAGGACATACCAATGTGAAAACCACACAGATTTATGCAAAAGTAGTTGATGAGAAGAAAGAAAAAGCAGCGCATGCAATCAAACTAAATGCGATACAATGATTGTTTGAAATTTAATTAATCGTAACTTTGCAAAAAACTAGTATACAATGTATAATAATTTTCGTAATTCAATAGCACGTACGTTCAGAATTCGTGCATAGTTCAATACTGAGAAACCTCTCTCAGTTTTCTTATAATACTCTCAATTCCTTTGAGGGTTAAATTTCTATTATTCATATTAACGCGAATTTAAGGCACAAGTAGCAATACCTGTGTCCTGTAAGTTCGTATATAAGAAAACAAGTATGGACTTAAAAATATTGAAAACAAGTAAAGATTATAATACAACAAAATATCTTTTTGAATTAAATGACGGAAATAAAATAGAAACAGTATGTATTAAACGAAGAACCGGTGTTACGGTGTGCGTTAGTACCCAAGTAGGCTGCGCTGTGCGTTGTGTTTTTTGCGCTTCGGGCTCACAAGGTTTGATACGAAATTTGACTGTTTCAGAAATTGTCGGACAAGTGCTTTCTGTTAAAGAACCGATTAACCGAATTGTTTTTATGGGAATTGGCGAGCCTTTGCATAATTATTCGGCATTGATTGAATCAATTCACATTCTTCGGGACAGAAACGGATTGAATTTTCCAACCGATGGAATTACTATATCGACAGTTGGTGCGCTCGACGGACTTAAAAAGTTGCGAGAAGAACATTTGAAAATTCAGTTAGTTCTATCACTTCATGCTACAAGTCAATCAGTCAGAGATACTTTAGTTCCTGGCATGAAGAATAACAACATTGAAGAAACAGTAAAAGCATTTCTTTCTTATGGAAAAAGGCATAATAGAAAAGTAACCGTTGCATACTTACTTTTTCCTGGCACTAATGATAGAATTTTCGATAAAAAACAGTTGGGAAAATGGTTCCGAAATGAAAATGTACGCATAAATCTTTTACCGTTTAATAAAACCATTGGCACATTTCGTTGTGCAACAGCCGAACAGCTACGAATGTTCAAGAAAGAATTGGAAGAATTCGGTTTAGAAGTGAGTATTCGTAGAACGGAAGGTCGAAACATTCAAGCAGCGTGTGGGCAATTGGTTATTGAACATTCGGGTAGAATTAAAGATAAAAGTGCTGTTAAAGAAAAAAAAACACCTCAACAATAAATGTAAATGACGTTTTAGAGGTGTTATCACAACACAATTTTTCCAATCAAAAGCAAGTTGAGTTACTTCAAGTACTCAACTTTGCTTTATACAAAAAGCAGTACCCGCAAGACCTTTGCGGGATTATAGAGCGAAAAATAAAACTGCTCGAACAGTCCGGACAGGAAACCGCGCCAACCACAAGCAACCTGCAATTATCTGCAAAGAAAGGTTTTAAAGTCAATTTCATCCGTATAATCAACTGTCTTTGCGAACTTTCCTATTTTACCGACCTCAAAGGTAACGACATGACAAAGAAAGAAGTGTTCGACACCTTCGGAAAAACAATCAATCAAAATCTGTCCGCATTTCACAACTATTTATCTACCACCAAAGCCGCCGCCAACAGCGATATGCGAAGCACAGTTGCAGTTTTTGAACAAATGCAGGCTAAACAAATGGAAATCAACAGGAAGTAAATAAATCTTTTTGTAGTGAATATTCACTATAAAATCCCCTTACTACCCTTTACTGAACTTTGCCGTTGCAAACCTCACACGAGGAATTTGCGACGGCTTTTCTTTTTGCAGGTACCCGAAAAGTAGAGTTGAAGCCAATTCCTACAGGTGAATAAAATTAATTGAAACATGTATAATGCTGATAATTCCGCCGAAAAATTACCTGCAGTAATTTCTTTCGACACCCTGCCCGAAGCGGTGCAGGCAATCCTGCAACAAGTGCAGGACATAAATCAAAAAATCGACACCCTGCCTTTGGTACCTCAAGAGCCGGCAGACGAAAACAGATTTGTTGATATTAACGAAATCCGTCAAACCATTTTTCCGCAATGGAAAAAACAAACCATTTACAACAAATGCTGTTTGGGCGAATTGCCACACAGCCGTATCGGCTCACGCTTGTTGTTCAACCTCAAAGAGTGCCGCGAATGGCGCGACAGTCAACTAAAGCGAGGCAAAATCAAATCAATCTCGCAAATCCAAGCCGAAGCCCAACAATTTCTAAACAGCAAAAAAGGAGGTTTGAAATGAGCAACTCGGAACAAAATACAAATCCGTGCAATAACACTTCGCTCGAAGATTGGATTGACGGACAAGATGTAATGCAAGCCCTGCATATATCGCCTCGTACACTTCAAACTTTACGGACAAATGGCACACTGCCATTTTCACGAATCGGCAACAAAATATATTATCGCCGACAGGACATTATCAAAATCCTATCCGACAATTACACCATGTACAAAATTCGTGCAAATGAGAGCAGAGACAAACTTGTTTGACTATGCCAAATGCAGCCGAATTTCAACGAAGTTAAAATTAAAAACCATGATAAGCAAGGAAAGTATTTTGAGTAAAACCCATTACGGACTGAATATTTACAGCCACATTTTGCGGTTCTATTATCCCGATGAGGTAGTATTGCGATTGGTTGGAAGAGATTGCGGCTTATGCCGCAATCCTTTCAATGCCAACAAACAAACATTACATATTTTTATTCAAAAAGAAAACATCTTAGGCAGCGTGCTCGATAAAGAAATTGCCTGCCACGAAGATAGCACAAACGCTATTCCCGCAGGCGATGCGTTCGACTTTGCCGAACTGCATTACAAACAGCAAGGCGATGAATTACTGCAAACCCTCAACAAAGAAATGTTTTTACATATTGGTGAAAAGTCGTGCCAACGAGTGCAGAACTCAAACGAGTTTGAAGTTATGCCGAGTGCAGCCGACTTTGGACGTAGTCAACAACGAAATTTTTATCGCTCCGCTCAAAAATTTTCTATTTGTTCGAAAATCTCACAAACTCAAAGTCCCCCTTTGGGGGATTTAGGGGGCTTTTCTTTTTTCAAATCACCTATTTCAAATGTTATACCCCACAAAACCGTAACACTGTTACAGATTTACAACGCTATCAAAGGCGACTATTATAAAGGCAGAACACAAAAATTACGAGCCATTCTATCCCCCCTCTCTTGCGGAGAGGTGTTAGGGGGAGAGGTCGCAAGAAAATTCAAATCAACCAATTTTGACTACTGCACCTTTTCAGGTACATTCACCACTCGAAACGATAAAGCACTAATAAAACATTCGGGCTTGCTGTGCCTCGATTTTGACCACTTGCAAAACCTCAACGACTTAAGAAGCCGCTTGCTTGCAGACGAATATTTAGACACGCAACTACTTTTCGTCAGCCCTTCGGGCAACGGTTTGAAATGGATAATATCCATTGACACAACCCAAACAACACACGCAGATTATTTTATATCAGTATCAAATTACTTAAAAGCAACTTACAATGTTGAGGCTGACAAATCGGGCAAAGATATTTCTCGCGCCTGCTTTCTTCCACACGACCCGCAGGCATATATCAATTCAAAATTTATATCATTATGAGCAAAAAGAAATTTAACCCCAAAGATTGGGCAACGGCTGCATCCGACCCATCTACAAAACCTCAAAATTCTTTTTCGCTTTTATCGTCCGACAACGACATTGAAACCATTACAAAAAGAATTGAAACCGCCGTCGTTGATATTGCCCCAAACTATGCCGATTGGCGCGACTTGGGCTTTGCCCTCGCCGATGCCTTGGGCGAAAACGGAAGAAATTATTATCACCGTTTAAGCCGCTTTTATCCCAAATACAATCAATCCGAAACCGACAAGCAATTCGACAAATGCCTGAAAGCACACGGACACGGCGTAACCATCAAAACGCTGTATCATTTAGCGAAGTCGGCAGGCGTTGAAATTGCCAAATATCCAAATTGCCAAAATGGAGATTTGGCAAAAATGGCAAAACTGAAAGAAAAGAAACTCGAAAATCCACAACCAAACGAAGAACAAGAGATATTGCCGACTTTGCCCGAAAACATCTATCCACTTTTACCCGATTTCTTACGACAAATCACACATTACGCCAATTCCCGCGAAGATGCCGATTTACTTTTACTCGGTTCTTTGGTGGTTACTTCGGCTTGCTTTCCCAATATTTACGGTATTTATGGCGGAGTTACGGTGTTTCCTAATTTATTTCTGTTCGTCAGTGCGCAGGCTTCGGCAGGGAAAGGAAGGCTTTCGTTGTGTCGCCGATTGGTGGAACCGGTCCACCGGCAGTTGCGAGAGTTAAACAAATTGGAGTTGGACGAGTACAAACGCCAACAAGCCGAATATGCCGTCAACAAAAAGAATCCCGATGCAGAACAGCCGCAGGAACCGCCTTTGCGGGTGCTTTTTATTCCTGCCAACAGCAGTGCAACCGCCGTGTTTCAAATCCTGAACGACAATCAAAGTGTCGGCTTGATGTTTGAAACCGAAGGCGACACGCTTGCCCAAACCTTCAAATCCGAACACGGCAACTATTCCGATGGCTTTCGCAAAGCCTTTCACCACGAAAAAATATCCTATTTGAGGCGTAAAGACCGCGAATATGTAACGCTCGAAAATCCGAAACTATCGGTCTTGCTTTCGGGAACGCCCCGCCAAGTACAAAGTCTCATACCCGATGCCGAAAACGGACTTTTCAGCCGTTTTATGTTCTACTGTATGAATATCCGCCTGCAATGGATTGATGTGTTTGCCTGCAACGGAAACGAATCTTTAGACCAACGGTTTAACCGTTTCGGCGATGTGTTTTTTGATTTTTACCGTACGCTGAAACAATACGAAAACATCCGTTTTTCGTTCTCAAACACTCAACAAACGGCGTTCAATCAGCATTTCGAGCAAATACAAAAACAATATTGGGAATTGTTGGGCAATGATTACATCGGCACCATCCGCCGCTTGGGTTTGATAACATTCCGCATTGCAATGGTTTTAACCGTCTTGCGAATAATGGATAACGGCTCCCTCTCTTGTGGAGAGGGCGGAGGGAAAGGTGCTACAATCATTTGTTCCGACGCCGATTTTCAAATTGCGATGGAAATTCTCAAAGTCTTGCTGCAACACGCCGCCTTTATTTTCAAGCAGCTGCCACGAGCAACGGCAGCCACAAACCAAAACACCAATCCCAAAATGGCTTTATTCCAAGCCCTGCCCGCTCAATTCGACAGAACAAAATACATTGAAATTGTTACACAACTTCAAATTCCCGAAAGCACCGCCGACAAACAAATCGCCCGCTTTCTAAACGCCGGCTTATTGATAAAACAAGCGCATGGGAGTTATGCGAAGAAAGAAAATTAAGAACACAATCACTTGACTGTTAATAAGTATCCATAAGTAAACAGAGATTGCGTTAATAAATTTTGTATTTTTGTCAAGTGTAATAATTATTTAAAGAATAAAATTCATAAACCCGTTGTAAATAGAAGTAAATAAACTATAATACCATGATACAGATAATACATTTGTCAGATTTTCATTTGAATGAAAGAAATCTCAAAGATTGGAATGACTTTGTAAAAAAAGCATTCATTGAAAAAATTAGGGAATCAAATATTGATACCGCAAAAACTATTATTGTCTGTACCGGTGATTTAATAGGTAAAGGAAACTTAAATTTTGATAGGTCTAAAAATTCATTTGAATCATTTAAAGAAGAGGTTATTGATTATATCTGCAATGAATTAACTATTCCACTTGAAAGGTTCTTGATTGTACCCGGTAATCACGATATGGTTAGAAGTAATGATAGTCTCAAAAGTGAATTTGGAAATAGAGAATATTATAAATTATATGATAATATTTTAACTTCATTCAAAGAAATATTAGATAACGGTGAACGGGAAGGTATAAAACGCAATATTCCTTTTTCAGAATTCAATGAAAAACTGTATAGTGGAATTAAAAACAAATATTCTTCTTTTCTTGGGAATGCATTTATTCATAATCTTGACAATGAAAAAATTGGTATTTCGTGCCTAAATTCCGCATGGCGCTGCTATGACGATAATGATAAAAATTATTTAATTTTAGGAGAAGAGCAGCTAAAACGTTGTACAGAATACATTAAAGATTGTGATGTAAAAATTGCTTTAATGCATCATCCACTTGATTGGTTTAATTTAGAGAAGGATTTTGTCAATGGACATATAAATAAAGATTATAATATTCTGCTTGTTGGACACGTTCACGAATCTCAAACAATAACACAAACTGGGTTTTCAGGTACTTTATTTACAAGCATTGCCCCTTCGTGTACAAGTGATATACGAGAAGATAGTAAAGCATTTTCCAATGGTTTTACTCTCATACAATACGACAAAGCAAACAAAGAGGTTATTTGTAAATATTTTAAATACAATCATAAAGATAAAAAGTTTGACATAAACGAAAATATTGGAGAAAAAGGACAAATTGTTTTTGAAATTCCAAATCCCAATAAGACTTCAACTCATACTCTAATTGAAAAATGTTTGAAGAATATCAAAGAGGATTTTTATAAAACCATGAATGAACATATAATTGCTCAAAAAATTCATGTTATCCCTGATATCAAAGAGGCTTTTATAATGCCTCCTTTAACAGACCAAAATAGAGATGGTGTCTCACTAGATGAAATCTCCAAAAGCAAATACAATATCTGTATTTTCGGAGCGCAGGAGATTGGAAAAACAACAATGTTGTATAGGACAATTAGAGAATTAGTTGATGAATATACTTATCTAAGAAAAATTCCTGTTTACATTGACGTTAAAGAAATGGGAAATAAGGAAATAACAACATGTATTAAGGATTTTCTTAAATGCTCGACAGAAGAGGCAAAAACATTGATCGCCGAAAAATTAATTGTATTGTTCATTGACAACTTAGATTATTCCCCATTAAATAAAGATAGAACTAATAGAATTAATAATTTTAATTCAGAAAATCAAGAAATTAAAATTATAGCGACTACCGATAACATTATAGATAGTATCCCGTCTGAAAATTATATAAAAAATTCAGTTATTCCATTTCGTAATTTATACTTAGGACAACTAAAATCATCTCATATTAAAGATATGATGGTTAAGTGGTTGCCTCAAGACGATAAAACAAAGAGGGAGGAAAAATTAGAAAAAATGGTTAATAATTTTTGCTCTTATTCTTTACCATGTACAGCAATGTCAGTCTCATTATTTTTATGGAGTACGGAAAATTCAGATAAAAAACCCATAAATCAAGCCGTACTCCTAGATATTTACATTGAAATTGTTTTGGAAAAATTAGCAAAAGAAAATATTTATCGAGATTCTTTTGATTATAAAAACAAAACAATGCTATTAGCAAAAATAGCACAAGAAATGCTCAAAAGCAAAGAGCCAAATTATGCAATACCATATTCTCAATACATCGATATAATTGAAAAGTATATAAAAACTGTCGATTTTGATTATGAAATTAATCGTATTGCAGAATATTTTATTGAAAGAAAAATATTTTCCAAAACCGTAAACAATATAAAATTTGCTCATTCCTGTTTTTTCCACTTCTTTATTGCAAAAAGAATGGAAGATGATGTTACTTTTAGAAACGAAGTTTTAGCAGAAAATATGTATCACATGTTTCCTCGCGAATTGGATTATTATACAGGATTGACTCGTAATGACAAAACTACGCTCGAGTTAATTTATGATAGATTTAAAAAATCGTTTGATGGCATTGAAGATATTATTAATCAAATAGATGTTGATAAAAACTTTACTTACATACTAAAAAATCAAACTACACACGAGCCGATTACAAAATCAATAGATACAAATAAAATTAAAAACAACAGACCATCAGAAGAAAAGAAACTAGAGTTTTACGACACAAAATTATCAAAAGCAACCCATGATGCTATTGTACGTAAAGTTGATAATTTTAATCTTGAAATTTTGATAATAATCATGTGTAACATTCTCAGAAATTCGGAAGGAGTTGAAGACTCAAAATTAAAAAGGGAAATCTACAATGCAATCATTAGAAATACTGTTGGATGGACAGTTTTATATAAAGAGTGGATTGTTAAATATATAAAGGACAAACAATCTCTTCCCCCTTTTTTAGTTCAAGAATTTAATAAGGACAGTAACAATATCACAAATGAGGATTTGCAACGATTAGTGCCTTTTCTAAAGTTTTTACCAATGAACGTTGAAAATGGCATAAATAACCATTTAGGAACATCTAAACTCACGCCAGCAATTAAAAACAAAATACAGCGTGATTTTACTGATAATAAATGCTCTGATGTAGAAAAGTATTTTTCTGTGGCTTTGTATTGGGATTGCCAAGGGAAAGACAAATTCAAACCATTTAAAGAGTTAATACGAAAGTTGTCTAATAATGTCGTACAAGATTATTGTATGTATAAGTTGCTGAATTATTTTTATCTAAAAACCGCTTCCAACTCTTCCGAAGAAGAAGAATGTATCGAATTATTATCTCGTTTAAAACTAAAAACAGAAAAACTTCCACAAAGAGTAAAAGGACAAATAATGCTTTCGCTGAAAGAGGGGAAAAAGAAATTTTTGAAATAAAGAATATCATGCCCGAACAACAAAATATAGAATACAAATCCGTTTGGAAAGACGAATACTTGAAATGGATATGCGGCTTTGCCAACGCGCAAGGTGGTGTGTTGATCATTGGAAAAGACGATAACGGCGAAGTTGTTGGTTTGCCCAATGCAAAGCGGCTTTTAGAAGATATACCCAACAAAATAAAAGATGTGTTGGGCATTATTGCCGATGTGAATTTGCACGAAACAGAGAAAGGCAATTACATTGAAATCATTATCGAGCCACAGCCGAATCCGGTTAATTACAAAGGCGAATATCACTACCGAAGCGGTGCAACCAAACAAGAATTAAAAGGCACGGCGTTGGATAAATTTCTTTTGCAAAAACAGGGAAGACATTGGGATAGCGTGTCCGTTCCCAATGTAACGGTTTCCGATTTGAAACAGGAAACATTCACTTTTTTCAAAGAAAAAGGCATTAAAAGCAATCGTATTGACGAAAGCAACAAAAACGATACACCCGCACAAGTGCTCGAAAATTTGAAATTAATCGAAAACGGTTATTTGAAACGCGCCGCATTATTGCTTTTTCACCCCGACCCTGAAAAATTTGTTACAGGCGCCTATATTAAAATCGGATTTTTCCGTACCGACAGCGATTTGCTTTTTCAAGACGAAATTCACGGCAACCTCTTTGAGCAAGTCGAAAAAACAATGGAACTCTTGCTTACCAAATATACGCGGGCATTAATCGGTTATGAAGGAATTTCGCGCGTCGAAACCTACGAATATCCCAAAGATGCTTTGCGTGAAGCAATCAATAATGCAGTGGCTCATAAAGATTATTCGGGCGCTATTCCTATCCAAATCAGCGTTTATGCAGACAAAATCATGATTTGGAATTACGGACAACTACCCGAAGGTTGGACAACAGAAGATTTATTGAGAAAACATTCTTCACAGCCCCATAATCCCGATATTGCCAATGCCTTTTTCCGAATTGGCTACATAGAATCGTGGGGGCGCGGCATGGACAAAATGAAAGACCAATGCGTGGAGGCAAACATTCCCATTCCGACAGTTTCCGCCAAAGGACATGATTTTTGGATTGTATTCAGAAAAGATATTTACTACCCTGAATATCTGAAAAATTTGGGATTGAATGAAAGGCAAATAAAAGCGATGCTATATGCAAAAGAAAAAGGAAAAATTACCAACAAAGAATACCAAGAGATAAATCAAATATCAAGGCAAATGGCAACTGTTGAATTGCATACTTTGGCAAACGAGCTTAAACTATTGATTAATAAAGGATATGGAGCAGGAAGTTATTTTGAGTTAGTCAATTAATGGTCAATTACTAGTCAATTTGGTCAATTATTAGTCAATTCCCCTAAATCCCCAATATCCCCACAAGTGAGAATTGGGGATTTGTTTTTTATTTTAGCGGTATAAATCATTTTTTAATCTGCCCCCGCACAAAACAACGCAGGTAAAGCGGTATTCCTTCCTCGTTCACTTAGGCAGGAAAAAACATGCTTGCAAGGGTATAACAAGCGGCTTCAAAAAAATCTCCACCCTACGGGTAGTATTTTTTAGCCGCCCTTGCAAGCACCGCCGCCACACTTGCCGTTTGCGCGCCAACCCACTTCGTTAGGTGCTCACGGCAACGTGCCGGCTTGTTTTTCCTGCCAAGCGTTCACTCGGTCGTCATTCGCGGCTACTCCTGCCCCCAAACCCCAACAAGGTATTCGTACACTCATATAGTATATTTCATTGGGGGCAGCCGCCGCTTATTGTTGTGCTCGCCTGTGGGTCGCTCGGGCTAATCGGGCTGTCATGCTTTTTGCATAGTTCCGTTTCGTTTTTTTTGCCCACCCTTTTCAATGGTCTTTGCCGTGTTCGCTTGGTCGTGCCTCCCGCCGCTCACACCGCAAAATACTAGTTATCCCAAGCAAGAGCAGTCGTTCATTCTCTACATTCCGCTGCGCTGCATTCCGTTCATTCATTCCTGCACTTGCCCTGCCCGCAAAAAAAAACTTCACTTCACGCAAAAATCACGCCAGCCCTGCCGTAAACGGTAGGCGTCCACAGCCTCCGCTACGCTACGGCTATCTGTGTCCGCCCCACTCGCTCCACTCGCATGCGGCTCGCGCCTCTACACTACGCAAGCAAAAAAATCACTCCGCTACCGCTCCGCTTATTTTTCACTTGCTTCGTTCCGGCTCAAGGCTGTTTTACCTGCGTTGTTTTATGCTACACCCACACGCAGCCCCCGACCACCCACCCCTTAAAATGCAGTTGAATATTTCATTTGCGTTACCACGCAGGTTTTTTGGAAAATCCTTTTATCCAAAAAAAAAGAATATGCAAAATTAGCAATTCCGCCGCTTCATGGCTGTGTGATTTGCATGTCCTTTTTTCTCTTCTTTTTCCTTTCTCTTTGGTTTCGAAAAAAAATATATGTTGTAATACCCCTCTGAGAAGCAAGTTGCAGCAAGTAAACGCATAAGATTCCAATGTTGATAAGTCTGCCATCGTGATAGGTAATTTTGTTTTCGGACAAGGTCAACGCCCTGTTTCAGCCGAACCAAGTCCAAGCAAAATTTATTTATTCACCCTAAAAATTTTATGATATGGGAAAAATCAAACAAGGAATCCTCGGTGGATTCTCCGGCAAAGTCGGAACCGTAATCGGTGGGAATTGGAAAGGTATCAGCTATATGCGCTCCATTCCCCAAAGCATCAAAAATCCCCGCACAGACGGGCAAGTATCACAGCCGTAGTAAGTTTGCGATAACGCTAAACTTCTTAAAGCCAATGACCGGCTTTCTTCGCACGGGTTACAAACTGTACACCCACAAGCAAACGGCTTTTAATGCCGCCATGTCACATGTAATTGCCAATGCCATCAACGGCGCTTATCCCGATTACGATATTGACCCAAGTAAAGTATTGGTGTCTCGCGGTTCACTTGCGCCTGCCGACAACGGTTTAATAACAGGCACAAGCAGTAGCATTACCGTATCGTGGAACGATAACAGCGGCTCAGGCAATGCAAAAGTAACAGACAAGGCGTTAATCGCCATTTGCAATTTAATCAGAGGTGAAGCAATAACCGACACTGCCGGAGCAGCCCGTAGCGCAGGAACTCAAACCCTGATTCCTCCCAGTAATTGGACAGAAGATGAGGTTCATGTTTATTTGGGTTTCATCTCCGAAGACGGCAAAGAGGTTTCCAACAGTGTGTACTTGGGTAGTATTTCCATTGCATAACGCAGGCAATAAATGCTTTCCTGCAACGAAAAGCCGCCAAAAGCGGCTTTTTTTGAAACCATTAAAATCAAAACAGTATGGAAATTCTAAATCAAATATTGCCTTTTGCGGTGTCTATAATCACCCTGATTGTGGGTTGGTTTGGAGGCAGGCGTAAATCCACCGCCGAGGTCGAAAATATAAAAGCAGACCACGCCGAAAAATTATTAAAACTCAATGACGAGTACCTAATCGCACCACTCACAAAAAATATCGACAGTTTGAGCCAAAAAATACAACGATTAGAGCAGGCATTAAGCCGTATTTCCGATTGTAGCGATGCAAAAGATTGTCCGGTTAAGAATGAACTAAAAAAGCAAAACAAATGGAACCAAGAGGATTAAGAAACAATAACCCCTTAAATATCAGGCACAATGCCGATACATTTCAGGGCGAAATCAAAGGCAGCGATAAAAGTTTCAAAACTTTTTCATCAATGGCTTATGGCTATCGTGCCGCATTTGTAACGCTTGCCACCTATCTTTCGAGAGGTTGGAACACTATCGAAAAGATTATTACAAAGTGGGCGCCATCCAACGAAAACAATACAGAGGGATATATTCAAACGGTTGAAAAATATTCAGGCGTTCCGTGTAACAAAGAATTAACCTCCGCCGATGGTACAGACTACATTCTGATTGTTGCCGCCATGAGTTTCGTTGAAAACGGCAGAAACGCTGATATTTCGCAGGTGCAGGCAGGTTTTAATCTTCAATCAAAAATCAAATTACAATGAAACAAATAATTCTAATTACAGCCCTTGCACTTCTTTGCTGTTCCTGCGGAACAACCAAATATGTGCCGATAGAAACCGTGAAAACAGAATATCGGGATAAAATCGTAAAGGATTCCATTTTTCGGTATGATTCCGTTTTTGTCAAACAAACAGCCGACACGTTCATTTTGGAACGATACAAGTATCTTTATCGTGATAAAATCATTCGCGATTCGGTTTTCCTTCAGGACACCATCCGCGTACCCTATCCGGTGGAGGTAATCAAAGAGGTAAAAAAGCCCTTGTCGGGTTGGCAGAATTTTCAAGTTTGGTACGGAAGAATTACACTTGTAATTGCTTTACTTGTTGGTTTGTACTTCGTACTAAAATTGAAAAAGAGATTGCCATTCTAAGCCATTCATCATGAATAGAAAAAGAGCCGCCACGAGCGGCTTTTATTAGAAATCAATAAAGCGGTAAAATTTATTTACCGCTTTATATCTTTTTGCTTATGACGATCTTGTAAATTTCAAGGTAATAGAACTCACTTCATCCAAACTTGTTATAGAAGTGTCGTATAAATACACTGAAGATGGTGTAAATTATGAACATTATTCCAAAGCCACACTTACAAAACAAAATGAAACGGAAGAAAAACCGGGAAATGTTTCAACAATTACAGCTACCAACGTGATTAACAGTTCTAATCAAATAGCGACTGTAAAAGCCGAAATATATTGCGAAACTGAGAATGATTACGGTCATTATGCTCTTGCCCAAGCTCAATACAAAAACAATGGTTTCTCATTAGAACTTCCGGCATCCGTGCCTACTAAATATTTAGAATTTATTTTGGGAGATAGTGAAGAAGATATGACTGGAGTTACTATAAGTGATAAAACTGTTAAGTGTGCTGATACTCAGTATTTCACAGCATACGACAAAGATGACGAAGAGATAGGTTCATTGTTATATATGAGTACTGATTTTATTGATCAAGACGAAAACTCAAATGGAACTGTAGCTATGTGGATTTATGTTGATAAAGATGTTACCATCAATGGAGAATATAAACATGTTGATGAATATTATAACGAAGAAGATATAACTAAATTTAATAACATAACTTTTAAGAAAGGCTGGAATATATATTACACAAGTTTGAAATATGCTTATAATCAAACAACAGATAAACATGTGTACACAACAACAATCTCAATGCAAAAAACTTCCGGAGTTACTTTGAAATGGTATTTTGAAAGTGATGATTACAATTACGCAGCATCTCTAAAATCAGCAAAATCTATGTCTGAGAAAAAATCATTCTTCTCAAAATTGAAAAGAGATAGAAAGTAGTAAAAAGGAGCTGTCATTGCGGGCTTGACCCGCAATCTTCTTCAAACTTCTTTTGAAATTAGTAATATAACGTGAGTTCGATATAAAATTCGTTGATTGTTAATGCCAAAGGGATTATATGTTTATAGAAATTTGAGATTTACACCTTTTTACGACTCCTTTGGAGTCGAATTATTTGATTTTATAAACACAAAAAAATAGAAAAGATGAAAACAAAATTACTTTCTATAGCTCTTTTATTTAGTATTTTTATTTGTTTTAGTTTTGCATCATGTGAAATTTCAAATGAAGATGATGAATCAGAAAAAAAAGGGGATATAGTATCTATCTCATCAAAAAATGAATCATGTACACTCTTAGAAGATACTTATGAATCTCAAATGACAGTAGAAATAAATTACTCTTCAGGTAAAACTGAAGAATTATTGCTAAAGAAAACATTTAGGTATAAAAAAACACAGGAAAATTTTGATTTTTGGGGAGATCAGGAATCTTTTGATAGTAATTCCGTTTTGGCGATGAGAACTAATATTGAGATAATAAATGAAGAAATCAACCCTTTAGATGTGGGAGAAATTCATGTCCGTACAGAACATATTTTGTCCATAAAAGAAGGATTATATTGTTCTTTTGAATTAAATACTGAAATAGAATTTGGTTTGTTTTATTGCGAAAGGTATAGTATTAGTTTTCCTGCTCCCGGTTATTTTCAGGATTTAGGTGTTACTTGCAACGAAGAGGAAAAAATAGAAAAAAATGGTAAACTATATTGCATTCGAAATATAGAGTTTCGGTATGCGCAAGAATTCCCCGAGAGAGCAATTGAATCTGTAATTACAATTCCGTTAGAAAGAGAAATAGCTGGAGTATTTGTATTAAAAGAATACACTCTCTATACTTCTATTTACCGTTTTATTTATGATAACAAAGCAAATGTAATAGGCATAAAAGCATACAAACCTGATGATTACAAATGGTCAACTTATCTTTTGGAACGAATTTCAGACACAGAGTTAAAGATGACAAAAGATGGATATTTATGGTATAAAGTAACAACAAACAACGAAGGAAAAATTACAGCAGGAGAATACTACACCTCTATGTTTGATGGACAAACGAAAATCCAAAAGCAAGAATATGAATATATTTGGTCTGGAGACAATATCATAAAAATAAAAGATCTTGTACTCGGAAACGAGCATAGCTACTCTTATAAAGATGATAATGTAACTTTCTTTCCTCATATTTGGTACAGCGGAACAAGTAATTACTTTACGTATAATTATGACAAGAAAAAGAATCCGTTTTTTCCACTTCAAAATTTCCTTATGGTATATGAATCTCCAATGTATCATTCAGATTTTGATATGATGTCGATAAATAATATTGAATTGGGAATGTTTCATGGTATTAATAGTAGTTTTTCCGTTACTCGATATTCACTCGTATATAACAAAGAAGGCTACCCTATCATAAAAAATGTGATTTATGATACAGGTCAAACAGGGAAATATGAAACATTTACTTATGGTTGGAAATAACAAAAAATTGAACATAAATTCATCTGAATTGCCTAAAGGTATTTATATCCTTAAAATTGAAAACCAAAGTATGAAAGTAGTGGTGAAGTAAAAATCATATTACCATAAAAATTAAAGACGGCAGACATGAAATATTGTTTGCCGTTTTTTTAACGTATTAACTATGCTTTTGAAAAGGCATCGCCATAAGAGAAGAAAATAGTACTTTTGCTGAAAAATGTTAAGAACTTAATTTGTTAGGTAAAATAACGGATACTCATTAAAAGAAATAAACTTGAAAAAAGGAAAATATGCCATAACCGTTGATTTTATTTCCTATCAGCCAAAAACAATGGAACTCGACTTGACTAAAAATGAAGTCTTGAAAATAGAATTGATTGTTCCCTCCTTTTTCATGTATAAAAAATCAAATATTCTCAGTCTGGATATGCAAAACTGTATAAAACTATATGGTGAATATCAACTAATTGGTCAATGATTTTGGCAATAAAGGAAATTTAAAAGCGATTCCGATGCAGATAACTGGATGAAAGGATGGACCAATTTTGATCCGCAGAACGCGGAGTATTAATTCCAATTTTAAGGATATTTTTAAACTCTAACAGGATTCTAAATCCTGTTAGAGTTTAAATTTATCACGGTAGTTTTTCAATACTTACGATCTTTTTACCTAACAATTTAGAAAACCATTTGGCCGCTTCATCCCATTGTTCGGAATAAGCGTAGTGTTGCGTTATAGGAACAAGAAATATGTCTTTCGGAGCGGCAACCACATTATATGCTGAAAACATGGAGGTTGGCGGACAAACCATATCGTTATATCCGAATGAATAAAATCCGGGGCATTTCAGGATTCTCGCGAAATTCACAACATCATAATATCCTGTTGTTTTTACTTTTTGTTTCAAAATACAAGCTTCGTCCGTTGAGTTTTTAAATAAATGAGGCCACCCTCCTGCCCTACCGTTATAGTATCCGGGCAGATCGCAAAGCGCTGGATAAAAAGCCGCTAATCCTTTGATCCTGTTATCCAACGCGGCTGTAACAATTGATAATGCTCCTCCTTGGCTTCCTCCTTGAATTACAATATTTTCGCCATCAAAATTTTCCATCGAAAAAATATAATCAACAGCGCGGATACAACCTAAATATATTCGCTTAAAGTAAACTTCATCCCGGTTGTCCCAATTGAAAGATCTATATTCACGCAAAGCTCCGGCACGTAAATCATCGTATACTTGTTGATCCAACGTAACCGGAATTCCATTGATTCCGATTTCAAGATAAATCATTCCATTGTCGGAAAAAGACGTATTGCCGCTATAAGGACGTACTCCGGCTCCGGGAACACGCAACAAGGCGGGATATTTTCCTGAAACTTTAGGTACACAAAGAATTCCGTATATCCTTGCTCCCATGTTATAATTTTGAACCGAAAGTTCATAAACATTTGATTTAGATGTACATTTTTCAGGCAATAATCTCAATTTAGCATCCATCGGAATTTTAGCGTTTTCGGCTTTTGCTTTTTCCCAAAATTGAGTAAAATCATCAGGCATTACAGCGGTTGGTTTGATATTTCCAGGTTCAAATCCGGAAGTCGCTAAGCCTTCGTATTCTTTTTCGTTATAAGAGGCAAATACGCGGCAACGAAGGAATCCGGGTGTTTTCATCGAACCTGCTTCTATTTTCAATTTTCCGTCTTTCAAAACCGTTTCTTCCTTTTTAAAAGGATTCATCATGTCATAAGACAATTCATAGCGTATTTTTACATCCCGCATTGGAATGCCATTCATCGTTACCAATACGTCAAAATTAGTTTTTTCTCCAATTTTATAATTCCAATCATAATTGTTTGGGGTAACTGTCACTTTTACAAGTTGTTCACGGGGCTGCGCAAATAATGAAATGCTTACAACCAAAAAAAGAAGAATTAAAATTTTATTTTTCATATATCAATATAGTTAGTTGACGAGTAGACGAGTAGACGAGCTTTTACTCATTTAATTTTTTTACAACCGGTTCGGATCCATTCATTTTACAATCAACAATTTCGATCCCTTTCACATCATCCAAATAAAACATCGGACGAACGTCAGGATTTAATGTTGTGAAACGAACATTATCGAAACGGATATCTTTCACATGGCGAACATAAAATCCGGACGCGGGCAAAACAACTCCAAACATTCGATTTTCCGGATATTTATTTACGCTTTCCGGAACTTGTTCATTCGCTTGCGCTTGCGTTCCGCCTCCAATTGATGTAATTTGAACATCTTTTATCAAAATATTTTCCGCAATTCCTCCGGGAACACCGGTTACGGAACACGCGACCTTGCTTGCATTTGTGGCGATAATATTACTGATAACAATGTCTTTAAGAACACTCATTTTTTTTGTAATTGTCCGTTTTCGATCACCCAAACGAATAAAAATGGGTGTTTGAACTCCTGTCATCACCATATTAGAAATAATGATTTGCTCCATTACACCTCCATCAACTGCTTCCAAAGCAACTCCCGATATAACAGTTGGCTCCTGAGGCGTTCCCAGCCAAGGTTCGGTTTTATACCATTGACGAATATGGTCTTCGGTTGCTTTTTGAATTACACAATTGGTGACGGTAATATTCTTGAATCCGCTGTAACCCGATGTTCCAAATTTGATGGCGTTACAATTACTTCTCAATACACAATTAGTTACGGTAATATTTTCGCACGGACGGTCGATATCGCTTTTAAAACACAAGGCATCGTCATCACAATCGATGTAACAATCAGAAACGATCACGTTTTTACTGTCGATATCCAATCCATCATTGTTGTAATTGGCATGGGAAAACACTTTTACTCCCCGAATAATAACTCCGTCGCATCCTTCGTAATCTTGCGTCCAATATGCCGGATTTGTCAAAGTAATATCCTGAATCCGAATATTTTTACAATCTTGGAAATAAATTATTTTCGGACGAATCGGTCCTTTTTCAGAATCATTTCCCAATTGAAAATTTTGATGTTGTCCTTGTCCGTCTATTGTTCCCAATCCGGTTATGGAAATATTTTCAACACCACGGGCATGTATCAAAGCCGGAGATTCTTTTCCTTTCCTATTCGGAAACATATCAAGATAAGACTGTAAGTTAGTATATCCAAGAATAGTAGCCCCAAATTCAAGATGTAAATTCACATTCGACTTCATAAATAAAGTACGGGTAAGGTAATTTCCTTGAGGAATAACAACTGTTCCTATTCCTTTTGAACATTCATCGATGGCTCTTTGAATGATTTCCGTATTATCGGTTTTTCCATCGCCTTTGGCTCCCAAATCCACAATATTAATTGTTTTAGCTGAAAGAACCATTGTGATAACACAAAAAATTGCTACTAAAAAATTTCTTTTCATATTATTTATCATTTTATTCAATTTATTATTCATTCTTATCGGACTCTAAAATGAGTCATATTTTAACCATATAAGGCACATAGGACGCATAGAAAATTTTAAATCATGGATACTAAAAGAACATAGTTAGTCTTTATCCTTTTGTCTAAATCTTATGTGTTCTATGTGGTTAAAAAACATTCAAATAGTTCCCAGCCCATTATTACAAATTCACTTTGAACTGTTGTTTTTCCTGATTAAATCCTTTCACAACCAGTATATATTCTCCTTTCGGAAGATATTTCATGTCTGTTTCTATTGTTATAGAAATATTCTCTTTCGGCAACAAATTCATGAAATTATCAGTGTAGAAAGAAGGGCGAACAGGTTTTCCGTCTTTGTCGAGCCATTGGATTTGCGTAAAAAAGGCCAATGATTTTCCTTCGTTTTTCAAATTCAAGTCGATAAAACATTTGCCGTTTTCGCTTCTTGTTTTGTATTTAGCCTGAATTTTTGTTTTCGATAATTTGTTAATATCCTGAAATCCTGCTGTTGTTGGTCCTGTGAGCGTTGTTTTTCCTTCGTATTTATTATTAGAACGCCAATAGAAATTATCTCCGGCAAGTTTTCCTTTTTCATCAAACAAACGAAGTTTGATGAAATGAACATCTGTGATTGATTCGGGAAATTCTATCTTAAAGATATCGTTGATAACACCATCTTCGGGAATACTTGTAACATTGGCTTCTTTCGAAAATACTTTTTTCATATTCAAATCATATACTTCCGCCGTCAGTTTGTAATTCGTAAACGATTGATAATAATCGTTGACAACCGAAACCGTATTTTTTAGATAATCGAATTGCGGATGCAACGGTTGGCAAGCATTTTGTGCGGCGTATAAAGCGGCCGTTGGTTCGAGCGACCAATCCCACATACGCGCGCAAACCTGACGAACAGGCGAATTGTGATACCAATACAAGAATCCGGAAGTATACCGATCGCCGTAATTCAACTTGTTATAATTCCAAACTTCCCAAATACTTTTGTAATTGAATGCTCCGACAAATTGCGCTTTAGTCGCGAATTCATCAATACTTTTTGATTCTCCGTATTGATTTACCATATCGGTATAAAGCGATGCCACCTGATGGAATCCGTTTCCGTCGGAATAATCCCAAGCTGCTTTGTTGATTGGCCAAAGGTCTTTTTCCGGCATCATCTCACGCAGACATTCGACCGTGGGCAGACAAGGCGCTCCGTATTCGGGATTAAATCCGTCAACACGGCTGCCGCGGTCAGACGCAGTGTTTTCGTAATGACGCATGATGTTTACTTGTTTATACGGACTTCCGTCATGTATACCAGCGCATTCAGATTCCATTTGATAACCACGGGTTCCATCCAATTTTGCCACCAACTCTTTGACATGCGGCATTTCGGTCGATTCGTTCGAACAAACATAATATGCCAACGAAGCATGATTGCGAATACGTTTCACGGTCGAAACAACATTTTTCAGATAAGTTCCTTCATCATACGGATGTTTGGTGTCGCCTGTCATCCAGAACTCTTGCCAAACCAGGATACCCAACTCATCACACAATTGGAAGAAATAATCGGACTCGGTGATTCCTCCGGCCCAAAAGCGAATCATATTGATTCCGGCTTGAGCCGTATAGCGTAGTTCGGCATACGTTCTTTCGTCTGAATTACGTAACATAGCTTCGGGCAACCAATTGGTTCCTTTGATGAAAATCGGTTTTCCGTTGATATAAAATGTACGTGATTTATCGGGAGTATTTTGGTCGGAAGTAATTTCCCGGATACCAAAACGGGAAGTAATTGAATCGCTTATCGCTCCATCGGCCTCCACTTTGAACGTAATATCATATAATTCTTGTTTTCCTTTGTTGATTGGCCACCACAAACGAGGTTTATTGATGACTAATTGCGGATATTCTTCGGGTGTAAAAACGACTTCGCGAACTTCTCCCCTGAAAAGAGAAACTTCTTTTTCAAAACGGATGTTTTCACCCGGAATTTCCCCGATCACTTTTACTTTCCGGAGGTCGTGCGAACTCATCAAATTAGGATAAGTAACTTCAACGGAAACGGTTTGTTTGGATTGATTATAATTCGGTTTAGATAATTCTGATTTCACGAAAGGATGTTGCAAAGTCGCTTTTCCTGTTGTGTAAATGGAAATATCTTTCCAAATTCCGGTATTGCGGTCGCGAATACCATCCAAATAAAAAAAGTCCCAACCGACAGTCATCAGCATACTTATGTTTTTCCCGATTTCTCCGTTTCCACCATTTTGAAATTCACCGGTTGCTCCGAATGATTTACCTCCTTTAGGCTTGATAGTTCCGGGAAAATCTATCGGATAAACTTTGACGGCAAGGATGTTTTTCGCATCGATTTTCGCATAATCCGTAATATCGATTCTATCTTGAAAAAACATTCCGGTAATATCCCCGACCATTGTACCATTCAGCCAGATTTCAGCTTTGTAATTGATTCCATCAACTTGCAACCATACCTTTTTGCCATTGTATTGTTCTTTTGCCAAATCAAATTCCGTACGGAACCAATAAGTGTAGAAATCTCTTCCTGTTTGATATAGGTCGGGAATTAAACCGGATTCCAGTTTGTTATTCAATCCGAAATATGGTTCGGGATAAACATTGTTATATACCAATGAATTTAATACAGTTCCGGGAACAACGGCAGGCATCCAGTCCGCGGTTGATACTTTTGATGTGGATACATCTTCTGTTTTAGCGGAAATATCCCCCGCTTTTTTCATCTTCCAGGTAAAAGATCCCTGATGACCTTCTTTAGAAGTTAAAACTTGTTCGAATTTTCGTTCTTTCATCACGTTTTGGGCAAAAGAAAAATGGCCCAAACAAATGAAGATTAGCAATAATGTTAAATTTCTCATGATTATTTTATTTATTAGTTGACGAGTTATTACTATTTCAATCCATATACTTGTCTACTTGTTTATTTGTCTACTTAAAAACCCCTCCAAATGTCCCGCATAATAAAACGGAAGATTATGAAGCGTAAATTCTTTTCCCGAGGGAAGCGTTATTTTATCGGAACCGACCGCATGATTCCAAAAACGAACAGCGATTTTCTCGGGTGATTGTTCCATAAATAAATGAAGTGATTTCAACTTGGAATTATCACCCGACTTTACTTCAACGGGAATGATACGTCCTTCATATTGATATAAAAAATCAACTTCAGCTTGGGAATTTCGGGCTTCTCTTACCCAAAAATTTCTCTTGGTAGAAACAGAACAGGATGAGGCTAAGAATTCCTGAGCAATAATATGTTCAGCGATTTTCCCTTTCCACGATTTGCCGATGTCGTCCGTACCGAACAATTCGTTTTGAAGTCCGGCAACGTGATTGACTAAACCTGTATCTAACCAAAACAGCTTGGGTGATTTTTTCAAATCGGGTTGAATGGGCACTCTTTCATCAACTGTGGGATAAGACAATTCCATCAGTAAAGCTTTTTCTAAAGTTCGCATTGCTTCTCCCATTTCGCGCGATTTATAGTTGGAATTGGCAAAACTTTCGAATTTAATGCGTTGTCCGCCATATTGCCAACCGTAAGTCAAGATATGTCTCAACACATTTTGTATGGTTGAATTTCGTGCATATTTTTCGGTATCATTTCGATAACCGGTCAACAAACTTCCATAAATTGATTTTAATGCGACAATATCTTTGTTTTGTGCATAGGAAGCCACTGCTTCCGGCATGCCTCCGACCAATACGTATTCATTGAATAGTTTCATGACTCTTTCATGTATGGATGCGGGAAGAGTGACGTTCCGAAGGGATTCTTCCATCGGAATTTCGCCCAAAGCAACCAGAAATTCGGAAAAAGAACATGGTCGTAAAGCCAAATATTCTACCCTGCCTACCGGAAAATGGACATGAACATCAATCAATGATTCCAATAAAGAGCCTGCTGCAATAACGTACAAATCGGGTATATCTTCATAAAAATACCGAAGCAGCGCTACTGCTTTGGATGAATTTTGAATTTCATCGATAAACAATAACACATGGCCTTTTTTTTTCGCTTGCTTTTTTAGAAGATAGATGGCTGTTAAAACATCTTCGGCAGAGTCGTTATCTTCAAATAGTTGTTTGTCTTCCGGCCGTTCTAAGTTCAGACTCAAATAGGTATCGAATTCTTTGGCAAACAGTTTGACTAATGTTGTTTTTCCGACTTGTCTTGCTCCGCGAATGATAAGCGGCTTGTGTTTTTTTTTACCCTTCCATTCTATCAAGGAATTGTATGCTATTCGTTGAAACATGATTAATATAGATTTTAGAACATAGATTGTATTTGGTTGATAAATATCCTATTATTCGATTTATATGTGTGATTATTTTTTGAATTCTATGTAATTTACTTTAATTCAACAACAAAGATAATCAATTTGTAATAAATCCAAACATAAAATCAAAAATATTTGTAACAAAACCAAATATAAAAATGTAAAAACGTGTAACATATCCAAAGATAAAACGACTGAATCTTGTAATAAAACCAAATATAAAATCGATAATTCTTGTAGCAAAACCAAAGATAAACTCTGATTTTAGCGTGTAACTCAATAAATCAAAGAACGCTTGTATTATTTCGAAACAGCCTCGTACGGGCATCAAAGTCCGTGCATCAATTTAAATTTTTCGAATAATCCGTAATCCAATTGTTGATAATCTTTTCCCGAAGAATAAGTTTTTACACCCTGCCAATAGAACGGGCGAATGGAATTCAAGGGATGATTGTTATGATGCGGTCCGAGAAGATTTTTCAGGCTTCCCGTCACGACTATATCTATTTTGTTTTCTCCTTTTTTCAAAAAGGAAGTAACATCTAATTGAAAAGGAGGAGAAATTATCGTTCCTACAGAGTGTTCGTTAACCAACACTTCATAGATTGTTCCTGCCGGATTTTCCAATTCAACGACATAATTTCCCGACGGATTTTTAATATCGTATGTTTGAGAATAAGACACTTGTCCGAAATAAAACGGCATACCTTGTTGTTTCCAAGTTCCGATAACAGGATTTTGCGCTTGATGTATAGTAAATCCTTTATCGGCAGGTAATACAGAAAAATTTCCCAAGATGTAAACAGGTTCGATTTCTGCCAACACATTCATCGGAGCAACAACCAATGAAAGTGTATTTTCGCCCTTTCGAAGCAAATTTCCGATATTGAAAACGGCAAAAGAACGGTCTAACCACCAATCTTTTGAAGGTTTGACTTCTGTTCCGTTAATCAATACTTTCCAAAGCTCAGGTCGTTCGACAACAGCTTTTATATTCGAATAATCGAAAGCATCTTCAATATTGAATTTGTAAGTGGCGATAAATCCTCCCGAATCATATTTTCCTTTATCCAAAATTTCCGTTTTATATTGAACTGCAAAATTCCAAGGATTACCTTTCGGGAAGCCGTGTTTTTTGAATACGGTGTCGGAAGCGCTTAATACATTGATATCTTTGTAAAACGTATCAGACACAGTTAAATCGCAAAAATCGATATTCAATACATTTTCGTTCAACCGTTTTACTTGTAATATACTTGACGGGGTTATTTCATCGGTATAAACGGGTGTTTTTCGGGCTTTCATTCCCGTCATTTTTTTATCGGAAATGAAGAATAATTTACTCCCTGCAGGCGGAAGATTAAACGACATCATAACATTCGAATTTTCTTCTTTATCGGGATAATCATACAGATTTCCCGTATTCAAATCCAATTCGATTGCATCTTTTCCCGAAACGGTAAATTCGCCCAAAGCGTTTTCGGTTGTACTTGAATTGCAAATAAATACAATATTTCCGTCGGGTAATTTTCGTCTGTGATGATAAATGTCGTTTCCTTTGATTTGCCCGAATCGGATGGTTTCGTTACTGAAATGTGTGGATATATCCGAATCTGTTAATTGGGACAAAAGAATGACATTTGAAGATTGCTTGAATAATATGGAAAGCTTATCATTTTGATTTCCATCAATACGCTCGGGGATGGAATAGGCCAACACTTTACCTCCGTTTTCAATAAATCGGATTAACAGTTCCGTTGTTTCTTTGTCCAGATTTTCGCAATCGGGCGGAATAACAACGGTTTTGTATGTTGCATTTCCGACAATAAACGCCTTGTTTTTGATTGTTCCTCTGTCTTTGATGATATCTTCCGAACCGAGGTCATATTCCGCTTGCGCTTTTTCCAAACGGGTAACAAATGATTGAAACGATTGAGCTATTTCCGCATTTCGTTGTGAAGGCTGCGTATAATGATAATACATCCAAACGGAAGTGGTCGGTTCGATAATCAATATCGAATTTTCTTGTACTCCCGAAGACAGTGCCAAAGAAAGCCTGCCAAAGTAATCGTTTTGCGATTTGTAATATTTCCACCAAGGCTCGTGGTAAGAAAAACTGGTCGGATAATCATATTTGCGAGCGCCTTCGAGAGAAATGTGCGACAAATGCTGATTCATGAAATTAACGCCGAGTGCAAATTCCCAATCTCCGAGTCGTTTAAAATCGAAAAACGTTTCTTCCCATCCTGCACCACCGTACGTTTCGCTTAATTTTCGTTTTCGTCCCGTTTGATTGGCTGCGCTGCTTAATTCTTTAAGAGCACGAACATTTCCGAATTGCGCGTTGGGCGATTTATCGTCAAACTCGTTGAATAACATATCGATTCCCGGCATTTGCATCCAAGCATACATCGCCATGTTGTCGGCACAACGCTCCACATTCGGCCAAATATGTTCCCAATAATGTCCCGTTAAAATCAGATTTTGTTTTTCCGCATAATTGTAATACGGTTTTGCCCAGCGTTCGATAAACAAACGAAGAATCGTTTTTTGATAATTATGACGAATACGTTTCCAATCGCCGACTTCTTCAAAAAGAGAGGGCAGATTTTTCTCTAAATCGTATCCCCATTGCTTTTGAAATTGCTCGAATAAATCGGGAGTCCAGCGAATGCCGCCGTATGCACGTGTGTAAGGTTCATCGAAAAACACGCCGGGAACAAATTTTCCGAAATCGTTCTTTGCCTTTTTTTCATATCCTTTCATGGTGATATCGATGAATTTTTCCGTCACTCCGGGTAACAATAAATCGACATACGAATATCCGCCGAAGAACGGTGTTTTTTCGGGATATGTTTTTTCGAATGTTCCATCTTTATTCATTTTCAGTCCGACACCCTGATTATACGATTCGGGCATTTCGTTGGGTACATGCCCTCCCGCAAATCCGCTCGGATACGAATTTTCATCGTATATCCAGACATTCAGATTCAGTTCTTTTCCTTTATTTAAGGTATATTCAAACAAATCGAACCATTCGTCGGAAAGGTATTCGGTAATCAATCCGGGACGTGCGTGAACAAATACGCCGCCGAAGCCTTTGTCTTTGAAATCCTGCATCATTAAATCGATTTCGGGTTTGGTAACTTTGTTGTTCCAAACGAAAAATGGTGCAGGTCGGTATTCTTTAGGCGGATTGACGAATTGTTCCTTGATACTTGAAAATGTATTATTTTGTTGTGCTTGAACGGAAGTACAACAAAGTACACCTAAAATCAGGAGCAACATTCTTGATGTCTTTTTAAAATTCATACATAAAAATTTTAGTCTTCGGTCTATAATCTACAGCCTATTGACTGGTAACAAAATATTAATTTCAAATATACTGATAGCAAAACCTCCTCCCGCAGCAGATTTCACCGTTAATTTCGATTTATTTGTTACTTGTACTTTACGAATGGTGTAAGCTTGCGGATTAGTTTTGTAATGCGCATCTTTCGCATCAGCATAGATTGTGGCAACATATTTTTTCTCCGGGTCCAAAAAGTTGAACGATATGTTTGATGTATGTTCGTTTTCGCCGACCACGCCGCCGATAAACCAATTATTCGTTCCTTTTGCTTTACGGGCAATCGTTAAATATTCAAACGGTTCCGCTTCGAGATATTCGGTTTTATCCCAATCGACCGCTACATCTTTGATAAATTGAAATGCATCGGGAAAACGATTGTAATTTTCGGGCAAATCGGCAACCATTTGTATTGGACTGTACATCGTTACGTAAAGTGCCAGTTGATTGCAAATGGTCGCGTTACACCACGTTTTCTTATCAGGATTCACCTTCGAAATATCCTGTTCAAAGATTCCGGGCGTATAATCCATCGGACCACCTATCAATCTGGTAAAAGGCAAGATAGCCACATTTCCGGGTTTGATTCCGACAACAGCGGCATCAATTCCGAAAACATCGGTATAGAAGAACAACAGATACATGCCGAATAACTTCCAAAACATGGATGAAGCGGCGTCTCCGAGTCCGTAACCGATTTTTTCTTTTATTGTTATTTTATTTGTGCTTTCCATGATACTTTATTTTAAAGATCATTCTCAGGGAATTATTTCTGCCCGAAACGAAGAATGATTTAGTTGAGTTTTGTCAGATATATCTTGAGAATTTTTATTTTGATTGATGATATTTTTCAGTGTTTCTACAGAAGTTGCCGAACGATAACCATCGGGAGAAGTGTTCAAACAATAATCCAATAACCTGTCGACAGAAGAAACCGCTACGTGCATACGTGTATCGCAAGATGCGTAATAAATAAAAACGGTTCCGTCTTCATCTACGATCCATCCGTTTGAGAATAAAACATTCGAAACATCCCCTACTCTTTCGTTTCCTATAGGGGCTAACAAATATCCTGCCGGTTCGGCAATCAGTTTATCAGGTTGTTCTAAATCAGTCAGATACAGATATAAAATATATCTTAATCCTGCGGCGCATCCGCGAACTCCATGCGCCAAATGCAACCAACCTTTTTCGGTTTTAACCGGGTGTGGCCCTTCGCCGTTTTTTAATTCCTTGATAGTATGATAATAACGGTGATTGATAATTTTCTCTTCTAATACTTCCGCGTTTGTGATATCATTGATCAAAGCCCAACCAATTCCTCCACCACTTCCGGCATCAATAAATCCGTCTTGCGGACGAGTATAAAGGGCGTATTTTCCGTTTACAAATTCGGGATGTAACACCACATTCCGTTGCTGACTTTTTGATTTCAAATCGGGTAAACGTTCCCAGTTCTTCAAATCTTTGGAACGGACAATTCCGGCGGCCGCGACTGCCGAAGATAAATCACCTGCCTGCGCGTTCGGGTCTTTTCTTTCCGAACAAAATACGCCATAAATCCAACCGTCTTCGTGGGCGGTTAAACGTATATCATATACGTTAATATCGGGATTTTCCGTTTCGGGAATTGTAATAGGATAATCCCAAAAACGGAAATTATCAATTCCGTTGGGACTTTCAGCGATGGCGAAAAACGATTTCCGGTCGTTACCTTCCACCCTCACAACAATAAGATATTTATTTTGCCACTTGATCGCTCCCGCGTTAAATACGCCATTGATACCAAATCTCTCCATTAAATACGGATTGGTAACGGGCGACATATCGTATTTCCAAAACAACGGAGCATGATTTGCCGTGAGAATAGGATATTTATATCTTTCAAAGATACCGTTTCCCGGAAGAATAGGTTCATTTTTTCTTGTGATTAAGGATTCAAACTCTTCAATAAGAGCGCTTAAACGCTCTTTATAAATGTTGTTCATATTTTATTTGTTGTTTATATTTTTGATTTAAATCTTGATAGGACAAAGATATTTGGTTAGACAATTTTATACAAGTACTTTTTTATCAAAATATAATACTTTTTTATCATAAAAGGGGTAAAGAGGGACAATTGACGAGTGAGTAGTGACGAGTTGGCGGATAGTGAGTTGTGAATAGAAGAATGAAAAATGGAGGACGGAGAATTAAAACTGGTTTACGGTTTACTCGTCAACTTGTCTACTAGTCAACTCGTTTACTTGTCACTATAATACTTTTTTAACTATCGAAATCAAAAAAGTATCAGTTATAAGAAAAATTTGGATTCTTTGTAGTTTTCCCTGAATTCAGAAGGTGTGCATCCTTTTTTCTTCTTGAATACCCTGTTAAAATTAGATAAGTTATTGAATCCGCAGGCAAAACATATTTCAGACACAGTGTGAGTCATGTCCACAAGCATACGGGTTGCGTGTCCTAATCGTATATCGTTTAAGGAATCGATAAAAGTTCGTCCGGTTCGCATTTTTAAAAAACGACAAAAAGAGGCTTCGGTCATGCCAACCAATGAAGCCAAATCAGACAACCGGACTTCATTATCGAAATTTTCCAACATATATTTATAAGCGACTTCTATCCGGCGGCTATCATAGTTAAGTTCGTTGTCATTGAAAGACCGGCTCGAAAGTTCCCGCATCGAATCAAAAAGGGATAAATCATATAACAAACCGAATAGTTTCAAAACAGAATATCCTCCTTCGGGTTCTGATGACAAGGAGTACAACCTATCTTTAACTTTCAATATATCTTCCTTTGAAAAAGTAATTCCTCTGGTTGCTTTTTCAAACATTTCTTTTACCGATTTGAATTGATTTTTTTGTAACAGCTGTTCATTCAATAAGTCGCTATGAAATTGAATGGTTATTTCTTTAATTTCAGCCGAATTGCATTTGTGGTTAAGCCATCCGTGTTCCAAGTTTACTCCACCGACTAACGTAAGTTCCAACTCTTCAATATCTTCAATACTGTCTCCGACAATTCGCCTCGCTCCTGCCCCATTTTCGATAAAATTAAGTTCGTATTCCGCATGAACATGCACCGGAAACGTAAACTCATTTTTTATCCTCGAAAACACCATGAAACAATCCCTGTCTGACAAAGGGGTCACCTCTCTTAATATTGTCGAATTCATAATTTTGTGAAGTTAATTCGTTTTACTACAAAATTATATGATTTTCCGCAAAATTCATACCTTTTTTATTTCATTGTATAATTAGTATTTCGTCCGCTTCCAAATTTTTCAATTAACCCTTTTTCAATCAATTCTATTAGTATCCTTTTTACCGTTGGATTAGGAATTGAAAGTCTTTCCGCAATTTTGCCCGATTGAATACCCGGATAATTTGAAATTATAGCGATAATAGATTTTTCCTTGGGTGAGAGTTGCGTTTCTAAACCACTTTGGTTTAGTTTAATCATCAATTGTGTTTGAATATTTTTCAATGCCCCCAAGAAAAATGATACGATTTGATTCGTATTTATTCGATTTTAATACGAAAACATACCCTCTTGAAATAGCATATAACACGGATAAATACATAAACTAATTATCAGAGGTACTTACTACAAAATTATATGATTTTCCGCAAAATTCATACCTTTTTATTTTTTTGTTTTTTTCAATCCCATAAAAACCGGTAAGAAAAGGAATATTCCGATCAGCGACATAATCAATCCTCCGATGGTTCCGGCGGCTAACGGAAACCAAAACGCTTCTTTCAGAGAACCGACCATGAACGGAATAAATCCTAAAACTGTTGATAAAATAGTAAGTAATATCGGAATAATTTTAGCGTTCCATGCTTTGATATAGGCTTTCACCGGGGTTAATTTTCTCGATGAACGAAGGTTGTTGTATTCATTCAGGACATAGATGCTTGCATTTACGGTCAATCCGCAAAGCATCACAAAAGCGGCAAATCCTCCTTGATCGAAATTCAATTTGAACCAATAAAAAGTAAGGAAAAGTCCGATAAACGAAATGGGAATGATGAAAATAACGACCAACGGTTGTTTCAACGAATTAAACAACATGCTTGTTGTCATGAAAACAATAGCGATTATCAATAAAATCAACCCGTATTGTTTACCCGCGTTTTTATTATCATTCCACCAATTGTATTCGTCTTTTTCAATTTTATAACCAAGCGGAAGGAGAGGCTCAAACGCCTTTATTTGTTTTTCAAGTACTTTCCTCGATTGTTCCCACGCGCCAATGTATTCATATTGAAGGCATAAAAGATATTGCTGATTTTCACGGGCGATTTTTTGAGGCATTTGTCCTTTCTTAATGGAAGCGATGTCTTGCAGTTTGTATTCCCTTTCCCCTATTTTATCGGGAAATTCTTTTAAATTCCAAATATCAAATTCTTTCGATTGTTGGGAATACAACCGGATATTTTCCGAGCCAAATTCCGTAGGAATATTTCCGGCATATATCTTTCTCCCGAACAACGGATTCAGGGAACGAAATAATTGTTGCGGATATAAATCTTGTTCGGCCATTCTCTCTTCGTCTAAATCAACAACATATTCCTGATAGTCTTTTTTATACCAACTGAATTCGGAATCAATCGTTACTTCTTTGATACGGCGGTGTGTTAACAACGAATCTTTGAAAGTTTCAGCCAAAGAATAAAGTTCATCGTAATTATAACCCAACACTTTTACGCGCATCGATCCGGCCTGTTCTTTCACATCGTTACTGAATCCGTCTCCAACGCCATAAACGCTCCAACTTCCTCCTCCCAATTCAATACTTTTACTAATTAGTTTTGATTTCAGTTGATAGGGAAATCCGCTGTTTTGATGTTCTTTTACAAACCGGATTTGAATACTTGCCTGTTGTCCGCTTTGAACATTTGTTTCGAATTGATAGACTTCGTCGTATTGCCGGATATAATCTTCCATCTTAGCAACCAAAGTATTCATTTGATCTAAAGTAGTACCATTGGGCAAAGAAGCGGTTACCTGCAACATTGTTTCACTTTTTCCGCCGGAATAATAAGAACCGTTGTTTACTTTTTGAGCAAACAACCTGACTGTTCCTCCTAACGCTACATCTGTTACCGGTTTTATTTTTTCTTTATAAACAGTCGAACCCAAAGTTTGATTGTAAAAATCGGTCCAACTGAACTTTTTTTCATCTGTTTTATTTTCTTCCGGCAATTTATCGGGAAGCAAGAATACAGGTAATCCGAATAACAGTATCAACAATGTGATTGCTGTTTTTTTAAACCGTGAAATAAAATAGATAATGTGTTCGTAAACCCGGTTGAAACGCACAATCCTTCGTTTTCCCCTGAGAGGATAAAAGATTTTATATAACCAACTTCCTGTTTTTAATTTCTTTTTTTTCAAGCGGGGAATCCTCTTTTTAATCTTCACCTGATCGATTAATGCCGGAACCAAAAACAGGGCGATGGCCAATGAAATTCCTAAATTAATAATGATGACGGCGGCGAAATCCTGTAAATTCAAACGCACTTTTTCATCCATAAAAAAGATTACAACCAACGATGCCATTGTGGTAAGCGTAGCCGCGAGTATGGCTAAAAACGCTTTTTTATTTCCTTTATGAATGATTTGGTCCGACATTACAATGGTGTTGTCGATGATCAATGTCAATGATATGGTTATTCCTACCAATGAATACAATTGGATTTCGAGTCCAAATAAATAATAGAAAATAAACGCGATTGAAATATTGGCAAGCAAACTGAAAACAATCAACAAAAGGTATTTCAGGTTCCGGTATATCAACAAGACAAAACAAAGCAATATTAATATGGTTAATCCCGAACGTAAATAAATCTTATCCAATTCTTCCTGTATATAAACACTCGAATCGTAGGTAAGATGTAATTCGTATCCCGCGGGAAGAATTTCCCGCATGCCGGAAATACATTGTTTTACTTGTTTACTTAGTTCTAATTGGTTGGCATTTTCTTTGGCTACAACCGATAAATAGATGGAATTCAATCCGTTGATACGGAAATAAGAAGAAGGTTCTTCTTCTTGGCGGGAAATCTTGACGAGTTGATTCAGGTAGTAGATTTTGCCTTCTTTATTAGTAACCTGAATTGTCGAGCCATCGAATGTTTCATCGATTCCATCCGAAACCAAAGCTAACCGAATCCATTGTTCTCCATTTTCCGGATTGATTATTTTGCCTGAACCTAAAAATTCTTTGGATAAATAAGATTGAACCGATGAAGTTATGTCGTTGACAGATATTCCCAAATTCCGGAGTTGGATGTAATCATATTCCAATTTCCATTCCATCGGAGTAGCTCCGTAAATATTGATCTTGTCAACCCCTTGAATAAGGGCAAGGCGAGGATTGATGTGTTTTTCTGAAAATTGTTGAATAAGCGCGGACAAAATCGGAGCGTTGATGGTGTAATTAATAAAAGCCCTCGATTCATTATCATCCACTCCCGACATGGAAATATAAGGATAACTGACTCCATCGGGCAAAGAAGGCCACAATTGCCTCACAATTGTAGAGGCTTCAAACCGCGCGATTTCCGGTTTTACATGTTTATTAAGGCGAATGCTGACATGCCCTCTCCCATTGTCGGAATAAGAATCTATTTGTTCCACCCCTTTTATCCGGCTCAACATTCCTTCCAGTTTGGAAGTTACTTCCATTTCCACAATCCGGGCTGATTGCCCATACATTGAATAACTGACGTAAATGCGTGGCTGATTGTGCGACGGATTTAATTTGATTGGCAAAAGTGGCAGGAAAAACAAACCGGTAACCAACAAACAAATAAACAGCAATATGATAGAGAATGAATGTTTCATTGGTTCAATCCATATATTTTATCAAATTGAATGGAAAGCTGTTCGTTTTTTTCGAAATCAAACAAAGTAAGTTTCCTTATTTTATAATAACTCTGCCAATAATTTTGCAGTGAAGATATGTAATTATTTTGCGCGTTGGTAAGCCTGTTAAGCGATAAAGTCAAACTGTTTATATCCGCTTTCCCAATCAGGAAACGTTGTTTGGTCTGCTCATAAGCCGATTGAGCTAACTCCAAGGCTTTTTCCGCGCTCGATATCAAATTTTGCCTGACATTGAAATCGCTTACAGTCATTAAAATATCTTCTTCCAAACTTAATTCGCTTTGTTGAACCGATAATTGCGCTACGTTCAAGTTGTTTTTTGCCATATTAGCTTTTCCTTTTCTCACTCCCCAATCAACTAAAGGGATTCTGATTCCGACCGATACGATTTCTTGTTCCAATAAATTTTTATACGCTGTTGAAATATCGGATGAAACCTGGTTAAAACCGATACTGGCATAAACATCGGCATCGAAGTTAGACGATTTTTTTGTGCGTTCCACTTCGCGTTCGGCTTCCAGTAATTCCTGTTGAAACTGTAAATAGTCGGGATTGTGTTTCCTTGCATATTGAAGGGCCAACTCCGGATTTATGGTTACGGATTTAGGACGTGCTGGTATTTCAAGCTTTACTTCTGTCGTTTTGTCCATATTCAAATATGACAAAAGAGTAAAAGTCGCTCTTTTTAAATTTATTTCCGCGTTTTTCAATGTGTTTTGAGCATTTACAGCGTCGAGTTCCAAAGTCATGAGGTCGGCTTGAGAAATCGACGCTATTTTTTGCCGTTCGCAACCCATCCTGTATAACGTGTCGCTTGTTGCCACATTATTGTAAGCAATTTCATATAACACTTGTTGCATCAACAAATTGAAGAAATGATTAGTCGATTGTTCCGAAATATTTTCCAAATTATAAAGCAAACGTTGCTTGGCTTTTTCAAATTTCAAAGGCTCTATTTTTTTTTGCCATTTAAAACTGTTGAATCCAAATAAATTCTGGGAATAACCGATCCGTATCGGCACTGTAGAAAATTGAGAATAGATACTTTCTCCGTAATTCCTCAAATAATTTAATTCGGAATCGATAAAAAAAGTTCCTCCGGTTAAATCCAGGTTCTGGTTAATCGAAAGCGTTCCGGAACTGCTGAATGTTTGTTCAGGACGGTATACATTGATATTTTGTTCCGAATCATATCTCTCCACAAATTTCCGGTTATACCCCAATGGCCGCATATTCAAATCCAAAGAAGGAAGACGCGCCGCTTTATAAGATTTGTATTCCCAATAACTCGACATGTACATGTTCTTCGAACTGAATGTTTGCAAAGAACTGTCGGCCGCGATATCAATCGTTTTTTCAAGTGTCAGGGAAATTGATTGGGAATAGGTTTTTTCACAACCAATCCAAGCTAAAATTACAAAAAAAACTAAGTATATATCCTTTATTTTCATTGTTTATATAAAATTGTATTTATTTTTTGATTTCAAATTTTTCAAGCAATCTTTTAATATTTTTAAATAATTATCCGTTATACTGCCTAATCGCTCTGTCATCCCGCACTTGATGCGGGATCTTTTATCGATCATTACTGATTATCAATAGATTGCGGGTCAAGCCCGCAATGACAAATTAGGCTTTCAATTTATTTAGGTAAAATAACGGATACTCATTTATTTTCATTATTTTTTGAAATTTTTCCCATGACTCTTTATTTTCAATGTGTTTGATTAAAAAGTCGAGACAAACTCCATATAGCTTTTTCTCCTTTGATAAAATTATTGACTAATTAGGTATTTTTATCCTTTCAATGCTATTTCTTAATTTATTAAATGCAAAAATATAATTTGGGGACATGCAAAAACTATCGTATATCCTACCCGGTAAAACATATATATTCGTGATTTGAGGTGTTGGTTCCAATTTTATTTTTACAAGATGATTTGAAGAAACTGGCTTTCTTAAACCTACACACATTACATAAAGGGAGTTATCCGAAATATAAGAATCCGAAAAAAGTATGTAATATGAATTGGAATTTTTCTGTTGAGATTGAATGTAATTAAGGTTATTTTTGACAATGGGAATATCTGATAAATCGAATTTTGAAACAAGATTCAATGTATGCAGGTCATATTTATCCACTTCTGTTATATTATCAGATATTGCATAAAAAAAATCCCCTTTTTCATAAAGTAAATCCTTTTCATTGTGCATAATAGTTTCTTTTTTCGAATCAAATTGAATAATTTTTCCCGCATATTGAATTTCATTATCTATATCTTTATTGATGACTGCGAAAATTGTACTATCAGTGCTACTTGGTATGTAAAACCTACTTTCAGTTAAAAAAAACCGATTTTCGCTTATACCTTGAAAATTATATTGTCTGATAAAATCACTTTGATAAAAACTCTTTACTCCACGAGCTTGATCAAATACAAAAACAGTATCCTTCCAAAGATAAAATTTCATAGGAACATTCAATTCTCTCGGACCTGGCCCAGGAGATCCAATTATTTTCATATTCTCAAAATTTTCGTCCAAACTAACAATATCTCGTCTATTTACATCTAAAATGTAAATTCTGCCATCAAAATATTGCATATTCCTAATATCTGAAAAAAAAGAAGAATCAGGAAATTCATCTATATGCAAATCTGTACGACATTGATGTTTAGTATATTTTTTTTTACTATTTTGACATGAACACAATGACAAAGAAAGTATAAAAAAACAGAAAATATAATTTTTCATTTTTAAAAATTTATAAAAAACCTGTTCTTAAAATATTGTTTTTTTGTTATTTTCAAAAGCTCTTTAGTATCTTAATATTCCAGAACAGGTCTAATATATTACAAACTATAGTAATTATCAACACCAAGTCTTTTGATAATCACATTCTACATACTTACGTCCTTTTTCCGTTCCTCTCTTACAAACATCTCCTGTACAAGAAACAGAACCATCTCCACAGTCATAAGTAGCACTACAGCTATAATTAGAGCCAGGTGTATTAGTTTCAGGAGTCGCCAACGCCTCTACATTAGCCAATCCTAAGGCAGATAATTGGTTATCATTTTTGCTCATATTCACGTTAATTGTTGCAACTGTTACAATAGCAAGAGTGGCTACTCCTAAAATTATTTTCTTTTTCATTTTTTGAATTTTTGTTTATTGAATAATATTGTTATTTCGGTAATTCCTTCGGTTTTGTAAACTTGATTCAGTATGAAACTTACTAACAAGCCAAAAGAGTCATCGGGAGATTACCGGCTCCATTACCCTTTTTTATAATTTTCCACTTTGTGCGAAAATTATCATTTTAATTCGCTAATTTTGCATACTTTTTTCTTTTTTAGAGAGAAGTGAGCGGATACGTTTGTTCCTTTCTTTGCGGTTCAGGACAATGTTCCGCTCTTTTTATTCTCTCTGGTTAGACATTATTTTACCGTTTTTTGTATTCAATAGATTGCGGATCAAGTCCGCAATGACAACTACTTCACGTTTTTACCTTTTAGTTTTTACCTTTTATCTCTATAAATCCCCCAATACGCCAAGGGCACAACAAACAAGCTGACCAAAGTACCTATTGCCATTCCACCGATCATAGCGATAGCCAAGGGTTTTTCGAGTTCCGAACCCAAATCACTGCTAAACAGCAAAGGAGCCATACAAACAATCGAAGTTAAACTCGTCATCATAATGGCTTTCAATCTTCTTCTTCCGGCTTCATGAATCGCTTCCATCAATGGGATACCGGTTTTCCGGAGTTGATTGATAATATCTACTTTCAAAATTGAATCGTTGATAATAATCCCGCAAGTTACCACGATACCGATTGCCGACATCAGGTTCAACGAATGTCCGGCTAAAATAAGCAATCCAAGTGAAGCGCAAATATCAATGGGAATTTCCAATAAAACGATAAGTGGTTGTGTAAGACTTTCAAACTGGGCAGCCAAGATGAAATACATCAACAAAATGGAAATCAGCAGAATGACCATCAATTCATCAATCATTTTTTTATTGGAAAAAAAGTTCCCTGAAAATTCGATGTTCCAATCAGCAAATTTACCCATGTCTTTCGTTACAACCTCGACAATATTTTCGGGATGTCGCGCTTTATAAAAATCCAGCGGAATATATTCTCCCGATTTTCCGGCTATTATCGTTTTTAAATCAAGAGCCGGGGAAACAGCGACAAACGTTCCGAGTGATAATTTGGAACGGGACCCGTCTGCATTTTCCGGTCCGTTTATCAATGTATTGTCCAACACATCCCAAACCGTTTTTTCATCGCCGGCCATCACAATCGGCAAATATTGTTGATAAGAGCGCAGGGTGGCGAATTTATTTTCTTTGAAAGCGGTTTTCAACGCTTTATAAACTTCGTCGTACGAAACTTTATACAACAACAATTTTTCCCTGTCGATACTCAAATTCAATTGGTTTTGGAAAGAAACGCCGACCGGAACTTCTCCTGTATTTTTGATTATTTCGTTTTCTATATTTTTTATTTCTTCCATTCCGGGAGCTTTCGAACGGTCTTTCTTGTAGAATTCGACCACTAAATCGGGTTCTCCCGTAGAAAATATTTTCTCAAAAATAGTTCCGATAGGTGCAAAAGTTATCAATGCTTGTGGATACAAGTTTGCAAACTCTTTTTCTATTTTACTTTTCAATGCCGGAATTTCTTTCGGAGTTGCCGTTTTGATGTAAATCTCCGATTCGGAAGAAGTTTGTTCCCTTTCCCGATTGAGCAGGAATTGTTGTTGACCGATCAATCCCGACCGCTCTATTGATTCATCTTGTATAGACTGAATGAATCCGATACTCCTTTTCAGGTTTTCTTCTATGTGGATATTTTCGTTCCATTCTATCTGGACGAGCATTTCATTTTGGTTGATATCCGGCATCTTTTCTTTACGGATGACCATAAATAATAACACACAAAGCGGCAATACCAACACCATGACTATAGTAGTCAAAATTTTATGTGAAAACACCCAGTCGATGCCTTTGTCATAAGCCTTAAACAACCATTCATCCGATTCTTTGCTAACTTTATCCGATTGTCTTTTTTTCTCTTTTTTCCATGTAAAAATAACCCTGTAAAGTACCGGTAACAAAACAATTCCGGTTACGTACGAAACAAGAAGGCCAACGGCTACGGAAAATGCCTGGTCGAAGAAAATGGCGCCGGCAATCCCGCTCAGGAATATCAAGGGCACGAATACCGAAATGGTTGTAAGCGCCGAGCTTAACATCGGGCCGATTACTTCATTGGTTCCTTTAACGCAGGCTTCATCGATCGAATATCCTAATTTCCGGTACTGCCCGATGTTATCCGTTACGATGATGGAATTGTCGACCATCATTCCTAATGCCAAAATCAATCCGGTAAGCGAAACTACATTCAGGGATATATGGAATAAATAGAAGAATAACAGGCAGACAATCAGCGAAACAAACATGCTCAATCCGATAATAAAGGGGGATTTGGCATCTTTCAAAAAAACAATCGAAACAAGTAATACAAATACGAAAGCCAGAATCAGGTTTTGTTGCAAATTAGAAATCGTGTAATCGAGCAATTCGGTTTGATTTTGGGAAACATGAAATTCAATGTCGGGATAAGCGTTGGTAAATTCGTTGATGACTTTATCCAACGCGTCCTGCATATTTTTCATATTTTCTTCCGTTTGTTTAATGACAGATAAAGTCACGGCTCTTTTTCCTCCATAAAGCACCATTCCTTTTTCTTTTTCCGGAGCGATTTTAACGGTAGCCAAGTCTTTGAGTTGATAAATCCGGTCATTATGGCGGATATAAATATTTTGAATATCTTCCACTGTGCGGAGTACAGCCGAAAATTTGATGTTATATTCGTAATAACCATCGCGCACAATCATGCTCCCGGGTTCGACATTATTGCTGTGAAGCGCCGATTCGATATTGGAAAAAGAAAGTCCGCATTCTTCCAACAGGTTGTTGTCGGGAATGATAATTACCTGTTTGCTCAAAATTCCCGACATATCGACCATCGCCACTTGAGGCAATTGTTCGATTCGCCGTTTAATAACCGATTCGGAAAAATCGCAGAGTTCGATAAACCGGTTCAAATCGGTTTCATCATATTCTTTTTCATTTTTCAATGTCAGGTTTAAATTCAATACCGGAATGTCTGTCGCGCTTGCTTTAATTACCCGCGGACGTGTTATTTCTTTGGGAAGGTAATTCATCGCGGCATCGATTTTTTCGTTTACCTCGATAAAAGCCAAATCGGTATTTGTTCCATATTCAAAATTTAGCCTGACAATGGCGCTTCCGTCCCTTGTTTCGGTACGTATATCCCGAAGTTTGGATATTTGCAATAACTGATTCCTGATAGGAGTTACGGCGGTATTTTCCAATTCTCGGGCAGAGGTGTTATCTCCCGATATCTGTATGGTAATTTCAGGAATGGCGATATCCGGCAGTAACGATACCGGAATGTTGAGGTATGTAATAATTCCTAAGATAAACAGGGCTATAAAGGCCATGATCACGGAAATGGGGCGGTTGATGAGGTAGCGAATCATAAGAATTAAGATAAAAAATAAAAGATAAAAAATAAAAGATAAAAGATAAAAGGTAAAAATTACAGTTTCATTTTTAGAGTTTTTATGGCTGCAACCAACATACTGATTAATTCCTTACAATCATTTGACAAACTTTCATGTTGTTTTTCTTCAATATAATCAGTATCACAAAGCAGAGAAATCCAGTAATTTGTTTCATTAGCTTCTTTTAATGCTACACTAAATTTATTAATATAATCAGCTGTGCTTTGAGCAAATTCAGCTTCGCTAATTAATGCTCCTATTGCTGTTCCCGAACGTAATATCTGTTTATTCAAAACATATTCGTGATTATTTTGTAAGTATTGAGATAAACGAACAATTCTTATTGCAAATTGATAACTTTTAGTTTTTAATAAAAAATCCTCTTTCATAGTTTTTATTTTTTTTATGTGGATTGAGTTTTTTACCTTTTATTTTTTACTTTTTACCTTTTATTTTTTACTTTTTATCTTTTATCTTTTATCTTTTACCTCTACAGGGCTTTCGTGTGCCAGATTCACATTTCCTTCATAAATCACGCTGTCTCCGGGATGCAAACCATCGGTAACGATGACATCGGTAGAGTTTTCGGGTCCGGTTTCTACATAAACCCATTGAGCTTGGTTGTTTTTCAGCGTAAAGATTACTTTTTTATTGGAACGCAATACCAAGGCGGTTTTGGGAACTACCAATTGTTTTCCGATCAAACGTTGGACTTTTACTTTTACGTTCATTCCATCAAACAATCTTCCTTCTTTGTTGTCTACCAACGCTTTCACCCTTACCATTCCATTTTTATCCACCATCGGATTAATTTCCGTGATTTGTCCGGTTGAAGTGTATTCGCTATGCGCAAAGGGCGATACCAATACTTTGTCGTTTGAACGAACCGATTCCAATTCGCTTTCCAAAATCATGAATACCACTTCCGGATGTCCGTTATCAACAATTGTACAAAAAGGATCATTGTCGGGATAGTTGTGTTCTTTGGCGAATAAATTAGCGACAACTCCGCTAAATGGGGCTCGTAGGACAGATTTTTCGAGTTCACGCGCTGCCAATTCGTAATTGACACGGCTTTGGTCGTAATTGCATTTTATTTTAGCAATTTTCAGTATATCCAGGGGAACTTTAGCAGAATCACTAATAGCATAACCTTGCCCGATCAAGATATCTTGCAAATCGAGCTTTGCCCGTTCGAAATTATCCTTCGATTGGGAAACGTTTCTGTTTAATTTGAACTGATCTAATTGCGCAATTTTTTGACCTTGCGACACCCTGTCTCCATTTTTCACATAAATACGTTCAATCAATTCGGATGATTGAAATTTCAGGTTGGCTTTCTGCTTAGCAATGACCGTTCCGTTCGAAATCAATTCATAACTAAAATCGGTTGTTTCCAAAAGCATCGCTTTCACTTCCACAGGTTTGTCTGATACAACTTTGGTCGATTTCACTGTTTCTTTTTCTTCGTTTTTATCTTCACTTTTCTTACAAGCAAAGAATAAAAACGCCAGAATAAATACATAATAATAGGTTCTCATGAGTGAATATTTAATTTGCTGTTTGAATTTATTTATTTGGAATAACAGTCGATTTTATGGAAGATGTTACAATATAAACCGGGAGAAAGTTTACGGGTTTTCCGTTCAACAACCAACTTGTGTTTTGAGAACTCCAAGACCAACCCGATTCTACCTGATATAACTCAGTAAGGTCCGTAGTTTTTTTTGTGATATTTCCGATTCCGTTATTGATGGTGGTTGAAATTACGGCCTTTTTCGTAAAAGATGGAGGGAAACTTTTGGCTAAACTTCCGTTATAGTACCAGTCTTTTTTTTTCCATTCCCAACCGGGTTCGGACGTATTATAAAAACCTGCCGATTCTTCAATAACCCGGCTATTTACAGATTTCGTTTTTCCATCGATTATGTAAATCGAATCGACACTAATTTCAGATTTATACGAAACCGGTATGATAGCAGTCGTTTTGTCGTAATAATACGCCTTGCCATCTTTCTGTTTCCATCCGTTTTCCGTATAACTGAAAATCGACACTTTTTTTTCGGTGATAACTCTTTCTGATTTGCAGGTAGTATACTGGGCGTAACTACTAATCATACACATGTTTGCAAACAAATAAGCAAATAAACAAATTAAATTTTTCATAAAACAAATATTTAAAATATAATTATCCTTTATACTATCTAATTTTTCTGTCATCCTGCACTTGATGCGGGATCTTTTATAAATCTTCTCTGACTATCAATAGATTGCGGGTCAAGCCCGCAATGACAAATTAGGTTTTTAATTTGTTAGGTAAAATAACGGATACTCATATTAAATTTTTTCGAACATCACTGGGTCAAGCCCACAATGACAATCGTTTATATATTTTTATGTTTTCATTCCTAATTATTTAAAGTTTTCTTCGCCTTTTCCCTCATCTCCTTTACTGCTTGAGAATCGACTTTCGGCTCTTTTTCCATGACAATAAGAGCCGTTTGTTTCATTTTTTCCATTTGTCCGGATTCTTCATACAATAACATCAATAAATAATACGGATAAATGCGGTTAGGAACAATTTGTGACGCTTTAATAAGGCATTGTTCCGCTTTGTCGTATTCTTTCAAAGACTGATAATTTTTTCCCATGATATTATATAGCATTGGGTCGCAACTGATTCGCGTGGCTCTTTGCAATACTTGATTGCTCTCCTCGTATTGTTCTGATTTGGATAAGCTTTGAGCATATTCAAACAAGAACTGTATTTGGTCGTTTAGCAATGGATAAAGTTGCTTATAATCTTCGGCCACATCATGATAAAGTCCGGCATTGTAATAAATTTTTTCGTTATTCCATTTTTCATAAGCCTTATAAACAGGATATTGTGTATAAAGGCAGAAACAGGAAAGAAACAAACCGATTCCGGCAATCACGATGGCACACAGATGACACGGATTTATACGGACTATTTTCTTTAAAGAATCGTGATATTCAGAATTATTTATGTTGTCTGTGTGCCATTTATTATGAAAATTGCCTATCGCCACCAAAGATACAAAAATAATCAGGAATGGAAGAATACTGAAAGGATAAGAGAATAAGGAGAATACAAGTATGGCCACTAACGAACCCAACAGTCCATATTTTTCTGCTTTGATTAAGTTCGATATCGCAAGTCCAATAATAGACAAGAACAAAATCAATGAAACAACTCCCGATTCAATGGCAATTTGTAAATATTCGTTGAACGCGTACTCCGGATTTCCGGCAACAAATTCTTCTGTTCCACTTCCTTTTCCCAAAGCAAAATAACCGGCTTGTACATCGCCATACGCTCCCGAAAAATTTCCTAATCCTACTCCAAACGGATGTTTAAGTACGGTTTGAATACCGATTTTCCACATGAAAGCCCTGCCATCGGCCGAATCTTTTTTCAGGAAATACATGCCAACAAAAGCTACACATAACATACATCCGCCAACAACAATTCCCGACAATATTTTCTTTTTATTATTTTTATAGTAAGTTTTGAATCCGTATTTTTTTGAAAAATAGGCAAACGCTACGATACCACATCCTGCTCCTGCCGCAATCCACGAGGCGCGACTCATAGCGGCGGGAAGTACGAGCAATACAACAATACAGGTAATAATGGAAATAAGTTTCACAATATTACAAGAAAGATACTCCAAAATTCCATATAACCCCGTGAACCAACTCCGTGAACCTCTGTGTTTAAAAATTATCATGGAATACTTCCCTTTCAATGTAAAATACAATGCCAATGGCAATACAACCGCTAAGTATCCGGCATAAGGACCGGGATTGAAAAACGAACCGGTGAGTTTGAATAACGAATGTTGCGATTGCTCAAAACCATAGAGTTGACGGAGTCCCCAAATGGCTTCAACGAGGCCGGTGAGGATGATAATTCCACCCCCTAAGTCCCCTTTAGGGGATTTAGTGGTGGGGTAAACAATTCTCAAACAAAAATACCAAATAACCAATAATGTCAATATGGTTAGCTTTGTTGTGTTTAGGGAAGCATCGTTAACAATAAAAGATGAAATATAAACGCTTCCGGCAAAAAGTAAAATCAGTCCATCCATAACAGAAAACCGTAATTCGCTTTTACGGAAGATGGAGTAAATCAATGTTGTGACACTTACTAATCCCATTGACGCGTAAAACCAAAAATATTTGCCCGAAACCACTCCATTAGCTAAATCACTACTGACGACAAAAACTGTCGACAAAACTAGCAACAACGGAATTATGATCCACCTCTCCCCCCTCCCTCTCCACAAGAGAGGGAACCGCTTGATCCAAATTGAACTTATTGTTAATTTTTTAATTTTCACTTGTAATTTTTTTGTTTTATACTGTAGATTGCGGATCAAGTCCGCAATGACATAACCGGAATCTCCCCTGCCCTCTCAAAAAATATGCCCCCAAAAAGGGGAAGAAGTTCAAGTCCTCCCTTGTGGGGAGGATTTAGGAGGGGTGATATCAAGAGAGGTTTGGAGAGGGGTGTCTTTTTTATCTTTTAATTTTTATTTTTTATCTTTTTAAAAACTCTCTCCCACCTTATTTTTCCGGTATTCATATCTTCCGATTTCCAAATAAAGGCGGCTTTGCCGACAATATGGTCTTCGGGCAACAAACCCCAATAGCGGGAATCACGCGAATCACGAACCAAATCGCCCGCCATGAAATAATAGTTTTTTTGAAATTTGTATTGCTTCAAGATTTCATTTTCCAAATAAACCGTATCTGAC
>JAVBKZ010000109.1:0-17999 GCA_031553755.1 Bacteroidales bacterium | reverse complement strand
TTTGTTACTTTGTAAATCTTTCATAAGCTATATTATTGAAGTTAATACTACCGTATCTTTGCAAATACAAAGTTAACTAAAATGGTATAGCTTATTTTTTTACTACTTAGCTACTGTTTCCGTTTTCAAACATAGGAACTTATATTTCAAGACAAAGATATAGCCATTTTTTAATACGATCCGTAACAAATGTTACAATATAGGAATGGGAAATTATACCGGATGATAAATGGTTTAAAATATAGAAAGAGTTAGCTCAAAAATGAGCTAACTCTCTGATTTTTATGAATTAATGTGAAATGTTTCTAACAGAACTTTTTAGACAATACCTTTAGTCATTAATTAGAATCATATTTTCAAAAAGGCGAATTTTGCAAATAATTCAAACTTTTTTGAACACTTTCAAGCGGAGTGTAATTGTATTTTTCTACTTCAATGACAGAATATATCGTACCGGCGGTTTTAGCATGTTTGTAAATCGCGTCGAAACCAACCATGCCGCTTTCTCCTAATTCTTTATCATCTTTTATATGTAACAAGGTGAATCTTCCGGGATGATTTTTGAAATATTCGACCGGACTTTTTTGTCCTATAACTGTCCAGTAAACATCCATTTGAAAAAATACATTCTTCGGATCCGTATTTTTCAGCATGAAATCATACATGATTTCGCCTTCTATTTTTTGAAATTCGAAAGCATGATTGTGATAACCGAAACTTAGTCCCGCCTTTTTGCATTTTTCTCCGATTTGATTATAGTAATCGCAATAAACTTTCAAATCGGCAAGTGTTTTAGGTACAGGCATCGAGGCAGTAACAATGTATTTCATTCCAGCTGATTTATGCGCGGAAATACAAGTGTCCCACCATTTCCAGATTTCTTCCCAATCGGTTTTACTCACATCTTCCGGCAATGAACGACCTGCATGGGAAGAGATGGCATTTAATTTTACAGTTTCTAATTCCGCTTTGAAATCTTTAGGTTCTAATCCGTAAAATTTACCATTATTGTAACCGGCGGCTTCCATGTCTTTAAATCCCATTTTAGAAAGAGCCGCAATGGTTTCTTTGAAATTTTTATTGATATCATCGCGAACCGAATACATTTGAAGCGCTATCTTCTTTTCTGTTTTCGGACAATTTCCATTTTGCTTCATTGCTTTTTGCCCATTAACTAAAATAGGTAAAGCAAAAAGGATTATGAATGTGAATTTAATTATTTTCATTATTGATTATGTATAAAAAATAAACGGAAGAGTTCAAAGGAAAAAATCCCGGAACCCTTCCGTTTTTATTAATAATTTATTAATCCATTATTTTGATTTTGATGTTTTTGAACCAAACATCATCACCATGATCTTGCAAGCCGATATAACCTTCATGATTCGGGCCACCGCAATTGTTCAACAATTCGAAAGCCAAAGGCCATTTTTCTTGGCTGAACTTGCTGTTTTGAAGCATTTCTGTCCATTGAGGAGTCCACAAGTGGTATTCCAGTACATTTTCTCCATTTTGATAATGAACAACAGTTCCTTTGTAAACCATGATTTTAGTTGTGTTCCATTGTCCGAATGGCTTCGAGTTTTGTGGTTTCGCCGCGATCATGTCGTAAAGAGAAGAAGATTGACGATTTCCATCGATTCCCAATTTCGCATCCGGATGATTCTCATTGTCCAATACCTGACTTTCAGGAGCAGAAATATAAATCGGTTGGTCTTTCACTTCTTGTGCCAAGTAGAAAATCCCGGAATTAGCGCCTTTAGATACTTTCCAATCAATAGACAATTCGAAGTTTTTGAATTTATGAGTGAAGATAATATCTCCACCTTCTTTCGATTGGCCTTCTCCTGTACCCGAACCACTTATTTTGATGGCTCCGTCTTCGATAGACCAACGAGCGGGAACGTCAGATTTGTTATATCCTCTCCATCCTGTAAATGTTTTTCCATCGAAAAGTGTGATATAACCATCTTTATCAGCTTTATAACCCGAAATGTCTACTTGCGGATTGTCTAAAACCTCATATTCAGGAACTGCCGGAGTTTCTGTTTTTGTTTCTGCTTCTGTTACCACTTCTTCTTGTTTTTTGTTGTTACTTCCACATGCGATGAACGAAGTCATCAAAGCGATACTTAAAAAATAATTAATCTTTTTCATTGCTTAAATTATTATGTTTTTATCTTCTACCTTTTAGTTTTTACCTTTTTATGGCATTGACGGAAGCGTCCATCCTTGTCTGTAATTATGTTTAATCAATTCTTCGGCAAATGCTTTGGCATTGATCGGGTCGGTCATTGTTTTATTGAAACTCGGATGTCCGTCTTTGATTGTAAATCCGTCTTTAATAACCGTCTTGATAGTTGCGTCGTCCGGAATGTTTGTAAACTTCATGTTAGCTCCATCCCATTCCAATTCTCTCTTAAGTTCTTGTAAGCGAACTGCTAATACTCCCATCACAACCATTTCGTTCAACGGTCCGGCTTGACTGAACGGAGATGCGGTTTGTACACGGCTTGAAGGACTTTCCTGACATGCGCGAACCCAATCCATTTGGTGGCTTAATGTCACTTCCCGCATTTTCTTTGGGGCGGAAGGAACTCTTCCCGATAATAACCAAGGATCTCTTCCGTAGCATCCGCAAATCAATGTATCTTTTGTTCCGTGGAAAATAACTCCTCCGTCTCCATCTCCCAATTCTTTATTCGCTGGGAATCCTTTCGGACGCATAGGTTTGATTCCTCCGTCATACCAATAGACTTCTACTTCGGGCATGGCTACTCTCGGCATATTTTCTCTCGCGGGGAAAGTATAGCGAACCGTTTGCGCGTTTGGAGCGCAATCTGTCAATAAAAGGGTTGAACTTCCTTGCACTTTGGTTGGATAACCTAAATTTAATGCTACAAAAGCAGGTTGGAGTATGTGACAGGCCATATCGCCAAGCGCGCCTGTTCCGAAATCCCACCAACCACGCCAGTTCCAAGGAGTATAAATTTCATTGTAAGGACGTTCTTTGGCAGGGCCTAAGAATAAATCCCAGTTGAGTTTGGAATGAGGTTTCTGAACTTGTTCCGGACGATTAAGACCTTGCGGCCAGATAGGACGGTTAGTTAATGCTTCCACTTTTGTGATTTCCCCGATTTCCCCGTTCCAAATCCATTCGCAGATTTTCCGTACACCTTCGCCCGACGCGCCTTGGTTACCCATTTGGGTCGCGATTTTGTATTTGTCGGCTAACCTTGTCAATAAACGGGATTCATAAACGCTGTGTGTCAAAGGTTTTTCAACATAGACGTGTTTACCCATTGTGATAGCATCTGCGGCTACAATCGCGTGCGTATGGTCGGCTGTCGCCACCATAACGGCATCGATAGATTTGCCTAACTCCTCATACATTTTACGATAATCGTAGTAGGTTTTTGCTTTAGGAAAATAATCGGCGACACGTTGGCTGTATTTCCAGTCTACATCGCAAATTCCGACAATATTTTGGCTTTCCAGGTCTTTTAATACTTGAAAGCCTCTACCACCTACACCTACACCGGCAATATTTAGTTTATCACTCGGAGCGGTGTGCCCAAAACTTTTACCTAAAACCGTATTGGGAACTATGGTTAAACCCAATGCCGCAATACCTCCTTTTTTTAGAAAAGATCTTCTTGAAATAGTGTCTGACATGTTAATTTAGGATTATATAATTATTTAATAAAAAAGTCTAATTTACCGGTAGTCCGTAACCTTCCGTAAGCAATTTGCGTCGTTCGAGAATCTCATTCATATCTGTCGTTTTCCCGATACAGGGAGCCCCGTTTTTTATGGCGTCATCAAACATTTTCCAAGCCATACCTGAGGCTACAACGCTGTCTTTAACAGTTGGAAAACCCAGATTCTTTTTTTCAATAACAGACCGCGCAAAAATGTCTACCAATATATCTATTTTTTTATCACCGAATTCTCTTGTTTTTATGATAGTCGTATTAATTCCTCTTAAATCGATGGTGGCGTTTTTAAAATCATGAGTCATACGGGCGATGCCTTTAGTTCCAATCACATCTACATAACAGTTGTGAGTCTGTTTTTTTGCCATGTGCCCATACACGAATCCTTGAGTGATATCGAAAACCACTCCGTTTTTGAACGTTCCATGTGCCTGAATCCACCAAGGATCGGAATGGCTCCACATCCTGACACCTTGAGCGTGATAGGTGTTGTATTCACTTTCGGCATACCAACGGGCGACGTCCACATAGTGCATGCCACAATCATGAAAAGCGGGTCCTTCCGGCTCATGTCCTTCCTGTGGCATGTGTCCGGGAGTCATGTGGGCGATCCGGATAATAGCCAAATCTCCGATTTCTCCCGATTTGATAAAATCAATGATTTCCTTGTGATACCAAGCATTCCGGTTGAACATGTTAACAGCTACCATTAAATCGCAATTTTCTACCATATTCGCGATTTTCAATTCCGTATCTATGTCTTGCGCTACCGGTTTTTCCGCGATGATGTGTTTATTCGCTTTGATAGATTTTTCTATCTGGGATGAACGTGAATCCGCTAAAGTGAATAATCCTACGGCATCAATAGAAGGATCATTTATTATTATATCTTCATCGTTAACTATAATGCAATTAGGATAAGACAGAGAGGCTTGTACGCAGGCATCCGGATTATTGTCGCAGATATATACCAACTCATACAACGGATTATTTGAAATTTCCGAACAAAACAACTGCCCCATCCTTCCAAAACCGATGGAACCTATTCTGATTTTTTTATTGGACATGTTTAGAATTACAAAGAGTTTTTTTCAAATGAACAAGACTAAAAGTATCAAAAATAAAAATTCTGATAAAATTTTAGGGTATTCTCATTCTTATTTTTACTATAATTAATGTCGTTTTTTTAATTAATATTAAGTATAGTATATCATTGAGACTGTAAACTTAATAAAGATTAATTTTATAAAAAAACAAATTAATATAAAATTTATGTAAAAAATGATTTTAGATAATTATAGTGGGAATGAAAAATGGAAAAAATGTTTAAAACAGAAAGAGTTAGCTTGTTTTGAGCTAACTCTCGTTTTTATAAATTAAAATAGTTTTATTCCCATTCGATTGTTGCCGGTGGTTTGGAACTAATGTCATATACAACACGATTTACACCTTTTACCTTGTTAATGATTTCATTCGATACTTTAGCCATGAATTCATAGGGTAAATGTACCCAATCGGCAGTCATGGCATCGGTCGAAGAAACAGCGCGCAAAGCAACTGCGTTTTCATAAGTTCTTTCGTCTCCCATTACTCCAACTGACTGTACAGGCAATAGGATTGCTCCCGCTTGCCATACTTGTTCATACAATCCCCATTCGCGCAATTCACGGATAAAAACATCATCCGCGTCTTGAAGTACGCGCACTTTTTCGGGAGTGATATCGCCCAAAATACGGACTCCTAATCCCGGACCGGGAAACGGATGGCGGTTAATCAGATGAGGCATCATACCTAATTCGCGGCCTACGCGGCGGACTTCATCTTTAAATAGCAAACGAAGAGGTTCAACTAATTTTAAGTTCATTTTTTCAGGTAGGCCTCCAACGTTATGATGCGATTTGATGACAGTTCCGGTAATAGATAACGATTCGATGATATCTGGATAAATAGTTCCTTGTCCTAACCATTTTGCTCCTTCTATTTTTTTTGCTTCTTCATCAAAAACATCAATAAATCCTTTTCCTATGATTTTTCTTTTCTTTTCGGGGTCAGTAACACCTGCTAATTCGCCATAAAATTTAGCTTTGGCATCAATTCCGATAACGTTTAGCCCTAAGTGTTCGTAGTCGCGTAGTACGTTTTCAAATTCATTTTTACGCAACAAACCATGATCTACAAAAATACAAGTAAGGTTTTTTCCTACGGCTTTATTTAATAGAACTGCTGTTACGGAAGAATCGACTCCACCCGAAAGGGCCAAGATTACCTTATCGTTTCCTAATTGTTGTTTTAATTCTTCAACTGTTGATTCGATGAAAGAGGCCGGGGTCCAGTCTTTTTTCATACTGCAAATTGAAAGGAAGTTGTCTAAAATTAAAGTTCCTTCTTCCGAATGAAATACTTCCGGATGAAATTGTACTCCCCAAGTTGGTTCTCCTTCAATCTTATATGCCGCGGCTTTAACGTCTTCCGTTTTTGCGATAATTTTAAAATTTGCAGGTAATTGAGTAATTGTATCTCCGTGAGACATCCAAACCTCGGAACTGTTTTTGGTGTCTTTCAATAACAAATCTGATTTATCCTCCGGAGTCAATACTGCGCGTCCATATTCGCGTGAATCTCCTTTTTCTACTTTTCCTCCCGAAATATATGCCAGGTATTGTGCTCCATAACAAATTCCTAATATCGGATATTTTCCTCTGATGGCCGACAGGTCGGGTTTAAATGCTTCGTTGTCGTTGACAGAAAACGGGCTTCCCGATAAAATTACTCCTTTTACGGAAGAATCATTTTCAGGAAATTTGTTGTAAGGAACAATTTCACAGTAAGTATTTAATTCCCTTAAACGACGGCCGATCAATTGGGTTGTTTGGGAACCAAAGTCAAGAACGATAATTTTTTCGTGCATAAATTTTAATTTGATAGTAGACGAGTTGATAAGTAGACGAGTTGACAAGTATTAAAAAAATATAAGCAAATCTGTTTACTCGTTTACTTGTCTACTATTTAATATTTGAGCGCAAAATTACAAAAATCATTTTTACTATGAATAATTTTCAATAATATTAATAAGAAACTATTTAAAATAATTTTAATGTTTTTGTATACAACGATTTAAGATGTTTGTTACTTTGTTTTTTTTATATTTAATATTGGAATAAAAAAAAACATCTATATTTGCAGTTGAATTGTAATGTCGATATTGCAAAATAATGAGAAAATTAGAACATGAAGGTGTCATTTTTCGGATAGAAAAAGGAAAAGCACATGTTGATTTTATACAAACTTCTGCTTGTTCGGGGTGTCATGCGAAATCAATATGTAGTATGTCGGAAAAGAAAGAAAAAACCATAGAAATACCGGATATTGACGAATCGTTTCATGTTGGAGACAAAGTAATTATAGTAGGAGAAACTTCGTGGGGCTTATTAGCTGTCTTATACGCGTTTATTATTCCCCTTGTTCTTATGATCGCGACTTTGGTGATTTTTCATTTATATGTCTGTCCAGAAACGCTTTCAGCATTATCCGCGTTAATATTACTTGTTTTGTATTATATGGCTATTTATTTATTAAGAGATAAATTTAAAAAGAAGTTTGTATTTAAAATATTTCCCCTAAAGGAAAACTAATTTAAATTATAACTATTAACTTCTCTATTCATCAATTTTTATTTTATGAATTTAATATTATTGGCAATTATATCGTTAGGCGCCATAGGAACTATCGGTGCGATTATCTTATATGTGGTATCTAAGAAATTCGAAGTTTACGAGGATCCTCGTATAGGTAAAATTCAAGAAATATTGCCTGCGGCTAACTGTGGAGGCTGTGGCTATCCGGGGTGTAGCGGATTTGCTTCCGCTTGCGTAACATCAAGCAGTTTGGATAATTTATTTTGTCCGGTTGGCGGACAAGATACGATGAGTAAAGTTGCCGGTATATTGGGGAAAACTGTAAATTCATCCGAATCTAAAGTCGCGGTAGTTAAATGTAACGGAACTTGTGAGAATCGTCCCCGTACCAATCAATATGACGGAGCTTATAGTTGTGTTATTGCCTCTTCGTTGTATTCCGGAAATACAGGTTGTTCTTATGGATGTTTGGGTATGGGAGATTGCGTGAACGTTTGCTCTTTCAACGCGATTGTTATCAATAAAGAAACTTTATTACCCGAAGTTGATGAAGATAAATGCACAAGTTGCGGAGCATGTGTGAAAGCGTGCCCGAAATTGTTGATAGAATTACGTAAAAAAGGTCCGAAATCCCGTCGTATTTATGTAAGTTGCCTAAATAAGGAAAAAGGAGGAATTGCTAAAAAATCGTGCAATGTAGCATGTATCGCTTGTACGAAATGTCAGAAAGCATGTCCTTTTGAGGCCATTACCATTGAAAATAACTTGGCATATATTGATGATACCAAATGCCGGTTATGTCGTAAATGCGTTTCCGAATGTCCGACATCCGCTATTGTGGAATTAAATTTTCCACCAAAAAAAGTCGATGGTCAATAGTCTATAGACTGATGACTGCAGATTATAGACTAATAAAAATCAATTTAACTCTCAATTCTCAACAAATATAATATGTTAAAGACTTTCCGGATAGGAGGGATTCATCCTCCCGAAAATAAATTATCAGCCAATAAAAAGATAGAACAGATTCCGATTCCTCAACAGGTGGTTGTTTCTCTATCTCAACATATAGGAGTTCCCGCGATTCCGGTTGTCGCGAAAGGCGATGACGTGAAAGTAGGTACTTTGATTGCAAAAGCGAATGGTTATGTTTCGGCCAATATTCATTCTCCGGTTTCAGGAAAGATATTGAAAATTGAAGACACGATGGATTCGAGCGGATATAAACGCCCAGCTATTTTTATATCGGTAGAAGGCGACGTTTGGCAAGAAGATATAGACCGGAGTCAAACTTTGAAAAAAGAAATTAATCTTCAACCAAAAGAGATAATAGAAAAAATAACAGCGGCCGGTATTGTGGGAATGGGTGGAGCGACTTTTCCTACCCATGTAAAGTTAACTCCGCCATCTGGAACCAAAGCTGAAATACTGATTATCAATGCGGTTGAATGTGAACCTTATTTGACATCCGACCATGCTTTAATGATGGAAAAAGGGGAAGAACTGATTATGGGTGTAAAAATCCTGATGGAGGCTATTGATGTCGGACAAGCTTATATTGGTATAGAAAACAATAAGAAAGACGCGATTGAATACCTTTCGGGTTTGGTAAAAAGGAACATCAACATTGAGATTGTTCCGTTGAAAGTTCAATATCCGCAGGGAGGTGAAAAACAATTGATTGACGCGGTTATCCGCAAACAAGTAAAAAGTGGCGCGTTGCCAATTTCGGTAGGCGCTGTTGTACAGAACGTGGGAACTGCTTTTGCCGTTTATGAAGCCGTTCAGAAAAACAAACCATTGATAGAGAGGATAGTAACCGTTACCGGAAAGCAAGTTAGCAAGCCTTGCAATGTTTTAGCCCGTATCGGTACTCCTATTCATGAATTGATAGAATACGCGGGAGGAATTCCGGCAGGTACGGGAAAGATAATAGGAGGGGGGCCGATGATGGGAAAAGCGTTGACAGATATCAATATTCCCGTTTCGAAAGGAACTTCCGGCATTTTGATTATGCCTGATATTGAATCTCAAAGGAAGGAAATGCGCAATTGTATCCGTTGTTGCAAGTGTGTTAATGTATGTCCGATGGGATTGAACCCGAGTTTCTTAATGAATTTCACCGAGTTTTCGGATTGGGACAAAGCGGAAGAATTTTCGATTGTTGATTGTATCGAATGTGGTTCGTGCAGTTATGTTTGTCCGGCAAACCGTCCTTTATTAGATTATGTGAGGTTGGGAAAAGGAAAAGTGATGAAAAAACTAAGGGAAAATAAAAAATAAAAATAGAGAAACTGAAATATGTCGAATAAACTTATAATATCTCCGTCTCCACATATTCATAGCGGCGACAGTGTTGAAAAAAATATGTATGGAGTACTGATAGCCCTGATTCCGGCATTTATTGTGTCGCTTGTTTATTTTGGATTGGGGGCGTTGGTAATTACCATAGTGTCGGTTATTTCGTGTTTATTGTTTGAGTATTTAATCCAAAAATATTTGCTCAAAGGAAAAACTACGATTTTTGACGGGTCAGCGGCTTTGACCGGAATTTTACTCGCGTTTAATCTTCCGTCAAATTTACCGGTATGGATTGTTATTATCGGAGCATTGGTCGCGATAGGAATCGGGAAAATGTCTTTTGGAGGATTAGGAAATAACATATTTAATCCCGCGTTGGTCGGACGTGTTTTTCTTTTAATTTCATTTCCCGCGCAAATGACAATTTGGCCTGAACCGGGTATCTTTCCTTTAAATTATACCGACGCGGTAACCGGACCTACTACTTTAACTATGATTAAAGGTCATTTTGGCGAACTTCCTGATTATACTTCCATGTTGTTGGGAAAAATGGGGGGAAGTTTTGGTGAAGTTGGCGCTATCGCTTTATTGATCGGATTTATTTATATGTTGTGGAAAAAGATTATTACTTGGCATATTCCTGTCGTAACGGTATTGACAGTCGCTATATTTACCGGAATTATGCACGCGGTCAATCCTTCCTTATATGTCAATCCATTGATTCATATCCTTTCAGGAGGTTTATTGCTTGGCGCTATTTTCATGGCGACTGATTATGTTACTTCGCCAATGAGTAAAACGGGTATGGTGATATATGCCGTAGGTATAGGCTTATTAACATCTGTAATTCGTCTTTTCGGAGCATATCCCGAAGGAGTGTCGTTTGCTATTTTAATAATGAACGCGCTAACACCATTAATAAATATGTATGTAAAACCTAAAAAATTCGGAGGAGCCTGAAAATGGAAAAATTAAAATCATCTTTATTGAATATGTTTTTATCACTTGCTTTAATTTGTATTGTAGTAGGTGGTGTTTTGGCAGGGGTGAATGAATTGACTCAAGAACCGATTGAAGCTTCGAAAAAAGCGAAATTAGAAAACGCGATAAAAGAAGTTGTTCCCGAATTTACTAATTTTCCTGTCGAAGACGCTTATTTTGCTCATATTAGCGAAAAAGATTCCTTAAAAATATATCCCGCGAAGAAACAAGGAGAAGTCATTGCGCTCGCTGTTGAAAGCAATACGATGAAAGGTTTTAGTGGAGAAGTAAAAATCATTGTAGGAATCGATAAAGAGAATAAAGTTATCAATTATGCCGTATTGCAACACGCCGAAACTCCCGGATTAGGAGACAAAATGGGTGTTTGGTTCAAAACGGATAAAAACAAACAAAGCATTATAGGAAAAGATTTATCTAAAGGAGAATTAAAAGTCAGCAAAGATGGGGGAGAGGTAGACGCGATAACGGCGGCTACGATTTCGTCCCGCGCTTTTTTAGACGCCGTTAACCGCGCTTATTTAGCGACTTCTAAAAAAACGGATGTCGAAAGCGGAGCGACCACGCAAGAACAAGAAGAAACAACAGAAGACGCGACTTCGGGCGCAACAACTAAAAACTGAGGAATTACAATATGAAGAATATAAAGATATTAACAAACGGAATTTTAAAAGAAAATCCGGTATTTGTATTGTTATTGGGCATGTGTCCGACATTGGGAACAACATCTTCCGCGCCCAACGGATTGGCTATGGGATTGGCGACCACATTTGTGTTGGCATGTTCTAATATGGCTATTTCTTCCTTGAAAAACCTGATTCCCGACCAGGTTCGTATTCCTGCCTACATTGTTGTGATTGCCGCTTTCGTAACACTTGTCCAAATGTTGATGCAAGCGTATATTCCAGCTTTATATGATAGTTTGGGATTGTTTATACCATTGATTGTCGTCAACTGTATCGTGTTGGGAAGAGCCGAAGCTTTTGCCGCTAAAAATAAGTTATTGCCTTCTATTTTTGACGGATTAGGCGCGGGATTGGGATTCACTTTGGCGTTGACTTTACTTGGAGCTTGCCGCGAATTTCTTGGAACAGGTAAATTATTTAACCTCACAATTTATCCCGAAAATTTTGGTTCCCTTATTTTTGTTTTGGCTCCCGGAGCTTTTATCGTTTTGGGATTTTTAATCGCGATAGTCAATAAGCTAAAAGTTAAAAGCTAAAAAACTGTTTTTATCACTTAACGTTTTATCATTTGATTTATGGAATACATTTTTATTTTTATAGCCGCTGTATTTGTCAACAATATTGTATTGTCTCAATTTTTAGGGATTTGTCCTTTCTTGGGCGTTTCGAAAAAAGTAGAAACATCTATCGGGATGTCGGCTGCTGTAGCATTTGTTATGACAATCGCTACCATATTCACCTATTTGGTCCAAAAATATGTATTAGATCCTATTGGTTTAGGATTTATGCAAACCATCAGTTTTATTTTGGTAATCGCGGTGCTCGTACAAATGGTTGAAATCATTTTGAAGAAAATTTCTCCCGCGCTTTATCAAGCTTTAGGTGTATTTTTACCTTTGATAACAACCAATTGCACGATTCTTGGAGTAGCCATTATGGTAATTCAAAAAGACTATGATTTAATAACATCTGTAGTATTCGCTATCTCTACGGCTATCGGATTTGGCTTGGCATTAGTCATATTTTCCGGAATCAGGGAACAATTGTCAACCACTAAAATTCCCGAAGGATTAAAAGGAACTCCCATCGCGTTGATTACAGCAGGTTTGCTGGCAATGGCCTTTATGGGTTTCAGTGGAATCGTATAACTGTTTTTGGAAAAGAATCCGAAGGATTCGGATGTTTATAGTGAATGTTGTTCCGTACATAGATTCGACTCCTAAGGAGTCGTAAAAATATGACAGCCCAATTTTTCTATAAATATACAATACCTTTGGTATTGGTAAATCGCAACTTGAATTAATTTTATAATTCTTTTTTTTTAACAAAAAAACTAAAATTTTTAAGTTTTTGTCGTATATTTGCGGCACACTGAATTATTTCAATTTATTGTAAAAAATCACTTTTAACCATGAAAACAAAAATCTTTTTCTTACTTATTTTTTTATCACCGTTTCTTTTTTCATTTAGTAATGAATCGGTTTCAACTATAAATCAGGAAGATGAATTAACCGGCGAACCGGGAGATATAGAATGTACTTATTCAATCAATAGACTTTCTGAGTGGGATTTTAATGTTAATATAGAAATAAAATCAATCGGAGCAAACTTTTTTTCCGTTAAAACAAGAGATCGGGATTTAGGTTTTGTTTTTACTGAAAATTATAATAATCTCCAATATCTAAAATATACATCAATAAATTTGAATTATGGCAGTGAAATACAATTCCAAATTGTATCAACAAATCAATACGGATCGAAAACGGTTGAGTTTAGTTTGCCAATCATTTATTGTGAAGAAGATAATGTTTTGTCAATCAGTGCAAAAAATATTGATGGAGAAAAATTAGATCCAAACAGTATTTTATTGATAGGGGATATTTGTTCGTTTGAAATTAAAGACGCGAACAATGAGGATATTGAATTAAAATCAATTAAATGGGATTTTCTTGCCCAACGAAATTACCAGACTTTTTCTCCTTTTTTATTAGGTTCTGCCGAGTCTGTTTATCAAACCAAAATAAGTACTGAAAATGTGATAAACTTAAAACGTGATAATTTAGAAACATTCAGGAGAGTTAGTTTTGATGGCGATAATTCGGTTTATTTTCAGGCGGATGTTAGTTGTGAAATAATATTCAAAAACAATGAAAAGCGCGTTTATCATTTTCCTTTACTGCTTTCCATAAAAGAATTGATGGATATGGAAACCTCTGTAAAGTACTTAAATAATGAAAATCCGAAAATATATCCCAATCCTGCAAACAATTTTATAAAAATTGAACATGATGGTTCTATAAAAATCGAATCGATTTTATTTTTTGATGTTGCAGGAAAATTGTGTAAAAAAGTTTTGAGTCCCGATAATGAACTTATTGAGGTTTCGGAGTTATTTAATGGAATGTATACATTGCACCTAAAATTTAAAGACTCGAATGCAAGCAAATGTTTAAAAATGATAAAGTTATGAAAAAGTTAGCATTGTTTGTAATGAGAACGATATAAATGTTTCTAAACCACATATGGCACATTAGTTTTATTTCACCGTAGAGGATATGGAGAATAAATAAAGCATAATTGAAATATTCTTGATTACATAAAAATAATTTTCTATGTTCTTCGTGCCTCCATGGTTTAAAATATTTATGTGTCCTATGCGCCTTATGTGGTTAAAATATCTAAATATTCCGGAAAAATCGTAGTAAAGTAGAATCAGGAAAAGACTATAGAACTAAAAATTCAATTCTCCGAAATATTCAGGTTGGTGAAAATTTGGTTCCAAAGTTTTTATTTCCGCCCATGAAAGAAAATGAGGTTTTGTCAATTCATCACCGCATTTATAAAAATTGCCTTTCATATTAGTTGCGGCTAATTTTTCCTTTGGATGTTTCCACAAAACTTCTAAAGGAATGATCGCGATCAAAAACCAACTGAAATCTCCGGTTTTCTCTTCGAACGGTTGTGTTCCTAAACTTGAAAACGTTTTTATTTTGTTTATTATTTCCGAATCAGCACTTTCTACTGATCCGTTTGAAAAGTTTCTATATCCCAATAATTTTGTCCCGATACAGTTAAATTCAAAATTATAATATTCCATATTGCTTTCGGGAGAAATGAAAAATTCCACACACGAATCTAACCAAACCTGACTGTTGTTTTCACATGCTTTGGCTCTTATGTGATTTTCTGTTACATCATATCGTAGATAGATTTTTTTACTATCGTGGGCTATGCGAAAACTTACTTGGGGTTTGTATGGATAATTTTCCCAATTAATTATATCAACATGGTTTTCTTCTGTCGATAAAAGTAAATCAGCAATAGATTCCATTTCTTTCAGGGATGTGTTTTCGCTTATTCTTGCTATTTTTAATTTTTTCATGGTAAAAAAATGACTTTAAATTTCAACGATTGTTATTCCTGCTCCCCCAAACCTGACATCTTCATCATGATAATCCCGGATTTCGGGAATTCCGGATAAATAATCCCGAACGACCTGACGCAACGCGCCGGTTCCGGTTCCGTGTAAAATACGTACACGGCCGACATTGCATTGAATCGCGTCGTCGATATAGTAAGTAACCGCTTGCAAAGCCTCTTCGACCCGCATACCACGTAAGTCGATTTCGGTTTTGAAGTGTATTTTCTTTTCGTGCATCGAATCGAAAGTTTGTTCGCTGACGAAAGTATGTTTTTTTCCTTCGTTTTTCTTTAATTGGTTTTTGCTGATTTTTTCTAACCGGTCTGATTTGATAGCCGATTTTATCGCGCCGAAAGCGACTACAATGTTTTTTCCTTGTATTTCCAATACTTCTCCTACCGAATTTTGACCTTTGATTCTAACAGCATCTCCAATTTCTATGACTTCGGGATTAAAAACAGGTCTCTTTTCTTGCGTGTTATTTTGTTTTTTATGAATTTCCCTTTCTTTAATTTTTTGAATTTTGCGGGCTATTTTGTCGTCTTCTTCGTTTGTGGAAAGAATTGTTTCTTTGAAATCGTCTAATGATTTCCTTACTAATTTTGTTTTTTCTTTTTCGGCTTGCGATTCTTTTATTTCACGAATCACTTTTTCTATTTTAGAATTGGCTTCTGATATGATATTTTCGGCTTCGGCTTTTGCTTTTGCAATGATTTCTTTTCTTTCAGTATTTACTTTTTGTAAATCCGAATCATAACGGGAAGTCAATTCTTCCAATCTTTTTTCTTGTTGACGGATATTTTGGCGTTTCGATTCCCAATAACGTTTATCGCGGACAATATCTTGCAAATATTTATCCATATTGATATAATCTTGTCCGACAATAGAAGAAGCGTCGGCGATAACATCTTCGGGAAGTCCGATTTTTCGGGCGATTTCGATGGCGAACGAACTACCCGGATTTCCTATCGAAAGTTTGAAAAGAGGTTGCATTTCGTGCCTGTCGTAAAGCATCGCGCCGTTAATTACACCTTCATGCTCTTCCGCGTAGTGTTTCAGATTTTGATAATGCGTTGTGATAATACCAAAGCATTTTTTTCGGTTGAAACGTTCCAACAAAGATTCGGCAATCGCTCCACCTATCTGCGGTTCTGTTCCTCCTCCGAATTCATCAATCAAAATCAAGGTCTTTAAAGAACAATTCCTGACGAAAAATTTCATATTGGTCAGGTGTGAACTATAAGTACTTAAATCATTTTCAATAGATTGTTCGTCTCCGATATCGATAAAAATATGGCTAAAAATTCCGGTTTTCGAATTTTCATTCAAAGGAATCAACATTCCGCATTGGAGCATGTATTGAAGTAAGCCCGCCGTTTTCAAACAAACAGATTTTCCTCCGGCATTCGGCCCTGAAATCAACAATATTCTGTCTGTTTCGTTTAATTTTATATCTAACGGAACAACCGGTTTATTTTGTTTTTTTAGAGAAAGATATAATAAAGGATGTATCGCTTTCGTCCATTCCATTTGCTGTTTATCTTCAAAATAAGGAAAAATAGCCTGAATGTATACGGAAAAAGACGCTTTAGCCCTGATAAAATCTATTTCTGCCAAAAAATTGTATGAACGGAATATTTCAGGAATTTGAGGACGGATTGAATCTGTAAAAATGGTCAGGATTTTGATAATTTCCCTTTTTTCTTCACCTTCCAATTCCCTGACACGATTATTGGCTTCTACAACTTCGGCAGGCTCGATAAATACGGTTTTTCCGCTTGCCGATTCATCATGGACGATTCCTCTTAATTTCCGTTTCAATCCCGGAGCTATCGGAATAACCAAACGGCCGTCGCGCATAGTAGGGGAGACGTCTTTATCGACCAATCCTTCCGATTGAGCCGAACGCAAAATGCTTTGCAGTGTTTTGGAAATTCCAGAAACGGTCTGATTCAAATCTTTCCGGATGCGAGATAACTCGGGAGACGCGTTGTCTTTTATTCTTCCGAATTTATCTAATATTCCATCAATTTGCTTGGTAAGTTGAGGAAAATCTCCAACGGTTGCCGCCAATTCTCTTAAATACGGATATTCTTCGGTTTCTCCTTTTGTTTTGAAAAAATGAATAATTTCGTTGATGGTTTGTAGCGAACGGCGGATGTCGAAAAGTTCACGTTCGACAAGATATGTACCTTCGATACGTATTTTTTTTAACGAATCTCTGACATCAAAAAAATAATTAGTTGGGAAATTATCTTCTTCTTTCAGGATAAATACAAATTCTTCGGTACGGTAAAGTTGTTGATTAATAAAATTATAATCATCAGAAAACGTCATTTCCGTCACTTTTTCCTTTCCCAAGGAACTTAAGCATTTATCGGATATCAGGTTTCTTATCTTATCAAATCCGATTTTTTGTTCGAAATTTTCGGGATAAATCATAGTGGATGTAAAATAATTAGACAAATGAAAGAAATAAAGATAATAATAACTGTTTCATTTAGACCGCGACAAATTTACAATAATATTTCATTAGTTTGTTTATAAATTACAACACTCCGTTAAGTGCTTATTTAACAATTTTACAATCAACAACTTACATTAATGACGGTTAACATAAAAGAATTGGTCAAATGACTGAAATTCAGCAACTTTAAGTAATTTACACTTAGTTACGATGAACATATCAGATGCACTTGACCAATATATGGATATCTTGTGGAGATGTCTTCAAGAGATACTGATAAGTAACTCAAGTTGCTATTTATAAATTTCTAAATTTTAAATACTAAAATAAAGGTCAAGCCGTTCATAGTGTGTCTAAACTCACTAACAAACAGATTGACCATGGTAACAAAAGCCGTTGCAATATACGTATTTTTTGATGATATCCTCAAATCTATGTCACATAAAGAGCCAATAAATCGCAAAACGAGTGATGCAGAGATTGTTACCGTCATCCTGCTTGCGGCTCAATATTTTGGAGGAAATATTGAGGAGTCCATGTGTTTTGTTCACAGTACCGGATTGATGCCGGGTATGTTGAGCAAAAGCCGTTTTAACCGCAGGATGCATAATATAGGAGAACTTTTCGCTGAATTTTTCTTTTATCTGGGTCATGCAATAAAAGAATTGAACATAACTCAAACCTACATTATTGACAGTTTTCCTGTTGCCGTTTGTCAAAATATCCGTATTGCTCGTTCCAGGATAGTACAGGGAGAAGAATACAGGGGTTATT
>JAVBKZ010000097.1:0-31821 GCA_031553755.1 Bacteroidales bacterium | reverse complement strand
TAATACCGCGATCAATTTTGTATTTTTGTCCTGAACCTTAGTAGTCATAATGTGGAGTAAATTCTGATATATTTTCCTCTAAGATAATGATTATTAAGGTTCTATCCTAATAAATTCGCGACTATTTTACTGAATATCTGTTATTTATTTGTTTTTTGTCATGTACTAAAAGTATAACGATATAAACATGAGACGAATAATTTTCTTAAAGTATATTTTGGTTTGTTTTCTTTTTATGTGTGCTGTCGCTTGCGATAAAGAACATCCAATTGCTAATGATAATATTCCTGTGGTAATTAAAAGTGATTTTTCTGCCCGATACCCTATGGCCGACATTTCGGCTTTCCGGAAATATTCGGAATTTATCTCTTCAGGAGAATTATGGCAGATAGATTATACTGATGGAGGTGAAAACCAGGTAAGTACCTGGTATGAGGCGAATGGAACGTGGAAAATGACTCATACAAAACTGAAGGATATCGATGATCTTTCGAATGAAGCAAAACGAACTTTCATGTCCTCCATGTATGGAAGTGCTCAAATCCAAGAGATATACAAAACTGAGCGCGAGGGGATTGCAGGTACTCTTTACACCTTATTCTTCGAATTCCCTACTAAAATCTCCAGAGATGTGGTGCATTATGTTTTTCTCAACGATGACGGGATTGTTCCTCTCAAAATTTACATGGTTTCCCAACAACCCTAAATACTTTGTCGACTTACCAGAGTACCACTTTGACTTTATATCTGAAAAATACAAGGGAGCAGAAATAAGGGGATATGTAAATATTTCAGACCATGAATACTTCATATTGCATGAAGGAAAGATCAAATATATTTTCTTCGAAGAGGTGTCTGCTACGGAACAAAGCTTCTGGAAAGAAACGAGGTATGAGCTGAGCAAAGACGCCATAGTGCCGGATAATGTAGCTGAAAGTTTGAAAAAGAAAGATATAGACTTCACTTATACGAATCTTTACTATATCGAAACTGAACAAGGAAATGGCTATCTGTTTGTGGATATGAACCGTGATAATGAATTAGGCTACTATGTCAGTGAAAACGTCTGAATCAATTGAAAAATAAAGGGTACATCTATTCATAAGTAACTACATCACTCTAAGAATAAAATGATGGTATCTAATGGATAGTAGTCGTACAACGGTTACGATTTTCGGGTGAATACTGGGACAACTTGAAAAATCCGGTGTCACAACAGGCGATTTAAAAATCTACTATGCTCAACTCGATTTACAATCCCTATTTATCTGAACACAAATGTATATTCCAAGAATAAAACGTCAAGGCTGAAATGAATTTTATCGGAAATCTTCCTTTCTCGTGCCTCGAAAGAGTATTTCCGATAAAAGCCTTGTCTTATTTATCCTTTCCATATGAGAGATGTTTATCAGATAAAAAAGGAAAAATATATGCTTGAGATTATCAAGAAATGGTTACCTTTGCAGAGAAAGTTATTTGTTGGTATTGCACCGCAAAACGCTGAAATAAGAACGGTTGCCAAATCGTTACCCCAACTCTCTCAAAATCTGACTAACGTTCTGTTAGTGAAATAATAACAATCAGATTGCTCGTGTTCAGGTAGAAAAGGATTCTGAATGAACTTTTCATAAACTCATTTTTTAATGTTACAAAATTACTTTGAACTATCTCAAAATGAGTTTTATGCACGCTGCCAATACCCGACAACAGACTGCCAATTTCGGACAAACTGTACCCCCTGATGGAAATTCGGTCAGGGGGTATAGTAAAGGGGTACACCTTTGTCTGTTTTTGGCCTTTCTTTGGCTTTCCCACCCGACAGAATAAAAACAAAAAACCCTTCAAATTCACTGAACTTGAAGGGTTTGTCTTACTTTTGTCGCCCTTTGTCTTAGGCTTTCAGCGGAGAGAGAGGGATTCGAACCCCCGGTACCTCACAGTACAACGGTTTTCAAGACCGCCGCGATCGACCACTCTGCCATCTCTCCATGCTTTATTTCTCAAAAGCGATGCAAAGGTAAGAGTTTTTTTATTTCTGCAAAATATTAATGTGTTTTTTTATTGTTATAAATCATAATTTTATAATTCAAAATCAAAATTACCAAATTTTACATGTCTTTTACATGTCAAAAATAAACTTTAGAGGTAAGACGGTTTTGTACAAAAACATTATTATATCCGTTTTTTATATTTTAATTTATTCTAAAACTTTCAATCACTGTTGAAAAAATAATTACTTTTGTAAACAATCTAAATAGATATTCGTTTTTATGGAATATGTTTTAAAAGCAATTTCAATAATTGTTTTGTGTTTATTATCAACATTCTACGGATTTTCCAAGAATTTAAATGAATTTGTCCTTGTTATAGATCCCGGGCATGGAGGGCATGATTCAGGAGCTCCTGGTGCTAAATCAAAAGAAAAGAATGTTGTTTTGGATGTGGCGTTGCTTTTCGGAGACCTTGTAAAAGCTAATTGTCCGGATGTAAAAATAATATACACTCGTAAAACGGATAAGTTTATTGATCTTTGGGAACGGGCGGCCATTGCTAATCAGGCGAAGGCTGATTTGTTTATTTCGATTCATGCTAATGCTAATAAAAGTAAAACTCCTTATGGCGCTGAAACTTATATTTTAGGTTTGGCAAGAACGGATGATAACTTGGAAGTTGCCAAGAGGGAAAACTCAGTTATTCTGTTGGAAGATAATTATAAAACTAAATATGAAAATTTTGATCCGAATTCATCGGAATCGTATATAATTTTCGAATTTCTTCAAAATAAATATGTGGAACAAAGTATTTTATTGGCATCAAATATTCAGAAGGAATTAAAAAATACAGCAAAACAATTGGATAGAGGGGTTAGGCAGGCCGGCTTTCTTGTTATAAGAGAAACGTCAATGCCGAGCGTATTAGTTGAATTAGGATTTATTTCGAATAGGAAAGACGAAATTTATATGAATAGCCAGGAAGGGCAGAAAAATTTTGCTAATTCTCTTTATAAAGCATTCTCTCAATATAAAACTGATCATGACCGGAAAATGGGCGTATATACAGTGAAACCGGTAAAAAATGAAGAAAGGAATAAGCCTCAGGAGCAAGTTGTTTCAACCGTTGTAGAAGATCAGGATGTTGTTGATATAGAAACAAATAATAAAGTAAAACAGGAAGTAATACCCGAAAAAAAAGAATCGGGAGAAATATTTAAGATACAAATATTAACGTCTCCATCTAAATTATCTGCTAATTCAAAACAATTAAAAGGATACAAAACTGATTTTTATAAAGATAAAAGTCTTTACAAGTATGTTTATGGAAATTTTACGAATATCAATGACGCAAATAAGGCAAGGCGTAAAGTCTCGAAAGATTTTAAAGACGCGTTCGTAATTTCTTTTAAAAATGGCATTCGGGTTAAGTAAAGAAAATGTCTTTTTAATAATTTTAAAACTAAATTAAAAATTGAAATGAAAAAAAAATTTTCTAAAGAAATTATCATAGGAGTCATAGCGATTATTAGCCTTTTTATTTTATTTTTTGGAATAAATTACCTGAAAGGAATTAATATTTTCAAACCAACTAACCACTATTATGTAACATTCGATAATGTAACCGATATGCAAAAATCGAGTCCTGTTTATGTAAACGGATTTAAAGTCGGTGTAGTTAATGAAATTGTATACGATTACGAACACAAAGGTAGTATAGTTGCTCAAATCAGTTTAGATAAAAATATGAAAATTCAATCAGGTAGTTATGTTGAATTGACTTCAGGATTAACAACAGGCGCCAGTCTTCATATAAAATTAAATACTTATGTGTCTTCTTATTGCCAGATAGGAGATACAATCGAAGGTCATCTCAAAAAAGGAATGATGGATTATGTTGCCGATAGTATATTGCCTGAAATAGAAGATGTAATTCCGAGAATAGATTCAATTTTACTCGGATTACAAACCATCGTGAATCATCCGGCATTGACTCAATCTCTTAATCATATACAGAACACGACAGCAAATCTCGAAAAAACAACGTCAAACCTCAATCAGATGATGGTTGGAGATATCCCCGTTATTCTATCGAATTTCAAGACAATATCTTCAGACCTGACGGTTGTGAGCTCAGAATTGAAGACTTTAGATATTGGAACTACTTTAGAAAAAATTAACGCGACCCTTGCTGATATTGAAAAAGTAGGAAAACAATTAAATAGTAAAGATAATAATTTAGGTCTGTTATTAAATGATAGAACCTTGTATGATAACTTGAATACAACAGTTGTAAATGCGTCTGATTTATTATTGGATTTGCAAAAAAATCCTAAGCGGTACGTACATTTTTCTGTGTTCTGATAACCCAATGAAAACAAGGGCTATTTAAATTCATTCTAAATAAAGAGAGGTGAAAAAAAGTTTTTTAAGAATTATAAAACATATTACTTCCCTCTAAATAAAACGATTCCCTTTCTTTGTTAATTAATGTTAAATCATTTTTACTTTATTTAATTGTTTGATTTTTAGATAATTGACTGTTTGCGTAGATTCGATTTTTTCGTTTATTCATAAAATGTTGAAACAAAAGAAAATGATAGATTTTGCAAAAATAAAAGTAAAATGCCATTTTTTTTTTCAAAATATTTTTCCAAATTTTGCATTCTCAAATATTAATAGAACGGTTGGTTATCTCGTCAGCGAAATATAAAAAATATCATTATTAAATTCTTAAATATTGCTTTTTAAAGTGGGACAGATTTGTGTTGAAGAAAATAGTATTGTATTATGGAACAGATGTTTGGATATTATTGGAGACAATGTATCGAACAGTGTTTTTAATACATGGTTCCAACCTATCGTTCCGCTTAAATTAGAAGATACTGAATTTACTATCCAAGTTCCCAGCCAGTTTTTTTACGAATATCTCGAAGAAAAATATGCGGATTTGATTCATGCAACATTAAACCGGGTTATCGGTAAAAATATTGTATTGAACTACCGGGTTATCGTAGATAATTCATCTAAAACACATACGACAATTCAAAGTGATAAGGTGGGGATGCATTCTGTTGATAAAAAAAATCCGGTAGGGATGAATAAAACTCCCGGAACGATAGAACAACCGATCGAATCTTGGAACGCTAATTTAAATATCCGGTATAGTTTTGATAATTTCTTTGAAGGTGGCAGTAATAAATTAACAAGGACTGTAGCCGAAGCTGTCGCGGAAAATCCCGGAAAAACCGCATTCAATCCGCTATTTATTCATGGAGAATCCGGAGTAGGTAAAACACATGTTTGCCACGCCATAGGAAATAAAATCAGGGAAAAATACCCGGAAAAGAAAGTACTATACATTTCTTCTCATTTGTTTCAAGTTCAGTTTACCGATGCTTCGAGAAATAATGTATCGAATGATTTCATCAACTTCTACCAAGGAGTAGATGTGTTAATTATAGATGATATTCAGGAATTAGCGGGTAAGGAAAAAACACAGAATACTTATTTTCACATATTCAATCATTTGCATCAATTAGGAAAACAAATTGTTTTAACATCTGATAAAGCTCCAGTTAATTTGCAAGGATTGGAAGATCGGTTAGTTACCCGTTTGAAATGGGGAATGACCGCGGAATTGTCGAAACCTGATTTGGAATTAAGAAAAAAAATACTTTCAAATAAAATAAAACACGATGGTTTGAATATTTCTTCAGATATAGTAGATTATATCGCAGAAAATGTAACCGAACATGTTCGTGATTTGGAAGGAATTATAACCTCTTTAGTCGCTTATTCTTTGGTTTATAACAGGGATGTTGATATTGCTCTTGCGCAAAGGGTCGTTAGCCAGACTGTTAAGTTGGAAAAGAAACAAATTACGATTGAAAAAATACAAGATGTTGTCAGCACGTATTTCAATATTGATTTAAAATTGATTCATTCTAAATCAAGAAAAAGGGAAATCGTTCAGGCAAGACATGTAGCCATGTTTTTGTCGAAAAAATATACCGATTCTTCTTATTCTCATATTGGTAATATGGTTGGAAAAAGAGACCATGCTACTGTGCTTCATGCTTGTAAAACGGTTCAAGATTCATTAGATATCGACAAATCTTTCCAATTGGCAATGAAAGATATCGAAGAACTTTTGAAAAAATAAAAACACTAAAAATTATTAGCGTTTTTTATCTAAAATAAATTGCTTTCTCCTGAATCTTTAACTAATTTTGCGGCTCTTTTTTTAAGATAAAATCAAAATTACATGGAATGGTTTAATGAACTTTTGTGGGGTGAAGGAGTCGCTCATACAGTGCTTCTTTTTGCCTTTGTCATCGCCTTGGGCGTTGCGTTAGGTAAAGTCAAGATTTTTGGAATTTCTTTGGGAATAACATTCGTTTTATTTGTCGGAATTTTAGTCGGACATTTTGGATTTGAAATGAATCACGAGATTCTTCATTTTATGAAGGAATTCGGTTTGATTCTTTTTGTTTATTCCGTAGGATTACAAGTTGGTCCTGGTTTCTTTTCTTCTTTTAAGAAAGGAGGCATACAATTGAATATGCTTGCGGCAGGAATTGTTTTTTTAGGAGTAATTACAACCGTAGTGTTGCATTTTGTGACAGGAATTCCTATTCAAACAATGGTTGGTATCATGTCGGGAGCAGTAACGAATACTCCGGGATTGGGAGCCGCTCAACAAGCTTTCCGGGATATGAAAGGTGTCTCTGATGAAACAATTTCGATGGGATACGCGGTTGCTTATCCATTAGCCGTTGTTGGCATTATATTGTCTATTTTGGCTATGAAATATATTTTTAAAGTAAAATTCGACAAAGAAGCCGAAGAATTACTCCAAAATTCAGGGCAATCAAAACGCATAGAATTGGTATCGTTAAAAGTTAAAAATCCCGCTGTTTTTGGTAAAGATATCAAAAGAATTTCAGAAATAATAGGCAAAAGGTTTATTGTATCCCGGGTATTACATCATCAAAATGATAAAATTGAAATAGCATCATCCCAAACAATTGTAAACGAAGATGATAAAATTTTTGTAGCAGTAATTCCGGAAGATAAAGACAAGGTTACTACATTTATCGGCGAAGAAATAAATATGAATCAAGATGAGTGGAGTTTGTTGGATAAACAACTTGTATCAAGGCGCATCCTGATAACCCGTTCGGAAGTGAATGGGAAATCATTGCAACAATTAAATCTCAGGGCGTTATATGGTGTAAATATTACCCGTGTAAACAGGTCGGGAGTAGATTTGATTGCCCAGGCAAATTTACAATTACAAATGGGAGACCGTGTTACGGTTGTTGGTGATGAAATTTCTATCAGAAATGTGGAAAAAATATTGGGAAACCAGATGAAACGCCTGAACGAACCCAATTTGATTCCTATTTTTATAGGGATATTTTTAGGTGTTTTGTTAGGAAGTATTCCTTTTGTTTTTCCCGGAATACCTCAACCTGTGAAACTTGGTTTAGCGGGAGGACCGCTGATTATCGCTATCTTGATGAGTGTTTTCGGACCTAAATACAAATTGGTAACATACACTACAATGAGCGCGAATTTAATGCTCAGGGAAATCGGAATATGCTTGTTTCTCGCATGTGTAGGTATTGGTGCAGGCGAAGGTTTTGTCGACACTATTTTGCATAAAGGAGGATTAAATTGGGTTGGTATCGGGGTGATAATTACGGTTGTTCCCTTGTTTATTATCGGAATTTTGGGTAGAACCGTCTTCAAATTAAATTATTTTACATTGATGGGATTGATGTCAGGAAGTATGACAGATCCTCCGGCGTTGGCTTATTCTAACGCGACGGCCGGAAACGACGCTCCTGCGGTTAGCTATGCTTCGGTATATCCGTTGACAATGTTTTTGAGGGTATTGTGCGCCCAGCTTTTGATTTTGATATTTTTGTAATTAATTCACTTCAATTTCATAAAAATAACATTTTCATCAAAACAAAAAGATTTATAGTTTGTTCTTAAATGTGAATAGCATAGAGAAAAAAAATTCATGTTTCTCAAAAATTACGAAGCGATATTAAGTTCACTGTAAATTTTTGTTCAATGAAAAAAATTATCACTGTTTTATCACTTTTATTATTAATCATTCAAAATACAACAGCAATGAAATTTGAAATGCCTAAATTGCCTTATGCTCCTGATGCTTTGGAGCCGACAATAAGTAAAACAACAATTGATTTACATTACGGAAAACATGTGCAAGCATATGTAAATAATTTGAATAATTTAGTTCCCGGAACTGAATTTGAAAATGTTTCATTAGAAGATATTTGTAAAAAAGCAGAAGGACCAATATTCAATAATGGAGCTCAAGTATGGAATCATGATTTTTATTTTAATACCTTTTCACCTAAAGGAGGAGGCGCTCCAACAGGCCCTTTAGCAGAAGCTATTAATAAAACATTTGGAGATTTTGAAAATTTCAAAAAAGAATTTAATGCGGCTTCAATGGCTATTTTTGGTTCTGGATGGTCTTGGTTGGCAAAAGATAAAGATGGCAAATTAGTCATATTAAAAGAAGCCAATGCGGGGAATCCGTTGAAATCCGGTCTTATTCCACTTATAGGATTTGATGTATGGGAACATGCTTATTATGTTGATTATCAAAATAGAAGAGCAGATCATCTTAATGCTCTTTGGAATATAATTGATTGGAAAATAGTAGAAGACAGATTCACTAAGTGAATATATTGAAATACAATAACAAAAAAGTTGCGTCGAAACTATTTTGATGCAGCTTTTTTTATGTTTGGAAACCAAAAAAAGAAAAAATATTTGTAGTTTACATAATATTTAGTACTTTTGCAAGCTGAAAAAATAGGAATAAATCAAATAAATTAAAATATAAGCGCAATGAAACAAGGACTTCACCCGGAAAATTATCGTCCGGTCGTATTTAAGGACATGTCTAATGATGATGTATTCATCACTCGTTCTACTATCAACGCAAGAGAAACAATAGAAATAGACGGCGTTACTTATCCGTTGATAAAAGTCGAAATTTCAAACACTTCTCATCCATTTTACACTGGTAAACAAAAATTAGTTGACACTGCCGGTCGTGTGGATAAGTTCATGAGCCGTTACGGAAATCGTGGAACTAAAAAATAATTAAACAGGTAAACGATTTTTTATATATACAATAAAGGGTATCTTTGTCAGATGCCCTTTTTTTATTAACAATAATTTTTACCATTATGAGAACATTTCTGATTCTTTTATTTTCTTTTTTTGCATTCAACCAACTTCAAGCGCAATTTACCTATCGTAATCCTGTTATTGCCGGTGATTTTCCCGATCCGAGCGTTATTCGTGTGGGAGATACTTATTATGCCGCAGGAACATCATCGGAATGGGCACAACCTTTTCGGTTATATGAATCAAAAGATTTAATTAACTGGAAATTACTTGGAGGTTTGTTTAAAGAAATGCCTGAATGGACGATGGGTAGCTATTGGGCCCCTGAATTATATTACGATAACGGTACTTTTTTCGTTTATTATACGGCCCGTAGAAAAAGCGACCGAAAATCTTTCATTGGAGTCGCGACAACCCGTGATATTAGGAAAGGATTTACTGACCATGGCCTTATTGTTGAGTGGACTAATGAAGCTATTGACGCTTTTGTGATAAAGGATAATGGCAAACGTTACATTACTTGGAAAGCTTATGGGTTGGACCAAGGTAAAACAATTGAGATATTAGGATCGGAATTATCTTCCGATGGCTTGAAATTGATTGGAAAACCGTTTACATTGCTTGTTGCCGATCGTGAAGGTTGGGAAGCCGGAGGGATGGAAGGGCAATGTTTGGTAAGGCGAGGTGATTATATTTACATGTTTTATGCTGGTAACAATTGTTGCGGGCGTAATTGTAACTATCAAACCGGAGTTGCCAGGGCTAAATCAATAGAAGGGGCATGGGAAAAATATTCAGGGAATCCGATTTTGTATGGTGATGACCGTTGGCGTTGCCCGGGACACGGTACTTTAGTAGAAACACCAGGCCATCGTTGTTTCTTCATGTATCATGCTTATGAGGCGGCAGTTAATGTTTATCTCGGCCGTCAGGGGATGCTTGATGAGATAATTTGGGACAAAGCTACCGGATGGCCGGCGTTTCGTTATGGAAAAACACCCAGTTTGCAAGCGGAAATTCCTGCCTCGGATATAAAACAACAACCTGTATGTGATTTTATTGGAGATTTTAGAACTACTCAATTACAAAAAGAATGGATATGGGATGTTTCAAAACCGCAGCCCGAAGTCACTTTTTCAGAAAGAAAAATGCAACTTCAAGGGGATGAAACTTCTATCGGAAGTTTTCTCGGTATGCAGGTAAAAAAAGGAAATTATACGTTTACCGTAACGGTTCCGCGACAAGAAAATGTTTCAAGAGGTATTTGTATTTATGGAACAAGAGATAATAGTTTTGGATTTTCAGTTGTCGATAATGTGATGGAATTATGGCAAGTAAAACAAGGACAGCGACTGGTATTAGCAACACAATCAATAGAATCTTTTCCCCTTAAACTCTGTCTAAAGGCTCAGTTTGGGCAATATTGCCGATTGGGTTTTATCAAAGAAAATAAATTTCAGGCAGTCGGACAATCTATACATCTTAGTGAATTGCCTCAATGGGATCGTCCGGCAATAGTTGGAATACAAGTTTGTGGAAATATAAAAGGAATATTCGAAAATATTGAATTGTCGTATGGAGATTGATTTTTGAAAAGAATTTATTTCTGTTTTTTGGAGAATAGTATCAAATAAAAAACTACAAGTTTTTGTTAAAACCTGTAGTTTTTATTTTTTTATCTTTTATCTCTTCCCTCTCGGATGCCCTCCTTCACTTTGAAAATGTTGGAAATGTTGGGTTTGTGTTTGTCCGCGTAATCTTGATTGTTCAGATCGATTCAACCCTTCTATCGTAGTTTGATTATGATGAGTCTCAATTTGTTGAGGATGATAAGTTTGTCCGCTAAGATTAGGTTTTTGCCATTGCTTTGTATGGTTATTATATTCACTCCATGTTCCGCCACTATTCTTTTTATAAACATTACCGTCGTGTCCGGCATAAACACCGTTGTCTGTATGGATCGTGGTTCCATTCCGTCCCTTTGTAACCACGCCTTCTTTTCCTCCTGAAGTGTGGTATGCGAACGCGGTTCCATGAGCTGTAGTAACATGAGCTGATTGTGCCCATTGATGTCCATTACTAACGGTAGAATGTCCCCATTGCGCATACGGATTATGAGCTTGTGAAGTATGTCCATAGCTTCCTGTCCATGGATTGTATGTATTTGCTGCCGAACGTCCACCATACCAACCTTGTACGCTTGCCGAACGTCCGTACCTTCCTGTTGCCGGATTATACCAGGCAGCTGTTCCCGCACCGCCATAAGGCCCGTAAGCTCTGTGCCCGACGGCAAAACCTCCTGTCCATGGATTATAAACGGCTCCTGTTCCATACGTACATGGCCACGGACGGTAAATCGGATATATCGCACGGGGAGGCCAATAAACGTAAGGATGATAATACCATCCGGTTCCGTATACAATGGCTGTTTCGACAATTGCTCCTACGGCTACGCCAAAAATAAACGCGCCAAAATATCCACTGGTAGAACTTGATTCCACAGTTGTTGAGGTAGCGTTAGTTTGCGTTACATAAGTTACATTATATACCGGAGAACTCGGAGGAATGGTATATATTACTGATGGAACAGAATCTGCCGTTTTCCAAGGACCTTGAGGCGATGATGAAACAAACCAAATAGCTTGAAAACACATGTAATATAAATCGCCTACTTTGATGACCTTTTCCTGTGTATTGGTGGCATATTGCATTGAAGTTCCTTCGATCGGAGCAAACTTCGGATCGCCATCATAAGAAGCCGTTGCTTTGGTTTCCGCTTCCGCTTTATTTACAACTACTGTTGTTGGAATTTGAGCGAGCAATACGGCATCAGAAGCCTGAATTGTTCCCGGAACGGAAGAAAGGACATGGCCTTTAGGCGAATCTTCGGGTATTTTTTTGAAATCCGCAGGTAAATTATTGCCAGCGTAAGTCCACGGACCTCCGAATTTCGGAGCGCGAAACCATCTGCCTGAAATCAGGATATAATAATTATTGTCAGCTTGGTCGATAAAAATATCATCATCAGTATTACTTACATATAGCAATTGTGTTCCTTGTATTTTTGAAAAAACAGGAGTTCCTTGTGTCAATAAAAGTTCAGCAGGAGCATTACTGTAATAAATTTCCGGAACATTGGTAGATGGCGGCGGTGGAATCATTTTTTTTACATCATCGAAATTTTGTCCCGCGGGTAACGCCGACATGTCTTTTGGAAGCGTACTTGTATAGGTCCAACTTCCTTGTAAATTTTTGGAAGTAAGCCAGATGTCATTCGTTAATAAATAATACTGTTTGGTGTTTTTATCCTGGAATAAATCCCAATTAGTGTTTACAACATATTGAATACTTGTTTTTTCGATCGGAGCAAAAACCGGATCTCCATCTACTATCAATAAAATAGCGGGAGACGCGCTATAAAAAATCTTTGGCGGATCATTTTTCAACGTAACCGGACGAGCTGTCGATTTTGTTTTTCCATCGAGATCGGCAATAATCCGGTCCATAGATATTGTTTCCGCACCTACAGGCATCATCGCTAAGAATATTTTTTTCATTTCCGAAACTGTAGATTCATCTAACGCGGGAAATCTTATGCCGGTATATTTAATGTCATGTAAATAAGTAGTTCTCGCGTCTTTATCTGTTTTAGTATCACAAATGAATGATGCTACGCCAACTACTTCTTCCCCTCCGGAAGGAGTGAGGGAGAATGCGAACCGGCCTTCCAATTTTTTGTAATTATCCCATTTATCTATCTGGGGTTGATAGTAAACTAAAGTCGCTTTATTGTCGGATACTTGTCTTGGCCAACCGATATCTTGAGTAATTTCGGTTGAAGTTGTAGTCTGAGACGATGAGTTAGAATGGGAACAACTTCCCAATAGCACTATGGCTAAAGAAAATATTAATGAACTTTTCATAATCTTCTGAATTTATAAATAAATAACAGAAAATGAGAATGAAAGTTCATTTGAATTGGAAACCTTTACTTAAAATAAATTCTCTTATTAAATTATACAAATAATTATTTATCTTTGTCGTATCATAAATAAAGATAGCGCAATGAGGCACAAGGTAAAACAGCTAAAAAAGTTGACCTTCGATGACACTATGAACGATTGACCTTATTTTAGTATTTAAAATTCATAAATAGCTACTTGAATTATTTAGTTTTAAAAAATTTACTAAAAGATTTGCAAAGAAGAAAAATAACCGTATCTTTGCAACCGCAAAATGCGAAAGTAGCTCAGTTGGTAGAGCATAACCTTGCCAAGGTTAGGGTCGCGGGTTCGAGTCCCGTCTTTCGCTCTTAGTTCTTTATATGTTGCTCGGATGGTGGAATGGTAGACACGCAAGACTTAAAATCTTGTGACCATTACGGTTGTGCGGGTTCAAGTCCCGCTCCGAGTACAGAAAACCCCTATTAATAGAATAATTAATAGGGGTTTTGAAATTTAAAGGGATAAATATCAAACTTATATTTGGCCACTAACAAACAATAAAAAAAACATCTCTAACGATAGTACCTAACGTCAAAACAAATGCCGTTTATCTTCCGGAAATAAAAAAAAAGAACTGCCTCTTATTTTTGAGACAGTTCCCTAAATTTAGACAAATAGCTAAACTTACATCTTTCAATATCCTCTAATCGCCTTAATTCCAGGCAGTTCTTTTCCTTCGATGAACTCAAGAAGAGCGCCACCTCCAGTAGATACATACGATACTTTATCGGCTAATCCAAATTTATTTACACATGCGACAGAATCTCCTCCTCCTACTAAAGAGAATGCGCCATTAGCAGTAGCTGCAACAATAGATTCAGCTACCGAACGAGATCCATGTGTAAAGTTTTCAAATTCAAATACTCCTGTCGGACCATTCCAAAGGATTGTTTTTGAATTTTTTATAACCTCTGCAAAAATTTCTTCTGTTTTTGTACCAATATCCAAACCTTCCCATCCGTCCGGAATTTCATTTACTGCCACAAAATCAGTTTTTGCATCGTTGCTATAGTCATCTGCAATTTTCGCATCTACTGCTAATACTAAATTTACATTATTAGCTTTTGCTTTTTCCAATAAAGAAAGTGCTAAATCTAATTTATCTTCTTCACAAATAGATTTTCCTATTTTTCCACCTAATGCTTTCGTAAAAGTATAGGTCATCCCTCCTGCTATAATCAGGTTATCTACTTTTGTTAATAAATTTTCAATAATTTCAATTTTAGATGATACTTTAGAACCTCCCATAATGGCAGTAAAAGGGCGAGCTGTATCTTTCAAGACTTTTTCAACCGCATCTATTTCTTTTTGCATCAGATATCCGAACAATTTGTGTTCCGCATCAAAATAATCCGCGATTAAAGCTGTCGAAGCATGAGCACGGTGAGCTGTTCCAAAGGCATCGTTCACATAAACACTAGCGTAAGAAGCCAATGCTTTAGTGAATGTTTTTTGACTTTCTTTTACAGTTTTTTTTGCAGCCGCTTTTTCTTCATCAGACGCATCTTCTGCTAAACCACGAGGTTTGCCTTCTTCTTCGGCATAAAAACGAAGATTTTCAAGCAACAATACTTCACCCGATTTCAATGCTGCCGCTTTTTCGGAGGTTTCGTTTCCGATACAATCATTAGCAAACTGTACTTCAACACCTAATAAATCAGATACCCGTTTTAATATATGTTTTAAAGAATATTTATCTGTAGCTCCTTTGGGCCTTCCCAAATGTGAACCAATAATTAAAGCGCCTCCGTCATTAATGATTTTTTTTAATGTAGGAAGTGCCGCGCGAATACGTGTATCATCTGTAATTTCAAAGTTTTCATTTAAAGGAACATTGAAATCTACTCTCACAAAAACTTTGTTTCCCGCAAAGTTAAAATTGTCTATTGTTTGCATATTTTTTTAGAAATTAGTAGGGTGTTAGAAAAAGTTGAACAAAGTTAGAGGAATATTTATCCTTTAACTCCATCTAACTTCTTCTGAATCCCTACATTATTAATATTTTTGTTCGAATTCCCTCATTGTATCAACCAATGCCTGAACACTTTCTTTAGGCATAGCATTATAAATAGAAGCACGGAATCCTCCAACCGAACGGTGGCCTTTGATTCCAATCATTCCTTTAGATGACGCGAATTTCTGGAATTCTTCTTCCAAATTTTGATATTCGTCATTCATAACAAAACAAACATTCATAAGCGAACGATCTTCCTTGGCAGCGGTTCCCTTAAATAATTTATTTCTATCTATTTCATTATAAAGGATTTCAGCCTTTTCTATATTTATTTTTTCCATCACACCTACTCCACCCAAAGATTTCAGCCATTTCAAGGTTTGTAAAGCTGCATAAATAGGAACAACAGGAGGAGTATTAAACATCGAGCCTTCTTTAATATGTGTCCTATAATCTAACATTGTAGGAATTTGGCGGCTCACTTTTCCCAAAATTTCATCTTTTACGATAACAAAAGTAACCCCTGCCGGAGCTAAATTTTTCTGAGCGCCACCATAAATAAGCGCATATTTAGAAATATCTACAGGACGAGAAAAGATATCAGAAGACATATCGGCCACCAAAGGAATAGTAGAATCTATATCTTTTCTGATTTCCGTTCCGTAAATCGTGTTATTAGTTGTTATATGAAAATAATCCGCGTCTGCCGGAACTGAATATCCTTTAGGAATATAAGAAAAATTAGCATCTTTAGAAGATGCTACCTCCACTACTTCTCCAAACAATTTAGCCTCTTTCAATGCTTTCCCGGCCCAAACACCCGTGTTTAAATATGCAGCTTTTTTTTCCATTAAATTAAATGGAAGCATTGCAAATTGAAGACTGGCACCTCCTCCTAAAAATAAAACAGAATATCCTTCCGGTATATTAAGGAGTTCCTTAAATAAAGCGACAGTTTCATCCATCACTGCCTGAAAATCTTTCGACCTATGGCTTATTTCCATTATTGAAAGACCTGAACCATTAAAATCCAATATGGCTTTTGCTGTTTCATCAATTGTTACTTGCGGCAAAATGGAGGGTCCTGCATTGAAATTATACTTTTTCATACATGCTAATTTATTAAGTTATAATAGTTACTGTTTTTTTGCTGCGAATGTACGATTTTTTTTTCTTTTGTCTTTTTATTTTTGTAAAAAAATATAAAAAGTTATTAATTAAACCTATAAGTTTGTCATTTTAATTTTTTTTTATTTTTTTTTAGATACCTTTGCAAAATTACAATACAACAACATTACAGACTTTATGAAACGCATTTACATTGCCCTCGTGGCGTTTCTTTTCCTTTATTCTTGTACTCAAAACGAGAAAAAAGAAGAAATGCCGGACAATTTCAATTATGGAGTAGAACAATTTGCAGATTTATCAATTTTTCGTTACCATGTATCCGGCTTTGAGAATTTACACCTCGGACATAAAAAATTGATCTATTATCTTTCGCAAGCCGCTTTGGAGGGACGGGATATTTTCTTCGACCAAAATTTTAAATATAATTTAGCCGTTCGTCGAACATTAGAAGCCATTTATGAAAATTATACAGGAGATAAAGAATCTGAAGAATTCAAACAACTGGTTGTATACCTTAAATGTGTTTGGTTCTCAAATGGAATACACCATTATTACAGTAAACAAAAATTCGTTCCTAAATTTTCAAAAAAATTCTTTACAGAATCCATCAAATCAATTGATCCTCAACTTCTTCCTTTAAAAGAAAACCAAACGGTTAATGAGTTTCTCAATATGATTACACCAATCATATTTGATTCTAACTTATATTCCAAACAAATCTTACAAGAAACAAACGGGGATGATCCGATCAAAGAATCCTGTACTAATCTCTACGATTTAAATATCAGTGAAAATGAAGTTATTAAATTCTATGACAAAATGGTCGAACAAGCCGATACGACTCCCGTTTCGTATGGAATCAACACTCAATTATCAAAAGAAAAAGGCGAATTAATCGAAAAAATATGGAAATTAGATGGTATGTATTCTAAATCCATCGAAAAAATAATATACTGGTTGGAATTAGCTAAAAATGTCGCGGAAAACGGACGTCAAAAAAGTACAATTGAGTTTCTCATCAATTTTTACAAAACAGGAAACTTGAAAACGCTTGATTACTATTATATTTTTTGGGTGCAAGATACGGATTCCCATGTTGATTTTTTGAACGGATTCATTGAACCTTATAACGACCCTCTCGGAATCAAAGGCTCTTGGGAAGCCATGGTTGAATTTAAGAATGATGAATTGACAAAACGTTCAGAAATCATCGCTCAAAACGCACAATGGTTCGAAGACAACTCTTCTTTCGATGACAAATACAAAACAGTTGTACCTAAAAGCATTAGCTCTAAAATTGTTACTGCCGCTTTTTTTGCAGGAGATTGCTATCCCATGGCCCCTATTGGCATGAACTTACCTAATTCAAATTGGATAAGGAAACATTATGGATCCAAATCCGTAACATTTGAAAATATTATGACTGCGAACGAAAAGACAAGGGAAGGTAATGGATTATTTGATGAATTTGTATGGAGTAAGAAAGAAATGGATTTAATAAACAAATATAGCTCTCAAACATCCATATTACGTACCGATTTACATGAATTAGGACTCGGATCAAGAAGGCTTGCCCATGGAATAAGTCAAAATTCATTGGGAATTTACCGCAATAATATAGAAGACACTTATGCCAACTTATTCGGATTGTATTTTATTGCCGACCCTAAAATGATAGAATGGGGATTATTAAATTCCCAAGACGCGTATAAAAATGAATATTACAAAATAATGGTAAACGGAATCTTAGTTCAACTATCTAAGATGGAACCTAATACAAAAATCGAAGAATCAAATATGAGAAGTACAGCCCTGATCTCCCATTGGATTCTAGAAAAAGGTTCTCAGGAAAAAATTGTAGAATTAGTTAAAAAAGACGGAAAAACATATGTCGTAATCAACGATTATGAAAAAATGCGTAGTTTGATAAAAAAATTATTCCTGAAAATTCAACAAATCAAATATGAAGGGGATTTTGAAGGTGCGAAAAAACTGATTGAAACATACGCCATACAAGTAGATCCCGTTTTACATGAAGAAGTTTTAAATAGATATAAAAAACTGAATGTACCACAATACAAAGGATTTATGAATCCGGTATATGATTTGGTAAAAAATAGTAACGGAGATATTACTGACGTAAAAGTAAGCTATGACGAAGGATTTGCGGAACAAATGATGCGCTATTCAAAATATTATTCTCCATTACCTACATACAATTGATGGAATAAAATATTTTTCACAACAATGTATAAAAAATGAATCCTATAATTCAAGAGATCAGAAAAAAACTCCGTCTGTCTATGGACGGAGTTAATTTTTCGTCTATGAAAAAAAAAGGAATTAATTACAAATTAAATTTTGGAGTTCCTTTGGTAACTATAAGAAAATTAGCAAGTAATTATGCTCCAAACGAAACTTTAGCTAATGAATTATGGAAAGAAGACATTCGGGAATTCAAAATTTTAGCCACTTTAATACAACCAACTTCTTCATTTGTTTATACAACTTTATGGATAAACGACATCGACAATTTGGAACTGGCAGAACAAGCTTGTTACAATTTATTTTCCAAAACACCCGACGCGAAAGAAAATGCTAAAAACTTCATTCAATCAGACAAATTATACACCCGCATTTCCGGTTTTTTAATTTATACTCAACTTTTCAAAAATAATCATCAATTATCTGATGATCAAGAAATTTACTTTTCTTCCGCTTTTGAATCGCTAAAATCAGAATCTTTATTACTTAAAAACGCGGCGCTTTTATCGTTAAAAAATTTAGGAAAACAATCTGAAAAATCTGCCCAAGAAATCTTATCTAAAATTAAATCGCTAAATATGCATTCCGACATAGAAAAGCAATTCATTTATGAAGATTTGGAATTTGAATTTCATTATAAACATTCATAAACTTTGCACTTATTTGAAAAAGCATTAACTTTGCTGACCATCCAAGCAATAAACTTCGTCAATGGATAAGGACAAAACAAAAGAAATTGTTAAGAAAATATTTACAGATTATCTGACAAAAAAAAACTGCAGAAAAACTCCTGAAAGATATGCCATTTTAGATTTTATTTATTCAGGATCAGGAGGACATTTCAACATGGATTCAATCTATGAATCAATGAATAATGGCAATTTTAGAGTAAGTCGAGCTACATTGTACAATACTATGCAACTTTTATTAGAATGCAACCTGGTTCTTAAACACCAATTTGGGTCAAACCTTTCCCATTACGAACGCTCATACAATAACGATTTCCACCACCATTTGATTTGCGCGCATTGCAGTGAAATAAAAGAATATAAAGACGCTGAATTAAAAGAATTAATTCAAGGTAAAAAAATCAAACATTTCACTCCATCTAATTACAGTTTATATATTTTCGGAATTTGCAATATATGTTCGAAAAACTCAAAAAAGAAAAACAATAAAAAAACGGAAGATTACGATAAATAAAAAACGATAAAAAATTAATTACATAAAAACACAATATAAAAAATGAAAGTAGATGTTTTATTAGGCTTGCAATGGGGAGATGAAGGTAAAGGAAAAGTCGTTGACGTTTTAACTCCGGAATATGACATTATCGCCCGTTTCCAAGGAGGACCTAATGCCGGACACACATTAGAATTTGAAGGTCAAAAATACGTATTGCGTTCTATTCCTTCCGGTATTTTTCAAGGAGGAAAAATCAATATTATCGGAAATGGAGTTGTATTAGATCCCGCTCTGTTCAAAGCCGAAGTAGAAGCCTTGGAAGCTTCAGGACACAATTTGACCGAACGTTTATTGATTTCTAAGAAAGCGCACTTAATACTTCCTACCCATCGTTTATTAGACGCCGCATACGAAACAGCCAAAGGTAGCGAAAAAATAGGAACCACCGGAAAAGGAATTGGTCCGACTTATACCGATAAAATCAGCAGAAACGGCATGCGTATCGGAGATATTTTTCATAATTTTGATGAAAAATACACTAAAGCGATCAATCGTCACAAAGAAATTTTAAGGCAACTTAATTTCGATTATGATTTAGAATCAATAGAAAAAGAATGGTTCGAAGGTATCGAATGCCTTAAAAAATTTCAAATAGTAGATAGCGATCACTTTATCAATAAAATGTTAGGACAAGGAAAAAAAGTATTAGCCGAAGGAGCACAAGGTTCAATGCTGGACATTGATTTCGGTTCTTATCCTTTTGTAACATCGTCCAACACTATTTGTGCCGGCGCTTGCACCGGATTAGGAATCGCTCCTCGCAAAATCGGAGAAGTATACGGTATTTTCAAAGCTTACTGCACAAGAGTCGGAAGCGGCCCTTTCCCCACTGAACTTTTTGACGAAACCGGACAAAAAATGAGAGATATCGGACATGAATATGGTTCAGTCACAGGTCGTCCGCGTCGCTGTGGATGGATCGATTTAGTCGCTCTCAGATATACTATTATGCTCAATGGAGTAACCCAACTCATCATGATGAAAAGTGATGTGATGGACACATTTGAAACCATCAAAGCATGTGTGGCATATAAAATAGAAGGAATTGAAACAGAAGATTTTCCTTTCGAGATATCCGATAAAGTTGAACCGATATTCGTTGAACTTCCCGGATGGCAAACAGACATGACAAAAATGCAAACCGAAAATGAATTTCCGGAAGAGTTTAATGCCTATTTGTCGTTTTTGGAAGAAGCATTGGGTGTTGGCATAAAAATTGTTTCTGTTGGACCGGATAGAGCCCAAACAATTGTTCGAAACGAAAATTGTTAAACTATTGAATCAAACTGTTTGTTATACATCAAGGTAAGGCTTATCCGATTTAATAATTTTAGTTTTTAACTTTTAACTTTTAGTTTATGTATTGGGTATTATTTATTGGAATAGCAGTTATTAGTTGGTTAGTTTCGTGGAATTTAAAACGAAAATTCAAAGAATATTCTAAAATTCCTATCGGCAACGGAATGACAGGAAAAGATGTTGCCGAAAAAATGTTACATGATAATGGGATATACGATGTAAAAGTGATATCAACACAAGGATCATTGACCGACCATTATAATCCGGCAAACAAAACGGTAAACCTAAGCGAAGATGTATATCATAGTGATAGTGTAGCCGCAGCAGCCGTAGCCGCCCATGAATGTGGACATGCTGTTCAGCACGCGAAAGCTTATGCTCCTTTAAAAATGCGTTCAGCGTTAGTTCCGATTGTAAGTTTCGCTTCTCAATGGGTTTCTTGGGTATTATTGGCCGGAATTCTTATGTTAGGCAGTAATGGACATGGCAACAGTACTGTCCTACTAATTGGAATCATATTGTTTGCAATAACAACGCTATTCAGCTTTATTACTTTGCCTGTTGAAATCAACGCGAGTTCAAGAGCATTAGCATGGTTAAGCCGGTCCGGAATCACCAATTCTTATAATCACGATAAAGCGGAAGGCGCTTTAAGATCAGCCGCGTATACCTACGTAGTAGCAGCACTTAGTTCATTGGCTACTTTGCTTTATTATGTAATGATTTATTTGAGTGGAAGTAAAAGAAATAATTAAACGTTAAATACATAAATAACGTGGACGGAACCAAGATAAAATTGAACGTATTGGGAATTACCTTTAGTCAAATACAAGCGGGAGCTTATGCGCTTGTTCTTTCTGAAGAAGGAGGATCTCGCAGGATTCCTATTATAATAGGAACTCCTGAGGCGCAATCTATCGCTATTTTTTTGGAAAAGCTTCATCCGCCACGTCCATTGACACACGATTTATTTATTTCTTTCATCGAAAAAGTAGGCACTTTTTTAAAAGAAATTTTCATCTATAAATTTATCGATGGAGTATTTTATTCTGAATTGATATTCCAACAAGAAGATAAAATAATCAAAATTGATTCGAGAACATCCGATGCAATTGCTTTAGCTGTTAGAACCAATGCTCCTATATATACGACTGAACCCATTATGCAAGAAGCAAGCATCATAATGGAAGACGATGAAATAAATCCTTCTGAAAACAAAGAAGAAAAAACGATACAACAGGAACGTTCTTCCGAAAACTTGTCAGAATCAGAATTACGTCAAGCTTTAGAAGACGCGATCAACAGGGAAGATTATGAAAATGCCTCCAAAATCAGAGACGTCCTCATGAAAAGAAAATCCTGAAACTTCCCATGCACATTTTTTATACGCCTAAAATACTGGAACAAAAGGAACTTCCTCAAGAAGAAGCCTTGCATTGCACTAAAGTATTACGGTTAAAGGGGGGTGATACAATCAGGTTAACCGATGGGAAAGGTAATTTTTTCAATGCTTCGATTTCTTCGATTTCTTCTAAACATTGTAAAGTAGAAATATTTGAAACAATTTTCCAAAATCCTCTTTGGACAAATAATATTCATATCGCTTTAGCTCCGACTAAGAATATGGACAGAAATGAATGGTTTGTCGAAAAGGCTACCGAAATTGGGATCAATCAAATATCATTCCTAAATTGCCGTTATTCCGAAAGAAAAGACATTAAGCCGGATAGAATTGAAAAAATAGCCGTCGCGGCAATGAAACAATCCCAAAAGTCATATTTACCTGAATTACAAGATATAATTACATTTGAAAAGTTTATAAAGAAAGACTTTCAAGGACAAAAATTCATCGCTCATTGTTATCCGGAAGAAAAAATAAAATTAACTCAAGCTTATAAAAAAGGCGAAAACGTACTGATTTTAATAGGTCCCGAAGGCGATTTCAGTATTGATGAAGTGAATAAAGCAACAGAAAATGGGTTCATTCCTATTTCGTTAGGAGAAAGCAGATTGAGAACAGAAACAGCGGCATTAGTCGCATGCCAGACAATACATATTGTCAATTCATTAAAATAACAAATAAGTTTACCGGATATTCAGAAAGTATTAGTTCAATGAAAAAAATGTTACTAAAAATCCTTATTTGGATAAGAAATATTGTCCTTGCTTTTTTTGTATTAAGCTTATTTTTTGTATTGTTATATAAGTTTATTCCCGTATATTATACCCCATTGATGTTTATACGCTCTTTCGAACAGATCAAAGAAGGCAAAGACATCAAAATTGAACATAAGTGGGTTCCTATTTCAGATATTTCCCAAAACATGATACAGGCTGTAGTTGCTTCGGAAGACAATCTATTCATGGCACACAACGGATTTGATTTCGATCAAATAGAAATGGCCAGAAAAGAGGCGAAAAAAGGAAAACGCGTGAGAGGCGCAAGCACAATTACCCAACAAACGGCGAAAAATGTTTTTCTGTGGCCGGGCAAATCTTACTTCAGGAAAGGATTAGAAGCATATTACACAATGCTTATTGAATTTATTTGGGGAAAAGAACGTATCATGGAAGTATATCTAAACTCTATTGAAACAGGAAATGGCATTTATGGCGTTGAAGCAGTCGCGATTGCCCATTTTAACAAACACGCCGACAAACTTTCTTCCGGTGAAGCTGCTTTAATCGCTGCTACATTGCCCAATCCCCGGAAGTATAATTCAGCACATCCCACTCCTTATTTACTAAGACGTAAAGCCCAAATAACTTCATTAATGAATAAAATTATGAAAGTTGATTTTGGAACAAACAATGAATCTGAAAAAAAAGAAAAAAAATCGAATAAAAAGAGAAAAAAATGGCAAGCTTCAAAATCTTAGATTGGAAATTAATCCCCTATTCCATCGCGTACGAACAACAAAAGAAAATATTTGAAGAAACCATAAATAAAAAAGCCAATCAAAATCAAGTTGAAAACACATTGATTTTTTGTGAACATCCTCATGTTATTACTGTCGGAAAACATGGAAAATCTACCAATTTACTATTTCCGGAAAATTTATTAAACGAAAAAGAAATTTCTCTTTTTCATATCGACAGAGGTGGTGATGTGACTTATCATGGTCCCGGACAATTGGTTGTTTATCCTATTTTCGATCTCGATACTTTTCATATCGGATTAAAATCGTATATACATTTATTGGAAGAATCTATTATCATTTTATTAAAAGAATATAATATTAATGCCGAACGGCTAAACGGTGCAACCGGCGTTTGGTTAGAGACTGACAATCCTTCTAAAACAAGAAAAATTTGCGCCATTGGCGTGAAATCAAATAGATTTGTCACAATGCACGGATTAGCTCTCAATATCAATACCGAACTCGATTACTTTCGTTTTATCAATCCATGCGGATTTATTGATAAAGGAGTAACGTCAATGCAGCAAGAATTAGGAAAAACAATTGATAAAGAATTAGTAAAAAAACAACTTTCAGACATTTTTCATAACCTTTTTATATAGTTTATCTTAAAAAAATGCTGTTATTGGCTCTAAAACGGTTTTTTCGCAGATAATTTAACACTCTATTTTGATTAATTTAACAAAATACAATATCTTTGTGGCGGTTAGAACGAGGTTTGTTCTAATAACCCTATTATTCAAAAAAATTAGCAATAAAAAAATGGAAAATTTAGTTGCCAAAATTAAAGAAAGTTTTGATTCTTTCGCTACAGATGCAAACGCTCAAATTGAAAAAGGAAACAAAGCAGCAGGAACTCGCGCTCGCAAAGTTTCTTTGGAACTTGAAAAAATGTTGAAAGAATTCAGAAAAGCTTCTTTAGAAAATTCTAAAAAGTAAGAAATGAAAAGAAAAAATAAGGGAACTTTTAAAAAGTTCCCTTATTTTTTTGCCATTAAATTACCTTATTGTCCTAAATATAATTCATTCTTCTTCTCGGATTTATTATTTTCGTTTTTGCTTTTTATCTTTAATTCTATTAGAATTACACCATTAACAGCACGTTCTCCATAAATTTTAATAGCTGCTTCGTCTTTTAGTACAGTCATACTTTCAATATCTTCTATATTGATTTTGTCAATATCGGCGGAAGACACTTCTTTTCCTTCTACAATCAACAGCGGTGGTTTCTTCGAAGAATCTTTTCGTATTACCAATAGTGGTTTTTCTGAAGAATCCATTCTCCTGTCTATAATCACAACGGAATCATCCTCCAATCGGACTGTGGTTGGTTTGATTGTTTTCATCGGAGAAGAGGATTTATTCGGCGAATTAGATGTCGAATCTGTGTACATTCCCATTCTAGGAGGAGATCCAATTTTTCTTGTTCCTTTTGGTTTTGCCAGAGAGGAGGAGTCTATGCGAATATCAACGATTTTCAGCGAAGTTACTAATTTTACTGAATCCTGCGGATTTTCCGTTGCTTTTTCATTAAAATTTGTAACTTCGCTGTCTGAAACCTCGTTTGTTATAACGGAAGTTTTTGAATGGGCGAAAGCTTGCAGCGCTACTGCCGCCAACGGTATGAAAACAGCAATTTTCAACCGTGCCTGAGTGTTTGATTTTTCTTTTAACATCATAGTAATTCTGTTTTTAATTTTACTGTGATTGAAGCTGTTGGCAATAGCGTGGTACCTTGCGCCAACAGCTTTTTTCACGAGTAAGAGTTGATATTTAGTTGCATCAATGCCTTGTTTGAGGACTCCGGAGTCGGCTTCATATTCATGAATATCTCGAATTTCTTTTTTTAATAGCCATGCTCCCGGATTGAACCAATAAAGGAGGGTAATCGCTTCCAAAAACAAAATGTCGATGGTGTGTTTCTGCTGTACATGTACCTGTTCGTGCAGCAAAATTTCCTTTGAATGGTTTTTATAATCATTTTCATTGATGATAATGTAATTCCACCAAGAAAAAGGACAAATATTTTCTTTTACGAGGATAAGAATATGTTTATTCTGTTTTATTTTCCTCCCTTTTCGAATAACAATTCCCATTTTCAACACAGAAATAATCAATAAAATGGAAGATACACTTATGCCGATAAGATATCCTGTGAAAAGAATTTGAGGTAAGGTTGTTTTTGTTTCCTTTGAAGGGGCTTTATCTATAGATCCTTCTGATATTGACAAAATTTCGAGAGAAAGTTGTGACAAAGTCGGAGAAGAATCGGAGGTTTCTTGTTTGTTTTCTGTTGATAATAAGGCATTTTCCAATTCTTTGAAAGGATGCTGAAGAAAACTAACTCCTAAATTTAATTGTATTAGAGGAAGTGCCGAACAAATCACAATACCCAATAACAAAACGCAGCGATTGAATCGAAAGAAAGTTTCCTTGCTTAACAATACCTTGAAAAAGAGATAGAAAAGCAAAAGGCAAGTGCCGGATTTAATTAGATATATGAGAAATGTACCCATTATTTCCCTTTATTTTTGATTTGATAAATTAATTGTTGCAGTTCTTCTAAAGAAATTTCTTCCTCTTCAATGAGAGTAGAAACTACTCGTGTGTAAGAATTATCAAAATACTTGGAAACAATTCCCTTTAAAGTTTTTCGATGATATTCTTCTTCCGAAATTGCCGCATAATATTGATAAGTGTTGCCATAAGCATTATAAGCAATGAACCCTTTTTCTTCCAATCCTCTAACAATTGTGGATAAAGTATTGTAATGTGGTTTAGGCTCTTCGTATTCATCCATTAATTGACGGACAAACAACGGACCTTTAGTCCAAAAAAATCCCATAATTTCTTCCTCTTTCGCAGTCAAATGCCTCATTTTATTTTTAGTTTAAAGTGTTATTCTAAATAAATAACAAAAAGCTGAGAATACCATTTTGTATTTATTTTGCAAATATAACTAAATATTTTAGTTTGTCAACTATTTTTAATAGTTTATTTACTAAAAGAAATAAAAAGGGTGTCCAAAAAGTATTATTAGCACACAAATTTCACGAATTTACTCAGATTTATAAAAAATAATTTATGCTGAAAATCAGCGTTTTAAATCTATAATCCGTGAACATTTGTATAATCCGTGTGCTTAATATTAGGACTTTTTGGACAGCTTCCTTGTTTTAAAGACCGCTGGTCTTAAACGCTTATATAACTTCGAATACTTAAATTTGATATTAAATATGCCAAAATAAAAAAACACAACAAAATCAACAATTATTTCAAAGTGCATAAATCGAACCATTTCATGTTCATTTTGATTACTAACCAAATGGCCGGAATATATATTTGCCCTGTTGTCAGGGGCAGAATACAGATCTGTTTAACAGTGGAAATCCATCCTTTTAAACTGGGAAGACAACAACCCGAAGTTGCTGATGCGGTACGACGGTTCGAAGTAGCTACGACTCGCAGAGCGGCAATTCCTGGCAATGAGGCTCCAAACCACATATCGACGCATTGCTCGAAAACAGGGGGTTGAAGTAAAATTTTAAAAATCGTAATAAGAATTAGAGCTGTAAAAAAGCGATTGCCGTAATGGTAGTCGCTTTTTTTATTTATCTTCAATCAATGGAAAAATTAGATATAAGTCGAAAGTTAAATTAAGGACTCAAATATTTATAGCATTCGCATGTTGTTCGTACATTAATACTAACCGGAACTAAACGATATTTCAATTCTCAAAAGTCTCAATGCCGCTCTCGCAGTTATGGAAAGAATCATCTTCTATATCAATTCTTTTCGTTCATTCCAATACGCTTTCTGTCTCAACAACTTAGATTCTTTCCGAGAAATTTTCACAAATGTAGGTGTTATTTTCCTTCAAACTATACAAAATCAGTTTCTTTTTTCTTACTAAATTCTCATTTTCAGACAATTACAGGATTAAAAATTTTCGCAAATGTTTTTAAACCATAGAGATTGTTTTGATCGTATTTTTCCTATCCGGCAAATATACTGTTTTGGTATAGCAATCTACACAAACTGTATAAAAAACAATTGTATCTGTTTTTTTATCCAAATATTTTTTTACTGAGGTTTGTAATTTTTCCATTTGTTTACTCGTAAACATACATTCAAAAACACTGTAATTAATCCTAACTCCATACGCTTGGAGCAATTTGGCTATTTTAGTTCGATGTTTATCTTTTTGTACATCATAAGCTACGATACAAAAAATCCGTTTTGCTTTCATACATAATTACTTAGTTGACAAATAAACGAATTAACAAGTTGACGAGAAAAATTTACATTATTACCATTTGGCTAAATATGGTTTGAACGATTTATTTTCTCCGGCAATATATCCGGCTAATTCTTTTGCCTGCTTTTGAATAATTTTGAGAAATTTTATTTCTTCTCCCCTATATTTTTCATAACGATTGAGTCTTTCGAAAATATTCTGTAGTAATAATTTTTTCGTATTCTCGTTCAAATATCCTTTATCCATTCCGAGAGGTTCTCCTTTTTGTATCAAACTGATAACCACCCTGTCAACAGCTTGCGCTCTGAAAATTTCAATCAGGTCGTAAGCTAAAGTTGGTTTTCCTCCTTGATAAACATGTAATAATCCCATGGTCGGATTTAATTTGACCGACAAAATCGCTTGCCACACTCGCGGGTATATCAACGAATAGCCGTAATTAAGCAAACTGTTGAACAAATCATCTGCCCCCTGCCGTACACGAGATTCGAATTCAACGCCATCATCTGTAATCAATTGACGGATATAACCCCAATAATAGGTTGCACCGGCAGCTTCGTACGACATCAAGGTTTCCGCATAATTTTCGTTCGAAGCATCTATGGTTTTAGTTTTTGTCAACATATTTTCTAATTGCAATTCGGCATGATTATATTTTTGTGCCAATGCTTCGTTTTCTTCTTTATGATATTTATGAAAATATTTGATAAGATTTAACTGGTTTTTCAGTTTTCCTTGTATGATACGGGAAGACAAATGAATTTTCTTTTCCAACAGCAGATTCGATTGTTTTTGCCACAAAGAACTTTCTACAGATACCGGAGAAAGGATGGAAGCATACAGATGTCCTTTGTGGTCGAAGAAATCGACCGGAATATTATTTTGCATACAATAATAAATGGCATCACTCGAAATGCTAACCGCTTTGGATATAACCGTGATATGTTTCAACGCATTGGAAGGAGGTGTTTTTAGCGTTTTTCCTTGCACCTTAACTGTAATTCCTTTGCTACTTTTTCCAATAAAAGAACCGAAAGAGGCTACAACTAACTCAGCTCCTTCTCCTTCCCGCTTCTGATATTCCCGTTTTTTGAGATTGATTAATTGTTGATTTTTCAGGTTATTTTCTTTGCTATTGCCGGTATTACCATGATTCACATTTTCTTTTTTCAATTCGGAATAAAGATTACACCAATGGTTAATGTGTTGATTCCTTTCGAGTTCTCCTTGTGTGGAAAAAAAAGGAATAGTTTGAAGTGCTGTTATCAACCCTTTTTTATTGGGAATGGATTGATAGTTGTTTTTTATAACAGAATCCACGGTCTGAGTCAAGATTTCATCCAACGGAACAAGATATTCTTGCGGAAGCAAACGGGAATAATATCGTTTGATTCCATCAATACTTTCCATGCTCCTTCTCGTAAAATGTCCGTTTTTGATTTCGACAGAACGGATTCTATCTGCTAATTTGACTTTCTTTTCTTCCGATAAAGCTATTGTATTGTGTTTGATTACGATGCCAAGAAATTCTACTCCGGTTTTTATTTCAGTAATCAGAGGTTTGTTGAGTTGTAATAATAATCGTTTTTGAAGGAACTCTGATGCTTTTGATTCCAGTTCATGTATTTCTTCTTTTGTATCGGTAATTATGAGAAAATCATCGGCATAACGGACGTACGATTTAGTCTTTGTAGTTACAAATTGGTCGAAAGGATGTAGATAAAAATTAGCCAACAATGGAGATAGCACAGCACCTTGCGGAACTCCTTCTTTTACTTCGTTCCATTTCAGTTTTTTATTTACAACTCCGGTTTTAACGGTCAGTTGAATCAACCGGAGTAATTCATCATCTTTTATATAATGTTGTAAACGATCAAAAAGAATATCGTGATTGATGGTATCAAAATAATTATCAATATCCAACTGAGCCACCCATCCGTCCTTCTTTGCGGAAAACTCGCTTAACGTTCTTCGAATCGCCTTGTTATGTCCTTTTTCCGGACGATAACCATAACTATTGTTTAGGAATAATTTTTCGAATGTTGGCTCAATCAGATTTTTGATGGCTTGTTGCACAATCTTATCCCGAATACTCAACAATCCAAGCTTTCGTTTCTCTGTTTCATTTTTTGGAATCTCAATACGAAGATATGGTTCGGGATTCCATTTGCCCGATTTCAATTCCTCAAGTAAAGAAGTCAGGTTTTCATTTAATCGTTCTTCAAACACAGGAATCGTGAATCCATCTATTCCTCCTGCCGAATTCTTGGCCTTTACTTGTTTCCATGAACTATGCAAACAATTTACGCTGCATAAAATACTGTATAAATTAGACATTGGTCACAAATTTAAAATAACAAAGAATAACATACGACAAAATTAGGCATTGCCTTACTACAATAGGTTTATATTGCTTGATAATTTTTCGCAGCTTTAATCAGTTGAGAATGGAAAGTTTGTTTGCTATTCCAAATCTTATATAATTTCAAATTGCATATTTCAAATTTCAGGGATTTAATAACCTTTAATTCCTAATTCTCAATTATTTGAAGTGCCGCTCTCGCAGCTTCGGAAAGAATCGTAACAAGTAATGTTGAAGAACGTGAAGTAATTCAACGTCTCAATGCCGCTCTCGCAGCTTCGGAAAGAATCGAAAAGGAAGAAGACCAAATCGAATACAAAGACGAGTCTCAATGCCGCTCTCGCAGCTTCGGAAAGAATCATTTTTTCCTATTTTTCTATTTATTAAATCGAGTATTGTCTCAATGCCGCTCTCGCAGCTTCGGAAAGAATCCGTATCCAGCACCTGATACATTGGTTAAGATTGAGTCTCAATGCCGCTCTCGCAGCTTCGGAAAGAATCAATGGGAAACCAAAACTTGGTCTGACAACTGTGACGGAGTCTCAATGCCGCTCTCGCAGCTTCGGAAAGAATCATTAAACGATTTACTGCTCTTGGTATTATTAATTATCTGTCTCAATGCCGCTCTCGCAGCTTCGGAAAGAATCAGTATGAATACTAAAAACAAAAAAACAAATGACGTAACAGTGTCTCAATGCCGCTCTCGCAGCTTCGGAAAGAATCTAAATATAAAATTAATAATAGGTATAAAGTTTTACTACCGTCTCAATGCCGCTCTCGCAGCTTCGGAAAGAATCTTGCTGATAGCATGCCACATTATAATAATGATGGCGAGTCTCAATGCCGCTCTCGCAGCTTCGGAAAGAATCAAGCGTATTTTTATAAACAATTAAATATTTATATTATGTCTCAATGCCGCTCTCGCAGCTTCGGAAAGAATCGAGATGGCAAGAAGATAATTGAGCTCTAACTCAATCTGTCTCAATGCCGCTCTCGCAGCTTCGGAAAGAATCAATGAAAAAGAATGCTAATGTTGTAGGTGCACCAAAACGTCTCAATGCCGCTCTCGCAGCTTCGGAAAGAATCCTGAATTTGATAAACATGTAGTTATTGAACTACATAAAAAGTCTCAATGCCGCTCTCGCAGCTTCGGAAAGAATCTTACTAATATATTTTGGAAAGATAATTACAAAGGTCTCAATGCCGCTCTCG
>JAVBKZ010000122.1:0-30108 GCA_031553755.1 Bacteroidales bacterium | reverse complement strand
AGATTCACCAGTAATATAAATAAATGCCACATCTTTTTCTGAAATACCATTCTTAATCTCTATAAGTTCCTTCATGTTTGATAGACAAGGAAGGCACCATGTAGCCCAAAAATCAACAACAACTGTTTTGCCTTTATATTTAGATATAATAACATCCATCAGTTTTTCTTTAGAAACATCGGGTGTTTGGTTGATATTCACAAAGCGTTTATTCTTCTCATTGATTATAATTTGTTCATTTTTTCTTAATAGAATATATTTAATATCTTTATTTTCAAAGTTATAATTCTGTAAATTTTCTTTTTGTTTTTCGGTTAAAGGTCGAATATCGTCTCTAAATTGTTTCATATAAGCGCCCGCTATCAATAATTCATAAAATAAACCCGAATCCAACCCCGTGAGACCTGACATAATAGATTTTACTTGCTTGATCCAAACATCTATCGGAATATCATCAATGGCAGAAATATTCAACGTTTTATTAGATAAAATAACTTGCAATACCTCAAAATAATCAGGGACAAGCAAGTATTGAGAGTTATTAAGAGCAAAGTCTTGAAGGAATTCATAATATGACAATTTAGGTTCTTGAACAACAAAATTTTTCTGCTTATCTGATAGACGATCTGTTCGATAGGAGTCAATACTATTTTTATAATCCAAAAGAACATTTCTCAAAAAAAACATCTTAAAAGAATTTAGGACAAATAATTCTATATTTGGAGAAAGAGTTGTGTGTTTTTCTATTTTCGACATCCTGAATGCCATATTTTGAATAGAAAATTTAACATATTCTTTCGGATCAAGTTCATATATTTGTTGTTTAGATTTTCTATCATCAAGCGGTACATACTGATGCATCTGAAAATATATTTTTTTCCAATTTACTGCATCATAAGAAGTAATTTCCAGAGAATCATCTATTTTTATTTCTATATCACCATTTTTGTCAACAATAATCTTCATTGAACTTTTTTTTCCATTCACTAATTTTATTAATAAAGAATTTGTTTTCCATAGTTCTGAATTTAGAAATCCAAAGAGGCTATCACATTCTAAAGGTACTTCAAAATAAAAATTTCCATTTTCATCTAAATTTACTTCAAGATGCGCCAACTCCCCAGTTACCGGATTGGGATAAAACAAATTAATCTTAAATTTTTCGAAACCATCTTGTAATTCCAAATTAACAATTTTACCAGATACTTCTGTCATTCCTAATTTGATTTGAGAGGTCGCTGCGTAATTTACACTTTTTTGACAACAAATAAACAAGAAAAAACAAAAAATAATTAATATGTATCGTTCGTTATTTTTCATATTAAAACTTATAATAAAAACTCATGTAACATTCAATATGAGCCCAAATTAACCATTTGTTTGTGGCAGTTAAATTGGACTCATATTTAACTAAAAATTATCCTTCCAAAAAGACACTAATTCCATGCATCAGAACAATATAATTCTCCATCATTAAATTGATCCTTAATACATTGTCCGTCATAAACTTTACCTTCGTACATAATACTACATTTATCGCCTTCTTTCATACTTGAGCAAACTGTTTTTTTACAACCAGACCCGGAAGGAAATATTTCTACTTCTGGCAGTTGAAACGGATTATCTTTAGTACCAGATCCTCCTCCACTTCCTCCAACAACAAACTTCATTTCACTGTCTGTCATTTCGCTGAAATCTTTCAACTTTAATTTTTTAAGTTGTTTCATGATCTTAAAATTTAATTTATTAATAATTTTTGGTTGTAACTCCATACAATAAACGGCCTATTTATTGCCTATTACTCTACAACGAAGTAACAGTTATTTAGTATCGATAACCAAATGCGTAAAATATCTTAAATCTTCTATTTTGTAGTTATTGGGCAATTCATAGCCATTAATCAAGATGGTTGGTGTTGCCCGCAGTTTCGTTTCTTCTTTCCATTGGTTATGTGAATGAAATTCATCTAAAACGGCTGTTGCATCCCTTTTGAAGTTGTATTTTTCGAAAAAGTCTTCTTTCTTATACTTTCCGTCTTTGAACCAATCGCTGTATACGGTTTGATAATTCTCAGGATTTGTCAAATAATTTTCAATTAAAAATTGGTTGCTAATTTCCAATTCTTCGTTGAACGATGAATAAATATATTGGAAACAAAAACTGTTATTTGCTGTTGTTTGTAGTTTTTCTATCCGTTGGTGCATACGTGCACAAGGTTCACAATGGGGATTAGTAAAAACTGTTATCAATGTTTTTGATTCTTTACTGCCAAAGAGAATCCGGGAGGTCGATTTATCAACCTTGTAGTGAGGCTGTTTTTTCAATGCTGCGAGAAACACATCTTCCGATACTTTCAAACTGTTTATTTCCTGCCGTATTTTTTCAACCTGTTTCCCTTTGGACAATAGTGGAACTAAGGTATTTATCATCAAGACTGAAATCAGGTAAATGCAACCGGTAAAAATAATCGCAGGAATATCAATTTCAGGAATTCGGATATAACCGAATAAGATGTTGACTGCAAATACCGCCCATAACAATATCTGTACGATCAAACACAACGGGCACCATTGTTTGGCTTTGACTTTTTGAAACCAAATGCTCCATACCGTATAAGGCAAAGTACAGACATTGATAATTGCCATGTAGGTAACCAGTTGTGGGAAAAACAATAGAATAACTACATTCGAAATAAAATATCCTAAACCAACTTCGCTCCAACCGATTACTCCCCACAATTTAGCGGCTTTCGATTCCAACACGTTATTGCAATCTTTCTGTTTAAATAATGAACATATTTTATCGGCATAATCGCTTTGGATGTGCATTTGTTTTTGTACCAACAAGTAACCGATATAAATTCCTACCAGGTTAACAATTAGCGACAATGTCGTGCCAGATACTTTATAATAACTTTTAGAAATATATGTTATCAGGAGAGAAACACAAATAGCCGTTAATAAGATAATTTGTTGACCTGTTCTTATGTATTCCTTTTTCCGGTTTTCTTTATAATTGGGTTCTTTGGAGTTTTCGTCAGCCTCAACTAATAATATTTTTCCGGTAAATGTATCAAGGAATTCTTCGTGAGTATTGGTTATTAACTTATCCCGCCAATGGTAATGAATCTTATCCGGTTCTATTTTGATAACATTGACAAAATCGCCTCCTGTATGTGCGATAAAAGGAGTTTCCAAATCATTGAGTACTTCCTTTTTATCTCCGCTAATCCGGATTCCTTTGTTTTGAACTCCATAATCGGATAACATTTGGGAAATTCCCAACATATTATACTTATTGGGATGTTCTCCGAAAAAACTTTCCGCGAATGTTTTGGTATATTTCACGCCTAATGAAGACAAGCATGACGTGAAAACATTTCCTGCTTTTTCCATGGTATATTTGTATGTTGATGTATGTTGTAAATTCAGCAAATTTAACACAACAAAGATAGTGTTTAATAAATAAAATGCGTCTTATTTACAATAACAATTTCAATTAAATTCAAGCTGATAATCAATTACTTAAGTTTTCAAAAATAACAATTTGACATTTTCTTCAATTTATGAGTGAAAAATCAGGTCGATTAACTCATTACTTTCTGTTTCTTTCAGTTTCTTTTTTATCCGGTATTTCCTTTGGTTGAAAGCTTGCAATGTAATATTCCCCATACAACAAGAAATGGTAGTATTATCCAGGCCTAATCTCATGAGGCAACAGAATACAATATCTTCTTTAGTCAAATCCGGGCAAGCATCTTGGATTGTCTGGGTCAATTTTACAAAAACAGAATAAATATCTTTATAAAATTGTTGTTGTTCTTTTTGACTCAAGCTTTGTAGATTTCTTTTTTGTTCTAAAATCCGGTAACTTTCCATTTTCATGAATAAATCACATTCTACTTTAAATATGTATCGGATCAGTTCTTCATATTCCTTTAACAAGAAATTGAGATTTTGATTTAAGTTTTTGTCTTTCATTTCCATAATCATGCTGTTTCTTCACTTTTTCATTTTATAGAGTATAAATCCGGTAAATAATGTTTGATAAATTTTCTATATCAACTAACTCATTGTTATATAATTCTATCAATTGGTTAAAAAATTCGGTATACAGTTCTTCGTCACCTGTTATTTTTTCCATAACCTGTTGTGAATATTCTAAACGAATATTCAGGGTTGAATGAAGCATTTCCTTGTATTTCCGGCTCGTAACTTGTTCTCCTGAGCGACGGTATTTCAACAAAACTTCAGGAATATTTGCAAAACAGAATCCTTTATCAGCCAGATTTGTCCATAGTTTATAATCTTCTGCGCAAGGATAACCATACGGATATAAGTTTTTTCCTGTCACTTCCCAAACTTTCCGGCGCATCATAATTGACGGATGAATCATCGGATTGTATAGCAACATAGAAGAAACTATCTGTTTGTGTTCTGTGTATGTCCGGATAATTCCCTGACTTTCTCCAAATGTTTCCGCCCATGAACCGCAAATATCAATTTCAGGATGAGATTCCATAAAATCATATTGCACTTGTAAGCGGTTATACAGCATTATGTCATCGGCGTCCATTCTTACAATGTATTTCCCCATAGCTGATTTTAGGCCTTTATTCAGAGAATCGATAAAATCATGATGATTTGAAATTATCCGGATACGCTTATCTGAGTAAGCTTTTGTTATATCAATACAATTATCCGTCGAACCATCATCGATAATTAAAAATTCATAATTTTCGAATGTTTGGTTCAATACGCTAATGATAGAATCTCGAAGATATTCCGTTTTAACATTATAAACGGGCATAATAATACTCAAAGCGGGTTTCATTTTAATTGGTATTTATTTTTAATGAGAATATTTTATCATGACAGACAATCTTTGTCCTAAGAAATTATACAAGGATTCTTGTTTATAAATTTTTAGTTTATTGTTTTTAACAAGCAATTTATTGCACCATTTTTCTGCTTGTTCAAGTTGTTTTTTAGAGATTGGGAAATCATTCATCAAACTTAAATGAATCAATATTTCTTCAATGGAAGGTTTTATACAGAAATTGGATAATTGCCGCAAACGAATCCGGTCGGCATACATCATTTGTTCTAACCTCTTGGATTGACTGATTTGGTTATTACTCAAACGGTATTGCAATAAAGGTTCCGGATAATTAGTAATATTCCCTATTCGGCTGATTTGCACTAATAAATCATAATCGCCTGAATAAAAATATTCTTCATTATATCTGATTTTGTTTTTTTCTAAAATATCTTTTCGAATAATTAAGGAAGGGTGTGTAGCAACATTGTCTTTAAGCAAGGATACTTTTATTTCATCCGGATCACGTAAACGCTCGAAAAGACGAGTGGATGACTGCTCTGAAAAAAACAGGATGTCTGAACCTATAGCAGCATATTCAAGGTAATTTTCCATGAATTCGTATTGTTTCCGTAAACGTTCGAGATAGGAAATATCATCGGCATCCATCACACAAACATATTTACCTTTGCAAATATCCAGAGCTTGATTACGGCATTTGTAGTTTCCGGTACGATTGGTATTGTTTATCCTGACAATGCGAGAATCTTGTATTTTATCTAAAACAATCCGGGTATTATCGGTTGAAGCATCGTCTACAATAATGAATTCGAAGTCTTCGAAAGTTTGTTGAAGTATACTCTCTACAGCTTCGAAGACATATAATTCGGCATTATATACAGGCATAACAACACTAACCAAGGGTGATGTTTGCCTTTTCTTGTTGTTAAAAACGAAGGAGTCTACAATTTCAATATCATGTGATATAACAACTTTATCTGCCCCTGCCTTTATATGATGAGAAATCGAATTTTCCAACCTGTAATAAGATTCTCGGGGAACGGTGACTGTACAGACATCCAATGTTTTTGATTTAATCATTTTCGAGTTCATAGGTGGCAATAATTAATTAATGCTAAAATATTTCATTATTCGCTTATTATTTTTTTTATAATTAAAGCACGAAAAGTGTATAATTTCAGACAAAAGCTAACACTACAAATATGCAATTTATGGTAATAGAAAAAATGAACTACACTAATACACTTGAAAGTCAATTTTATAATCACTCTAAAAGTTAATTTTTGTTAATATTTTAAAATATTAACAAAAAGATCAATTTTATCACATTTTTCTTTGAACTTCCATCCTTTTCCATTTGTTAAGTAAAATGAAAAGTTCAAAGTGAAAAGATATTTTTTGTACCTTTCGCAACTTGAATTTTTGAAACCAAATTATTGTACTATTTATTAAAATTAATTGCAATGAAAACAGACAATTCAAAATTGATAACAGGACTTATCATCGGAGCAGCAATAGGCGCTGCAATTGGTTACATGCTACATACCGAAAAAAGAGAAGAAGTATTGGAAGAAATCAATGATACGGTTGATAAAGCCAAGAAAAAAATCAGCCAAGCCATCAATCAAGGCATTGAAGAATTAGATATTGCTGTTGACAAGGTAAATACACTGGCTCATACAGCGATGAATAGGATTAAAGCCTCATCCATAGACAGTTCTGAAGAGTCTTGATGGAATAAATAATTCAATCGATATCAATGGATAAAAATATCAATACATTATTTTCTGAACTTAAACAGGATTTAACGAATTATCTAACGCTGAAATTGCAAATTTTCAAGCTTGACATATATGAAAAATCAAGCACTATTTCTTCGTTGTTATTATACGGATTAATTCTGTTATTAGTTGTTTTTTTCGCGTTCTTGTTCTTATGCTTGTCATTAGGTTTTTATATCGGAGAACTTTTGGGAAGTTTGAGCGCCGGAATGATTTTAGTCGCGATAATATACTTGTTTACATTATGTATCCTTTTGTTATTGCGAAAAAAGATACTCAACTGGTTAATCAACATATTTGTGGAGCAAATAAACCAAAATGATGATGAAAGGAACTAAGCAATTGTCGGCTCTTGAAAAATTAAGAGTAGAAAGAATTCGCTTGAAAGCGGAAGAACAAACTTGTCTGAAATCAATTGATGATAAATTTAGTTACCTGCAAAACAACTTAGGTACACTATTATTAGATGCGGGAGTTAATGCTGTAAAAGGTCAAGTATCTCCCTATATCTCTCATTTTTTTGGCAAAAGCAATCGCAGTATACCCTCCTATAACAAAGGGAAAGAGACTGAGAAAAAATCTAATGTATTGAATATTGTCCTTGACCAAGCACTCAATATCGCTCCTCTATTCCTAAAAGGAGGTTTTAAATCGTTTATTGTGAGTATTCTATTAAAACAAGTGAAAAATCTTATTTCCAAGAAAAAAGGATAAGAAGACTATTAAAATAAAATGATTATCCGTTATACTGCCTAATCTCTCTGTCATCCCGCACTTGATGCGGGATCTTTTATGAATCATTGCTGATTATCAATAGATTGCGGGTCAAGCCCGCAATGACAAATTAGGCTTTCAATTTATTTAGGTAAAATAACGGATACTCATTTAAAATAATACTTCAAAGAGGTTGTCTAAAAAGAAAGATTCAGACAACCTCTTTTTTATTTCCTAACCGATGAGTTCGTCTCTATTTTTACAAAATATTGATTATAAATAATTTACTAAACAAACCACCTCTTCACTTGATATCAGAATTTACGCTATAGATAATCACTCCATGTAATTTTATGTTTAAAATCTATTATTTCGTGTCTTTTGTAAAAGTCAAGATGACTTCGATATCAAAAACCATTTATAGCTTTATCAAGATAAATAATTCTATCATTTAACCATTCTTTCATATTTGCAATCACTTTTTCATAAACCAAATCATTGGGGACATCTCTGTACACCCGGTTATGCGATTCGGGTTTTGTATCAAATCCATCCAAACTATTTGGAAATACATGATAGTTATGTGATTGAGATAATTTCAATAATTCCGTTTGTTGATCAATAAATGAAGTTAAAGTTTTCACTTCTTTGTCCTTAATTTCATTCCAACGAGCTTTATATAATGTTCTAAATTCAGGATCATCAAGAAATCGGCTTAAAAATTTCGCTCCACTATATTGATTAGTCGATTTTGGATAAAAGAGTAAAGTTCTGGACGTAAAATACTTCCAATCATCATTAGCACTATAACCAAATCCGAAATCAAAATCCCATATCGGTCCCATAAAGAATTTTTGTTCAGCTTCTTTATACATATAACAACTTTTAGGGCGCAAAACTTCTGAATTTTGAACTATTTCATTTACTAATAGATAATTAATAACAGATTCTATATCAATCAAATCTTTATAATTGTTGTTGGGAAAAGATGAAGAAAACAAAGCCGTTTCCAAATCATTAAACGATTTTTTAATGGATTTATCAACTGCATCCGAATAATTTTTATCGAAATCCGGAGATTTAACGGTTATCGGAATTTTCAAATTTTCACTTTTAAATGCCCAATCCGGATTTAATTCGTAACGAGGATCTGGAATTGTAGTGTCTAATTCAATTAAAAATCCTGTTTTTTTATCAATATTAACCCGGCCTTCTCCCACCTCTATTTGTTCCGTAAGTAAATAACTTCCTTGATGATGCCCATTAAAAAACAGTTCTACAGGACGATAATGATTTGTATACTTTAATCCCAAACGACGACCAAGTTCCAATGCTACTGTGTTTGTAATTAAAGAAGGATCTAAGTAGTTAGCCAACAACACCCACGACTTTTCGGGAGCTAATCCTAATACTGATTGTTTCGTGTCTAATTTAATCCGGTATGGTTTCTTTTCGAGGGTCAAAGTCGTATTTCCTCTTAACCTCACACCCATTTTGTATGTGGCATTATAAGATTGATTGTTGGGATCTATGATTTCAACAGTACCGGGAACATATGTTATTTTATCTACAGGCTCCTGTTTATTCTCTGTATTGATTACAATCGAAGGCAATCCTGAATTTTGAGGTAAACTTAAAGTTACAGTATAATCAACAGTACTCTGATCTTTATTTGAAGTAACAGTATATGTAATCGGTTTTGAAAAATCGTTTCGAGAAACTTCATTTTGTTGTTCTGTGCCATTTACGGTTATTTTACTTCCTTCATACTCAAACGTAGCAATTAAGTTTTGGGTATCTTCTTTTTTTATATATTGTTGAGAGACCAATGTGATTTTGTTACCACAAATTAATCCTTCAACCGAATGATCAAATAGATATCCATTTTTAGTTCCCCTCAAACGAAAATTTGTAATTTTTTTATTCGGATCTTGTTGCGGTTCTGTCGACTTATAATTCTTACCAGGCAACACTTCTACTTTACCATAAGTTATAGCATTTGGATCTTTGTTTTCTGATTCAGACGAATCACACGCGACAAGACATAAAAAAACAAATAATAAAAAATTTAAATTAAACTCCAGTTTCATAAATACTAACTTTTAAAAAAGATATTTTATCTTTAATATATTCTGACTAAAAAAACTAAAAATTATTTTTTAATTGATAATGAATTCGTCTCGACTTTTTATCAAACACGGAGTAAAAAGGACTTATTCACAGAGTATCCTTCCACTTGATATCAGAATACGCTATGAATAATCACTCCATGTAACTCTTTGTTTAAAATCTATATATGCTATGTCTTTTGTAAAAGTCGAGATGACCTCAATATTTTACAAATATATAACAAAACATTTTAATGTAATTATTTTAAAAAATATTTAAATTACATTTGTAAATTAAAATGATTTCATTCATGAAAAAAGTTATTTCCCAATAATGGGAAACGGAATGGGAGTTTCATTCAAGAGCGGAAGCATAAACGCTTTGGACATGAATTTAGGTTTATTTTTGATGGAGGTACTGAATTTGGAATAAAACAAAAAAGAGCCACTTTTCAGCGACTCTTTTAGTTTAGTTGCGGAAGCAGGACTCGAACCTACGACCTTTGGGTTATGAGCCCAACGAGCTACCACTGCTCCATTCCGCGATATTTCGAGTGCAAAGGTACTATTATTTTTTGAAATTACAAATTATTTTGAAGTTTTTTATAAAAAGTTTGGTCTGAACATGCTTTTTGTTGTATTTTCGCACATAATTTTGATAAATGTGCAAACTTTATGGAAGTTACAATGTCCAAAACACGGGATAAATTAATTGAAGTTGCTCGACTCTTATTTGCAAAAAAAGGCGTAGAAAACACTACAATGAATGATATCGCTCAATCTTCAAAGAAAGGGCGCCGTACTTTGTACACGTATTTCAAAAGTAAAAAAGATATTTATAATGCTGTTATAAAATCAGAATTAGGCAAATTATATGTATGTTTAGATGCTGTCGCATATAAAGATCTTCCTGCCGACCAAAAATTACTTGAATTTTTAGACGTCCGCCTGAAAACCATTAAAGACGTTGTTTCGAGAAACGGAACTTTAAGAGCTAATTTTTTTAGGGATATTTGGCGCGTTGAAAACGTAAGAAAAGATTTCGACATCAGAGAAATCGAATTTGTAAAAAAAATATTAGATGATGGGGTAAGCGATGGTATTTTCGATATTTCAGATACACAAGCTACTGCCGAAGTATTGCATTACGCGTTAAAAGGCTTGGAAGTTCCATACATAAGAGGAACGGTTGCCGGACTAACAGATGATAACGAAAAAAAAATAAACAGCATCATTAATATGATGTTTAAAGGAATACTCAAAAAGTAATGAAGAATTAAGAATGAAAAATTAAGAGTTGTTTTTGGTACTTTTATCTATTTCAATTCTATCTTTCGTTTTTAATTTTTAATTTTTAATTTATATTGATTATGAAGTTATTAGAAGGAAAAGTTGCCGTAGTAACAGGCGCGGCACGCGGTATCGGAAAAGCAATCGCTATCAAATTCGCTCAAGAAGGAGCGAATATCGCATTTACCGATTTGAATATAGATGACAATGCCAAAGCGACAGAAGCTGAAATCGCGTCTTTGGGAGTAAAAGTAAAAGGATACGCTTCTAATGCTGCCGATTTTGAAGATACTCACAAAGTAGTCGATGAAATAATGAAAGATTTCGGACGCATTGATGTATTGGTAAATAATGCCGGCATTACCAGAGATGGTCTAATGATGCGTATGACTGAACAACAATGGGATATGGTAATCAATGTAAACCTAAAATCGGCTTTCAATTTTATCCACGCTATTACTCCCATAATGATGAAACAAAAAGCGGGAAGCATCATCAACATGAGTTCTGTTGTAGGAGTTTCAGGAAACGCGGGACAAACAAACTATTCCGCTTCTAAAGCCGGTATGATAGGATTGGCCCAATCTATCGCTAAAGAAGTTGGTTCTCGCGGAATTCGCGCTAATGCCATCGCTCCGGGATTCATCATCACAGAAATGACTGCTCAATTATCGGAAGAAGTCAGAAAACAATGGGCAGAACAAATTCCTTTAAAACGCGGAGGTACTCCTGATGATGTAGCCAATGTAGCCTTATTCCTTGCTTCAGACCTCTCATCTTATGTTACAGGGCAAGTTATTACTGTTTGCGGTGGAATGAATATGTAAATCAATTGATAATTGATAGCGGACAGTTGATAATTAATTTTAAAATTACACTGTCCACTTTCAGTTGTTAACTGTCAATTGAAATGGAAGTAATCTACGAAGACAATCATATCATTGCTGTCAATAAAACCTGTTCCGAAATCGTACAAGGTGATAAAACAGGAGATATTCCGTTATCGGAAATTGTCAAACAGTGGATAAAAGATAAATACAACAAATCCGGAAATGTTTTCCTGGGAGTTGTTCACAGATTGGACCGGCCTGTTTCAGGGCTGGTTCTTTTTGCAAAAACGAGTAAATCTCTCTCTCGAATGAATGAAATGTTCAAAAACGGAGAAATAAAAAAAACATATTGGGCAATTGTAAAAAACACCCCAAACCAATCGGAAGCTACGTTAATCCATTATTTAGTAAGGAATGAAAAACAAAATAAAACGTATGCCTACGACACTGAAAAACCGAACTCTAAAAAAGCCATTCTTTCCTATAAAATAATATCCCGGTCTGATAATTATTCTTTATTAGAAGTAGATTTAAAAACAGGCCGCCATCATCAGATACGCTGCCAATTAGCCAAAATCGGATGCCCGATTAAAGGAGATCTGAAATATGGCTTTCCCCGCTCTAATCCGGATGGAGGAATCAGCCTACATTCCCGAAAAGCTGTATTTATACATCCTGTTTCTAAAGAAAAAATTGAAATAACAGCCAGTGTCCCTAATGATAATTTATGGAAAGCCTTTGAAAAAATTACCTGAATTATCGTATATTTGCATGTATATTTATTATAATTTCATATAGTGGAACTGATTTATTCAAAATTTACTATCGACTTTGCCAAAGTGGCTGTTGATTATTGTACTTGGCTTGAAGCCATAAGAAAAAACAAAAAAGAAGTTTTTGTCGATCAAATAACTAAAATTTTACCGTTACTTTATCTCAAAGCTTCAGTAATTCCGGATATAGAAGAAAACTTTGACTCTGAATTACAATCTTTTATCTCAGAAGATACTTATGAAAGCATTCGTTCCGGCGTAGCCGACATATTGGGGGAAGATGATACTTACCTTGAAACCTTTCATCCTGACATACAATTCAGCGATACTCCTGTAGCGGCTTATATTTCAGAAAATTTAGCAGATATATATCAGGATTTAGGTAACTTCATCTCTGTTTTCAGACATGGAGAAAAAGAAACGATGACCGATTCTTTGTCATTATGTATAAATAATTTCAAGAATTACTGGGGACAAAAGGTATTGAATGCCCTGAAAGCATTACATCATTTGAAATATGGAAATTAAAAAAAGAAGTTAAATGAAGTTACAGGGAGTTAAAAGAATTTTAATTGGATATAATGAAATTTTCTAACTTCATTTATATTTATAACTTCCTGTAACTTCTTCTAACTCCTTTAAAATATATGGAATCAAGCATTACTAAAGAAACAATATCTACTTTGGAGCCGGAAACATTTGAAGGCAGAATTATTGTCATTCAATCGTTAGAAGAAGCTGAAAAAGCAATTGATTATTTGTCCAATTGTACTATCATGGGGTTCGATACGGAAACACGTCCTTCATACAAAAAAGGAATAATCAATAGTATTTCACTCATACAATTATCAACATACGATACTTGTTTCCTTTTTAGGATAAACATCATTGGTTTTCCTCCATGCGTGATAAATTTACTGTCTAATCCCCATATAAAAAAAATAGGGCTATCTTTGAGAGATGATTTTCTTTCGATGAACAGAAAATTCAAATTCACACCTAAAGGATTTGAAGATTTACAGGCAATCGTACCAAAATATGGCATTCAAGACATCAGCCTTCAGAAAGTATACGCCTTGTTATTCAATAAAAAAATATCTAAAAATCAACGGCTTACAAACTGGGATGCTGATTTTTTGACCGATTCGCAAAAAAAATACGCTGCTCTCGATGCTTGGGCATGCCTTTGTATTTATAAAAAACTTGAGGAAGTTAATAAAATAAATGAGAGTCAAAAGAATAATTATTCTTCTAACTCCCTTTAACTTCTTTTTATTTTATTTTTCAAAAATGGTAAAAATATATCTACATCCGAAAAAAGAAGAATCAATATTGAGGTTTCATCCCTGGATTTTTTCAGGAGCTATCAGCCATTCAGACGGAAAACCGGAAGAAGGTGATTTAGTTGAAATTTACAGTTCTCAAAAACATTTTTTAGCGATCGGACACTGTCAGGTCGGAAGTATCGCCGTCAGGATATTGACATTTAAACAAGAATCGATAGATATAGCATTTTGGAAAAAAAGATTTGAAAAGGCTTTTCAAATCCGGAAACAACTCGGATTAATCAATCCTGAAAATGACACTTACCGCCTTATACATGGAGAAGGTGATGAACTTCCCGGCTTAATTGTCGATGTATATGCCGGAACCGCGGTTATGCAAGCCCATTCTCCCGGAATGCACCTCGCGAGAACAGAATTGGCATCCGCCTTAAAGCAAGCATTGGGAGATAACTTGTCGAATATTTATTATAAATCAGAATCGACACTGCCTTTCAAAGCCGGATTAGGCGCGGAAAATGATTATTTACATGGAGGAGAAAACGTATCTAACATAGCTGTTGAAAACGGAATCAAATTCCATATCGATTGGGTAAAAGGACAAAAAACAGGTTTTTTTGTTGATCAAAGGGATAATCGGTCTTTATTGGAAAAATATTCATCAGGACGTAGCGTTTTGAATATGTTTTGTTATACAGGAGGTTTTTCGTGTTACGCGATGAGGGGAAATGCCAAAGTAGTACATTCTGTCGACAGTTCATCAAAAGCCATAAAATTAACGAACGAAAATATTGAGCTTAATTTTCCGGGAGATACAAGACATGAGGCTTTTGCGGAAGACGCTTTCAAGTATTTGGAAAATATGGGGGATCAATATGATTTGATTATTTTAGACCCACCCGCGTTTGCTAAACACAGGAATGTATTAAAAAACGCGCTACAAGGTTACCGAAAACTCAATGCCATCGCTTTTGAAAAAATCAAACCGGGAGGAATTATATTTACCTTTTCCTGTTCTCAAGCAGTATCTAAAGATGATTTTAGGAAAGCCGTATTCAGTGCAGCCGCGCAATCAAAAAGAAACGTAAGGATATTACATCAATTAACTCAGCCGGCAGATCACCCGATAAACATATATCATCCTGAAGGAGAATATATTAAGGGATTGGTTTTATATGTTTTATAACTAAATTATTTATATTTGGAAGTACCCCACAATTTTTTCATCCATTCTGCGGTTTTTGTTTCGGCGGCATTTTCTTGTGGTTTCCAAAATTGTTTGTTCAATATTTCTTTTGGAAGAAATTCCTGAACTACAAAGTTATTCTCAAAATTGTGCGAGTATTTGTATTCTTTTCCGTAATTCAATTCTTTCATTAGTTTGGTTGGCGCGTTTCTTAAATGCAATGGTACGGGAAGGTTTCCGGTTTCGCGTACTAATGCTATTGCTTCATCAATAGCCAAATAAGCCGAATTACTTTTCGGGCTAGTAGCTAAATAAACGGTTGTTTCGGCAAGAATAATACGCCCTTCCGGCCAACCGATCTTTTTCAAAGCATCGAAACAAGCATTCGCTAAAAGCAAGGCATTCGGATTTGCTAACCCGATGTCTTCGGCGGCTGAAATTACCAAACGACGAGCGATAAATTCAGGATCTTCTCCTCCCTCAACCATCCGGGCCAACCAATATATCGCTGCATCCGGATCACTTCCCCTTATAGATTTAATAAAAGCTGATATAATGTCGTAATGCATTTCTCCGCCTTTATCGTAAACTGCCGGATTTTCTTGCAACTTATCCACAATCATCGCATCGGTAATAATGATTCCGGTATCTTCTTCCGAGCCGGTAATTAATTCCAAGATATTCATCAATTTCCGGGCATCGCCTCCCGAAAACCGGATCAAAGCCGATGTTTCTTCTACTTTGATTGTTTTTTTTCTCAATTCCGTATCTTCATGTATCGCTTTATCAACAAGTTTCAATAAGTCTTTCTCTTCTAAACTTTTCAACACATACACCTGGCAACGCGATAATAACGGACGAATCACTTCGAAAGATGGATTTTCGGTTGTAGCACCAATCAGCGTAATCACACCGGTTTCTACCGCCGCAAGCAAAGAATCCTGTTGCGATTTACTGAAACGATGAATTTCATCTATAAAAAGAATCGGGCGTTTAGCGTTGAAAAAATTTCCGCTTTTGGCTTTGTCAATCACATCACGCACATCTTTTACTCCCGAATTAATAGCGCTAAGCGTATAAAAAGGCATATCCAATTTATTCGCGACAATTTGCGCCAATGTTGTTTTACCTACACCCGGAGGTCCCCACAAGATAAAAGAAGGAATGTGCCCCGAATCTAACATTCTCCGGAGCACACTCCCCTGCCCTACCAAATGTTCTTGTCCGATATAATCGTCCAAAGAACGGGGACGCATACGTTCTGCTAAAGGTTTTACCACGCGAATAAAGGATAATTCTTCATTATTTGATTTACTTTTTCCCTTACCGTTTTTATTTTAGTTTCGTCTGAAGCATTAGCAAGTACAGTATCTATCAATTCTACTATTTCTCCCATCAACGGTTCTTTTGCTCCGCGCGTAGTAATCGCAGGCGTTCCGAAACGTAAACCTGAAGTAAGAAACGGACTACGGCTATCAAAAGGAACCATATTTTTATTGGTAGTAATATCGGCAGCAACCAATGATTTTTCGCCTTCTTTACCTGTTAATTCGGGAAATTTAGAACGAAGGTCAATCAACATCAAGTGATTGTCGGTTCCGCCTGAAACAATTTTATAACCTTTATCCGTAAATGCCTGCGCCATCGCGTTGGCATTTTTTTGAACTTGTTTTTGATATTCTTTATATGAAGGATCTAATGCTTCTCCAAAAGAAACTGCTTTCGCGGCAATAACATGTTCCAACGGACCTCCCTGAACACCCGGAAATACAGCGGAGTCTAACAATGAAGACATCATCCTGATTTCTCCTTTCGGAGTTTTCTTTCCCCATGGATTTTCAAAATCTTGTCCCATCAAAATAATACCGCCACGAGGTCCACGAAGTGTTTTATGCGTAGTTGATGTAACAATATGCGCATAAGGTAACGGATTTGTCAACAATCCGGCCGCAATCAAACCGGCAGGATGCGCCATATCGACCATAAAAATGGCTCCAATCTTATCAGCGATAGTGCGAATACGAGCATAATCCCATTCACGAGAATAAGCGGAAGCTCCCGCGATTATCAACTTTGGTTTTTCGACTAAGGCAACCGTTTCCATTTGTTCATAATCAACTACTCCGGTATCTTCTTTCACATTATATTCCAAAGCATGGAACATCAAACCTGAAAAATTTACAGGAGAACCATGAGAAAGATGTCCGCCATGAGAAAGATTCAAACCCAAAAATTTATCTCCCGCTTGCAAACAAGCAAGGAAAACAGCCATATTAGCCTGTGCGCCCGAATGTGGTTGAACATTGGCCCATGCAGCACCAAAAACTTGTTTCAAACGATCAATAGCAATTTGCTCGCTTTGATCAACAATCTCACAACCTCCATAATATCTTTTCCCCGGATAACCTTCGGCATATTTATTGGTTAAACAAGAACCCATCGCTTGCATTACTTGTTCACTGACAAAATTTTCAGAAGCGATCAGTTCGATTCCTTTCAATTGACGTTGGTATTCTTTACCAATAATGTCAAAGATTAAATCATCTCTTTTCATTTTTTTGCTATATAATTAATTATGAAATTATTTAGATTTTTACTACACAAAACAAGATTTTACAAAGGTACAGCATTATTTTTTATTATCATGTAGTGAAAAGCAATAGTTCATTAATTTTTCCGAATGAGTATTGATAACATAAGTTTTGTATTGTAACGTGTTGCAAAACTTGGAATTATTGTATCTTTGTGTTACTGCAATTATTACTCATGAGAAATAATATTCTTTCGATTTTTCTTCTTTTTGGAATGCTTATTAATATGCATTTATTACTAGCACAAACTCATATTGTAGCCGATAATTTGAACTTATTCAATTTTCCTGACAGTTCAAAAAAGGAATCTTTATCCGATTCCGCACATTTCCTAAACGAAGTTGTCATAACCGCCATGAATATTCCGAGAGAAAAAAAAACTATCGGTTATGCTTCGCAAGAAATCGAATCTGAAAACTTAACGCATACTCAACTGACAGATTTAAACAATGCGTTGGCAGGAAAAATTTCCGGTGCTCGTTATTGGGGTGCTTCGGGAGCTACTTTCGATGAGGGGAAAATCATTCTTCGGGGTACTGCTTCATTGACAAATGCCCGGGGTAAAGAACCTATTTATATAGTTGACGGCGTTATTACTGATGTAAAGGCCGTGAACATGGATATTATAGAATCAGTCAACGTACTGAAAGGTTCCACAGCTACAGCATTATATGGTTCAAGAGGTGGTAACGGAGCGGTTATTATCACGACAAAAAAAGGAAAACAAGAAAAAGGACAATTCGAGTTCGGACAAAGTTGTTTGTGGGAAAAAGTTTCCATGCGTTCCATTTATCAAAGCGAGTACGGAGGCGGCTCTCTTGGTGCGGAAAGTGAATTATTGGAATTCAATTATAATCCCGCCATTCATCCTGCTTATTTGCAGGCAATGGATGGAGTGAGATATTATGATATGGAAAGTTCGGTAAGCTGGGGACCCCGTTTCAACGGACAACTCTACGCTCCTTGGTATGCCTGGGATCCCACTCATCCTAAATTCGGACAGACCATTCCTTGGGAAGGACAACCCGGAGATAACCTGAAAGAACTATACAGAACAGGCTTTAGCAATATTACCAATTTGGCTTTTTCCAAAGCAACAGATAAATTCAGGTCGCGCATTGCTTTTTCGAACGTTTCGCGCACAGGAATTGTGGAAAACAGCGATGCTGTGAGAAGATATTTTTCTTTCAATGCTGATTATGATGTAAGCGATCGATTGAATGTCAGCGCCGATTATAAATACACATACAGAAAAGACCACAATGCAGCCGTAGAAGGTTATGGCGGTTTACAAAATGCGATTTCCGGCTGGACACAATGGTTTGACAGAAATGTTGACTTGAAAGATTTGAAAACAAATTATACACGTCCGGACGGAACATTTCGGTCGTATTGTCCGATTTCTATCACCAATTTGAATCCGCATTATCACGACAATCCGTATGTATTAATGAACGAAATAGATCGTATCAATACCGGACAATGGAATTTAATTACAAGTACGGCAACATTCGACATCATCAAAAAGAAATTGAAGATAGGTGTAAATGTAAATGCCAATCTCCAGAATTGTTCGGGAGATGCCGGAGAACCAAGCCTCAACGGAGAAGTGAAAGTGCCGTACAATATACTCGGACAAATATCCCGTTATGCCGTTAATCAAAATTCACTTACTGATACGCAAATACAAGGATTCTTGTCATTTTCAGACAGTTTTATTTCCGATAAATTAGATGTAAATGCTGCTATATATGTGGAGCAACACGATTTTGATTACCGTACATTTTCCGCCACTACAACCAATGGTTTAATTTCAAATCATTATTATAATTTGAAAGCATCGGTAGGAACACCTTATGTAAACAATACGCAAGTGAAAATGAAAGAGAGAAGTTTGTTCGGAACCGGAGTTGTCGGTTGGGATGGTACGTATTATGCCGATTTTTCGTTACGCAACGATTGGTCGTCCACTTTACCTCCCGATGCAAATAGTTATTTGTATGGTGGACTTTCTTTTTCCGTCATTGCGAGTAATTTTTTGAAACGTCTTGAATTTCTCGATTTCTGGAAACTCAGGGCATCTGCCGCTCAAGTCGGAAGTACGCTTGAACCTTACAATATACAAGAAACATATATAATCAATCCTTCGGAAAATTACGGAGAATATACCGGAATGTATATGGACGAAAAAGCAAAAAACAGGCATATTCGTCCGACAATCTCCACCTCTTATGAAGTTGGAACGGAATTTCGATTGTTCAAAAACCGGTTTTACGGAGATGTTACCTATTATATCAAAGATGCTAAAGACCAAATTATAGGAACCAATGTAACTCCCGAATCGGGTTATACAAATGCTATTATCAATGCAGGAAAAATCAGGAACCAAGGTTATGAAATTACATTGGGAGGTACGCCTGTCAAAATGCATGATTTCGAATGGAACATCTATTTGAATTGGGCGCAAAACAAAAACAAATTATTGGAACTAAATGCTGATGATCCGGAAACAACAAGTTATAAACTGGCTCAATGGGGTTCGGCCACAACTCTTTATTTATCCGCCGAAGTAGGCAAACCCATTGGGGTTATTCGTGGGTCGGTATATGAAAAATCTCTATCGGGAGAAATTATATACATTCCTCAGTCAGAAGGTTCTCCGATGGGAGAGGCGGTTCCTCTTTGTGCGACGAAAGCGATGGAAGAACTCGGCAATATTCAACCTGACGCAACAGGCGGTTTTGGCACTTCTTTTTCATGGAAAGGCTTATCGCTTTCATTCGCATTTGATTATCAAATCGGAGGACAAATTGCTTCCACATCCAATAGAATGGGAGAACGAAACGGATTATTAAACTCGACTGTCGGAAAAAATGACAGAAGCGGAGATATTCGCTCCAATGTATGGACAAATGACGGAGGTGTAAAAGTAACCGGAGTTACCAAACAAGGTTCAGGGGAAGATGCTGTTTATACTCCCTTTTCAGGATATATGGATGCTCAATATTACTTTTTATATAAAGCTTCTGTCTATGAACCATATATCTATGATGCAAGTTATCTGAGAATGCAAGAGTTAGCTTTGTCATACACCTTGCCTGCAACACTTGTAAAAAAACTAAAAGTGGGCTTATCTGAAGCTCGTGTTTCATTGATGATGCAAAATCCATGGCTGATTTATTCCGGCATACCGAATGTCGATGCTACTTCCATTGGGCATTCTTATAACAATTATATCGAATTGGGACAAACATTCAGTACAAGAAGCATGGGGATCTCGTTTAATTTGATGTTTTAAATGAACCAATAGTGCAAGTAAAATTTGATACAACATTAAAATAAAATAACATTGTACTTATAAAATATATTTTGTATGAGCAAAAAAGAAACCATTTCGGTACAAGGGACTGAAATTTTAGTTGTTAATCAAGTTGGTGGTGAGTATATCTGTATTACAGACATCGCACGCCATAAAAATTTCCGCGAACCTAAAGATGTTGTAAAAAATTGGATGAGAAGTCGGGGAACCATTGAATTTTTAGCTCTATGGGAAAGAATTCATAATCCGAATTTCAAAGGGGTCGAAATCGACCCCCTTTTGTTCGAAGCGGGAAGTAATTCATTTACAATGAGTCCAACTAAGTGGATGGAAATAACAAATGCAATCGGCATTTACACGAAAACAGGTTCAGGTGGTGGAACTTACGCACATAAAGATATAGCCTTTGAATTTGCTTCGTGGATAAGTTCTGAATTTAAACTTTACTTGTTGCTTGAATTTCAACGCCTCAAAGAAGACGAACAGCAACGCTTATCTCTCGAATGGAATTTACAGCGTACACTTACAAAAGTTAATTATCGTATTCATACCGATGCTATCAAATCGCACATCATTCCGCCGGAAGTTACGAAAGAACAAGCATCTGCCATTTACGCTTCGGAAGCCGATTTACTCAATGTCGCGTTATTCGGAAAAACAGCACAACAATGGCGAATTGAGAATCCAAACACCGGAGGAAATATACGGGATGAAGCAACATTGGAGCAGTTAGTTGTATTAAGTAATCTTGAAAGTATCAATGCACTTCTTATTCGTCAAAACTTGCCTCAAAGCGAGCGACTTATCCAATTGAATCAAGTTGCCATCACCCAACTGCAATCATTATTCGGGAATTCACATATACGCAAACTCTCAAATGGTTCTAAATAAATCAATTGACTACTTGAACTTTAATTAATTATTCGATATTCCCAATGAATCAATACTTCAACAAACTGGCAAATAGATATATGAGGGAACGATGTCGTTTTGTGTACAAATTAACCTGTAAATTGACATATTCTTACATCGGCATATTATTACTTCTTCTTGTCGGGTGTAATGATTTTGGAGATATCAATACCGATCCGAATAATCCTTCGCAACCCGATACCCGCTCTCTTTATGTATATGCCGCTCGTAGATCGGTACAATATTTTTATATGCAGGGAATTTACGACCCTTGGTCGGCTGTTTACTCGGGATATATTGCGGAAAAAACGAATAAACAATATTCAGGTTTAACTCCTTCTTCTTTTTATATCGGAGATTATTATGTCTATGCTTTGAAGAATCTGAACAAAATTATTGAATTGAACACTAACGAAAAAACTTCATCCCAAACTTATGTTACGGCATTTGGAGATAATAACAATCAAATTGCTGTTGCACGTACATTAAAGGCGTATATTTATATGCACCTGACAGATGCGTTGGGAATGATTCCTTATTTCGAGTCAATACAGGGAAACGAAGAAAATTTCAAACCGAAGTTTGACGACCAGCAGTCGATTTACACAGACCTGAATAAAGAATTGGAGGAAGCATATTCTCAGTTTGATGAAAGTAAATCATTGGATTCAGGTTACGAGATTTTTTATAATGGAGATATTTCCAAATGGAAAAAATTAAATGCTTCAGTAAGGATGCAATTGGCAATCAAGTTGTTTAAATGCGATGAAAATACAGGAAAAATCCGTTTCAAGAAAGCGTTTGAGGATGGATTTATCCGTTCTAATGAAGATATTTTTCAGTTCAAATACATAAAAGATGCAGCTAATAGGAATCCGTTATATTTGCCGATTGTTATTTCTTCCGGTTGGGATTATTATCCTTCCGCAACTTTTATCGAAACTTTACAGGCTTATAATGACCCAAGAATAACAATATATGCGACACCCAACAAATACGGGACTTTTTGTGGTATGCCAACAGGATTAACACCCACAGAAGCAGCAAGATTGAATCCGGATACTATTTCTTCTTTTCATCCGAACTATTATCAACAGGATTCTCCCGCAAAACTAATTACTCCTTCTTCCATGTTATTTACAGCCGCAGAAGCTGCCGAAAGAGGCTGGATTGATGCCTCTGCAGAAAATTTATATTATGAAGCTATTTCAGCATCTTTTAACCAATACGGAATAAGTAGCGAACTATCGGTATATCTCACACAACCTCAAGTTCATTACAAAACAAGCGGAACTGTATCTGAACGAATTGTTCAAATTGCCACACAAAAATGGCTCACCGGTTTTATGCAAGATGGTTTTGAATCTTGGTCGGATTGGAGGCGTTTGGGTATTCCGCAACTGACAACAGGTTCTAATTCGTTGATTACGAAAATTCCTCGCCGAAGAGTTTATCATACGGATGATTATAATGCCAACCTGCAAAACTATAAAGCATCCGTATCCATTCAAGGACCGGATGCTTTGGACACAAGGGTTTGGTGGGATAGGGAATGAAATAAGTTCGTCTTACAAATAACAAAAAAAATTTTGAGAGATATAATATTTGTGTAAATTTGCAATTGAATTGCAAATTTACACAAATATGGGTTTTATAGAAAGAGAGATAATACCTGTAATCAAGGAAACAGCCAAATATTTTCCTGTGATTACAATAACGGGTCCCCGGCAATCCGGCAAGACTACGCTTATTAAACACCTATTCAAAGGGCTTTCTTATTATTCATTAGAAAATCCTGACATTCGCAATTTTGCGGCAAACGACCCGATTGCATTTTTAAATCAGGATATTCAAGGGATGATTTTGGATGAAGTCCAAAATGTTCCGATTTTACTTTCATACATTCAAGGGATAGTTGACGAAAATTCAGATAAGCGGTTTGTATTGTCGGGCAGTTCTCAATTTTCCATGCTCAAGACAATCACACAATCCTTATCTGGCAGAACTGCTGTTTTTGAATTGCTTCCCATGTCGTATTCCGAAGTCAAAACACAAGCAGACGAGAAAACCTTGGATGAATTATTATTCGATGGGTTTTACCCTGCTATTTATGCAGGCAAAAACAAAGCGACTTATCTTTATCCCAATTATGTAAAAACATATCTTGAACGCGATGTACGCGATTTGCTGCAAATAAAGGATATGATGCAATTCCAAACATTCCTGCGTTTATGTGCCGGAAGAACCGGAAATTTGTTTAATGCATCCGAATTATCAAACGAAGTGGGAGTGGCTGTCAACACGATTAAATCGTGGTTGTCAGTTCTACAAACATCCTATATTATCACACTGTTACCTCCTTATTTTGAAAATAACACTAAACGCCTGATAAAAACGCCAAAGCTTTACTTTACCGACACAGGATTAGCATGTTATCTGTTAGGTATAGAAACTTCTCAACAACTGTCGAGAGATAAGAAACGAGGTGACCTTTTCGAGAATTTTATTGTTTCAGAAGCAATGAAATTACGATATAACAAGGGCAAAGAGAGTAACTTATTTTTCTTTCGCGATAGTCATGGCAATGAAGTTGATCTATTGTTGAAATACGGTGACCTATTTGATGCCATAGAAATCAAATCTGCACAAACATTCAATACTGATTTTGAAAAAGGTTTGAAAGTTTTGAATAAAGTGTTTGAGAACAGAATTGATAACAAAACAATCATCTATGCCGGCACTTTTGAAAATACAGCAGGGAATATCAACTTGCTAAATTACAAAAACTTAGATAAGATAATCAATATGTCAAATACTTGAAAGTATCCGTATCCATTCAAGGACCGGATGCTTTGGACACAAGGGTTTGGTGGGATTGGGAATAATGTGATTAAATATTGCAAAATTTACTCATTCTCAATTTTTTAGGATTAAGAATGAGCTAATAAGTAATTTGCATTAATTTATCCATTTTTTACCTTTGTTATCATATACTTTTGGCGTTCCCCCTGAAGTTCCTTTGGCATTTTCAAGTATTATACCTACATAAACGTACCCATTTGAATCAACCCATGGAGTATAAGTAAACGAAGCCGAGGTGGCAGTTGCTGATAAAGTTTGTAAATCTACGTATACACCGCTATCAGGATTTCTAACTCTTAAATATGCTTTTGTAGGGGCTCCACAACCCGTCGTGTTTGATGTTGTCCACCTCATTGTTATTGTTGTGCCACTCACTGTACAACTGCCATAAGTAACAGGGCAAGGAGCAACATCATTTGCTTTATATTCAACAGAAGCATATGCACTATAATCACTTTCACCTGCACTATTAATTGCTTTTACTTTATAGTAAGTAGTTCCTTCTCGCGGATTATCGTCAACTAGGACATTATTAGTTGTTGTATTACCAATTTGAGAATATACTCCTGAAGCACTTGTACCGCGATAGACTTTATAACTTGTTGCATCTGAAACGCTATTCCATCTAATCGCAATCATTGGGATGATAGAATTTCCTTCATTTGAGACTCTAACACCTGTTGGAACATTTGGCTTAGTTGTACCACCACCAGTGGTGTAATTAACATAAGCATAGCTACTAAAATCACTTGTCTTCGAGCCGTTAGAGGCCTTTACCTTATAATAATTATCTCCATTCATGGGAGAAGCATCTACACCACTTGTTGACGATACAGATGTTAATGAAGAATAAGTTCCATCAGAACTATTACTTCTGTATACAAAATAGCTTGTAGCTCCGGAAACAGCATTCCAAGAAATAGAGATAGAAGAACCATTTTTAGAAGCGCTAATACCTGTGGGAGCGGGTAATTCTCCTCCTCCTGTATTGGTAGATCCGTTTTGAGAAATACCTAATACGATTCGTTGAGAACCTCCAGATATTGAAATTACGGCATCGCGAGAACTTGTTGAACTATTTTTATTTGTAGTTATTTGAATAGAACCATTTTTACTTCCTGAAGATGGAGAAACTTGCAGCCATCCTCCTCCGTTATATGATACTGACCAATACGAAAGGTTGCTAAAAATATTGACAGTTTGAGAACTTCCATCTGCACCAAAATTAACATTAGTACTTCCAACTTCTAATCTTTCAGATTCATTATCTTCTTTATTCTCTTTATCTTCACAAGCATAAAAATTTAATAATAAGAATAATACTGTGATTGTATGTGTGAACGTTTTCATATGATATTTTTTAATTATACATTTTTGAATTTATTCTTGTCCTGACTTTTCGTATACACACATAAAAAAAGCGTGGACAAAACTCCAAATTATTTGTTTTCTGAGGTTCTAGACTACCTTGCAACCAAACAACGAGTAAAGCCCACGCCATAAAACAGCGTGAGCGTCATCGCTTTACTCTGTGGTTGCAATTGAAATTGTCTAGATTTCAGAAAACCAAATGTAAGCTAAACGCTTTTTTCAAATATATTTTAAAATGTGTGTATTATAATTACTTTTTATTTCATAGGCAAATAATTTCATTCGGGTACAAAGATATAAAAATTTGATTAAGACTAATTTAAATTTTACACTTAGTAAGTCTTACTTCAAATTAAAAATTTACACAAACTTACAGATAATACCCAATAGAATAAAAATTGGATTTAGGTATCATTTAATAATCTTTACAATTTCTGTTCCTGCTTTTATAAAATAAGCTCCTTTAGGTAATTGAGAAACAGGCATCGTTGTGATTTTTCCTGTTGTCGGATATGTGTTTATGATTTTTCCTATCATGTCATAAATATCGATTCGGTTGATAGTTAACGCTTTTGATTCATCGATTTCAACAGTTATTTCATCTCCGATAATCGGATTCGGGTATGCTTTCAAATAAGTTTCAGAAGTTTTTATTTTATCAATACCACTTGCTTGTCTAAATGAAACAACGATATTGTGATCGTCGGTAATATTGTTGAATGTGTAAGTTCCATTGATTACTGCCTCAATATTGTTCACTCCATTAATCAATACTTGATCTATTTGGTAGCCATTGTTTGGAATAATGGTATAAACAATGTTATCTCCTTTGGTTACCAAACTGTCACCGACAAAATTAATATTCCCGTTTTTGTCATCAATCCTCGATGATATTATGTACTGTGGTTGTAAAAAATCAAACGAAGCAGGATTGGTAGGTTTGAAATAAGCTGTATCTCCAATGGCATTTCCTGCAGGTGTGTCATTTGTGGTAAAAGGCTTAAATTGAGGATCTAAGCTGCTGCAACCAATTGTATTTACATTTCCGTGAATTGTAGAATATACCGTATTTTTGATATTTGCAGTCGCTTTCTGTGGATATATATATATGTCACAGGAAAAAACGCGATCTACATTTGGTATTGGAGGGTTACCTATGTTGTTGTATAGAATTGAATTATAAATATTAACTTCGTTATTGGAAACATAAATTCCATAACCTCCACTAAGACCCGATTTATCACGTGTAAGACCGCGATTATAACCTGAAATACAATGATTGAAGGTTCCTCCTCCAGATAAGCGGAATCCGCTTCCTTCTCCAATATAGCTACCATAAGAGTAGTTAGCAGAGGAAGAGCAGTAACTGAAACTACCACCGTCATTCACATCGAAGCCATGTCCGCAGGCATCGTTGCCATGATTGTTGTTGGCACTACATTCACTGAAAATACCTCCACGAGACACTCCGAATCCATAGCCCCAACCGTCGGAAAGAGATTGTCCCCAAGTATCCTGTCCATAATTATTATTGGCCGTACAATTTTTGAAGACTCCTCCTGCTGATACGTTGAATCCATAGCCATAACCGGCCTTTATATCTCCGGTCGCCACCGAATAGTTGTTATTTGCCGTACAGTTATTAAAAAAACTCCTTTGCATAGATGTCTCAAAACCATAACCACCACAGGTATTAGAAGTTCCTCTGCCATAATTTCCATTGGCTGTACAACTCCTAAAATTTCCTTTTGCTTCTACATAAAAGCCACGAGCAACAGCAATTCCCCCATTGTTAATAGGATAATCAATCTTTCCATAGTTATTATTTGCAATACAATTATTGAAATTTCCTTCCGTTGTATTAGACGACCAACTGACATAGAAACCACAAGCGTATCCGGAACTATTTCCTTGTCCATTTCCATAATTATTGCAAGCGCTACAATCATTAAAATCCCCTTTACCTATTGAAAAGTGAAATCCATAAACTTTAGAAGAACCTGTTTTCGTACCATCACAGGAAGCATAATTACCATCAGCCTTGCAATTATTGAATGTTCCTCCTCCCGGAACATCTACATAAAATCCATAACATTCGCTATAATGATTACTAAAACTATGATTGTCAATGGCTGTACAATTATTGAAAACCCCTTGATATCCTTTAGTATAGCTATGTATATAAAATCCATAGCATTTGATAGTTCCATTACCGTACGGCTTGGTTGTTTTCAAGGATATGGAATTATTTCTCACATCGCAATTATCAGCTGTAAGTTGTCCTTCTGCATATATTCCATAAAAATTACCGGAAAAGCTTTCATAATCACCGCTTTCTAATTTGTCGTTAAAACCGCTTATCTTCAAATTTTTCACATAGGAGTTAGCTGCAGTTGACGTAAAATGAAATACATAAATACTTTCGGAGTATAAAAATGAACTATTTGTGTTAGCCGGAACCGTTTTAAACTTTAAGCCTGAAGCATTAATTGTCACAGATAAATTTCCATCAATAGTTACAGGTTTGGTAATTTTTGGTAATTGTGTTATCAAATTAATATTACCGCTTAGGTCACTTCCAAAAGAGATAGTTCTTGTTCCTGTAGTTACTGCATTAGCATCTGTTATCGCTTGCCGTAAAGAGCCTGTTCCCTCGTCATTGAGGTTACTAACCGTAAATGTATTTTGTGCGTTTGTAGCATAAATAACGCTTATGCACAAGATTAAGAAGAGTATTACTTTTTTCATTTGGGTATATTTTTGGTTTTCTTATTTACTTGACTAATATTTTTGAAGTTATTACGCTTTCTTTATTATTTACTTTTACCAAATAAACACCTTTGTTCCATCCGTTTGTTGGGATAATTGTTTCTGTTGTTTTCAAAATCAGTTGTCCGGAAACGGTATATATTTCGACAAAAACAGACGAAGGAGTTTCCTGTATATAAAGGCAATTATTTTCAAATCTAATGGGTTGTGGTGTCGTTTTTTTGATATTTTCTATTGTATTGACATTTTTAATAACATAAAAATATTCTCCATATTCCGAATAAAAATTATTTAGTATTCCAGATACCAAATCAACATAATAAATATAACAATGCGAAATTGCTCTATCAGGATTATATTCATATTCATTCTTCCATGAATCATCAATTTCCCAATTATTATTTTCCCAGTATGATATGGTTATTTGTTCTGATTTTATTAAATTGTCTTCATATTTATACGTTTGTTCTCGTTTCCAATCATTAATATAATCATTCCCATTTATTTTACGGTAAGTTTCCAATGTTTGATTATCATGGCCATCATATTGGTAAGTATATATTCCAATATCAATCCATTCTGAATAATTCTCGTCCCAAACCCTTTCGAGTATTTCTAACAGACGACCAGTATTTCCATAAATATACTTCCAGCGAGATTCTTTCGGATCCCCATTATCATCTCGCCCTTTATAATCCACGTCTGACCATTCTCCGGCAGCTGTAAAAGTTTTAGCTGTCCATTGTTCGATTGTTCGCCAATCTCGGAAAGCATTAGAATCCTGAGTTTTAATTGATTTCAGGTAACCTTGTTCGTTGTATTCATATAAAATTCGTTCTTTTTCATCACTATATGAACTTATCCATGTTTTTGAAATGATTTTTCCTTTTTCGTTGTAATCAAAAACAATTTCTTCGTTTCCATTTCCTGAATATCCTACCGAATAATATACAATACGAACACATAAAGGAACCATTTCTTGTGTACTGCGAAGTTGTGTCTGTTGCTTTATTGTTTTATCGAATAACTCTAGTATTCTGGATTCTTGTGCGAATTTAGATCGGGTAAATTGTGCATTTACAATAAAAATAAAGTTGACACACAAGATTGAAAGAAGTATTATTTTTTTCATTGGAGTATATGTTTTAGTTTTGTTAATTTACTGAACCAATACCTTTGAAGTTACTACACTTTCTTTATTATTTACTTTTACTAAGTAAACGCCTTTGTCCCATCCATTTGTTGAAATTGTTGTTTCTGTCGTTTTCAAAATCAGTTGTCCGGAAACGGTATATATTTCGACATTAGAAATCAGATTGTCCATACTATTGATATAAATCTTATTCAATAGTTCGTTCAAAACATGATTAAAGTGTTGGTTTCCAGGAAAATAAGTTGAATTTTGTTTGGAAAAAACCGCAGGAATTCGTACCTTTAAAGCATTGATTACCAATCGAATGCTTCGATATGACTCCTGCGA
>JAVBKZ010000123.1:0-8480 GCA_031553755.1 Bacteroidales bacterium | reverse complement strand
TCGCTCTTGCATTGATTCAAAGGCTACTTTGGCCTTAAATTCGGAACTGAATTTTCTGCGACTTTTTCTATTCATGTTTTTTTTATTTGGCACAAATATAATTCTCTTTTTTTCTGTCCAAATTTTTGGGAGTATTATATTCTATAAAGTCCCCATTGAAATAAAAATATCGATGTGTATCGTCTGAAAATTTTTCATCTGTTGTTTCTCTTCCTATTTCAGGCATTTTATTCCATTCAATATCAATTAGATACTTGGCAATTACCGATTCTTTTGCTATCTTATATATAGTATCTGAAAAACTCGGAGCATAATATATTTCCGAAGCAAAATTTCTTATTGGTAGAGATGTTGTATATGTAAATTTTTGGGTATCGTATGTATTCATAAATCCACCATACAAAATTTGATTTTTTGTGTCTGCAACAGTCAATGTATTTTCTTCCCAATCGGGATATCCTGCGCCTTTAAGACCCGATGTGTAATATACTTTTTCTCCTGTTTTCAAGTATTCACAATATAAATAAGGAAATTTCATTTGTTCTGAAGAATTAAATTCTCCTTTATAATTATAATAAATGACCTTTTGCTGAGATAAATCCAATACTGAAATTATTTTTTTATTAGAAATAGGTGTTACATGGTCAATGCTTACATATTCATTTGGTCCATTCCCAATATTCCCAATTTGCCTATAAAAAGAACCATCGTTATGAAATTCGTAAATAGATTTAGCGCTACTATTGTCAGTTATCAGAATTAAACTATCAAGGAATATTATCTGAGCAATTGTACCAATTAAATTTTTATCCGTTGTTTGTAATTTTAAGAATTCAACTTCACTAAACAAACTATCTATTTTAGGTAAATTCTCTTCGTTGGCATTTATCCTAATGGTTTTCAACTCTGAAGTATCTAAATTCAAATTAGTAAATGTTTCCTTTTTTCCACAAGAAATTAAAGAGATTGTTATAAATATCAAAAATTGTAATTTCGTTTTCATAAAATGTTTTTTTATAATTAAGGTGTGTCAAAAGTATAGTATATTTTTCAAAAGTTTAATATTTTGTTACAAACAAAAACTCCATCAAAAACACTTTTGACACACCCAATTTTTTAATTAATTTTTACACGGATCAAAAGGGGTACAATTTTCAGCATTTTGCTTCTGACAAAGTATTTTATCAGCCCAGTATTCTGATGTAGTAGTTGAAACAGTAGTTGAACTAGTACTGCTACCATTACTGTTATTGCTACTATTTGAACTTCCATTATTATATCCTCCATTTATTGCTCCTCCAATAATACTATTACCTCCAGAAATACTACCTCCAACATTCCACCCTGAAGAATTGTTATTGGAATTGTTTGTATTATTATTTGTGGTAGTTGTAGTAGTTGTTGTTGATGTGGTAGAACACTTAACTCTTGCTGTTTTTTTGGGTCCTTCTTTTGTTTGCTTTGAATTGCTTTCTCCAAATGCCAAACTCTCAAAATTTATTAATGATAAATTTTTACATCTTTTATTTTAAGTCCTAAACTTATATTAAAGCCAACAATAGCTACAAAAACCAAAGTGGCAACTCCTAAAATTATTTTATTTTTCATTTTTTGAATTTTTGTTTATTGAATAATATTGTTATTTCGGTAATTCCTTGCGGTTTTGTAAACTTGATTCAATATAAAATCTACTAACAAGCCAAAAGAGTCACCGGGAGATTACTAGCTCCATTACCCTTTTTTATAATTTTCCACCTTGTGCGAAAATTATCATCTTAATTCGCTAATTTTGCATACTCTTTTCTTTTTTAGAGAGAAGTGAGCGGATACGTTTGTTCCTTTCTTTGCGGTTCAGGACAATGTTCCGCTCTTTTTATTCTCTCTGGTTAAACAATCATTTTACCGTTTTTTGTATTCAATAGATTGCGGATCAAGTCCGCAATGACAACTACTTCACGTTTTTACCTTTTAGTTTTTATCTTTTATCTTTTATCTATTCCGCTTCCCCTTTTACCACCAGCTTTATTAATCCGCTTGTCACATTGCAATGCACATCAACGGTTTTGTTGAAATATCCGGATTGTTCGGGTGTCATTTTCACCTTGATTTGGGTAGTTGCGCCCGGTTTAACAGGTTGTTTTTTCCATTCCACGCCTGTACAACCACACGAAACCGAAACATGATGGATTATCAAATCATTTTCTCCGTTGTTGGTGAGAGTGAAAAAACATGCGTTTTCTGTTTTGTTTTTAATTTTCCCAAAATCGTGTTCCGTTTTATTGACTTCTATTTGTGTCGTTTTTTCGGTCGATTGATTTTTCTTTCCTGTAATCACTTCTTTATACAACTCCCAAATTTTAGGATTCGACGCGGGATTTCCAATCAGCAATACTTTATTGTTTTTATTTAGCAGAAAACATTGAAATTCTTTTTTGTTCGAAAAATGATTCAGTTCGTTAATTTGATTTGTACTATCTATAAAAACAGGATAATTAAATTGTTCTTTTTGTAATAAGAAATCAATATTTGTTCTTATTCCAGGTTGAAAAAAAACAAAAAACTTAACTGATTAGAAAAACCTTCTTTTTTTGTTTCTTGAATCAATTTTTTCCATTCATATAAATCTTTCATTTTACAACTTGTACATCCTAAAGAGTCAACATATAAAAATATTTTTATATGTTCGATTAAAACAAACAGGATTAAAAGTCGTATCTTGTCCCAATAAATTACATTGAGATATCGGAGGAAAAATAATTTCTTTATCCACCCATTTGTTAATGATGCTTTTGGTTTCAAAATATTTTTTTACATCCTTACACGAAGAAAAAAATACGCCTGTACATACAATCAAGAATAACAAATATATTTTACGACAAATCATTTTTAGAACCATATATAATTAAAATGGCTTGATTGTGTATATTGACAAAATCGGATTGTCGAATTCTAAAAAACCGGATAATACTTTTTCAAGATTTTTGTCGGTTTTTAATTTTTCTTTATCCATTTCTGATAAGGAAGATAAGGTTTGTTTCAATTCTTCTATTTTCAATGGATCTAATATTCCTATGAAATTATTTCCCGAAGAACATTGAATATTTACTGATACAAAGGTATTATTTGTAGAAACAACACGACGTCCGACAATTACATTGCCGGTTGTTTTCGAATAAAAACCATATTGCACCCCTGCTCCAAAAATCATAAAAGATAAAAAATCATCCGACTCTTGCACGGAAAATAGGGTATATATATTTTGTTTTTTCATATACCTTTCGACTTCTTCCCTTTCTGCATATATTTTTTCATCCATATCAAAGGTGTGTGTGCCAAAATCAAAAGCATAACGAACAGATAAAGTATCCTGACTATTAAGAGAGTATACTGTTCCCCTAAGACTATCGTAATAATATTTTTGATGCTTATATGCATAAAATGGATTACTTAAACGAGAAACAGAATTAATTTTTTTTGAATCATAAGGAAAATAAGAATATTTTATGTCACAGTTTTTATCCGTTACAACCAAATTGTTTTCCTGTTTCAATGTAGGATTACTCCTATAAGCATTATTAAACATATACATATTATCTTTTAAGCTTGCAAACGAAGACGTATAAAATGGTACCGGTATTTCTTCTATGAAATTATTATTAAAATCAAATATCATTATTTTCGAAGGAACGTCTACATAAAGGTTGATTCTTTTTGATTCATAATCAATTGAAAAATTACCCAAATTCAAATATTCTCCAGGCCCTTTACCTTGTCGAGATATTTTCCATAGAAATTTCCCTTCTTTGTCAAACACAAAAAGAGAACGTGTTTTATCGGTATCCAATATAAAATATTTATCATCAAAATATTCCATCTGACTGATTTCTCCAATCAAAGATTTGTCGGTTGTTTCTAATTGAATATATCGAACATCTTTAACAATGCTATCTAAGATTAATTTTTTATCCTCCTCTAATTCAGGAATATTAATAACAACCTGTTGATTTGCAGTTATAATCCCCTCTTGATTATGTTTATCACAATCTTTAGTTACAAATTTATCCTGTTTTGGGGGAGAACAAGATACTATTAACATTGATATAATCAATGGCAACATGTTTCTTAATTTCTGTTTCATTTTTTATAATTTTTATTTTTTAGGAATTTTCTTGTTCATTATGTAATTTATTTTTAATTACAAAATCTATTTTCAATCAATGATAAATATTTATCTGTTAACATAGGAACAGACCTACTCGGAAGAAATAAATTTGATATTTTTTTTGAATTATCAATAGTAAAACAATAAGGATAATGCATCTTTTCTATAGGAATATTATCCAAAATTTCAACATTATAATTAGGCAGCCAACCTAAATCATATTTTTTTAATATTATTTGTATTGTTCTATTCTCTTGAAATGTTGTTAAAAATACGACTTTAGTATCGTTTTTTTCTATAAATTTTCTTATTTTAATAAGAATAAATTCTACACATTCAGAGCAATCATACTCAGAAAAACGAACAACTAACAATGTAGAATCTTTAGTTTTTCCATAAAAAGATAATTGATGAAAAATTTTATCTGGAAGTGAAATATTACTATTTTGTATAGAAATAACAAAGTTATCATTGAGAGATTGTACCCGCTCTTCCATTATTGTCCTTTCTAAATTTATTATTTCTTTTGTTTCTTTTTTTATCCCTAACAACCTATATATTAGAGTAAAATTAAAAAATATCATGAATAGAATAAATACAATTACAGACAGTCTAAAAACTTTCATTACTATTTTATTTTTTTAGATTTATCGGATAAAAAAATAACACAGGATTATCATCCTCTTGTACACTTTCTAACAAATTATCAATATTATTTATACTGATATTTTCTTTTTGAGCAACCTCATAATATGCCTTTTTATTTGTAATAAGTGTTGCTGGGGAGATGGAATAAACAAGAGTATTTTCAAGATAAACTGCCTGTGGTATCACATTATACAACATCATAAAACATGGATTTTTGTATTGTTGATTCCAAAAAAAAGTTTCATTCGTTGTTTTATCATATATTACAAATGACGGAATTTGACCTGGAATATGAATATAAAATATAGCAGCTTTTTGTGTTTCAATAAAATCTCCGTTGAAAAACATGTATTCCCGAAGATATCTTTCCATGTCTTCGTTTGTTGTTTTATCTGTTACTTTGGGCATCCCATATTTTGTCCAATTAAAAAAATATCGTGAAATTATTTCGTTTTCTGTTACCTGAAAAATTGTATCATTAAAACTGGGATTGTAATATACATTATTCCCCCATTTTCTTAACGGATAATTGGTTGAATATGTAAATTGGTCCGGCTTATAAAAATTTTTGAATCCTGAAGCAATACTATTATTCAACGAGTCTGTTAGTATCAAAGGATTATTATCATAAACCGATGAGTTATTCTCTGCATTACTAAATCCCAAATATGCAATCATCTCAGAACCAATGTATTCTAAGCTAACAGCATCGAACGATAAATTTTTCGAATATAAAAATTTGCCATCAAAACGATAATACAATACTTTTCTCGTTTTATCGTCTAAAATTGCAATTTTATCTTTTCTAGGTAACAGACAGACGTACCAGTTAGAAACATACTCTCCTGGCCCCTGCCCTTGTTGTCCGATTCTATTTTTGAAATTACCTTTCAAATCAAAAACCATAATTGATTTTGAAATCTGCCTGTCATTAATGATTATCAAGCTATCTTGAATTAATATCTGAGAAATAGAACCTATTAAATTATTAGAAAGTGTTTCTAACCTAACAATTTGGGGCAATCCAAATATTTGGTCTGAAGTTAAAACATTGTGATTTTGAGGATCTATCTTTATTTCAATCAAGTTAGAATTACTCTTTTTAAACTCCGAAAAATCGTTATTCTTATTATTTTTACAAGACTGTTGTGTCAATAATATTAAAACTAGCAATAAATATATTTTTTTCATTTTTCAGTCATTTAAAAACTGTTCTGCCTTTCTGTAGAATAGTTAATTAAGTATTAAATTTATTTACAAGGGTCATATGGTCTACAATCAGATCGTTTCGACCCTGGGCAATTAATCCTAGTTGCAGTAAATGAACTCGTAGTGGTAGATTACCAACTCCATTACCCTTTTTTATAATTTTCCACCTTGTGCGAAAATTATCATGTTAATTCGCTAATTTTGCATACTCTTTTCTTTTTTAGAGAGACGTGAGCGGATACGTTTGTTCCTTTCTTTGCGGTTCAGGACAATGTTCCGCTCTTTTTATTCTCTCTGGTTAAACAATCATTTTACCGTTTTATTGATTAGATTGCGGATCAAGTCAGGAATGACAACTTTCCAGTATTTTTTTATCTCCTTATATACCATCCTGTACTATCCGGTAAGTAAAGTCTGCTTATTCCTCCTCCATAAAATACAGCATTAGCCGGAACATTATCGAATGTGCCAAGGTAATACACATTCTTTTCTCCGATTTCTTCAACCTCACACGCGGTCCACTCTTCTTTACCCCCTACTCTTTTTCTTTTACTTAATATGGCGGTACCATAGATAGGAATCCATTGTTTATTTTTCATATAATAGCCGGTCACTTTCTTTTTGATTGATTTATCACTATCTGACACATAGAAAGGAAATGTAATTTTAGGAATCAGTTCTCTGGAAGGATTTTTGTAGCAAATACTATCTTCTTCATAAAAAATGAATGGATCTGTTAATATATCCATTCCTTGTCCAGTATAAGTACCTACGGAATAGATAACTGTTTTTGTAACATTTTCAAACCGGCAACTTCCATCTTCCCAAATTTGGCTCCATCTTACGGGTTTCCATTCTCCCATATTAAAAGTACATAAGTAAGCCAGTTTGTTATCACCGTATCCGGATATTTTAATGGATAAAGGGTCGGAAGTAGAATATCCGGGAGGCATATCTTCTATAAATTCATTAAATAAACTTTGGGGATAATCTTCTTTCAGATTTTTGAGAACAAGAGCATAGTCTTGTTTTTTAGAAAAATAGTGAAGCACGGTCCTTACCGAACCGGTTTGTTTGCCCGATTTTGGATTATATCTTTTGGGAGGGCCGTCTGATACCGAAAAATTGTAATAACGAACGCTGTCTTTTTCTATAAAAGTGGTGTTTACATGGCCTTTGTTTACTGAACTCCAATACATAACTTCTTGATAAATAGCAGGAATACCAATTGCGCGAAGAGCAAGGATAGCATACACAGACAATTGTTCACAGGCTCCATAACGAATTTTTTCCAATTCGAATGGATCTATAAATCCGTTATATAAATTAATTTTATCTGAATAAAATACGCTGTTTTTCAATGTATCCTGCATCCGTGAACATATTGTGAACAAAGAATCATCTACCATACTTTCTGCTATACCAATATATTTCTTATAAAAATACTCGCGCCAATCGGATAAAGGCTCGTTTTGAACACGATAAGGAAGGATATATTCACAAAATTCCTCAAATTTGATATGCTTATTCCATGGTTTAGGCCAAACTTTAAATGCCAATTCTATGTTTTGAATCAGGTATTCCGGTGTTAACGATTCTATGTCGGGAACAGGTTTTTGCATCTGAAAACGATAACCCAATTCCGAAAATTCGGAGACCAGAGAATCTTTAGGATATTGTAGTCCATTAAAATCCTTAATCTTGTTTCCTAACGAGTCAACCAGATAATTAGGAATACCATAATGATACTGTAAATTATTTATCAGGAAATGCGCGGCTTTTAATTTTAAGCTATCCGAAAGATTACATGAATAATACTTAAGTACTGACTGATACTTAGATTTAGAGGTTGTTGTTACTGAATTAAAATGCCAAAAAGTCAAACCTGTAGCTACTAACAAAAGTAAAAATAAAAAGGTGGTAGTCCGGTTTTTCATCGTAAATATATTTCTTATAGTGTTATGTTGATTACTCATTGAATGAGACCATAGCACATTCATAGTGTAATAACTATGTGTTGTTATATATAATACGATTAAAAGACTAAATACCCTACCTTCTTCCTCAAAAAAATCTCTCTCTTATTCACAAAAACAATAAATTTATAATACTTTTGTTTTCATAAAATAATTCATTTTTACTTTATGAAACATCTTACACTCTCTTGTCTTTTTTCACCATGAAGCGGATTTTTTTGACATCTGCCAAGGGAAAAGTTGATGTTCCCTGAGAAGAGGATTCCACAGCCAAATTACTACCAATAACATTTAGTGTTATTCTATCCAAACCACATAAGGCACATAGAAAATTTTAAACTATGGAGGCATGAAGAACATAGGGAATTATTATAAGAATAAAGATTTATAGAACAAAGAAGATCGATTTAGACTAAAAGACAGACTAATCCTTTAGTCTTTGTTATTTTGTCTAAAATCTTATGTGCCTTATGTGGTTGAAAAAA
>JAVBKZ010000112.1:0-7806 GCA_031553755.1 Bacteroidales bacterium | reverse complement strand
AACAACAGCAACAACGAAAATCAAAAAAGAATCAACGGACAAATCAAAGTTTTCGCTTTTATGTCTTTACTTATCGGATACGCGGTAGTTTCTCATTTCATGGGTAATTTGGTTACGATCCTACAATAAGAAGATATTAATAGGTATTGGTTGATATTACGATATTCATTGTTTTAAGATATTTAGAGGATATTAAAATTCTCCACTCTCAATTCTCCACTCTCAACTTTTCTCCACTCTCCAGCTTGTCCTTTGCTGATGGATTATTATAGTAAATAGCATCGTAAATAAAGAATCGCCGTATGCCGAATGGCACGTATGGTGGTGTGAAAGGTAGGAAAACGAAAGTAGGAAGAAAACAGCTTTGTTTTCCTCCTGCTCAATTAGAATTTATTTAGTAAATCAACAGGGACATTTTGAGTTGTGCCAATCAATATACTTCAAAATTAACTCCATTTGCGATTTTGTAATCTCGGTTGGTTTTACAATCATTCTAAACTATTAACGCTACGGTCAAAAATATAATTGTTACTATTTTAAAAGAATACTCATAACTTGTATTTATACCTGGTGTTTTTCTAATTCCTGATAAACTTTAACAGGGTTCAAAACCCTGTTAGAATATTTTGTAAATCAGATAATTATGTCGTTAAAAACGAACGCTTTATACGACGGCGTTATGAAAACGCCGCCGAACAGGCAATTAGATGTTTCTTTCAATGAGGATAGCTCTCGAAAAAGAGATGGATATGCTGCCCAAAATTTTTCCATGATTAATCGAATTGCCCTCAATCTGGTTAAAAATGAACAATCTAAGAAAAGAAGTGTCAAAGGAAAAAGACTCGATGCTGGTTGGAATAATGAATATTTGTTGAAAATTCTAACAAATTAAGATGCGTTTGCCCTGAGACAGTCTTTTATTTTTTTGTTTTAAGTTGGATATTTTACTACCTTTGCAGCCTGAAAAAGAAAAATTTCCCTAATAATAAAACAAAAAAAGAACCGTATGGAAATCGTAAAAATCGTAGGTAGAGAGATTTTGGATTCAAGAGGTAATCCTACAGTAGAAGTAGATGTATTTTTGGCATCAGGTTACATGGGTCGCGCCGCTGTTCCTTCTGGAGCATCGACAGGTGAAAATGAAGCATTAGAATTGCGTGATGGTGATAAAAAACGTTACTTAGGTAAAGGAGTTTTGAAAGCTGTTGAAAATATCAACAAGGTAATTGCTCCCGCGTTAATAGGAATGAGTGCTTTGGAACAACGTGCTATCGACAAAAAAATGATCGGAATGGACGGAACCAAAACGAAATCTAAATTAGGTGCAAACGCTATTTTAGGTGTTTCTTTAGCTGTAGCAAGAGCTGCCGCTACTTATTTGGATATGCCTTTATACAGATATATCGGTGGAACGAACACATATACTTTACCTGTTCCGATGATGAACATCATCAACGGAGGATCTCACTCTGATGCTCCTATCGCTTTTCAGGAATTTATGATTCGTCCGGTTGGCGCACCTTCTTTCAGAGAAGGATTGAGAATGGGTGCTGAAGTTTTCCATTCTTTGAAAAAAGTATTACACGACAGAAACTTAAGTACTGCTGTTGGTGACGAAGGAGGTTTTGCTCCCGCATTGAACGGTACTGAAGACGCTTTGGAATCTATCATCAAAGCTATCGAATTGGCAGGTTACAAAGCTGGTTCTGATGTGATGATTGGTCTTGACTGCGCTGCTTCTGAATTCTACAAAGACGGTATTTACAACTATGCCAAATTCGAAGGCGAAAACGGAGCAAAACGTACATCTGTTCAACAAGCGGAATATTTGGCTGAATTGGCTGCTAAATATCCAATCGATTCTATCGAAGACGGTATGGCTGAAGGAGACTGGGACGGATGGAAACTATTGACCGACATGATTGGCAACAAATGTCAATTGGTTGGAGATGATTTGTTCGTAACTAACGTTGAATATTTGAAGAAAGGTATCGAATTAGGTTGTGCAAACTCTATCCTTATCAAAGTAAACCAAATCGGTTCTTTGAGCGAAACATTAGATGCAATCGAAATGGCTCACCGCGCAGGTTACACTTCTGTAACTTCTCACCGTTCGGGAGAAACTGAAGATGCTACAATCGCGGATATCGCTGTCGCGACTAATTCAGGACAAATCAAAACAGGTTCTTTGAGCCGTTCCGACCGTATGGCTAAATACAATCAATTGCTTCGTATTGAAGAAGAATTGGGCGCGTTAGCTGTTTATGGATACAAAAAAGTGAAATAAGTTTTCTTTTTTTCTACTAATAAAATAAGGTTGTCTGAAAAAATAATTTATTTTTAGACAACCTTATTTTTTTGCCTAAATCTATATTATTTCAATATCTCGAAAAACGGATTATCAGGCGATGGTATATTCAATTCGGGGTGAAATATTCCGATTAAGTTACCTAACACCAAATCCGGATTTAAAACTCCCGTTTCGTAATAATCATTTTCTATTGTGTTCGAAAAAATGACCTTTTTATTTTTCCATGCGGAAAAATAAGAATAAGGTTCGAATTCTTTTTTCAAATCATCATAAGTAATGTGGTGATCGGAACGAATAAGCCAATAATCGGCATTTTCAGCTTTTTCATAAACCGTTTCGAAATTGAGATTTAACGAACCGTTTCCTTGAGTATCTGCCCATACATAATTTGCTCCGGAATCTTTAAAATAGTGAGCCATATAGCTATCTCCGGATGGAACCCACCATGATTGTCCATATTTTTTTTCACTGAATACAGTCGGGCGAAATCCTACGTTCGAAGTTTTTCTTTTTAGTTCTAAGTATCGTTCCGCAATGCCTTGCATGATTTCTTCCGCTTCTTTGCCTTTGTCCAAAAACGCGGCTATAAATTTGATCCATTCAGCTCTCCCTAAAGGCGTATTTTCCATATAACTCGCGTTTTCAACGATGGAGATTCCAGTAGTTTCTAATTTTCCATAACCCATGTTTTGAAAAGGAGATACAATAATGATATCAGGAGAAACTGCCATCAGACGTTCTATGTTCAATGCCATTGATTGCCCGATGTCAATTATTTTTCCATTTTTTAATCCTTCTATAAGAAAAGGCAATTTGACATATTTAGTTTCTGCGATCGCCTTGATTTTTTCTTCTTTTTTCAAAGTTTGAATAACAGAAGCGTCAAGAGAGTATAAACAAGCGATGTTTTGTACGGGTATCTTAATTACAGTTCCGTTGGGAAGACTTTTAGGTTGGGGTTTTGTTCGGTCAATTAAGATATACTTATGTAAAATTTTGGTAGTGTCCCACGGATTTACTACAGATACTTCAGTATAATCATTGAAATAAGAGATGGAAAAACCTTTGGCGTAGTTGATAATTCCGGTAGATATTACTTCTTGGTTATGTTCTTTTTGTTGTACACATCCCGGTAAAATAAACGTGAATAATAATAAAATTTCGGTTATGAGTTGAATGTAAATATTTCTTTTTTTTACAGGATTTACCATGATATTGATAAGTTTGGGATTTATTGAAAACAAAAAAAGCAAAGTAAAACTTTCGTTCTTACTTTGCTTTTTTTGAGCCTCTTGTCGGATTCGAACCAACGACCCCGAGATTACAAATCACGTGCTCTGGCCAGCTGAGCTAAAGAGGCAGGTGGGCAAGCTTACTACATCGCGCCGCTACAACCAACTACCCTTGCTGCGATCAAGCCCTGGGGGGTTCGAAGGGAGCTGGCCGTATAGGACTTACCCGGGCACAAAAGTAGTATATTCTTATTAAATTTCAATTTCTAATTATAAAAAAAATAACAAACGACTGATATTCAATTGAATATTTTTCAAGAAAGACTTTTTTATTTAGGTTAGTTGATAATTTTATATCTGTTTCCTGCTCCGGAAACACTTACAATCCTGTAAGGATGTAACCAAAATTTAGCAGTATTCAAAGGCGCGCCTCCTGTGTGGACACTATATTTAGCGCCACATTTCGGACAAGTAGCGGTTCCTTCTTCATCAGCAACGACCAAAACATTCCTGTCGGCCTCAACTTGGCAAGACAAATCGTAAGCATATAAACCATTCGGATTAGAATCTGTTTCCATTCCATGATAAATCAGAATTCCTCCATAGCCTACATGTTCTCCGTCATTTCTTCCATTAGGATATTTAGAATAAGAAAATGTTTCAAAGTGATAAGGATTATTCAAAACATTATCAGCATATTCCAAATTAATCAGAAAATTAACAGGAGCGTATGGAATATTTGTTTTCAGGTCTTCATCACAAGATGAAAAAAATATAAGAAATAATATAACCCTAAAACAGATTTTCAATAAATTCTTCATTCTCTTCATTTTTTCATTTCTTTCATTCCAAAGAATTCCATCCTTGAGCTTTCAATTCAATTTCTGTGCCATCACGCGCGATGAGAGCCGAACCAAGAGATTTTTCGCAAATATATCCGATAACTTTAACTCCTTTAATATTGTTGATAGTCTCATGTAAAGTAAGTGGAACCGTAAATAATAATTCATAATCTTCACCACCATTCAGCGCCACAGTTGTAAGATTCATATTGAAACGCTCTGCCATCGATGCTGTTTGGAAGTCAATAGGAATACGTTCTTCATATATGCGGCAACCAACCTTACCTTCGTAACAAATGTGTAGCAACTCAGAAGAAAGTCCGTCTGATATATCAATCATAGAAGTAGGGATAATATTTTTTTCATCCAACAAGCGGATAATATCTTTTCTGGCTTCCGGTTTAAGCTGCCGTTCGAGTATGTATTCCTTTCCTGCGAAATCAGGGGAGAAATCACTTTCGCCTTTGTAAATAGCTTTTTCTCGTTCAAGTAATTGCAGCCCCATATAAGACGCTCCTAAATCTCCTGAAACACAAATTAAATCAGTTTCTTTTGCTCCATCTCGGTAAACAACCTTACCCTTTTCTACCTCTCCTATACAAGTTATACTTACGCAAAGTCCTGTCATTGAGGCGGAAGTGTCTCCGCCTACAATGTCAACGCCATATATGTCACAGGCCAATCGGAGGCCTTCGTAAAAATCTTCTAAATCTTCAACCGAAAAACGTTTGGAAATTCCTATCGAAACCGTGATTTGTTCCGGATTTCCATTCATCGCGTAAATATCGGAAAAATTAACAATGGCCGATTTATATCCTAAATGTTTCAAGGGAACATAAGTCAGATCGAAATGGATACCTTCGAGAAGCAAATCAGTAGTGACTAAAGTTTGCTTTTCTTGATTGTTAATCACGGCAGCGTCATCTCCTATGCCTTTAATACTGCTTTCATTTTTTATTTTTATATTTTCAGTAAGTTTTCGAATCAAACCAAATTCTCCTAATTCAGATATTTCCATATTGATTATATTCGTAAATTGATTAACATATCCGGTAATCAACTAATCTCTTTAATAACCTCTTGCATGATAAAAGCTAATTTGGGTTGTGCCGATTTGGCAGCCGCTTGTACTTCTTCGTGCGAAACTTTAACCACTCTGCCGGGGACCCCCAAATCTGTAATAATCGAAAATGCCAGCACTTTTATACCCGCGTGATTCGCGACAATTACTTCAGGAACTGTACTCATACCGACAGCATCTCCTCCGATAACAGAAAAGAAATTATATTCGGCCGGAGTTTCGAATGTAGGCCCTTGCGTGCCGACATAAACTCCATACTGTAATTTAATATTATTTTTTTTTGAAATACGAGTCGCTAAATTTCTCAATTGAATATCATAGGCCTCACTCATGTCAGGAAATCGGGTGCCGAATTCAGGTAAATTACGACCTCTCAAAGGATGTTCGGGAAATAAATTGATATGATCTTCAATCAACATGATGTCCCCTACTTCAAAACTGCGGTTCATTCCTCCCGCGGCATTCGAAACAAACAAGTGTGTAATACCCAAAAATTGCATTACGCGAATCGGAAACGTAACATCCTGCATGCTATATCCTTCGTAATAATGAAAACGGCCTTGCATTGCGATAACAGGTTGGCCTCCCAACGTTCCAAGTAATAAGTTGCCATTATGCCCTTCAACAGTAGAGACAGGGAAGTGAGGAATTTCTTCGTAAGGAATCGTTTTTTTTTCTTCGATTGCATCAGCTAAATCCCCTAATCCGGTACCTAAAATAATACAAATTTTGGTCTCACGAGCGATGTGTGGTTTGAGCCAATCTACAGTCTCTTTCAATATTTCTAACATGATTTTTTATTTTTTGTATAAATAATTGTTCTTGATTTTCTTTAAATACAACTTTAACAGGTAAATAATAAAGATATTTTTTAATATTTTCAGTCATGAATTCACAGTCAATCAATCTCACAAAATCTTTTTCTGTTGTAATAATTATTTTATGATCATTTTTGACATTATTAAACTTTAACTCAATATTTTCAATATCTGTTTTTGAGAAAGAATGATGATCCGCGAAAATAATACTTTCTAAATATTTAGTATATGTTTCTATTTTTGAAATAATTCCTTCGGGATTGGCAATCCCTGCGATTAATAAAACTGAATATTTATTACTCCTAAGAAATTCTAAATCAATAGATTCATTTATGTCTGGATAAAATCCGTGAGTTAAACGGCCATATTCAAAAGAGGTAAAAAATAGATCTTGATATGGAAATAAATTCAAATGCTTTGAAACAACCCGAAAATCGATAGGTTTTAAATTAGAGTCACATTTAGTAACGATAACCATATTGGCCCGGGATTTTTCAGATAAAGGTTCCCGTAAATGTCCGGCAGGCAATAAAGCGTCCTCGTAAATCAAACGATGCATATCCGTTAATAAAATAGAAAAAGAAGGTTTTACGTATCTATGTTGAAACCCGTCATCTAACAATATGATATCCGGGCGATTTTCTTCAGGCATGGATAGTAATTTTTGAATACCTCTGCGTCTATTTCCATCAACAGCTACAATGATATTTTTGTATTTGCGAAATATTTGATACGGTTCATCGCCGATTTCATTGCTCGTAGATGTTTCGTTAGCCAAAATAAATCCCGAAGATTTTCGTTTATAACCTCTGCTTAAAACGGCTATTTTATAGCTATTCTTTAATACATGTATCAAGTATTCTATATGAGGGGTTTTTCCGGTTCCTCCAATAGTAAGGTTTCCTACGGAAATAACAGGAATAACGAATTCTTCGCTTGGAAGTATTTTCCAGTCAAAAAATTTATTCCTGACCCAAACGCCCAATCCATAAAGAAAAGACAATGGATACAAAGACTTATTTATCTTAACCCCCGTTGACATCTTAATATAATGATAAGTATAATGCCATTATTTATAGAGTGCAAAGGTAGGATTATAATTCTGTAAATAAAACTTTAAAAAAATATTTGATTCATATAGAGATAATTGGGTTTAATTTCGTTAAAAAGGCTGATAAATATTTGGAAAATAAAAAAAATCGTTCTACTTTTGCACCCGCTTTACAGAGGTAATGTGGTAGCAGGTTGGAAAGGTTTATATTTCGAAAAAAATAGTTTTGATAAAGTTTGTTTTTTAGAATAAAAAAGTATTATCTTTGCAGTCGCTTTTAGTTTTTTCAGGGATGCCGTCGTTCAAGGACGGTTTTTTCATCCTCTGTTGGAAGCACAACAACAAGTAGATCATTGACATATTTTCCATAAACGTAGTACAAGAGAACAAGGTATAAAAGCTTTGGTCAATTCCGGTATATCTCAGCGATGTAGATGTACAGGTAAAAAGAATAAACGACAATAACGGGCA
>JAVBKZ010000081.1:0-39628 GCA_031553755.1 Bacteroidales bacterium | reverse complement strand
AAGACAAATTAAAATAAAGAAACATGGACGAAGAGAAAAATCTCTATTCAAATATGGGTTGGGGGTTATTGCTAATATGTTGCTAAATCCTCTAAACAAAAGAAAGATAGACGTTTTTAAATTTTTGTCATGTACTTAGTTAGTAAATACAAAGCAAAAATAGAGACTTGAATTTCTATCTTTCACGGAAATGAGTATTTGGTAAGTATCAATGAGTGAAGACGTAAAGAAAGTTGAAAGGTTTGAAAAATAAAAACAGCCATCTACTCTAATTTGTAAATGGCTGATTTTCAGCAGTCGGGATGACACGATTCGAACGTGCGACCACACGCCCCCCAGACGTGTACTCTAACCGGGCTGAGCTACATCCCGCCGATTTTGCGAGTGCAAAGGTAATCTTTTTTTAAGAAATTCAAATATTTTTGACTAAAAAAAGAATGATTATCTGAAAATATATCCCTTGTCAGATGCCGTTTCAACAAAGGTCATCCAACTATCAATATGACAAACAAGACTTTCGAAGCTGTACCTGAGTACGGTTAACTTCTACATCTCATTGGCAAATATGGATACAGGGAAACCCTATTCTTGACCGCGATTTGGCTGTAATGTAACAAATTTACATATTCACCCACGTTTGGTGGCCGCAAGGTGGTTAATTTCTTTCATGTTGAAAAAGTGAAAATAAAAACCATTATTACTTTCCAATAATAGCCCATGATCTTTCCTGCAAAAAATAGTATTTGGTATAGGAAACGGTTGAATTTTCTATCAGTAATACAATCATAGAATATTCTTAAATACAAAAACCACATATTTTCTTTTTATTTACGGAAATTTTTCAGAAAATATTTGCAGAATCAAAAAAAAGCTTTACTTTTGCATCGCCTTTGAGAGCAAGGGCAATAAAAATAAGTCGGGCGTTTAGCTCAGCTGGTTCAGAGCATCTGCCTTACAAGCAGAGGGTCGGCGGTTCGAATCCGTCAACGCCCACGATTTATTATCAGGCAGTTAAGAAGAAATTCTTAGCTGTTTTTTTGTTTAAAATGGTCATGGAAAATATACAAAAAGAATATCTCAAATGCATATAAAATAAAAAGAAAATCTTCTTTAACCTTTTTCTGATTTAAATCATTGACTTCAAGTTTATTTATTAATTTTGCGGTTTGTTTTAACAATTCTTATAATCACCAAATAAATTTTAATTAGTAATTCTTATGAGTAATTCAAAAGAAAAACTTTTTTCGGAATTTGCTCCTGTTTCTACTGAACAATGGATGGAGAAAATTGTCACGGATCTTAAGGGTGCGGATTTTGAAAAAAAACTTGTCTGGAAAACAAATGAAGGCATTAATGTTAAGCCTTTTTATCGGGAAGAAGATATCTCTAAAATGAGTAAAATAGTAGACTCATTGCCGGGAGGATTTCCTTTTGTTCGGGGTATAAAAAAAGAAAGCAACTGGTATATACGCCAGGAAATAGATGTGGATGACATCGAAGTTGCGAACGAAAAGGCGCTTGATATATTAAATAAAGGTGTTAATTCGTTGGGTTTCAATATTCCTAAAGACAAAGTAAATAAAGAAAACATAGAAAAATTATTGGAAGGGATTGATCCTGAAAGTGTGGAATTAAACTTCAGGACTTGTAAGGATTATTCTATCGAATTGATAAAAATTTTGGTAAGTTTCTATCAAGTAGGTGGATATAATGTGAAAAAATGTGTAGGATCGGTAAATATGGATTTTATTTCTCCGATTCTTCGAAAAGGTAAAATAACAGATAATTGGATTGGAAAAATAACAGAAGCTGTTGCTGCTACCAAATTTCTACCACGATTTAGGGTATTAGGTGTTAATATTTTTTATTTGAATAATTCAGGAGCTTATATTACTCAGGAATTAGGATATGCTCTTGCTTGGGGAAATGAGTTATTATCTAAGTTAGCTGTTGCCGGAGTCGATCCGATGCTTGTTGCAAGAAAAATTAAATTCAATTTTGGAATCGGATCCAACTATTTTATGGAAATTGCCAAATTCCGTGCGGCTCGTTGGTTATGGACTGAAATTGTAAATGTATACCAACCCTTTACAGATGATATATATAATTATGTAACATGGCTAAAAGATGAAGTAATTGGTGGAAATCAACCCGGTTGCCCCAACGATTGTCCTCATTTGGAAGAAGGTCGAAATTGCCGTTGCGCAGAAAAAATGTTTGTATGCGCCCAAACTTCAACATTCAATCAAACAGTTTATGATGCACACGTAAATATGCTTCGTTCTCAAACCGAAGCCATGTCGGCTGCAATAGCAGGTGTCGATTCCATTTTAATTCATCCTTTCGATTCTTCATTTAAAAATTCTGATGATTTTTCAGAACGTATAGCTAGAAATCAACAATTATTATTGAAAGAAGAGTCTCATTTAAACAAGGTGACTGATGCCGCCGGAGGATCTTATTATATTGAAAATCTGACAGCCTCTATCGCGGAACAAGCTTGGAAAATATTCCTCGAATGTGAAGAAAAAGGATTCCTTGATATGGTAAAAAAAGGAGAAATCCAAAAAGCGGTTAATGAATCGGCAGAAGCGAGAAGAAAAGCGGTTGCGCAACGTCGTGAAATCCTGTTAGGAACAAATCAATTTCCTAATTTTACTGAAAAAGCCGCGGGAAAAATCCAAGAACATACATGCGGTTGCGGATGTAATGAAAAAGGAGATACTCAAATAGAAACGTTGAATACCAAACGTCTATCCAGCGATTTTGAAGATTTACGTTTAGCTACGGAAAAATCAGGAAAAACGCCTAAAGCATTTATGCTCACGATTGGTAGTTTGGCTATGCGTTTGGCTCGTTCTCAATTCTCTTGCAATTTCCTTGCTTGTGCCGGATATCAAGTTATTGACAATTTAGGTTTTGAAACCATAGAAGAAGGTGTAAAAGCAGCCAGGGAAGTAAATGCGGATATTATCGTATTGTGTTCGAGCGATGAAGAATACGCGACTTTTGCTCCCGAAACATACAAATTGACAAAGGGAAAAGAAATGTTGGTTGTTGCAGGTGCTCCCGCTAACATGGATGAATTGAAAGCGCAAGGCATCGAACATTTTATCAATGTTAAGAGCAATGTGTTAGAGACGCTTAAAAGTTTTAATAAACAATTAATTTAGAATAAAGAGTAAAGATTATAAAGAACAAAGACTATGATTATTATAGAATAAGGATTTCTATGCATAACTTTAGAAAATTAGATATTTGGATTGAATCAAGAGTTTTGGTTAAGAAAATATATTTGATGACTTCATCTTATCCCAAGCATGAATTATATGGAATTATATCTCAAATTCAACGTGCAGGAATATCTATTCCTACTAATATTGCCGAAGGATCAGCAAAATCCAGTGAAAAAGATTTTGCTCGTTTTCTTGAAATATCTTTAGGTTCAGCTTTGGAACAGGAAACTTTAATGATTTTGTCTATGGATTTAGGCTATATTTCCCAAGAGTCTTTTAATTAAATAGAATCTTCAATTCAAAGTATCCAAAAGAAAATATACAATTTCAAAAAGACTCTGAAATAAAGTCTTTATTCTTAAAATCTTTCATCTTAAAATCTCAAACAAAATGAAACCGAATTTCAAAAAAATAGATATTTACAAAACAGGATTTCAAAACTTCGGAGGAAGTCTTGGAGACTTATCGAAAGGAAACAATTCTAGTTCCGCATGGCTTACTCCTGAACATATCTCGGTAAAGCAAATTTATACAAAAGACGATTTGGAAGGAATGGAGCATTTGAATTATGCTTCTGGTATTCCTCCATTTCTCCGTGGACCATACTCTGGTATGTATGCCATGAAACCTTGGACAATCCGCCAATACGCGGGATTTTCCACAGCGGAAGAATCCAACGCTTTTTATCGTAGAAATCTGGCTTCCGGACAAAAAGGGCTTTCCGTCGCTTTTGACTTGGCAACTCACCGTGGATATGACGCCGACCATCCTCGAGTAGTGGGTGATGTGGGTAAAGCTGGAGTTTCTATTTGCTCTTTGGAAGACATGAAAGTATTGTTCAATGGTATTCCATTGAAAGATATGTCTGTTTCTATGACTATGAATGGGGCTGTACTTCCCATATTGGCGTTTTATATCAATGCAGGATTGGAACAAGGCGCCAAATTGGAAGAAATGGCAGGAACCATCCAAAACGACATTTTAAAAGAATTCATGGTGCGTAATACCTATATTTATCCACCTGAATTTTCTATGCGTATCATTGCCGATATTTTTGAATATACTTCTCAAAAAATGCCTAAATTCAATTCGATTTCTATTTCCGGATACCACATGCAGGAAGCCGGAGCTACTGCCGACATCGAATTGGCTTATACGTTGGCAGATGGAATGGAGTATCTTCGTGCCGGAATCAACGCCGGTATTGATGTCGATGCTTTCGCTCCACGTTTGTCATTCTTTTGGGCAATCGGTATGAATCATTTCATGGAAATAGCCAAGATGCGCGCCGCCCGTTTGTTATGGGCGAAAATCGTAAAAAGCTTTGGCGCTAAAAATCCGAAATCATTGGCGTTGCGTACACACTCTCAAACTTCCGGATGGTCGTTGACCGAACAAGATCCGTTCAATAACGTAGGGCGTACTTGTATTGAAGCGATGGCTTCCGTTTTAGGACATACACAATCGCTGCATACCAATGCTTTGGATGAAGCAATAGCTTTACCAACTGATTTTTCCGCCCGTATCGCACGGAATACACAAATTTATATCCAGGAAGAAACCCAGGTATGTAAAGAAATCGACCCCTGGGCAGGTTCTTATTATGTAGAATCTTTGACGCATGAATTGGCTCATAAAGCTTGGGAATTAATCCAGGAAGTGGAACAATTGGGAGGTATGGCCAAAGCCATCGAAACCGGACTCCCGAAAATGCGTATTGAAGAAGCTGCGGCTCGCACGCAAGCTAAAATCGACTCTGGCGCTCAAACTATTATAGGTGTAAATAAATACCGTTTGGAAAAAGAAGATCCGATCGATATTTTGGAAGTTGACAATACCGCTGTCCGTTTGCAACAAATCGAGCGTTTAAACGATTTACGATCAAAACGTGATGAAACTGCTGTAAAACAAGCGTTAGAGGCCATTACAAAATGTGCTGAGACAGGAGAAGGCAATTTACTTGAGTTAGCGGTAAAAGCCGCCGGATTGCGCGCTTCATTGGGTGAAATTTCGGATGCTTGTGAAAAAGTATGTGGACGTTATAAAGCAATTATCAGAACTATATCAGGCGTGTATTCTTCAGAAACAAAACAAGACGCTACATTCCAACGGGCTTGTGAATTAGCAGAACAATTCGCGAAAAAAGAAGGTCGTCAACCTCGTATCATGATTGCGAAAATGGGTCAGGATGGTCACGACCGCGGTGCGAAAGTCGTTGCCACCGGTTATGCCGATTGCGGATTCGACGTAGATATGGGACCTTTGTTCCAAACTCCGGAAGAGGCTGCCCGTCAGGCAGTTGAAAACGATGTACACGTATTGGGAGTTTCATCTCTGGCGGCAGGGCATAAAACTTTGGTTCCGCAAGTAATTGCCGAATTGGAAAAATTAGGTCGTCCTGACATTTTGGTTATCGCGGGAGGGGTTATTCCTGCACAAGATTATGATTATTTGTACAAAGCAGGAGTTGCCGCTATTTTTGGTCCGGGATCATCAGTTGCGAAAGCAGCGTGCCAGATTTTAGAAATTTTGTTGGAAGATTAAATAATTCAAGCTATAATATTTGAATCTTCCGGATTCAAAATAAAATTTAGCGAATTATGACCATATTTATTATTCCCGCTGATTATGCAGAATTGCCTGAAGCTAATATTTCTGTGTATTCTGCGGGAATTTTTAATTTCCGGTCTACACTTTATTTATGAAATTCACAGCTAAAATAAAATCAGTGTCGAGCTTTTTAATTCCCGACACTGATTGAAAAATTGAGAACAACGATTATTTTAGAATTTTTATCGTTTTCTCATCATACTTCAAAATATAAGTTCCTTTAGGAAGATTAGAAGTTTCTATGCGATTTTCGCCTTTTTTTACCAAAGTACTCAAAATACATTCTCCCGAAATGTTGTAAATAGCTGCACGGCTATCAATGTTTGTTTTTATATTGATATATTCGGCAAACGGATTGGGATAAACAATAATTTGGGTATTGGCTAATGCTTCATCATTTAATCCAGTTGCATTAGATATTGAAACTGTAATTGTTTTTGTTACAATTTTACCATTCGAATTGAATTTTATTGTGATATCCGAATCTCCATATTCTCCCGCTGTGGGTGTTATAATTAAGTTGTTATTTTGAATAACAGCAGTCAACAATGAATTATTAGAAATGGAAGCAATGGATTTGATAATGGCCGCATCGTGATTATCGAGGTCGCTCACTTTGTCGCCCAGATAAATGGTAGTTTCGTTACTTATTGATTTATCTGCCAATTCGTTGGAAACTACAGGAGCGTTATTGTCGGGAAAAACGGGCATCGCCGGGAACCAATAGTTGTCTTCCATTGGGTAGGACTCAATAATATTACCTGTTTCGGGATTAATTTTAACTACTTTGTAGGTTGGGAACCAAAACTCTTTAAATAGAGAAACATAAATGACATCAGTTACAGGGTCAAGTCGAAATCCTGCACCATAGATACCCCATCCTTCTCCATCAGTACTCAAATCAATAACTTCCCTTAATGCATCATTATCAATATCGTATTCGTAAATTTTAGTTGCAGCAAACCAACCTCCATTATTCTTCCAATACAATTTATTATTTTGTTTGCTGGCACAAAAACCATCGGCAGTCCATGCGTACCATGAATTAGGAATGGCAGTTTCTGTGGAAAGAGCAATATTTTCGGTATCTAATGTATATGGGTTAATTTTTACCAATGTTTCGCCAGCGCTACTGTAACCTTCATCTGTACTTGCCCAAATATTTCCGTCTTTGCTTATGACAATTGAACCATAGTTTCCATCAATAACTGTTTCAAGCGTGTGAGTATTGGCATCAATAACTAATATTCCTGTACTTTGCAATACGGCAAATACTCTATCGCCAACACGCAACATTGTTCCTATTTGTCCATCATATAAGCCTCCCGAAGCACTTCCTGTTCCTCCTATTTGGTTACCAATGGATAAGTTATCCATGTTAAAAATATAAATTCCGTCTGAAGTACCGATATATCCGGTCGATTCATTCACACCAAGAAAGGAGCGTCCATCGGCTTCACCGATAGTTGTAAATTCAGCTTTTACTTTCATTGTTATAGCATCACATACTGCTAGGCGACTTCCGATAATGGTTGCTCCGGGGTCTTTTTCTTGTTTGGAAACGATGTATATTTTTCCTCCATAAATGGTTCCGAATTGCGATGTGCAACCTAATTCATGTCCCGGATTTTCCTTTTGGAATACACTGTAAATCCATTTTCCTTCATCTGTTAAGAAGTTGATTGTACTGTTGTTGTGTCCAAACCAATCTTCATTGACAAAGAACGTTCCTTGCGTATAATCAGGAGGAAGAGTTGCTGCTGTAAAATTAGGAAGTATTGTTGCATCGGTAATCCAGGAAAAATCCGTATTAGCGACCCATAAATCCCAGCAACCATCGGTAAGTTTTCGACTTGTTGCTCCGACACCGGAACTTGAAAATGTTTTGGTATAATCTGTCCTTACCATATATGTCCAAAAGCCCGTCATCCATCCGCTATACCAATAGTCGTCGTTGTCGATGGCTGTCCATCCGTCAAAATTATAGCTACCCGAAGCAACCATTAATCCATTTTCAGGAGTTAATGTAATTCCACCTTTGGAAACTCCCAATATCCCGTTGAAAGTTCGGTCATATCCAAGTCCGCCGATAGCGGTACCGTATTGAGTTCCTCCCATCAGCAACAAATAAAAACGACTGTCGTGCGCAGCAATGGCACGAATCATTCTTTCTCCGGTTCCATCGGCTTCATTTTCCCAACGATATCCCCAAACCATAACAGGGTCATAAGTTCCGCCGGAGTTTTTCCATTGTACACCCAAAGCTGCCTGTTTTGTTCCTTCTCCAACCCAATACTGAATGCTGTCCATATTGAACGTTTTGTTGGACGCAGTGGCCTGGGTAGCTCTAAGCATTTGACCTGATTGCATTTTTGCAAATTCGTCAGCAGTAAAGGAATGACCTTGTTTTGTTTGCGCTGACAGTGGTAATAGTATACCGAAAAATAACGATATACACACGATTGAATAAAGAGTTAATTTCCTCATGATTGTTTTTTTGAAATTAGTTGACGAGTAGACCAGTTAACAAGTTAACGAGTTAAATTTTGAAATCTGAAACCTGAAATCTTGAAATATAACTTGTCTACTCGTTTACTCGCCAACTGGTAATTAATTATTGTTTGATGAATTTGATTGTTTTGTTTTTTGAAGTGATGATATATAAGCCTTTCGGCAAATGATTGCAAGGAATATAGTTTGTGCCGTTTTCTAATGAATACGATATTACTTTAACTCCTGTGATATTGTGAATGTCGATTTGTTGTGTTTCGAACGACTTGATTATCAATTGTTCTTTTATCGGATTATTTAGTAAAGTAAAAAGGTTGTCTGCTAAGTTATTTTGGATAGAATTTGATTCAATTACTGCATTCGGATGCAAATCTTCCGCTCCCATAATCTCGGTGGAAGTTTCGCCCAACCAACCGCAATATTGATTTACACCTGTATATACTTTTACAAAATCAATTTTGGCAAGGTGTACTGGGTTTCCGTTGCTATCAATTGCCCAATCAATGTTCATTTCGCTGGCAGGGTCGTTATTGGGTGCATTATCTGCATAACCATAATCGTAGGCATATTGTACAAAATATTGGCCTGTTCCGCTTTCGTCAATGTAGTTATCCGTTAATTTTGTTCCTTCAAACAACATTGTTTCATCAGTTATCCATTGTGGATAATAGGGTTGCGAATGAAAAGTATTGCGATATATATAGCCTTCATTTCCTTGATTACTTTCCCATTTGATATAGGTAATATCGTTCAGAAATGCATAACCTGACATCGGGATTTTTACTTTATTTTCGTCAGGTTTATGGTATGTGAGTTGGTAATTTTTAATGGTTTGAGGCTTGTTGTATTCGCTTCCCGCCAATTCATACCATTCATCATCAGGAATACTATTGTTATTAGCATCAACAGAAACCATTACAATGCCGGGTTCACAACTTCCTCCTCGTTTGGATGCATTGGGATTGGGGTTCCCTGCTGCCCAAAATGCATTTCCCCATACTCTGAAATCGCTTTGTCCTGCAATATTTACCACTGAATGGTCGAAACTAAAAATGACATAACCGCCATATCCGCCCAACGAAATAAGTACTTTGTTTTCGTCCGCAATGCTTTCTTCGGCCTTACGGTTCATGTCTTCTTGTGTATCTCCTGATTCATATTCAGGCAACTCATTCACAAACTGCCCTGGTGCGGGACGATATTCATACACCTTATGGATGTAAGGGGATTTGTTTTGTGCCGTTGCCGCAAAAGCCATACACATACTTAATAGAAATGTTGTAATTCTCATATATTTTGTTTTTAATTTTTTACAAATAAAAAAAGCGTGTAACCTTTTGATATCGGTTTACACGCTTTTTAAAATTGAGAATGGAAAGTTGAGAATTGAGAATGACCCTTATTTTTATGAGTTATGCCTCATACTTTTTTCTAATTTTTGGAATTTGTTAGATATAACTCATAACATATTTTTTGCTTTTGGGTAATTATTTCAGAATAGCAAAAACATAACTACAATCCGAAGAATTGCCAGAATGGAACAACTTGAATATCATCAATAGATGTTTCTTTGTCGTAAGTGATGATTGTTTTTGAGGTTAAATTCAAATCCTTTTCTGTGATTGAAAAACCATTTATTTCGCGTTCTTGATTTATCGGATTAAAATCATAGCAAACTTGAAAACCGTGATATTCGTTCCCTTTTTTAGCCACAAAGTCACATTCATTTTCCTTTTTGCAAAAACAAATTTCGTCATACTCTTTATTTATCAATTCATTATAAACAGCATTTTCTAATAATGTTCCGTTTTTGGGTGAAAAGCGAAATCCGATGGCATTCATCAAACCGTTGTCGATGCAATAGATTTTGTGCTGCGGACGGCTGTCTTCTTTCATCGAAAAAGAAAAATTTGTAATGTCTGAAACAATGTAACTTGATGCGGCATAACCCAAATAACTGCGGACAGTAGGTTCATTGCTTTTGATTGCTTTTGCCAAACTATTATAATGAAAGGGCGAAGCAGCATTGGAAATTGTAAAATGAAGCAGGCGTTTGAAAAGCGACGCATCACGCACTTGATTGTAAACAATACAATCTTTCAAGACAATAGACTCATAATAACTATTCAAAAGTTCTATCTTTATATCATCGTCCATTTTGTTTAATACAATTTCGGGAAAACTGCCCCATTCCATATATTGGTCGATGAGATGCAAAAGTTCAGGTTTGCGCGACAATGCCGTAAATTTATCTGTAAATCCATGTAGACTCAACAATTCTTTCAAAGAAAACGGACGAACGGTATTGGCAAAATAACGTCCCGAAAGCAAAGTGGCAAATTTGTGTTGCAACAAATCGGAATTAGAACCCGTTACATATATCTTCTTAAACAACTGTGTGTCATAGGCACTTTTCACAAACAATTCCCAATCTTTCACTTGTTGTATTTCGTCCAAAAACAAATATTTTACTTTACATTGGGTTGTTTTTTCTGCATATTCAATCACTTTATACAATTCGGCACTATTATCCCATATCGAAGCAAATGCAGGTTCATCCATGTTGAGAAACAATATTTCTTTAGGATTCGCCTCATTATCCATCAAATGATTCATTAATAACCGAAAGAGGCTCGACTTTCCACTTCTGCGTATGCCTGTGAGCACTTGTATGTGTGGCAAATCCTTTTTCTTTAGCAAATTATCCACCAACGACCTGTTGTAAACTGAAGGATATTTTTCCCCTGTCCAATGCTTGTTTAAGCGAAATAGCGTTGCTTCCATAATTGAAGTATTTATTTTTTATTTTGCAAAGATACTCAATTATTCGGAAATAACAAAAATATACTTTTGTTAAAACGCAATTTAATAAAGATATAATTTCATTATTCATATATTTATTCAAAATATACTTTTATTAAATGCAAATTATTTATCAATATACTGAGCAATAATCTTAAATTATTGATTAATATATTGAGCAATAATCAAAATTTATCTTTCAATACACTGAAAGATTTTTCATAAATTTATTGTAACACACTGATAATTAAATGTGTTTTTGTGAAGTTTCTATCTGGCTAAATTTTCGATTTTTCCATCAGAAAAATTCATCAACCAATTTCGCAGCGAACAATAAATAATCCCTTTTGTGGAATCCGTTTCCCATTCATCCATGGTGATGATTATTTTGGGATAATTGTCTTGAATATCAAGTAAATTTCCCAATTCCCGATTCTGTGTTTTTTCGAGATTTATTTGGTAAGCGACTTGTATATACAGGCGTTCGCCATTTTTTTCGGCAATAAAGTCAATTTCCTTATCCTGCAATTTACCTACATACAATTGATAACCATTCACAATTAATTGGTGAGCAACCATGTTTTCCATAATTTTCCCAATGTCGTTGTTGCGGAAAGGAACCAAGGCATGTCGAATGCCTAAATCTTCATAATAATATTTTTCACCTATTTCAAAGATTTTTTTCCCTGCAATGTCGGCTCTTTTTATACATTGCACCATAAATGCATTGCATAAAAATCCAAGATAATCAAGTATTTGTTTTGTTGAAACGTTGATTTGCTGAGATTTCAGGTAAGCAGCAATTTTATTTGCAGAAAGTTGGCTGCCAATATTATCGGCCAAAAATACGGTGAGGTCTTGCAACAAACGGACATTGCGAATATTGTTCCGTTCTACTACATCTTTGAGAATGATTGTATTATAAATACTTTTCAGGTATTCACCGGCAATATTTTCGTCCAGTTTCAAATTTCGCAAATAAGGCAACCCGCCAAAACGAATGAATTTGTTGAAGGACTGAACTGTATCTTCCAAGTTATGAAAGGCCAAAAATTCACGGTAAGTAAGGCTGTAAATGTGTACTTCTATATAGCGTCCGCTAAGAAACGTGCTTAGTTCCCCCGAAAGCAGTTTGGCATTGCTTCCGGTACAATAAATGTCATAACCGCCTTCGGCTTGTAAGCTGCGCAGCGCCTTTTCAAAATCGGCTATATCCTGTATCTCATCAATAAAAATATAACAGAGGGATTCATTTTGTTTATGAGATTTGATATGTTCCATCAAATCCCGATATGTATTCAAATGATCAAACTCATAAAGTTCTTTATTGATATATAATATATTTGCCGAAGGATCTTTTTTCCTTATTTCATCCATCAGTTGAAACAGGATAAAACTCTTTCCAACGCGCCGTTGGCCGGTTATAACCTTAATAAGGTCTGTTCCGACAAAAGGCAGCAATTTGTTCAAATATATTTCCCGTGATAAAAACTTCTTTAGCATTTCTGTTTTTTATTACTTATAAGTAAAACTTTTTGCAAATATAGTCATTTTATTTATCATAAGTAAAATTTTCTTGTAAAATTGAATTTTTATTACTTATAAGTAAAACTTTTACAGCAAACAGAGGGTGTCTAAAAAGGAACTCAAAGTACACGGATTACACAGAATATACGGAAAATTTAGTTTTTTTATATAACACGCTTATAATTAAAAAATCTAAATTTTCCGTATATTCTGTGTGCTATTTGGCTTTTATAAAAATCTTGCCAACTCGTTAACTATTTTCGTGTAAACCAATATGTCAAAGAACGCTATTCGGATTTTCTTCAAAACCCTATTTGATAATTAACGTGAATTCTAAATAAAAAAGAATTTAATATATTGATTTTTAATAAAATAGAATCCGAAGGATTCAAATGTTTATAGATAAATTTGATGTCTTTGAACATTCGACCCCTTTGGGGTCGAATAAATTGTAATCAATAGATTTTCTATAAACATATAATCCCTTTGGGATTAGTAATCAATGATTTTTATATCGAACTCACGTCAATTAAATACACAAATTCAATTGCATATTCGCTTTTTTCATTTATTCTTCCAGAAATACAATATGCGCAGGAATATCACCGGTACGCACGTTCCATTTTTGCTTACCGTTTTTATCAAAGCAATAAAGTGTTCCGGGCGAAACATAATTTTTAGCATCGGTCACGTAAATATCTTTAGTAACCGGATGCACCATAATTCCGTAAGGAATTTTGATTTTCTGCTCGGTACCGTCAGTAATAAAATTTTTAGTAATCACCTGTTTTTTCACGACATCTACGATACTGTAAGTTACCACATTATTCATGTTTATATAGCTCCATTCCGTACTGTAGATATAAAGTGAATCTCCATCTAAATGGAAATTGGAAACTGCAATATCCATTTTATCTGTTACTTTATCTGTTTGTGTATCAATGCAAAACAAGCGCGAAGGAATATAATAGTAATCACCACGGGAACTTACCCAAAGATTACCGTGTTTATCTGCACGTAAACGATGCAGATTTACCTGTACTTCAATTCGTTTTGTTTCTTTAAATGTAGCGATATCGATAACCGAAACCGTATTTTCGTAATTAGGAAACATGTATCCACCCGAATTTGCCACATAAATTTTATTGTCTACAATTTCCAATTCATCGGGTTGAAAACCGACCAAACAACGGTCTACCACTTGTAGCGTTGCGGTATCGACTTTAGCAACATAGCCCAATTGTTCATAATCCGGATTCAATTCTACCGGACCGGCATACGAAGTAACATAGGCATATCCTTGATGAAAACGAATGTAACGGCAGTTGGGAATGTCGATTTGTCCTGTCTTTTTTGCTGTATATTTATCCATTACATCGATTTTGTTGGAACAGTTAATTACGGCATACAGCTTGCTTCCGTATATTTTGATATCGTTTCCGACATCGCCCATTTCTTTCACAACCGTAGGATTAGCCGCAGCAAATATGTTCCGATGATATTCTCCCGTTTCGTAATCATAATAATCGAGCGTGGATTTATTACTGCCCATGTTTCCTTCATTAAGCAAATAAAAACCTTTGATAATGGTTTTCGATTCAGGATTTGTTACCGGCTCTACTTCCGGTTCAAATATTTCGTTTTCGTCCCTACAAGAAAAATGCGTTGCAATTGTCGCAGCAAGTAATATCCAAATAATTTTTTTTCTCATACATAAATTAGTTGACAAGTTAAATATTCCTCTAACTTCGTTTAACTCCGTATAACTTCCTATTATTCATATCTTAAATGTTAATGCAAACCTATAATTTCGTCCGGGCATCGGATAATTGATAACCACATCATAATACTGATTTGCCAGATTATTGACTTCTGCTGATAGTTTCATATCTAATTTTTTGAATTTGAATTCTTTTCCGAAGGCTAAATCATGGGTGTACCAAGGCTGTAGATAGTTGGCTTTGATATTTGCCGAATTATCATATCGTTCACCGATGTAAACAAAGCTGTAATTTAAGTTCCATGATTGATACATTAAATCGACAATTGTAGAACCGCTATGGAGAGGAATATAAGGGATTTTTCCTCTGTAAGTGATTTCTCCTGATTCTGAAAAATCCCTTGCTTGTTGATAGGTATAAGTTAAACCGGTATTTATTTCTAATTCCAAAGGAAAGTTCCAAGTCGCTTTTCCCGATATATCAGTCCCCATTATTTCCACAAAACCGAGGTTATAAGTCATAGCCCGGAATAAAGAACTGCCTTTAAGATTACAAATAATTTTGTCTTTTACCTTGATATAATATGCATCTGTCTGAAAACGAATATTCTTCAATATTCCTTTTGTAAATAGTTTTGTATATTGAAAACCTGCATTATATTGTGTGGTGAATTCCGGTTTTAAAGCAATATTGCCTATTTCGGTGTAATACAAATCATTGAACGTTGGCATTCGAAAAATCCGTTTATAAAATGCCCGCAAATTGAAATTATGTTTGGCAAACGGTTTGTACGAAAGAAAGATGGCTGGAGTTAATTCTTGTTTATCATCAGGAGTTCCCGTTTGTACTCCGGGTAATAATTCTTCATCCATATATTGGTGCTCCACTCGTGTAACTTTGTCAAAAACAAATGTGCCGAGAAGGCTTGCTTGTCCTTTCAAACGATTCCATTCAAAAGCAGTGGCTAGGGAAGTTAAAACAGTATGACGTTTCGGATATACAAAGTCGCGTAAGTCCGCATCCAACATATTCCATTGATAATCAAAAGAAAAAGATGCATCCCACCTCGGAAATATTTGATATTTATTGACTACGGAACAATAGACTTCTTGCTGCTTATATTCATTGTCAATCAACATCAATGTGGTATCGGGATTGAGATAATGAAGGTAATCGTATCCATATTTTGCATTGATAAGAATTTCATAACGATTGGTAATCTGTTCGTGAAAATTACCTTGCACAAAGAAATTTTTATCCCACTGACGCTGCGAAAATTTCCATACATTATTGACGATGGCGCCGGGAATTCCCCGCTCCGAATCATAGTAATATGCTTTGACGTTCCATTTCCGTTGTCCGGTAAATCCGTTCAACCCTGTTTCTATTCTGTAAGCTTGTATATCACCATTTTGTCGGATAGCTGTAGTGTCCCAAGCTACTGTCCCGTCAGGTAAGACTTTCCTGTATCGAAATTTATATTTACCGGAAGAAGTCACGTATTCTGTATGGAAGGAATAACTAATTTCTTCTGAGATTTTTTGTTCCCATAAAACAGCCGGATTTATCAAATCGAAAGAACCGGTTTTGAAAGTAGCTTTGAGGTTCGTTTTTTGATTTGCTTGAAAACGAGGACGGCGAGTACGGATATAAATACTTCCTGCTGAAGCGTAATCTTTTGCAGATTGCAGAATATCACTTTTTTGTCCATTGTAAAGTGATATTTCTTCTATGTTTTCCATCGAAAACTTACCCAGGTCAACTTGTCCGTTTTGTGCATTCACAATTTGAATACCATCATAAAATACACCGGTATGGTTGGTTCCCATGCTGCGGACATCGACTGTTTTCAATCCGCCAATTCCGCCATAATCTTTAATTTGAACGCCGGAAAAATAACGGATGGCATCGGCTACCGAATGACTATTGAGCCTTTCGAGTTCTTTACCCGAAAGTGTTTGAGAGGGGATTATCTCTTTATAGGATTGTGCCGTAACAATAACTTCCTGTAGTTTTTGGATGCTATCTAACTGGCTTTGTGGATGTGAATTCTGCCACAAAGACACGAAAATACTAAGAAGTACTGTTTTGTAAAAACAAGTCATTTACTGCTGTTTAAATTAAAAAATCAAACAGCTTTCATTGAGGGAAAATCAGAAATAAAACAAGAAATATCTTATGTCAAGGACTTTTAAGATAAATTTTGCTTCATTTCAAAAAATAATGTTGGGATAAACTTGCAGAAATTGTCTTGTTGTATAAATCAACCTGCCTTGTTTGTCTCAAGCTCTATTCCTCGAAAGCTTTAAACTTAAACTTATTTGGCAGGTCTTCTGACTTACTCCCGTTTGGCACGCCTTCCCAAAGTTAGTGGAGAATGGAGAGTAGAGAGTGGAAAATGATTTTCTTGCGAATTTTTCATTCTCAATTCTCAATTCTCAATTCTCAATTCTTTAGTGGCTTGAGATTGTGCAAACGTTATAAAGAGCTTACAGCAGCGGGTCTGTTCAGGATTTTCACCTGATTCCCTTTTCATTTCGCACATCGAATGATGTACAAAAACCAAATGCGTTGCAAAAGTAATGTATATTTTTGGAAAAACAATATTATGTTTTCTCTAATGTGAAAAATAATATAACTGGGCGATTTTATTAAGATGATAAAATCACGGATATAACATTTATACTGTGATTTCTCCTATTAAAGAACAACTTAAGTGATCTTTTACTTCTTTGATAGTCAAATCATGTCCAAGTAAAAACATCAATTTAGTAACTGCGGCTTCGGTTGTGATGTCGTATCCCGAAATAACTCCGGCTTCTTGCAATGCTTTTCCGGCTTGGTAACGTTCCGGTTCTACGGTTCCGGAAAGACATTGTGTTGTATTTATAATAATAATATCTTTTTCGACAGCTTTTTTAATTGTGTCAATAAACCAACTTCCCGTAGGTGCGTTTCCTGTACCATAGGTTTCGAGTACAATGCCTTTTAATCCGGGAATATTGAACACCGATTCAATCACTTCTTTTGAAATACCCGGAAAAATTTTCAATATCATTACATTCAAATCCAATAAATAATGAAAACGGGGAGGTTTTCTTAATGTCGGGCGATATATCAAATGGTGTTCATAGCGGATATGTACTCCTGCTTCAGCCAATACCGGATAATTATAGGAATGAAACGCCTTGAAATTTTCCGCGTTTACTTTGGTTGTCCGGTTTCCTCTCATCAAAATATTTTGAAAAAATATGCAAACTTCAGGAACGAACGCTCTTCCGTGATTGTCTTTATCGACTGCAATTTCAAGGGCGGTAATCAAATTTTCTTTTCCATCTGTTCGCATTTTTCCTATCGGGAGTTGCGAACCAGTCAGAATAACCGGTTTGTCTAAATTTTCAAGCATAAAACTTAAGGCGGAAGCCGAATACGACATCGTGTCGGTTCCGTGAAGGATAACAAAACCGTCGTATTTTTCGTAATTATCTTGGATGATATGTACTAATTTTTTCCAACCTTCCGGTCCCATGTCAGACGAATCAATAGGCGGTTCAAATTGTATAGTATCTATTGTAAATTTGAATCTTTTCAGTTCAGGAACATTGTCTTTGAGATGTTTGAAATTGAAGGATTCCAAAGCCCCAGTTTCGGGGTTTTCTATCATTCCGATGGTTCCTCCTGTATATATAAGCAGAACGGAAGCGTTATTGTCAATCATTTTTTGTTATTATAACTTTATGTGCAAAGGTAATTATTTCCGATTATAATATTACCTTTGGAGCGAATTAAAGATGGTTTTTATTTAACAAACAAGGTGAATAAAACAAAACTGCAAGGACATTTGCTTATCGGAACAGTAAGCTTTCTATTTGGAATTAACATGGTAATTTCCAAGTCAATACTCCCGGATAAAATATCTCCCGAAGGTTTAACTTTGTCTCGTATTTTGTTTGCCTGTATCGCTTTCTGGGTTACATCTATTTTCTTACCCAAAGAAAAACCGGAAAAAAAGGATATGTGGATGCTTTTTGTTTGTTCGCTTACCGGAATCGTTCTTAATCAAGGAGCTTTTATCAAAGGACTTAGTTCTACTTCTCCTGTCGACGCGTCGGTATTGACAACATGCAGTCCGATGTTTGTAATTGTCTTGGCGTTTTTTTTCCTGAAAGAACCAATAACACTGAAAAAAGCCGGAGGTGTTTTGATTGGGGCGGCCGGAGCCATATTGCTTGTTCTTTCGGGAAATCATGCGGGAGGAAGCGTCAGCAGTGTTTCGGGAAATTTATTGATAGTTTTGGGTGGATTTATGTATGCGATATACCTTACGATTGCCAAACCGTTGACTTTGAAATATACTTCCGTAACCATTATGAAATGGATGTTTTTATTTTCTACATTGATTTTATTGCCATTCGAATACAAATCATTATTAGAAGCGCCTGCTTATCAATCTCCTTATGAATCACAAACAATATGGAGTTTGATATTTATTTTGTTTGGAGCAACTTATATAACTTATTTGATGATTCCGTTGGCGTTGAAACGTATTCGTCCGACTACTGTAAGTATGTACAACTACGTACAACCGATAATCGCGTCATTGGCGGCAACAATTCTCGGACAAGATGTTATTACATGGCAGAAGATAGGATGCGCCATAATGATTTTTGTTGGAGTGTATTTGGTAACAATCAGTAAATCAAGGGCTGATATGGAAAATCCGGTCAAATGAAATTTATCCTTTTTCTTCTTTCAATTCGGGATACGCGATCCTTGAATGAAACATATTAATCAATTTTTCAATAAGGATAGCTTTGATATCTCCGATATTTTTAAAAGTGAGGGGAGATTCGCTTAGTAATCCTTCTTTTATTTGAGAATCAATAATTTTATTAACTAATTCACTGATAGATTCTTCTGTATAATCTGTCAAGCTGCGTGAAGCTGCTTCGACAGCATCGGCCATCATCAAAATAGCTTGCTCTTTTGTTTGTGGATTTGGACCGGGATAAGTGAATTTCGAAATATCTATTTGAACATCGGGAAATTCATTTTTGTAGGAATTATAAAAGTATTTGGTTATTCCCTTTCCGTGATGGGTTCTGATGAAATCAATCAACATTTCAGGAAGATTATTCTTTTTTGCAATCTTTTCTCCGTCAGTGACATGCTTAATAATGATCTCCGCGCTTTTTACATAAGGAATATGTTTGTGAGGATTGTTTTCTCCCACTTGATTTTCAGTAAAATAAGCAGGATTTTCAATTTTTCCTATATCATGGAATAATGCTCCCGTACGAATCAATAGGGGATTTGCTCCAACTTTATTAGCAACTGAAGAACCCAGGATAGAAACCTGAAGCGAATGTTGGAATGTTCCGGGCGCCATTTCAGATAATTTTCTTAGAATAGGAGAGTTGATGTCGGATAATTCTACCAATGTTACTCCCGAAATATATCCGAAAGTACGTTCAACAATATATATAAAGGAATATGCGAACATTAAGAAAATAAAGTTAATGCCGAAATACGCGAACATCATCCAATTTATTTTTGAAATATCTCCTTCCTGAAAAAGTGTTAATCCTAAGTAAATTACTATGTAAGTAAGTAAAACGAGAAACGAACAACTAATCAACTGAGACCGTTTAGTTAGCATGGTTAGGGAATAAACGACAATTAAACTTGTGGAAAATTGCAAAATGATAAATTCGAATGGAAAAGGAACCATCAAAGAACATATTATTATTGTAATATTGTGGGCGGAACGAGCTGTCCGTGAATCGAAAAAAGTACGTATAACTATCGGGATGATAGCATAAGGAATGATATATACGTTAAATAGCCGATAATTTACACATATTTCGGTTAAAATGACAAATAAGCCAATCATTGAAAATAAGAAGAAAACATCTTTGTTTTTTTTATAAATATCTTTTCTGAAATAATATAAATACAGATAGAAATAAGTCATGAAAATAACGATAAGAATAAAAACTCCTACAAACAGCCATCCTTGTCTTTGCACAGTTCCTGAACGCGTTTCTGTAACTTGTCGTAAGGAACTTAATATGTCGAATGTTTTTTTATCGACAATTTCACCTCTGTCCACAATTTTTTCTCCGGCCTGAATCAGTCCACCCGCGGGAGATACTAGTAACAAAAGTTCGTTTTTTACTTTATCCGACATATCACTGTCGTATTTTAAGTTTTCGGATAAATAATTATCCAAGGAAAGAGAACGGAGAATTTCCGGATCTAAATTTGGCGGACAGTTATCCAAAATATAGGAATAGGCCGAACGAGTGGTAAACGTGTTTTTTATATCATGCTGTATGGCGATATTTTCTTCGATGACCATAAATCCTGAAAAGTTATTCTTTTGCAGAAATTCATAATCTGATATGGAAATGATTCCGGCAGCATAGATATTGTTGAGTGTTTTTTTTAAATAGTTCGTATATGCGTAATTCAAATGTAGTATCCTGTTTTGTTCTTTTTTTTCAAATTCGGATAATTTGATTTTTGTAACATCTTGTTCTAATGAAAAATAGGGTTGATACTGTAGAAGAATACTGTCTTGCTCTTTTTTTAATTCCGATTGAGATTTATAAATCGGAAAATCGAAAGGAGCAGTTAATAAACCATATCTCCAAGGTTTGCCTTCAGTAAATAAATACCTGAATTTACCTTCTTTTGGAAATAAAAAAACAATAAGCAGTACTAATACTACAAAGTAAATATAAGTCGGGATATTATATATTTTCTTAGCCATTTATCCGGAATTTGGCCGAAATTTAGTAAAAAAAATAATAGGGTAGTATTAATTTTTCGGATTTATCACTTTATCACCTTTTTGGTAGTCTTGGCCTTTTGCCCTGAATAAAAGATAAACATTTGGTTGTTCTTGTTTTTTTTTGCAATTTTGCACGCCTTTGAAATAAGAAAAATAACTAAAAAGCGTATAAATGAAGCGAGTGTCTGTTTTTCATGTTATTATAGCTACAGGGTTCGGATCTGGATTTTCTCCTCTTGCTCCCGGAACGGCAGGAGCTTTTGTCGCTTCCATTATATGGGTAATATTATTATTTTTATTTTCAACTTATATATTCCCGATAACAATATTGTTGATTTGTTTGTTTACTATCCTGGGCATTTGGTCTTCTAATGTTTTGGAACCGGTTTGGGGAAAAGATCCTTCACGTATTGTAGTTGATGAGATGGTGGGAGTTTGGATTCCTCTTCTTATTGTCAATAAGGGGGAGTTGGAAAATGGAACATATTTTTGGTATGTGTTGGCTGCTTTTGTCCTTTTCAGATTATTTGATATAATTAAGCCGTTTGGCGTGAGAAAAATGGAAAAATTAAAAGGGGGGTGGGGGATTATGATGGATGATATACTTGCAGGTATATACAGTTTGTTGGTTTTATTTGTTGCGAAATGGCTGATTGGATAAAAAAGTTAGTTAAATCAATCTCTCAAAAGGGAGGCGTCTTTATGTTTATCAGGGCGCAATTTTCATCCCAAATGGCAAGTTTGACCGACTTTTCAGTCACTATTTTACTGGCAACTGTTTTTAATGTATATTATGTATTGGCAACGTTTATTGGAGCAGTTTGCGGAGGAGTTGTCAATTGTATCATCAATTATAAATGGACATTCAAATCACAGGATGTAAAGAAAAAATATATAGCGATAAAATATTTATCCGTATGGCTTGGAAGTATATTTTTAAACACCTACGGAACATATCTTGTTACCGAACTTTTAGGGAAATTTACATGGTTAAGAGATTACTTGGGTGAACATTTTGATAATGTATTTATTTTGCCTAAATTAGTCGTTTCCCTTTTGGTAGGTTTTCTTTGGAATTACAATATGCAACGTTTGTTTGTTTACAAAGACCGAAATTTCAAAAAAATATTTCATAAAAAACATACTCTTTTGTCTCAGATAGAAGAAGATAATAAAAAAAATAAGAAAATAAATTAATAAATAAGATTCATGAAAGCGAGAGACGTAGCTCAACAGCTTATTTATAAAATTATAGATCCTGCCGTTAGAGGAATGATTAAAATAGGGATTACTCCTAATTTTGTTACCGCCACAGGATTGTTTATCAATGTGTTGGCTTGTGGTATTCTTATATATGCTGCCAATCACGGAGAGCCCAGGGATTGTTCTTATGTCGGATGGGCCGGATTTGTAATTTTATTTGCCGGGTTATTCGATATGTTAGACGGGCAAGTAGCGAGAATAGGAAAAATGAGTTCCAGATATGGTGCTTTATATGATTCTGTACTTGACCGTTATAGTGAATTAATCGTTTTTTTCGGTATTTGTTATTATTTGAGCAGGGAAGGATATTTTATCAGTTCAATGTTCGCGTTTATCGCGCTGATTGGTTCGATGATGGTAAGTTATGTCCGCGCCCGTGCCGAAGGATTAGGAATCGAATGTAAAGGCGGATTTATGCAACGCCCCGAAAGAGTGGTGATAACAGCTCTTGGCGCGATATTATGCGGCGTTTTTTACCATTTTATGGGAGACTATAAAATATATTTTTCGTATTTTTCATTTCCTGTGTTTGAGCCCATTCTGATTTTTATAATACCGATATCTGTAGTTGCCGTATTTTCAAACATAACAGCGATAGGTCGTTTAAACCATTGTCGTAAGGTTTTGACGAATCAGGATATGAACGAAAAGACAGATAAATGAAGTTGAGAATTTCTTTACCAACGCTAAAAGAGAGCATGGTTGTTATTGTAATAACAATCATGTTTTTGTTATTAACAGCTACATTTGTAGGATTTCGCCCCGAGCATTTTTTGTTAGTCGTTTTATATTTGTTCCTTTTTTTCTTCAACCTAAAAACCCGGAAATTAGCAGTCGGATTATTGCCTTTTTTTCTTTTCGGAATTTCTTATGATTGGATGAGGGTTTATCCTAACTATTTGGTTAATAAGATAGATACGGAGCATTTATATAATCTTGAAAAATTATTATTCGGAATCAATGTTGGTGGTGAAAAACTGATTCCGTGTGAATTTTTTGCCTTACATACCAGTAAAATAACTGATTTTTTATCGGGTGTTTTCTATTTCGCGTGGGTTCCGGTTCCGATTGGTTTCGGAATATATCTATATTGTAAAAAAGATAGGAATATGTATTTGCGTTTTTCTATCGTTTTTTTACTGACTAACCTGATAGGATTTGCCGGTTATTATATTCATCCCGCGGCTCCACCCTGGTATGTGATGAATTACGGTTTTGAACCGGTTCTGAACACTCCCGGCAATATGGCAGGATTGGCAAGGTTCGACGCGTTGGTTGGTTTTCCGTTGTTCGATTCCATTTATGGTAGGAACGCCAACGTTTTCGCGGCAGTTCCATCACTTCATTCGGCATATTTGGTTGTTGTGTTGTTTTATGCCTTGAGGAAAAAATGCCATCCCCTAATTATAGCTATGGTCACTATATTCTTGATTGGAATTTGGTTTACAGCCGTATATACTTCCCATCACTATGTGATTGATGTTCTTTTAGGAATCTTTTGCGCGATTATCGGAATTTTTGTTTTCGAATCAATTTTGATGAGGCAACATTGGTTCAAGAAATTTTATGAAAATTATCTTGGCTATATCCGGTAATTAGCTAATTGTGAAATTATAATTTATGAAAGAAAAATTAATCAGTAAAGAAGACGTAAAAAAATTACATCCCGTATTTAAAGGTCGTTTTGGAGATATGCTTGTCAATATGATTTTTAGTATAGGAGGAATAAATAAAGTAAACGCGGTATATGATGGATCTAAACATCAACCAACAGGATTGGGGTTTGTTACGGATTTGTTAGACAGGCAAAAAATTATCAGGAAAATAGAAAATATAGAAGTGTTGGACGCTTTTCCCGAAGCCCCTTTTATTACGGTTTCCAACCATCCTTACGGGCATATTGACGGTATTACCGCAATTAGTGTTGTCGCCGCTAAACGTAATGATTATAAAATGATGGTAAACTGGATATTGAACCAAATAGACACCATGCAAGATCATTTTATCGGGGTCAATCCTTATTCGAAAGACAATAAAATGTCGGAATTGAAATCAAGCATCGGAGGAGTAAAACAATGTCTTGAGCATCTGAAAGAAGGTCATCCGTTAGGACTTTTTCCCGCCGGAGGAGTTTCGAATCCTCATCTCACGCATACTGTCGACCGCGAATGGCAACCTTCGGTACTGAAACTAATTAAGAAAGCGAAAGTTCCTGTAATCCCGATGTATATTTCAGGCAATAATTCATGGTTGTATCGTTTCCTCGGATTTATCGATTGGAGGATTCGCACAGTGAGGCTGTGCCACGAAGTTACTAACAAGAAGGGAAAAACAATATATATTCGTTTCGGAAAACCGATTTCGGTAGAAGAACAAAATAAGTTTAACGGCATCAAAGAATATGGTGAATTTTTAAAATCTCAAACTTACGCGTTGAAAAATTAATATTCAAAATATTTGAATGTATATATAAAAAATGTTATAACTTTGCCACTTCTACATAGCAAATAAAACGTAGATAAATATTATATTAAAAGTACGAATTGTATGGAAAAAAATCAGGTAAAAGAAGCCAAAGGTAAACTTGGCGTTCTTGTTATTGGTGTAGGAGGAGCTGTTGCTTCTACATTTGTTGCCGGAACTCTGATTGTTCGTAAGGGATTAGGTATCCCTGTCGGTTCAATTACACAATTGGCAACAATTCGCTTGGGAAAAAGAAATGAAAATAATTTCCCGAAAATCAAGGACGTTGTACCCTTGGCCAACCTAAATGATATTGTATTCGGTGGATGGGACATCTTTGAAGATGATGTCTACGCGGCCGCTCGTCATGCCGAGGTTTTAACAGAAGAAGACTTGAATAAGGTAAAAGACGAATTGCAGGCAATTAAACCAATGAAAGCCGTATTCGATCAGAACTATGTTAAACGTTTACATGGAACATGGGTTAAATCGGCTCCTACAAAATGGGAATTGATGGAACAAGTTCGCGCCGATATCAAAAATTTCAAAGAAAGCAATAATTGCGATCGCGTTGTTTGTATTTGGTGTGGAAGTACTGAAGTATTCACAAAAATAAGTGATGTTCACACAACACTTCCGGCTTTGGAAAAAGCTATGAAAGAAAACAGCGAAGAAATAGCTCCTTCTATGATTTACGCTTATGCTTGTGTTGCCGAAGGTGTAGCTTATATCAACGGTGCTCCCAACCTCACGGTTGATATGCCCGCGATGTGGGATTTTTCCGCTCAAAAACAAGTTCCTATTTTGGGTAAAGACTTCAAAACCGGACAAACCATGTTGAAAACGGTTCTTTCCCCGATGATTAAAACCCGTATGCTCGGTTTGAGCGGTTGGTTCTCTACTAATATCTTAGGAAATAGAGACGGAGAAGTTCTTGATGATCCGGGTTCATTCAAAACAAAAGAAGAATCCAAACTTTCGGTTATCGACAATATCCTTCAACCGGAATTGTATCCCGAATTATACGGAGATGTTTACCATAAAGTTCGGATTAATTATTATCCTCCCCGCAAAGACAACAAAGAAGGATGGGATAATATCGACATATTCGGTTGGTTAGGTTACCCGATGCAATTGAAAGTGGATTTCCTTTGCCGCGACTCTATTTTGGCCGCTCCCCTTTGTCTTGACTTGGTGTTGTTTACCGATTTGGCACAACGCGCCGGCATGAGCGGAATCCAAACATGGTTGTCTTTCTACTTCAAGAGCCCGATGCATGATAACGAACACATCGCGGAACACGATTTGTTTATCCAATATGTGAAGTTGAAAAATACGTTGCGCTCAATTATCGGGGAAGAAACGTTAGACTTCATGGATTAATAAAATAATCTCAAATATGAAAAGTATAAAGGATACGGATTGATTTTTTAATCTTCGTATCCTTTATTGGCTTTTAGAATACTTGAATTTTCCATTTTTGTTCATACAAATAAATATGAGACCACATTTTCTACAGATATTTTTTATCCTGATTTTTTCATTTGTTGCCCTTCATTTGTTTTCTAATGTCGAATTTGAAACAAAAAGGGTAAGGGATACTTATATGCAATTGCCGGTAAGTATGCAAAAAATGACAGAAGAGAATAAATTGAATCAAAATTTTACTATTCGCTCGGAAAACATTATACAAGGAAGTCAAATCAAGATATCCTTCAATTCTATTAATCAAATCAACCATATCGGCCTGAATCTTTTTGAAGAATCAGAAAAAAAGGGAGACTATTCGGATGCATATCTTTTTATAGAAAATAGTATGTTGAATTTTGCATTGCAAAGTCAGGTTTCCGGAATAAATAAGATAGCGAAAGATAGGGAAATCTCATTTTATATAGATAAAAAGTTGGTTGTAGGAGAAATAAAAAATATGATTTCATTTTCTGATATTGTGAAATCTAAAAAATTTACCCTAAATTTGGAGGAAAATTCATTTATCGGTAGTTGGACATCTATTGGCGGAGGGCATTTCGCGATGAAATTCCCGGCAGATGTCAACTTGTTGAAAGGTATGGATAAAGGGGAATTAGAGGCTGATTTAGTTCGTAGAATCAATGTTTTTGCCATTTCGAATATACTTGTTCCACAAAATCAGGAATACAAAGGAGATCAAAAATTACAACAAGGTTTATATATACAAAAAGGAACATATTTCGAAACAGATGATTTTCGTTCGGATATTTATCTTACCAAAAAAAGTGAAAATGCTTTTTTACCGGTTTTTTCAATAAAATATCCGATTGAATCATATTCGAATCTTTTTATGTGTAATTTGGGTTCGATGATAAATGTTGATTTGACAGTTGAATTGTATGGGAATAAAAAATCAACATTATCTCTCCAATTAAAAAAATTACAAGCTTTCTTATCCGAAAATAATGAATCGTTTTTCGGATTACAAAGCAATAAAGATAACGTGTTGAAAGCTACGATTATATATTATAATAAAACGTATCGATATATTCACATGATGGTGGTTGAGTCGGATAAATCGGAATTATTTTCAAACAAAGAAAGAACTATAAAAGCGAATCTTTATACTTATATTCCTCAAGCGAATTTTGTTAAGGAAGTTATTTATGAATGAAAATCAAATAGAAAATTCTTTATAGCCTGTAAAAGTTAAGCATTTTATGAAATCATTATTAAAAATATTTTGTCTACTCCTGTTTATTGTACTTGTAAATGCATCGGTATACGCGGCTGCTGTAACTACGAAAGTAATAATAAGTGGTGGTTATCCTAACTTAGTAATAAAGAAAGCCGTAGAAAAAAATATATCTCAATTATTAAATGTCATTGGAAATGGATATGATAATGGAGAAGAAGTGTTGTCTTTCAATGTCGCATATGCTACAGAAGGCGCTACAAACAGTATTAACGATATTTGGAAAGGCGCTAAATTTTATTGCACACAACAAGAAATAAAAGAACTTTTAATAAAAACCAATTCAGGTTATCAGGTAAGGAATATTCAAGTGTCTGTTGATAATGAAGCGCAGGAAATCGTTGTTGACCTGGATAAAAAAGGATTGATAACAGACCTTTATTTTTCACTAAGTATGAATCAATACCAAAATGTGATGGAGTCTAATAGCGTTATTGATAAAACTCGCCGTGAAATAATCCTTAATTTTATGGAAATGCTGAAAACTTCTTATATGCGTAAAGATATCAATTTTATAGACGATGTATTTAGTGATAAGGCGCTTATTATTGTAGGGAAAAAAGTACAGAAAACAGAAAAAGAAAACTTGAAATTAATTAATTCGGACAAAGAAACGTTTTACAGGCAAAGTGGAAATGGAACCGAATATAAAAAAATGACAAAAGCGGAATATCTTGAAGGATTGAAACGTGTTTTCGCAAATAACAGAAGCATACAACTTCGTTTCGAAGATATTGAAGTCGAACAACACGCTAAAAAAGGATACGAATCATTTTATGGCGTCAGGTTGAAACAAGATTGGAAATCAGATTCTTATAAAGATTATGGAATATTATTTTTCCTGATTCAATTCAGGGAAAATGAAAGCCCTTTGATATGGGTCCGTACATGGCAAGATGCTAATACGACAGATAAATCCGAACAAATAGGGTTTGGAGATTTTAAGATCAGGCCGGAATGATAAAAATAAATATTAACATATACTAAATCAGAGAAGAAATGAAAACGATCACTAAGGGATTTTTAGCGACGCTTGTAAGCATGTTCTTTTTTTTGAATATGCATGCCCAGAATCAGGAAGAATTATTTATTGAGCAATTAGACGAACAGGAAGCTTACGACATTAAAGGAGGTATGAATTGCAAAGTAGGAGACACTTTTGTTACAATTAAAAGTGATATCCCGACTTTAGTTTTTGAATCTAATGTAATGGATATTGCCAAAGTAAAATACGATGAAAATAACCATGATTATTTATTCTGTCATAAGAAAGGAAGTTTTATACTCACAATAAGTTCCCCAAGCCATATTTCTAAAGATATCCACATTGATGGAAAATCTCATAAATACGCTTTCAAAGTAGTTTCTAAATTACCTACCGGAAAATTTTTCTTCAAAACCAATCCAAACAACTCTTATGTCGACTTCGGATTGGCGGGATTAAGTCCTCAATTAACCGCGGCTCCCATCGAAATGAATGCCGGAGAATATAAAGTGAGGATATCGAAGATCGGTTATCTTCCATTAGATACAATGGTTATCGTTCCGAGCGATGGAAGTACAAAAATGATGGACGTCACATTGAAACAAGATTTTGCAAAAATACAACTTGATATTTCAACATCAGATATGACACAGTTTCAGATGTATCCGGTAATTGATATCGATACAGCTCATGTCAATATGGCAGATATGTTCGACAATAACAAACTGAGATCTTTTGATGATGTTGGTAATTTAGAATATTTCAAATTATACAAAGGTGGTTATGTGCCCGTTCCGGCAGGAGCTTATAATATACGTATCAATACTCCAGGATTCCAAACTTATTCTACGATAATAAGAGCGACAAAAGGTTCTACATCGTCTTTAGTCGTTAAATTACAGCCTATTATGGGGTATCTTACATTGATAGATAACGGAGGAGCTATCGGGGCAAAAGTATTTTGGGATGAAACGGAAATAGGAACTTTGCCTATGTTCAGGCATCCGGTCAGGATTGGAACCCATAAATTGAGAATAGAAAAGCCAGGATTTTTAACTCCGGAAAAAGATTATAAAGTAATTGTTACCGAAGATACCGAAGAAGCTTTACCTATCACAATGACCGTATTCAAAGAATATTATGTGAGCAGCGACCCTGCCGGATCGGAAGTCTTGGTAGATAATCAAAGGGAAGGATTTACACCTACTACTATTTATTTGAATGAAGGAAAACATGATGTGATTATTCGAAGAGCCGGTTATTTTGATGATAAAAGGACCATTACAATTACAAATAAAGGATATAACGAACCGGATACTATTCGGACGAAAATGTTGGTAAACCATCCGCTTTCCATAAAAAGCGAGGCGGAAGGTCTTAATATCGTTATCAAACAAGACAATCAGATACTTTCTACCGGAACGTCTACTCCCGCCGAATTGCAATTGCCTTTCGGAGATTATAAACTGGAATTATATGAAGGTAAAGCAAAACGGTTTTCCGGCAATTTTACTCACGATGGAACAAAAAGCATTAACGCTCCTTGCTATTCTTATGGCACATTTACCGCTTTGGTAGGAGATTATTTTACCGGCGATTTGTGGGGCGTTGAAGATACAGATAACGAAGCGAAAAGATATAAATTGTTGTCGAACTTGCAATTCGGAAGATTCACTCTTTTCCCCGGACTTTCAACTACAATACTTCGTGCGTCAGTATTTGAATTAAATAAAGATTATAAAGGAGAATTGATTTCAGTAAAAAATAAAGAAAAAGTTGACATCAATGTTGATTCTACAAAATATAAAATGTACATGTTTTCGGCAAGTTGTATGTTTTTGAATGGTGAATTCAGATTGGGAGGATCTGTATTGAAGAATTTGGATGTATGCGCTTTGGGTACTTATGTGTGGTATCCGGATATGACTTCGTTTGCCCCGATTAGCCATATTAGCGGAACAGAATCATTTATCGGAATCGAAGTTTCTTCCCGGATTTCATATTTCAATGTGAATTTCAAATTTGGTAAGGAAATGTATAAAGGAAAATATAATTTCCTTATAAACAAAGATGAAGAAACTAAGAATGTTGAAGATATAGAAGATATTGAGGGAGATAAGTTTTTTTCTCAACCATTTAAAGCCGATGGTATGGTTTTTACGGTTGGTGTAACTTTGGGACGTACAGTTTCTAAAAGCAATAACATGTTGAGATTGTGGAAAAAACCATTGGTTTCTAATTATTGATGTAATGACCAGGGTTTTGTTATCTCGCAATTGAAAAAAATATCTGCAAGAATCTTATATAAAGTATAATAAGTTTTTACGAATAAGAGGCTGTCTAAAAAGTTTGTCATCCCGGCCTTGAGCCGGGATCTTCTGAAAAATTAAAACTGTGAATCTGTAGATTGCGGGTCAAGCCCGCAATGACAAAAGGTTCATTAATGACTTTTGATACACCCTCTTGCCACTAATTAATTGTAATTATTTATTGGAAGCTATATAGTATATTTTATGAAATATATTGTTTCTTTTATCTTTTCTTTAATCCTCTGTTGTTGTTCGTTTGAACAAGAGAATAAGCCTTTCAGATACACACCTCCATCTCCTGTTGATGGAAAATTGAAAGGTGTTATCGAATTAGGTTCTTTCGGATTCAATTCATTCGTTATTTATATGGATGAAGACAGGAATTGGGATTTGAAAAATGCCGAATATGGAATTAACGCGGTTTATGAGAATGAAGGAGAAAAAGAAATCATAGAATCATTAAAACAATATCTCAAGCATTTGAGTGATTTTGGGGTTTCTGATGAAAATAAGTATTTTGTAATCAGTTCAGGAGCTATTAAAAATGAAAAAGTACAAAAGGTAGCGTCTTTAATAAAAAAATCAGGCTATAACCTATCTATTGTAACTCCGGAAGAAGAGGGTGAATATGCTTTAAAATCCATATTACCCTATACATTCAAAAAAGAAGCGTTTGTAGTTGATATTGGTTCAGGAAATACAAAAATAACCTGGATTGAAAATGATAAAATGGTAAGTTTAGAAAGTTATGGCGCCAGATATAAGCAAAAGAAAATTTCGGATGCGGAAGCCTTTCAGGATGTAATCGAAAAATCAAAAAAAGTTCCCCAATCGAAAAGAAAACTATGTTTCATTATGGGTGGAATACCTTATGAAATGGCTAAAATCGACAGAGAGAGACAGCAACGATATACTGTTCTGAAAACAGTTGACGCTTATTATTTTGATGACGAAAGATTGCGATCCGGATTAAATTTGTACAATGGTATCAGAGTTGCTACCGGTTGTGACCGATTTGTTTTTGATTGGGACAGTAATTTTTCCATAGGATTTTTGCTGAGTATAAAATATTAGAAAATGAAACAACTCTTTTTCTTTATCTTGGTTTTGATTTCTTCAACATTAAATGCTCAAATATCAGGATCTTCTTCTCCCAAAGATATTTCAGCTAAAAGAAATCAACGGATGGCTAAGTCTAAAATAATAACAAGAGTTACTTTTGGAGGGAATTACCAGACCGGTAATACGGAAAAGGCGGGAGTTATGGGAACTGCTTCCATTGCCTCCATTGACAGCATTAAAGAATTGTCGGCTAATTTTGGATATGCTTACGGCGAAAATAAAGATATTCTCAATCAAAGGGAATATAAAGCCGGAGTACAAGCTGATTATCATCCACTATCCGTGTTTTCGCCATTTATCAGGTTTGAATTTTACAGCAATGAATTCAGACAAATCAATTATAGATATTCCGGATTAATTGGCGCCAAATATCGTTTCTTCATAAAAGATGATTTTGCTGATTATTCAATTAGTACAGCTTTATTATATGATTTGGAGAATTATACGGAAAAAGCCAACAAACCTAACAAGGAAAGACTACGCATGTCTATTCGTCCTAAATTCAAACAAAGATTGATGGAAAATATTTATTTATTGGCCGAAATTTATTATAAACCTAACATGGCTGAATTTGATGATTACCTGATTTATGCTATTTTTAACCTGAATTTCAGGGTCAATAAATATGTTTTCCTGAAAGCTTCTTATGAATATGAATACAATAGCATGCCTATTACTTCTTCTGTAAAAAAAACAGATACATTGTTGTTAGGAAGTTTAGGTGTTGAATTTTAGTTTAGTGAAGCGTTAACTATAAAATAAATCCCGAAGAACTCGCTGAACCAATTCGGTAAATGTTATAAAAACGTAGAAAAATAAGACGATTCCTGCGATTTTTAAGACATTTACTTGCCCTATTTAGCTTTCGTCCTGTACCTGAGATTATCGAAAAGACGTTGAATTAATCTGCGGTCACGGACAATGATATCGTCAATTCCTTCGATTTCATATTTAAAATCCAATTTTTCTCCATAATTGGTAGTAAGCCCTTGCGGTAAATCTACCAAAACAAGGTAAGTATTGATATTTCCTTGTTGAACTTGTTCCTGACGGGTGATCAACGACAAAGAACTAACAATTCCTTCAACAGAACCAAATTCCATATAAGGATAATTGTCTAATTTCACAGTAACTTTACATCCCGGTTTTACTTTGCCTGCACCACTCGAAGGAAGCAATACCTGTCCGAGAATATTACTTTCTTTGGGTACAATGCTGAATACTTCTTCTCCTGCTTGCACAAATTGATCGTTTGTCCAAAACTTAAGAAATTCCACTTGTCCGTCAAAAGGAGCTTTCAATACATATTTTTGTTCCCACAACTTGATATTGTCATTCAAGTCATGATAAGAAGAAAGTAAGTCTATCTGTAATTGTTTTTCCTTTTCATTTTGTTCTATTTTTAATTGAACAAGTTTATTCCGGGAATCGGCTATTTGCATTTGAATGGATGAAGCTTCTTTCCTTAGTCCTTGTACGCTTTGTTTGGCCGAGAGGTATTCATTTTTAGTCCGGTCTAATTCTTGTTCGTGAATAACCTCTTTTTTATTCAGTGAAGCATCTTTTTCATACCATTTTTTAGCAATTTCCATCCTTTCTTCCGTTGTCTGTATATTTTCGGTTGTTTGGTTATAAATTTTTTCTTTCCAACGAATGTCTTCCTGTATCGTTTTTTCCTGTTGCAGGTAAGGATTATCTTGTTCATACCTGCATTTATTTTTCAAAGCGGTAAGGAACGTATAATATTTGAGGTTCAATTCTCCCAAAGACACTTTGTCGGGAAATATGCTCTCCATTTCCAATATGGAATCATTGTTGGGATTGAAAGTTGAAATCAGTTTGGAAATTTCCTTCATATTTTCGGTATTTGCCGAATTTTGAATAACAGCGATATAATCACTTTCTTTCACTCCATCGCGGGGATGAAAATCAAATATGTATATTTTTCCGGAAGAACCGGCTACAAGTTTGACCGGCATTTTATCGGAATTGATTTTGATTTGTCCGGTAACCGTATCGGGATATTTAATAATCCACCCGAATAGTAAAAGCAAACAGGCGAAGACGATTACAGCGATTGATACCCAACGACCGAATGAAGTTGGCATCCTGTCAATAATATCTTTAACCTCCTCACTTCTATTGATCTGTTTATTTTTCTTCATTCTCAATTTTCAATTTTCAGTTCTCCACTATAGTCACTTCAAGTTTCTTCTCCGATTCCGTATGGTATTGGCTTACAACCATATCATAATAAAGCTTTTTATTTTCCATCAATTTTTCATGATTTCCTATTTCCGCAATCATTCCGTTGTGAAGCACGACGATTTGATCGGCTTTCCGAATGGTGCTTAACCGATGCGCGACAACAATAACCGTACGGTCTTTGAATACATTGTCGAGCGCTTTAACAATTTTCTGTTCATTGATAGAATCCAATGAATTGGTGGCTTCATCCAAAAAAAGATAATCAGGTTTTTTGTACAACGCCCTGGCAATCAACAACCGTTGCCGTTGTCCGCCGCTCAATCCGCGCCCCATTTCCCCAATCATTGTTTGATATCCCTGAGGCATGGCTTCAATTTCACGAGCGATATTGGCGACTTCCACTGCTTGTCGCAATGCTTCGTAATCAATGTTTTCTTCATTAAGTATTATATTATTCTGGATTGTATCATTAAACAACTTTCCGTCTTGCATCACACAACCGCATTTACTCCGCCATTTCCTTAAACTGATATTGTTTACATTCATATTGCCAATCAATACTTCTCCATAGGAAGGATTATACAACCTTAATAATAATTTAAGTAGGGTTGATTTCCCACAACCGCTGTTTCCTACAATTGCAGTTATTTTTCCTTCAGGAATTTGCAGGTATAAATTTTTCAAAACGATGGGCGAATTCGGTGTATATTGGAATGAAACATTTTTCAGTACCAGACTTTTATCTTGTGGTAATTCGATATTGTTGTTGGCCACGCTATTGGTATCGTCTTCATCTTTCAGTTGATGTATTTCATTGATACGCATAAAACTGATTTTAGCATATTGAGCCGATTGTATAAATCCTACGAATTGAGCGACCGGCCCGTTGAGCATTCCGATGATAAACTGGGTGGAAATCATTACTCCAAAAGTAATTTCTCCATTAATAACGGCAATCGCGCAGAAAAACGTAACTGCCATATTTTGCAAACTGTTGATGAATTGAGCTCCCAACGATTGGGCGTTATTGATTTTCAACACTTTCATATTGACCCTGTATAACCTGGCTTGGATAGCTTCCCATTTCCATCGTTTCAGGTCTTCATAGTTGTTGATTTTAATTTCCTGTATGTTTCCAATCGTTTCCACCCAATAGCTTTGGTTCTTCGAAATCAATTCAAAATATTCCCAATCGAGTTTTTTGCGGACTCGAAGAAATGTAAGTACCCATGTCGCGTACAAAGCGCTTCCTGCAATAAATATAAAGAAAATAGTACTGTTATAAACCAAAAGAATAATACTGAATATAAAAAATGTGATCAATGAAAACAGCATGCCGATCGAATTATTCATCACAAAACCACGGATACGTTCATGGTCATTGGCACGTTGCAAGATATCTCCGACTAATTTATTTTCAAAAAAAGTAACCGGAAGTTTCATCAGTTTAATGAGATAATCCGAGATAAGGGAAATATTCACTCTGGTGGTAACATGCAATAATACCCAGTCGCGCAAAACGTTTGATAAAGTAATGCTCAATAATAATACAATATTACCTGCCAATACCATATAAATAAAATTGACATCGCGGGTATGAATACCGATATCAATAACCGATTTGGAAATAAAAGGCAACAATGCTTGCAATAAAGTAGCGATTAGCATAATACCAAATAACATCGAAAAAGCCTTTTTGTAGGGAGTAAAATATCCCAGTAAATTTCCGAATGTTTTCAGGCGTTCTTTTTTTTCATGGGCTTCAATTTGTTTGAAGCACGCCATCGGTTCAAGAGCCATCAGTATGCCATGTCCTTCTCCTTTTTTATACCATTTATCTTTAAATTCTTCGAGGTTGTGAGACAATAACCCTTTAGCAGGATCTGAAACATATACTTTATTTTTAGAAACTTTGTAAACGACTATAAAGTGATTATTGTCCCAATGGATAATACAAGGAAGCAATACCCTGTCTGCCAAATCATCTATGGTTGCTTTTACAGAAATACTTCGCAGACCAATTTTATCAGCGGCATAACTGATGTCGGAAAACGAAACGCCTTCGCGCGTAATTCCGCAAATATCACGCAAGTATTGAAGTGAATAATATTTTCCATAGTATTTGGCTATGATTTTCAGACTGGCCGGACCGCAGTCTTTGGAGTCCATTTGGTATTCGTGGGGAAAGGTATTGAATGGCATGTGATTTTTTTACTTTTATAAAATTTTACACGATTGATTTAATTTGTTTTTTAACAATCTATAAAATAAAGAATATACATGTTCTTCTGCAAACCATTTTTTATTGATTATATTTACAATGTATTGATAAAGTGAAGATAGATCTTCATCTTGATATTCAGGTTGTTTTAATAAATATTTCAGTATTTTTCTTTTTATGCGGAGTGTTTGTTGTTGCATTTCTTCCTTTCGAGTGACGGTTACCTGGTAATCAGAAATGCGGTAAAATAATAAGTTTTGAGGTTCAATAAAAAGCAGTCCTCTATGACACGCAATATCAAACCATAACTTATAATCTTCTGCACAAGGGTAATTCTCATACTGTAAATGATGTTGTTCTAAAAATGATTTTCTAATCATCGTTGTGGGATGAAACAGAAGATTACCTTTTAACATTTCCAATATCGGATTGTAAATTTCATATTCCATAGCTTTTAATTGAATAGGAATACTGGTACTACTGAATGTCTTCATCCATGTGCCACAAACTGTAATTTCCGGTTTTTGTTTCATGCGTTTGACTTGGATACGAATTCGTTCGCTGTGCATAATGTCATCTGCATCCATACGGGCAATGAATGTTCCTTTTGATAATTTCAATCCTTCATTCAAGTTATTGATAAATCCGGGAGAACGTTTTTCTAACCGGATACGGCTATCGCAATATGATTTGATAATTTCAACAGTACAGTCTGTTGAACCATCATCCATAATGATCAACTCAAAATCTTCAAATGCTTGGCGTAATATGCTATTAATAGATTCTTTTATTGTCTTTTCTCCATTCCTTACGGGCATTAGAATACTTACTTCTGGCATGGTAATCCTAATATTTGATGGTATACTGCTACTGTTTCTTTTATCATTCTATCTAAGGTAAAATATTTTTTATAGTGTATACGGACATTTTTACTCAATTTTTTTCGCAATTCTCCATCTTCAATCAAACGAATGATATTTTCTACAAATTTATCTTCATCTGCATTTAATCCAAAATCAGGATCAAATACAAGTGGGGTCATTAATGCAGTTTGTTCATGTTCAAACATTTCTGATAAAGCATCTACATCTGAAACAATCATCGGAACTCCAAACATAGCCATCTCAATAGCAACATAACTACATTGTTCATGAAGAGAGGGGATTATTCCTATAGTACAAGTTGAATATAATTTTTGTAATTCTTCAAATGGTAATTGGCCTAAGAAGTTTAAATTTAAGTCATAATAGTTTTCTTTTAGGTTTTGAATGAATGTTGAGTGCCCAAAACCCGCTATGTTTAATATAAAATTATACCCTTGATATTTTACTTTTCGTAAGGCTGAGAGGAGATTGAGAATGCCTTTTCCATTGCATATTCTTCCTACAAAAAGAAACTTTAATGTTTCTTCTTTATCTAACAGTCTATTGAACGTAATATCGGACAATCCATTAAAAATAATATTGATTTTTTCTTTTCTAATTTGATAAATATTTTCGAAGAACTCCTTTGAACAAGAAGAAACACAAATAATACAATCACAAACTCCATATTCGTTTTCATTTTCTTTATTAAATACGGAAAATTCTTTTTCCTCATATTTGAGATAAAAAAAATTAAATAAACTTGGATTATCTTCTATTTTAAATTTCCAAAATATTGCGTGGATATGAAGAATAATTTTTCCTCCTAAATTTGCCTTTAAAATTTGTGCTAAACCTAATAAAAAAGGAGTTTGGCAATGCCAGACAAAAATCGTTTCTTTATTGTCTAAGTGTGGGCATAGAATATCAACAATAACATGAAAAAATTTTGTTCTCCAGTATTTTTCTTTCAATAACCCTATTCTTTCCTTTTGAATTGGGATTTGAACATTTATACATTCTTCGTTTGTATTAATACTTGGGAAAAGAATTCCATGATTATTAATTAAAAGTATTTGGTGAAATACTATTTTATCTGAATAATCTTTTTGTAGTCCATTTTTAAGAAATTTTCCAAAACGAGAGGCACCGCTTATACACGAATCTGTCATTTCAAGTGATACAACATGTATTTTTTCTTTTTTATACATAAGCAGTATCACTTATGAAAAATTTATTGAAAAGATTTGATAGCTTGCTAATAAAAAACGGATTATCTAAACTGTCCCAGTAAATGTGTAGAATTATTAATTGTATTAAAACTGATCCAAATAGTTCAGATGTTGCTAAATTCTGATTCAAAATTTTTCGTTCAAAGAACGATATATTTTCATTCAAATCCTTTCTTATATTTTCAATTTTTTTTATTCTATCATTATCTTTAGCCACTAATCTAGTAATTTGGTGAGTGTAAAAAATAAAATTAATTGTCTCTTGAAAAGAGAAAAAATTCGGATGAAAATTTTTCAGAAAAACAGAAATCATATTTTCACCTAATTTTATCAAATTTTCTTGTTTGGAGCAAAAAGCAAATAAACAAAATTGAAAGATAAAATTAAGATTCTGGAAAACTATATTCTTTAAATTCATTTCTTTAACAAATTCGATGATAATATTTGCAGTCCTATTATATCTCGGAAATGGAATCACAAATAGGTTATGAAATGCCAAATATTTAGAAGCATAGTCATAAAAAAAGTTATTATCACCAATCAAAGTAGAACAGTTTTGATGAATATTTTTTATTAATAAGTTTGATAGAAATTGCTTGTTGTGCTTCGAAATATATTTTCTTGTTGAATATAAGAAAAATAGGTGATTAAAATCATCCAAAAGATTGTATTCGGAGTTAAGATTTCCTATAGAAACAAGTATTTCATTGTGCGGATTTTCATATAAGTCAGTATAACTTGCGTCTATGAAACGATTCTTAATCAAATATAAAATCACATACGCAATATCTTCTTTCTCGTTTAAGTTGTTAGAATTAAAATTTATTGCTTCTTGTAAGAATTCGAAGGCGTATTCTTCCAATTTTTTGTTTTTTATATGACGGAAAATTTCAAATAAACACAAAGAGTAACCTGCTTTACCCAATAATCCACATTTGTTTGTATTGTAAGAATTCAAAAGTATTGAGTTGGTTATTCCTTTATACAAATTATCAGATAGTAACATATTTATTTTTTCTCAATTTTAGTCTTAT
>JAVBKZ010000086.1:0-3570 GCA_031553755.1 Bacteroidales bacterium | reverse complement strand
CCATGATTAATAGAATTGCACTCAATCTGGTTAAAAATGAACAATCTAAGAAAAGAAGCGTCAAAGGCAAAAGACTTGATGCCGGATGGAATAATGAATATTTATTGAAAATCCTAACAAATTAAGATGCGTTTGCCCTGAGATTTAGTCTTTAATTCTATAGTAGATGTTTTTTTAATCCGTATTTTTGTAAGAGCATTAAATGATGGTAGTAAAATAATCAGCCACAAAGACGCTAGGTAACAAAGAAATAGAATGAACGAAAAATTTGTAAACAATAATAATGTATCCCTTTGTACGGAAAGTTTTGGAAACAACAGTAATCCTGCAATACTACTATCAGCGGGAGCAACTGTTTCGATGTTGTTTTGGGATGAAGACTTTTGCCGGAAGTTAGCGGATAAAGGTTTTTATGTCATTCGATACGACAATAGAGATGTGGGCAAATCTACAAATTATCCAACCGGAACAATACCTTATAGTATTGTTGATTTTGTGGATGATGCAATTGCTATTTTAGACGATTATGGAATAGAGAAAGTTCACTTTGTCGGAATGTCCTTAGGAGGAATGGTCGCGCAAATAGCGGCATTGAAATATCCAAAAAGAATGCTATCGTTGACTCTTTTCTCCACCATGCCTTGGGCTGATTCAGACTCGAATATCCCCGAAATGGACAAAAGGATTTTGAAATATCAATCAAAAGCAATATCGGTAGATTGGACAAATGAAGATAGTGTGGTTCGCTATATGCTTGAAGGATTGCATATTGTTAGCGGAAAGAAACCGTACGACATCATTAGGAGTGAAAAATTGATTCGGGCGGAATTCAATCGGGCGAACAATTATATCAGCATGTTTAATCACGCGGCCATACAAGGCGGAGATGAATATTACAATAGGTTGAACGAAATAAATTTGCCAACTTTGATTATTCATGGAACCGAAGATGTGGTTTGTCATTTCAACCATGCAAAGGTAATGTTGAATAAATTAAAAAATGCTAAACTCATTGAACTTGAGGGAACCGGACACGAATTGCATGTTCAAGATTGGGACATAATTATTAATGGTATTGTAGAAAACATTAAACATAAAGAATAAATATGGATACTATTGAAACATACATCAGCCAATTTCCCGACAATGTTCAGGAAATTTTGAGAAACATCAGGAAGTTGATAAAAGACAATGCGCCCAATGCAGAGGAATTGATGGCATACGGGATGCCCGGTTATAAAACCAACAAAAAACCTTTGGTATACTTTGCCGCCTTCAAAAATCATATCGGATTTTACGCGACACCTTCGGGACATAGCGAATTCAGCGAAGAACTATCTAAATACAAACAGGGTAAAGGTTCTGTGCAATTTCCACTCAATCAGCCGATACCTTACAACCTGATTGAAAAAATAGTGAAATTCAGAGTAGCGGAAAATAATCATCCTGCAAAGAAATAACAAATGAACAACGCTAAAGTCTATTGATAGATGAATTGGCGAAAGGGGAAAAGATTTTGAGAAAATAAATCTTGCCGCTATCTGCATGAAACCAAACACAAGGGATAATTTTATTCATATTCATAACAACATCAATTTTATATCAAAGCAAAAAGAATAAAGACAAGACCTGCCACAAATGTGTAGCCGGCTTCTATCAAAGCAGCCATAAAAAAATCGTCCCACTTGGTATAGCGGAATTTCAATCCGGCTTTTTGCCATCCGCAAAAGGCGATAAGCAACAGAACTGATAACCAAACGGATACAGGTGTTAATACAAAAAAAGCTAATTACTTATCGGGTACTATTTTATCCGATGTATTCATGATCTATCAATTAAAATGTTACAACAAATTTACAAATAAATTGATTGATTATATAACAATCAGGTCGGTAGATAGGTTGTTAAAATAGTAAATGAAAAACACTTGATAATTTGCTTTGTCGGATATTTTTATGAGTACTTTTGCAAAACAGAGTCGATAATACCATAAAAAATCATAAATAATCGTTCAAAATTAATATTTTCTGAAAATGTTTAATGTTAAACGTTTAAAATCAAGCAATTAATCATTGAGTGTTCAACTTTCAATAAATAGATTAAATTTGATGACACACTTGCTAAGAATTAAAAATATAAATGAAAAAAAATTGGTCGGAAAACGATTAATAATGAGTTTTTCTAACTATAAGATAGGCGAACTTTGGAGTGATTTTACGCCGAGGAGAAAAGAAATCACTAATAATGTGACGAATGATTTAATTTCATTGGTTGTATATAAGCCGGCACATTTTGCCGACTTTAAGCCTACAAACGAATTTGAAAGATGGGCGACTGTGGAAGTTGAAAATTTTGATAACGTGCCTGACGGAATGGAGACATTTATATTACCAAGAGGTCTTTACGCAATCTTTAACTACAAAGGATCGAACACCGATAGCTCTATTTTTCAATACATTTTCGGAACATGGTTGCCGAATTCAGGTTACGTTTTAGATGATAGGCCACATTTTGAAATTTTGGGAGACAGATACAAAAATAACGACCCAACTTCGGAAGAAGAAATATGGATACCGGTAAAACAAATACAAAGCACAAGTCCCCGATAAGTTTTTAGTTTAGCATAATGATAATTTAAGGACTTTATTAAAAAAATATTAACTTTGAACAGTGTTTTTCGTGGTAATTGCAGTGCCTGAAATAATTATTATTTTGTATTTATGTCAAATAATCATCCTCTTCGGCTATTTAAATATTGTCCCCTTTGTGGTTCTTCTTTATTTATAATCAATGACTTCAAATCCAAAAAATGTACGGATTGTAGTTTTGTATATTATTTTAATCCGGGAGCGGCAACAGTCGCGTTTATCTTTGATGATGCAGGTAAATTATTAGTTGCCCGTCGAGCTAAAGAACCGGCAAAAGGAACATTCGATTTACCCGGAGGTTTTGTCGACCTAAATGAAACGGGAGAGGAGGCGATTCGCAGGGAAGTCGAAGAGGAAACCCATTTAAAAATTGATAATTTTGAATTTGTATTTTCTCTTCCGAATATCTATCCTTATTCTGGTTTTGAGGTACATACGGTAGATATGTTTTTCGAGGCGCGAATCGCGGACGGTTCAAAAATTGTCGCTTCTGATGATGTTGCCGAATTGTTTTGGATTGGATCGGATGATTTGAAACCTGAACTTTTTGGTTTGAATTCTATCAGGAAAGGAGTGGAAAAAATGATTTCGAAATTGAAAAAATAATGAACGAAACAATTTTATTTTTACTTTTGTTCGACTAAGTAGAGTATAAATGTATTATCATAAGTATGAGTTGAAAATTAAATTAAAAATTATTTCCCGTAGATTCCGCTGAATAATACAGATTGCCAATATTAAATATAAAAATCTGCGTATTCCGTGGCGACAATAATATAAATTATGAGTATCCGTTATTTTACCTAACAAATTAAAAACCTAATTTGTCATTGCGGGCTTGACCCGCAATCTATTGATAATCAGCAATTCATTAAGAGATCCTGAATCAAGTTCAGGATGACAGAGCGATTAGGTAGTATAA